>NZ_JAVRIF010000012.1:0-110181 GCF_031846185.1 Thalassotalea castellviae
ATGGCTAGCAACTCACATAACTTTTCCAGCCTTTACCCACCGCAACGTAAACCTAAATGCGAATATTACAGAATTTACAGATTAACTTGCCGAAGCATTACAATGTAAAAACCTAAAATACACCCGAAGAATTCACTAACAAGTTTCAATTAAAAACACAAAAACCTGAGAAATTTTTAGTCGAATTAGTTGCGGTATATAACGCCCTAATAATGGGCAAAAAATTGTTGGCTAAAATGTTGAGGAACGAAAACAGCCAACTGTTTTTTGTCCTTATTTATTATCTTGTTAGGTTACTTTTACATATAACCAATTAGATGGCTTTATGAAACACATGAATGCACACTTCCACCCCAAATAGCTAGCACCACACGTTAGCTCAGTATTACCTAAAGCTTCAATATTAAATTGATACTCTTTAGATTTACACCAATCTATTTTAAGTAAAAGAGTATGGCTACCCGGCGACAATTCAATATGCTTTGTTTCTCCCGATTCGATTCCATCATACTTTCGACCATCTATGAATATTTTATAATTTCTTAAATAGTTGGTTGTTTCAATTCCACGTATTAAAGTTAAACAACTTTTTGGTCGAGTGTTGTCTACTACGACTCTAGATTTGTGATTCTTAATTTTCTTATTGTAATAAACTCCCGAGATAACCCAGAAGCTGATTAATAAAAGAAAAGGAATCCATGCTATAAAAATATCGACGATCAATGTAGTAACCTAACAGTTTAATAGCAGGAATAATTCATATCTATTACATGAAATTCCATTACTACTATAAATAAATTTAATTTAGATAAATATAACCTAACTGATTATTTTTTAGAATATATTTAATTTTTAACTGTCAATATAGCACATTAAATTATCTTCATATTCGTAAAAAACGAGAATCAAACCTACACTGTATAAAAACACAGCAAGGAAGCTAGAAAATGTCATCACCTTTTTTACAAATGATCGAAGATAAAATGCGTTTAAAAAGATACGCGAAACGAACAATCCAAACATACGTTTACTGGATAAAAGGCTATATAATTTTCATTGGTAAAAAACATCCTGCCACTTGTCACAATACTGAAGTCGAAAAGTATTTATCATATTTAACAAATTCGCTAAATCTGGCACCTAGAACACAAGGAATTGCGTTAAATGCATTAGTTTTTCTCTATCTTCACATATTAAATAATCCTTTATCATTAGAGCTAAACTTTAATAAAAGCAAACTGAGCAATAAGTTACCTGTTGTTTTAACACCAACTGAAGTCAAGTTGCTGTTAGCTGAAATAAATGCGAATTATATTTTGCCTTGTCAACTCATGTATGGAAGCGGTCTACGGCTTATGGAAGCTACTCGATTAAGGATACAAGATATCGATTTTAAGTATTTTTGTATCAATATATGGCAAAGCAAAGGAAATAAAAGCCGTCGGGTAACTTTAGCAAAAGAATTAATTCCTGCGTTAAAACAACAAATTGCGCATGCTACGTCTTATTTTGAAGCGGATAAGCGTAATAAACATTATCAAGGCGTTTATTTACCGTTCGCATTAGCAAAAAAATATCCGTCTGCGCCGTTCGAGTTGGGCTGGCATTATTTATTCCCTGCTAAACGACTCAGTATAGATCCTGAAGTTCAAGCTTTAAGACGCCATCATATAAACGAAACTAGCGTGCGAAAAGCCGTTAAAACAGCAAGCAATACCCTGTCGTTTAATAAACATGTAACCTGTCATACCTTCAGACATTCATTTGCCACTCATTTATTACAACGAGGTGCAGACATTAGAACAGTTCAAGAACAATTAGGTCATACCGATGTCAGAACAACTCAAATTTATACGCATGTGATTGAACAAGGGGCTAATGGTGTCAGAAGTCCGTTATCAGACTTATAAAAAAGCCGTTCAATATGAACGGCTATAATTAATTTTAACGATTTAAGCTTTAAAATGACTTAACTTTTCGATGCAATATATTCAGCAACAAAGTCTTCAAGTACGTTTAACGGTACCGGACCATTTTTCAAGATAATGTCATGATATTCACGTATATCAAATTTTTCACCTAATGCTGTTTTTGCTTTTTCACGTAATTCAACAATTTTAAGCATACCAATTTTATAGGCAGTTGCTTGCGATGGCATGACTACATGACGTTCAACCATTTTAACGGCATCTGATTTTGCGTTAGGCGTATTATTTACATAATATTCAATACCTTGTTCACGCGTCCATTTTTTAGTGTGGATACCCGTATCTACCACTAATCGACATGCACGCCATAATTCCATCGCTAAACGACCAAAATCTGAGTATGGGTCTTGATATAAACCAATTTCTTTCGGGATCATCTCACTATAAAGACCCCAACCTTCTGTATGAGCGGTATAGCCACCGTATTTTCTAAACATAGGTAGGCCTTCTAGCTCTTGCTTTATTGCCATCTGCATATGATGGCCCGGAATTCCTTCGTGATAAGCAAGTGCTGCCATTTGATAGGTAGGCATTGCTTCCATGTCATACAAATTAGCATAGTAGATACCCGGACGAGATCCGTCTGGCGCTGGTGATTGATAAAACGCTTTACCCGCAGACTTTTCTCTAAACGCTTCAACGGCTTTAACTTTTAGTTCAGCTTTCGGCTTAGTTAAAAATAAGCTATCTAAACGCCCTTTCATGTCGTCAATTAACGCAACAGCTTCACTTAAATAACGTGCTTTGCCAGCTTCGTCACCTGCATAGTAAAACTGTTTATCACTACGCATAAATTCCATAAAGGCTTTTAAATCACCTTCAAAACCAACTTTATCTTTAATTACACGCATTTCATCATGAATACGGCTGACTTCACTCAAACCAATTTCATGAATTTCATTCGCGGTTAAATCTGTTGTGGTGGTGCGTTTTAGAGCGTTGTTGAAAAACGCTTCGCCTTCAGGGAATTTCCAAGCACCATCTCTATCATCAGCTTTTGATTCTAGGTGATTTAAATAAGTAATGAGATCTTCATATCCAGGCTTTAAATGTGTTGTTAAAGCCGTTTCTACTGCTTTAATTAAGGCTGATTTTTTCTCTTCGTCAATCTCTAGCTTAGTCACTTTACGGGTAAAGTCAGCAAGTACGGTGCTTGCTTCTCCATTTTCAAAGGGAGCACCAGTTATAATGTTATTTGAATCACGAATCACATGTTCAAAAACAAACTTAGGCGCAATAATGCCTCGCTCTTCACGAAGTTTTAAGTTATCAACTAATTGTTTCAATAACGTTTTTGTGCCTTTTACCCGTGAGATATAATCTTGTGCTTCTTTTTCATTGGCAATTGAATGTTGATTGATCAAAAAAGCAGGAATTTGAGAGTGAAGACCAAACATTTGATTAACAGGGTAACTATGAAAACGCCATTTATGATCAGCAATGCTATTTTCTAGTTTTTGTACATATAAGGTATGACTAATTTTAGTTTGTGCGTCTAATTTGCTTACATCTATGGCTTTAATTGTTGCCAGATCCTTTTTAGTGATGGCAAGTTCTTTTAACGTGTTTTCTTCTGAAATATCATTCCACTTGTCGTAATCATCCTTTATGCCTAAATAAGTTTGAAACATAGGATTGCGCATCACACCAGCTTTATATAATTCGTCGAATAATTTATTGGCTTGTGCAGAAGCGTCTAAGTTTGTTTCAGCAACAGACGTTTCAACTTTTGATGCACTTTGTGCAGAATTCTCTTTGGCAGTTTCTTGACTATCATTACACGCGGTTAACATCAAAGCGGATGAAACAGCAACGGCTAATACTGATTTTTTTATCATAGGATCTATTTATTGTTATCAAAGAAGGATTTCATTTTTCCCACAATGACAAGGTAAGCGCAACCTTTTCGGGATTAATTGGCAGAAAATTAAGATAAAAGTAGTAAAGAATGTTGAACGAAGGTGCCACTTAGCACCTTACGTATGTAAATCAGTAGAATTGATGAGCAGTTAAGATTATGCGTCTAATACCGCGTTTAATCGTGCAAAACCTTGGCTGAGATCGTCAATTAAGTCATCAACATTTTCTAAACCTATATGTAAACGAATCAAAGGCTGTTCGTAAGGCCATTGGGTAGCCGTTCGGAGTCTACCAACGTTAGTATTCGCGAGAATTAAACTTTCAAATCCTCCCCATGAATAACCCATTTTAAAATGATGCATACCGTCTAACAGTGCATTTACCGAGGCTTGATTTCCCCGTGTTAATACAAAAGAAAATAAACCATTACCGCCGGTAAAATCACGTTTAAAAACCTCATGGCCTGGACAGCTTTCAAACGCAGGATGCAATATCACATCAACTTCGTCTCGAGTAGCAAGCCAGTTCGCTACTTTTAAAGCATTGTCTTGGTGCTGTTTTAATCTCACACCTAAAGTACGAATACCGCGCATCGCCAAATATAAGTCATCAGGAGAAGTACATTGTCCCATTAAATAACTGTTTTCACGCAGTTGCTCCCAATGTTCTTCTGTAGCGATAGCGGTACCCAGCATGACATCAGAATGGCCGACAATATATTTAGTTGCAGCTTGAATGGAAATATCAACACCAAAATCAAATGGCTGAAAATTTACCCCTGCCGACCAGGTATTATCAAGCATGACAATACAATTATGTTGATGAGCCACTTTTGCAATGGCAGGTACGTCTTGCACTTCCATGGTGATAGAACCCGGTGATTCTAAAAATATCACAGAGGTATTTTTTTGAATTAACGATTCAATGTCTGCACCGATTAACGGATCGTAATACGTGGTTTCAACGCCAATATTTTTGAGTATTTTGTCGCAGAAATCTCGCGTTGGTTCATAGGCGGTGTCTACCATTAAGATATGATCACCCGTTTTTACAAAGGATAAAATGGCATTGGTAATAGCAGCAGTGCCTGACGGGTAAATAGCACAACCTGCTCCGCCTTCTAATTCGGTCATCGCATCACTAAAAGCAAAAGAGGTTGATGTTCCGCGACGGCCATAAAAGAGTACTTGATTACCGCGATTAACAGTGGCATGTTTCATTTGTTTAACAGAGTCAAAAACAACTGTTGAAGCACGTTCTACCGGTGGGTTAACTACGCCTCGCGTCCATTTAGATTGTCGACCGGCATTTACAAACTTTGTCTCTTTTTTCATCACATGGGTACTCTTTTTAAGCAGAATATCACTAATTAACAGCAAATTGGTCATGACAAACCACAACCATCTAGCCATCTAAATAGCTATTTATTTTAATGTTATAACGTGAATAGTTATCAGTTGCACGATATTTTTTATAACGATATTTTATTAATTAAATAAATTCATCTGAGCATCGGTAATTTCAGAAAAACTTGTACCGATAAACGGCAAAATAGCATCGGCGACAGTGGCAAGTTGTTTATCTACGTATACTTGATAATCCAGCGGTGCACTAACATAACCTTTTGCTTGCGGACCAACCGTAGTTAAGTAGTACTCTATCCAACCTTTGTTTTGAAATTTTAAAGGTTTATTAGCTTTATTATTTATTTCATCAGCTAATCGAGCGGCTTTAATATGCGGTGGCACGTTTTTCACGTATTGATCTAATTTTCGACGGATGCGTTTACGATAAATAAGTAAGTCATCCATTTCACCATTTTTGGTTTTATTAACAAAATCAATAATATAATTTGTTACTTCTTCGCCATTAAAAACTTTCAAATAAAGCTCTCGTTGAAATTTTTTCGCAAGTTCCGTCCAGTCAGTTCGAACACTTTCCAGACCTTTAAATATTAGCGCTTGTTGGCCATTTTTAATGACTATTCCCGCATAACGTTTTTTTGTTCCTACCTCTAGCCCTCTAATAGTCGGCATAAAGAATTGCGTAAAATGAGTCTCAAATTCAATTTCTAACTGGCTTTCAATATCAAAGTCAGCTTTAAGTTTTGCTTGCCATTTATCATTAATAAAATGTTGTAATACCTCACCTAAACTTTTGCATTCGTCTGGTGTTTTATCGTTGCCAACATGAACGAAAATAGAATCTGTATCGCCATAAATCACTTTATAGCCTTTATCTTCTATCCAGCTTTTAGTAACTTTTAATAACTCATGGCTTCTTTTGGTAATTGAGCCTGATAAACGAGGATCAAAAAATCGGCAAACTGTAGAGCCTAAAATGCCATAGAATGAATTCATAATAATTTTTATCGCTTGGGACAATGCGGCGTTTTGCTCTTTTTTCGCTTTATCACGCTCAAGCCATAATTGGTTAATAATATCGGGGAGAAAATGTTTATCTCTTGAAAACAACGCTCCGTCAAAGCCTTCAATAGCATTGTCAGGATCGTTTAATCCTTCGATCATCCCCATAGGGTCGATATTAAACGAGCGAATTATACTGGGGTACAAGCTTTTAAAATCAAGCACTAAAACATTTTTGTATAAACCGGGGATCGAGTCCATCACATAGCCGCCGGGCGAAACGAGTCCTTGTAAACCATCTCCCATGTTAGGGGCAACATAACCAGCACGGTGTAATTTAGGTAAATATAAATTAGTAAATGCCGCTACTGAGCCGCCTATTCTATCCACGGTTAAACCTGTTAATTGTGCCCGTAGCATGGCAAAGTCGAGTAATTGAGTTTTATTAAAAATCAAGGTGACTAATCGGCAATCTTCTAGGTTATATGCCGCTAACGCTAGCTTATCATGATGAAAATTATCGGTAATTTCTTTGATGCGATTATCAACATCGTCGACTTTTTTCGCTAAGCCTAATAATTCTCGTGCAACGTAATCTAAGGAAAAGCTTGGAAAATTGTATGTAGCGGTTTTTAATAAGTCGATTCCATCTAGAATGATCCTACCATTTACGTCGATAAATTGTTGTTCACTGTTTTGATTTTTACGCCAACGTGGCGCTCGACCATCACGGCCGATCGTAAAGTTTATGCCATACAAATCACATCGTTTTTGTAACAAAGCAAAATCAAACTGAATAACATTCCAACCAATAAAAACATCAGGATCATTGACTTCAATCCACTCAATCAAAGTTTTCAGCAAAGTTTGTTCATCACTTAGCCAAACAATATTCGTCTCAATATCAGAGGCTTGCTTGTCGTTTAGCTTTTTTGACTTAGCAAAAGTATTTGGGGAGCCGATCATCAATACTTTTTTTAACGGTTGATTGTTTAAGTTTTCCGAGTAAAGACCAATAGAGTACAACTCTCCTTTCATCGAGCACTCTATATCAAGGGAAACCATAGATAAGCGAATGGCGTCAAGTGTTTGTTCAGCCGGTATTGCCCGAGATTTATGAACAAGATGAACAGGAAAGCGACTTTTTCGTTGCCCAGCGGTTAACGATTGCTGATCAGCTAAGGTAAAATGTGCGCTGGCGGTAATAAATCGCTCCATTAAGTAGCGATCTTCTGGACGAAAATCGTCTTCATAACATTTTACATCGTGCGTTTTGAGTATCTCTCGCGCACGATAGAATTCTCTCATCGTAGAAAAATAAACAGCGACCACAGGCACTTGCCCAAAGGTTTTAAGCGGAACAGGTTTTATATTTTCGACAATAACGTTATTGTCATTTAACAAATTGCTGGCTTTGCTTTGTTGCCCAGCTTCGACAAAAAATACCGCTTTTTCATGCTTAACCAGAAAATTTCTTACACCATTGTGACTTTTTAACCAGAAAGACAACTCGATACCTTGTTTAGTATCATAGGCTTGGCGCGTTAAAATAAAGCCACTTAAATGAGCAGCGGGTGTGTTTATCGAAGAAATTGTCATGAAAAGGTTCTATTAGTGCCTAATAACCTGTTATTATATACAGCATTGTATGATAAAAATTACTTTATGGATAGTTGGCCAGCGCCTACAACATACTACTTATGTTAACAGATAAGATAAAACAAATAATACGCACGGCTTACAAAACCATTGGGGAAAACCTAGCTAATTTTAATCCTAGAAAACAACAAACGTTTTTAATTGCAGAAATTGCTAAAACCCTAGCGGGTGATTACGATAAATCTCGAAAAATCATTACCATTGAAGCAGGAACCGGCACGGGTAAATCACTTGCCTATTCGTTAGGTGCTATTCCATTAGCTTTATCTCGGCAAAAAACCGTTTGTATTTCCACCGCAACGGTTGCACTGCAAGAGCAATTAGTTGATAAAGATTTGCCTTTTTTAAAAGAGCATTCAGGATTAAATTTTAATTTTAGTTTAGTCAAAGGGCGACAACGCTACGTATGCCAACAAAAATTAGCAGCGGCAGTTAGCCAACATGACAACCCTCAAGCTGGCTTTACCTTTGCCCAAAAACCTAGTGCTATGGATATCAAGTTATTAAGTAATTTACATAACGCACTGAAAAATAACCAATGGCAAGGTGATATTGATTCTTGGGCAGACCCAATCCCTCACTATATTTGGCAACAAATACAATCAGACAAACATAGCTGTTTAAAAACTTTAGCAGAGCATGCACATTGCCCTTTTCATAAAGCAAGAGAAGCGATGGAAACTTGTGAAGTTTTGGTGATAAATCATAGTTTATTACTCGCGGATCTTGAAATTGGTGGTGGCAGAATATTGCCCGCACCAGAAGACGTTTTTTATATTATTGATGAAGCTCATCACTTACCCAAGGTAACGCGTGACCATTCAAGTGCAAGTGTAACTTTAAAGGGATCCCTTGACTGGCTTGAAAAGTTAAAAGAATTATCTGCAAAACTGTCTAAGTTGATAAAATCACAATCAGTGATCAGTCCATCGATAAAACTTAGCGATGATTGCCAAGACTTAATCGGTGAATTGAATAAAGTAGTAAGCTTTATTGATAATAATCAAGCGTTATATTTTGCGGAACAAGTGGACAAAAATAATCGTTTTGCAAGAGAAGATGACAACAGTATTTACCGATTTGAAAATGGCATAATCCCAAAAAACTTAAAAAATTGGGCGGAAGATTTAACCGAACTCAGTAAAAAATGTCTCACTCAAAGTAATAAGCTTTATAACCTGTTAATGGAGTCGGTCAAAGACGGTGATGTACAAATGTATTTAGCCGAGCCAGCTTTAGCTGAATGCGGTTTTATGATCCAACGCTTAGAAAACTTTCATGCTTTGTGGGCCATGTATGCAGTGTCGGATTACGAAAAAGGGGCGCCGATGGCTCGCTGGATGGAAAAAATCAGCTCAAAACGCCAAGACATTTTATTATCGGCATCTCCTATTGAAGTAGGTTTTACCCTAGAAGATAACTTATGGAGTAAGTGTGAAGGTGCCGTGTTATGCTCTGCCACCATTTTAGCGCTAAATTCATTCGACCATTTTCGCCGACAAGTAGGTTTACAAACCAACGACGGCACACAATATCAAAAAGTAGACTCGCCTTTTGATTATCAAAATAACGCTAAACTGCTGGTTCACCCAATGCAAAATGAACCAAGTGCTCATGAATTTACAGATGAATTAATTAAAGAATTACCTGCCATTATCAAGCAAGACAAAGCAACTTTAGTATTGTTTTCTTCTTATTGGCAGATGGAGCAAGTTGCAAAATCATTGAGAGAAGATCACAAACTTAGCATTCAAGTACAAGGTGAGCAGTCTCGCCAACATATTATCGAACAGCATAAAAAGTTATGTGATGACGACAAAGACAGTATAATTTTTGGTACACAAAGTTTTTCTGAAGGTTTAGATTTACCTGGCAAATATTTAACCAATTTAATCATTACTAAGTTACCTTTTTCCGTACCAACCTCGCCTGTAGAACAAGCTCAAGCTGAATATATAACCACTAAAGGCGGTAACCCATTTATGTCAATTTCGGTACCAGAAACGTCAAAAAAATTAGTTCAGGCCACAGGACGTTTACTGCGAAATGAGCAAGACACTGGCACAATCACCATTATGGACACCCGATTAGTGTCTAAACGTTACGGTAAAGACTTGCTTAACTCTTTACCGCCCTATCGACGTAGTTAATTTTTATTATCAGTTTGATTAAAAAGTGCCAATTATACACGCTTAGCCATGTTGCATTGATAGCTCTACTTATCTGGAGTTTGTGAGTGTAACGGCTTAATGTTTCCGGGTATCGAAAAATATTCGCGTCCTGATTGTTGTAATTGCTTTGGCACAGCCATAGGCACATGAACACCAATATTCGTTTTTGCGCCGATAATATTATCCAAAATATCACGCCCCTCAGCTGAGTATAAAAACCAATAGGGAGGAAAATTTACCTCCGTTATTTTTTTTCGCCAAAAGCTTCGGTAGGGTAAATAATGATCATCATCAGGATCAGCATCCCCCATATGCATCACGGTCGTGTATTGACTAGCAGTATCATCAATAGCATGATTTACCGTCACTCGAAAAACGATATTTTCAACCTCTGCCCTGCTCGGCCAGCCGGCGTGTGGGATCCTAACGGCATCAATTAGAAACTCACCAATTTTTTGCTGCCATGGTTGATCGCCAATATTTAAATTAACTGAGATAAGCCTTTCGTGACTAATAGTTTTATTCAGTTTTTTTAACTGGGTGTTGATCTTATCAATTGCTTGTTTGGGGCCAACGAGTTTAGTGTTTGTAAAACGTAATAAATAACTAACAACTTCATCGACGGCAAAGTGATCGCGATGTGCATGGCTAATTAAAATCAAATTGATCGCATTAAACGGGGCTGTACCGCTAAAAATATCCCTTTTTAACGTGTCTGGCACCAATTGATATATTCGAATATTGTCATGAAAAAACGGATCAAATAACAGCTTACTGTTTGCAATATGGACAAATAACGCTTCATTGCCTAAATACTTAACATAAGATTGAAATGTTAATTTTGAAGCGAATACTTGCGATGATTTTCCCTGACTATGTGACGCGTTGTGAGTGGTAGAAACCTGCCCTTTAGTATGAAAATTATGTGCGTATACCTTAAATGCTGATGACATATACAATAGTGATAACATAAAATAGATGATAAAAAAGCGCGATCCAACCAAGGTTAATCGATGGCCATTTTTATTTTCCGTCGGATTTTTTAACAAACGCGTCATAAGTTGTGTAGTCATATTAGCTCTTTAACGATTCAAAAAATTTTAATGAAAATGACCTTTACTGACCATCAAATTTTACCGTTAATGATCACAGTAAATTCTTAACAAGTTTATTCTGCCGTAAACACGCGTGAAAGTAATGTAGATTTGTTACCTTCTTGGTTATAATACGCGCCGAACGTCTACGTTCCTGAGTTTATACGGTAATTTTACATCTGAGAATATTATGTCTACAAATCTTGCACCTTCAACGTCTTTAACCCCTCAACAGAAAAGTCAGTTAGCAAAATTAGAAAAGCGCTTACGTCGTCATGTTGGTCAAGCCATTGCTCAATACAATATGATTGAAGATGGGGATCGTATTATGGTGTGTTTGTCCGGAGGCAAAGACAGCTACGCGATGTTATCAATATTGATGATTTTAAAAGAATCCGCACCTATCAACTTTGAATTAATTGCAGTCAATTTAGATCAAAAACAACCGGGGTTTCCTGAGCATGTTTTACCTAATTACTTAACGTCATTGGGCGTTGAATATAAAATTATTGAAGAAGATACCTACGCAATTGTTAAAGACAAAATTCCTGAAGGTAAAACCACCTGTAGTTTATGCTCACGTTTACGTCGCGCCGTTTTGTACAAAGCAGCTAAAGCCCTAGGAGCAACGAAGATAGCTTTAGGCCATCATCGAGACGATATGATTGAAACTATGATGTTAAATATGTTCTATGGTGGAAAATTAAAGTCAATGCCTGCAAAATTAGTTTCAGATAATGGCGAACATGTAGTAATTCGACCATTAGCCTTTTGTAAAGAAAGTGAATTAATACAGTACGCCCAATTAAAAGCATTCCCAATCATTCCTTGTAATTTATGTGGCTCACAACCTAACTTACAAAGGCAAAATATTAAAAAGATGCTCAATGACTGGCACGAAAATTTTCCAGGTAGAATTGAGTCTATGTTCACCGCAATGCAAAATATTGTGCCTTCGCATTTATGTGACAGTGAACTTTTTGACTTTAAATCAATTAACGCCCACTCGGGTATTATCAATGGCGGGGATACTGCTTTTGATCAAGAAACACACTTTTCTTCAACAAGTAATGATACTTCAGCTGCTATCAATGTTGATCAAGCCAATGTTTTAAACATCACTGAAATCAAATAACAATATAAATAAGTGAAGGGTCCCTTAATGTTAGAAAAAATATTTTTGCTAAAAGATCACAACACCACCCTAAGGCAAGAAGTCGTTGCTGGCATCACCACCTTTTTAACCATGGCATACATAATTTTTGTTAATCCTGCCATGCTAGCGGATAGTGGCATGAACCACGGAGCAATTTTTGTAGCCACCTGTGTTGCTGCCGCAATTGGTTGTTTTGTTATGGGATTTATTGCCAATTACCCAATTGCCCTTGCTCCAGGAATGGGCTTGAATTCCTTTTTCACTTATACCGTTGTTTTAGAAATGGGCTATACATGGCAAGTGGCATTAGGGGGTGTTTTTATCTCTGGTTGTGTATTTATTGTATTAAGTTTATTTAATATTCGAGAATGGATCATTAATGCCATTCCTCACTCATTACGTTTTGGCATCGCTGCAGGTATTGGGTTATTTCTCGCTTTTATTGCGCTTAAAAATGCCGGAATTGTAATTGATAGCCCAGCTACGCTATTAACCCTTGGTGATATTACTGCCTTTTCTGCGGTCATGGCGGCATTAGGCTTATTTATTATTGTTGGGCTGGTTAATCGAAATATTAACGGCGCGGTGATGATCTCTATTTTACTGATCACAATATTAAGTATACTTTTTGGCAAGGTTGATTATTCTGGCATCATTTCAATGCCCCCTTCGGTTACGCCTACCTTGATGCAATTAGATATTTCAGGTGCCCTAGAAGTGGGCATGTTAAGCGTGATTTTTGCCTTTTTATTTGTCGATTTATTTGATACTTCTGGGACATTAATTGCCGTTGCTCAACGAGGCAATCTTTTAGATGACAAAGGAAACTTCCCTCGTTTAGGAAAAGCATTATTAGCAGATTCAACGGCTACCGTCGCGGGTAGTATGTTAGGTACATCAACCACCACCAGTTATGTCGAAAGCACGGCAGGTGTTGCTGCTGGTGGTCGAACGGGCTTGACGGCGGTTACCGTTGGCGTACTATTTTTATTGGCGTTGTTTTTCGCACCTTTAGCGGCTATGGTTCCATCGTATGCAACGGCTGGCCCATTATTTTACGTGGCGGTGTTGATGTTAGCAGGACTTGTTCATGTAAAGTGGGATAATATCTCTGATGCCGTGCCGGTTGCCGTTATTTGTATCACTATGCCGCTAACGTTTTCGATAGCTCATGGTATTGCATTTGGCTTTATCAGTTATGTCGCTGTAAGGTTATTTAGTGGCCACACTAAAGAGCTTAATATCAGTGTCTGCTTGTTAGCGTTATTATTTTTAGTAAAATTTATCTTTTTTGCTTAAGTATTGCTTTTATGCGGATAAATGAATGACGGTGAGTAAAATGCCGTGAAAGAGTTTGCGTTTGTATTAACTTAATTTATATCGATAGAAACGCAAATAATCATTTGTTGTTAAAATACTTTTTGTTATGTCTGATCATCTCTGATATTTCTAAGACATAATCACTTCCTCGTTCTGAATATGGTAATAATCCGGTAGCTAAAACTTCTGCTGTCAGGGGTTGTTGATTTGCATGGAGTTGTGCGCGGATCGAACGAAAAACTTGATAAGCTTGATTAGTATTAATGTTATGTAAGTAATGCTTCACCGCTTTTTCTACCGAGGTAAATGCCGCAACTTCGTGATCTAACCCTTCATCACGACTATTAGGCACCATGCCACAACCTTTTTTAAAGCACCATATACCAAAGAAGTTTAATCCGATCCTTGCAAACCTTGAAGTGCCCCATGCAGATTCATTTGCCGCTTGAACTAACACTAATGCCGTAGGGACAATATCCACTTTCGTTAAAAGCTTCTCTACTTTTTTGGTCAAGGTTGGCGCGTTTTTAACTTTGTACTGTTTAACAAAACTTGCAACTAAAGCTTGTTCTTCTTCGGTTAAGCGTTCATTAGCCTTGAGCTTATTATTGATAGCAATGACTTGTTTCCGTCGCTTAATAATTCGGTTGTTTTCTTTGATGATCTCAGGGCGTAAAAAGTTAAAAAATGTTTTTTTCTTTTTATTGATATCAACAATTTTGCTAAATTTTGGCAAATCTACATCATGTAGCGGCTTTTCAACTTTCTTTATTGGACCGACAGCTTTGTCGGTTTTTTTAGAGGCAATCGCCGTATATTTTTCTTGCTCAGTGAATGGTTTGATTAACATATAGAGAAAGACCACTCCTAAGGCAATAATTACGATGTTCCTTTTTTTCATTAACTCCTCCTCTATACATAATCTAACGCTGAAACTAACGTTGCTGTATTTTGAATTTTTCTTATTGTTTAGATCAGCTTGATAAATGATTTATCGCTAAACAAATAACCGGCATAAAAGCTGCTAATAGTTTTAAGTACAACTGACTATGCGATTACGCGGTGAACGTTGTATCAATATCATTAGCGCTACCTTTTGCAATACTGAGTTGCATGCCAAAGATTTCACGATATAAGATCCCTTTCACATTATAAAAAAGTGGTGCCACATAAGTTAAGCCAAACATAGTCAAAACGCCACCTAACAATGCCGCTGAACCATTCCCTAATAAAAGCAAAGGTAAACTGACAATAATTAAAAGAAAAAACAATATTAAGTAAATAGCGAAAAGGTTAAACCACTGGAATCGGGTTGCTTGTAATGACAGTGTGATCGCTTTTAATGGTGAGAAACGTTTCTCAACTACCAATGGCAAAACCAACGATAAGGCAACTGCCAAATAAATACCGGGAATAACAAATAAGGTAATCCCCATTGTCACCAGCGTTGAGGTTAATAAAGCACAAATGGCGACCCAACTGCCTCGTTTTAAAAAGGCAAACACGAGTTTAGGATTGGTTTTTAAACCGACTGCGTGAAAAACCCCCATCATCTCTACCCCAACTAAAAAAGGGTAAACCACTAAGGTCACTATAATGTTTAATAAGGCGCTACTTTGTTGATTTTTGAAAACTTCCTCTATACCACCTAAATATTGACTAATGATTAAAGTAATCACAATGCCAATAGATAAAGTAAACAGTAAACCGACATTTATCGCGATACGTGATTTAATGGTTGTCGCCCACGCTTCGGCTAAAATGGCTTTTACATCAATGCTGTACTCACCTTTAACGGCCTTTTCTAAACTACCACCTACTTGTAAAACTGATCGCTCTTCCACACATCACCTTAATTTTATTTAACTTAAATTGGTCAACAAACCATAAAAAACAACAGACCAAAGGGCTATTATACCCAATAGAAATACCCGATTGGAAATTTATTTTATGAGCACAGATACAGCGACTATTCTCTTTAACTTCAAGATAGATTTACCTGACATATTACGTCTTATTTAACGCTGCAAAGTGAATGAGCGTGATATTATCGTCGATGAATTTGTTTTAAGATTTGTTTGAAAAACTGACTGCCTTTTTCACGCGCTAACTGAATGTTGTTTTCTGGTATATGTTCCGGCTTATTATAAACGGAAAGCACTTTACTCATGCTCTCTTCCCTAAGTAGATGCAAGATGGGCAAAGGAGAACGATTAGTAAAATTAGCTGCATCATCAGCATCTTCACCATCAAAAACATAATCAGGATGAAAACTGGCGATCTGAAAGACTCCTTCAAAGCCTAAATCAAACAGTAGTTCGTTCGCGTAATCAACTAAATCTAAATAAGCGTCAAAGTTTCTAAAACCAAGGCTATAGACAATCAGCGTTGTTTCAATCGTCGGATTATTTTCTAAATACTCACATTGTTGCGCAAACTCTTCGAGTGCTTTTTCAAGTCTTACTTGTGAACAAACCTGATAGTGAATAGTGTTATTAACAAATTCTTTTTTAGCAAACGGACAAAAATTCAAGCCAATAATTACTTTTTCTAACCATTGCTGTGTTTTTAAAATCGCGGGATGACTGTTATCTTGCATTGCATTTCCTGAACCGTGTATTAATGCCATTATTGGTTAGCGTGTTGTTGTAGTTGCCACATACGATAATAATGACTTTGATTTGCCAACAAGGTTTGATGATCGCCCTGCTCAACTAATTCCCCCTGATGCAACACGATAATTTGATCAGCATCGGTAATTGTTGATAAACGATGGGCAATCACTAAGCTAGTATGGTTTTGACTAACCTCTTTAATGGCCGTTAAAATCGCTTGCTCGGAGTGACTATCAAGTGATGAAGTGGCTTCATCAAAGACTAAAATAGCAGGATTTTTTAAAATCGTTCTAGCTATGGCAACTCGTTGTTTTTCACCACCTGAAAGCTTTAATCCTCGCTCACCGACCACCGTATCAACTCCTTTAGGCAATGATTCAACAAATCGACTTAAATGAGCAAGTTTAATAGCATTGTCAATATCCGCTTTACTTGCTTTTGTATTACCATAGCGAATATTTTCATACAGTGATTCATTAAATAACACAGTGTCTTGTGGCACTATGCCAATATTTTTGCGCAAAGAATGTTGACTAACCTCATCGATTTTTTGCCCATCTATAGTGATGTCACCTTGTTGGCAATCATAAAAGCGAAACAACAATTTAACTAAAGTAGATTTACCCGAGCCACTTTCTCCGACTACTGCAACTTTTTGTCCTGCCGGTACAATAAAGCTTAAGCCCTTAATAATTGGCCGCTCGGTTTGATAAGCAAAATGAACTTGATTAAAACGAATTTCCCCTTTAACAAGAGTTAATTCAGCGGAATTTTCCTTATCTTCAATCTTGGCTTTTTTGCCCATTAAGGTAAACATTTGCTCTATATTAGCTAAAGACCCTTTGATTTCTCGATAAACAAATCCTAGAAAACCTAATGGAATAAACAATTGCATCATAAAAGCATTGATTAAAACAAAATCACCTATCGTCATCTTATCGTGGGTGACTTGATAGGCCGCAAGGGCTAGCATGGCAGTCATTGACAATGAAATGATCACGGCTTGACCACCATTTAATGCAAACAAAGATAATCGATTTTGCATCTTGGCTTTTTCCCAATCGGCAAGTTGCTTGTCATAAGCATTGGCTTCATAGGCTTCGTTGGTAAAATATTTAACCGTTTCATAATTTAATAAACTGTCAATCGCTCGCGTATTACTCGATGAGTCGGCTTTGTTAGCTGCGCGAATATATTTTGTACGCCAATTGGTGGCATACACTGAATAAACAACATACAAAACAATAGATGAAGTCGTGATCAAAGCAAACCAAAGCCCATAATTAACCAATAAAATACTGACAACCATCACTATTTCAATCAATGTGGGAACAACGCTAAATACCATAAAGCGCATTAAAAAACTAATGCCCGAAGTACCTCGGTCAATATCACGAGATAACCCGCCAGTTTGTCGATTTAAATGAAAATCTAAATCTAATTGATGTAAATGTTGGAAAACTTTTAAACCAATACGTCTAATTGCACGTTCAGTGACTCGACCAAATAACGTATCGCGAATTTCAGCAAATAATACAATGGCTAAACGAACCACTCCGTAAGCAGCAACTAAAGCAAATGGCACGAGATAAATACGATTTTCCTGTTGAGTATCTAACGTATCAACAATATCTTTTAAAATAAATGGCAAATATACACTAGCAATTTTGGTTAAAATCAAACATAACAAGGCGAATAAAATACGCATTTTAAATTCTAACAAATACGGCACCAGCATTTTGACCACATGCCAACTAAAGGTGGTTACTTCTTGTTCGGGTTGATGAGAGCGACGCATATTACGGAAAACCTGAGCAGATAACTTGCAGGGAATTGAACTTTAACGAGTTTACTTGTCTTTTACAACTAAAAGCAAAACATGACTTGATGATTTTACTGTGGTAATTTTATTGTCTCAAATAGCTTTGTAGGTATTTTATTCTCCTCTATGATAACTTTCCTTAATACACTAGTTGATCGCTGCATGTTTACCTTAACCTTCATTCTTGGCGTTCAATTACCTGAGTTTATTAATCAATATATTCAAAGATTGTCTGGTCATTTAGAAGAATCGAAACAGCAATTATCAAGCTACCAAGCCTTAGCTGAACAATACTTTAACGGGGAAATTTCTTTATTAATTAAACAGTATAAGGAGAATTCAGAGCCAATGATTGTTGATAGTGCGAAGGTCATTGAGCAACTATTACAACGCACAGAGTACTTAGCGAACCATCTATCTTCGCTTAATACTAATGATTATTTTCAGCAATTAACACAATTTGCTTTAAACTTTGATCCTCAACTGTTGAAGAAAACAGCAGAGTTTTATCAGTTAGCGATACCACTAACCATAAATGCATTAAGTACCGGAGCTGTGATTGCTTTTTTATTTGTTCTAGTAAACTTCATTTGTGTTGGTTGTGTAAAACGATACCTACACAAACAAAAAAATGGTCTTCCCCTCACCAATAACCACTAATTAGTTTTTCTTACCAAAGACAAAAAAGGCTGCAACTATCATTGCAACCTTTCATCAATTTATCGTGTGGTGAGTTTTTTCGACTAACCGTTACCGTCTTCTACACGACTTTTTAATTTTTGTCCGGGTCTAAAAGTAACCACTTTACGCGCAGAAATAGGAATATCTTCACCAGTTTTAGGATTACGCCCTGGGCGTTCACTTTTCACGCGAAGATCGAAGTTACCGAAACCAGAAAGCTTAACTTGCTCTCCTGCTTCTAGTGTTTCTCGAATTTCTTCAAAGAAAACTTCAACCATATCTTTTGCGTCGCGCTTACTCAGCCCAACTTTCTCAAATAAATGTTCTGCTACTTCTGCTTTGGTTAGCGCCATTGCTTAATCCCTCAGTGATGCATCTAATTCAACTTTTAATGTATCGACCACACGATTAACGACATCGTTAATATCTTTTTCTTCAAGAGTCTTTTCATGATCTTGTAAAACCAAAGCAATCGCTAAACTTTTAAATCCAGCGTCAATACCATTGCCTTGGTATACATCGAACAAGTTTAGATCAACTAAATTATTTCCGCCAACATTTTCAATGAGTTGTAACACTTTTTTTGCTTCAACGTCTTCTTTAACGATAACAGCAATGTCACGTCTATTGGCTGG
The DNA here is from genome assembly GCF_031846185.1 of Thalassotalea castellviae. Lineage (NCBI taxonomy): Bacteria > Pseudomonadati > Pseudomonadota > Gammaproteobacteria > Alteromonadales > Colwelliaceae > Thalassotalea > Thalassotalea castellviae. The sequence continues at coordinate 19,368 of NZ_JAVRIF010000012.1, forward strand.
AAAGCGTGATATTTCGGCAGCTTCAGGGATGTTTTGTGTTGAAATTTCCGACAATAATAGTTCGAAAATTAATGTTCGACCATTTAGTCCTAATTTCCTTTCTAATTCAGGATGTAAGGTACCAACGTGGCCTACTAAATTACCATTACGGAAAATTGCCGCGGTTTGACCCGGGTGCAGCGCATCAATTTCTGCTTTCGAAAATTGATATGCAGATGAGTCACCTGTTAACGCTAATAACGCTTCAACATCAGCTTTAATATCATAAAAATCTGCTGCAGCTTTTTCCATATGCCAATGTTCTTGGTTGGTCTGCCCTGTGATCACACCAGCAAGCATCGCTTGTTGACGTACACCGTTTTCAGCACTTTCATCAGGAATAAAACGTAAACCAGTTTCAAATAATCGAATTCTATTTTGCTGACGATTTTGATTATATACCACCGATTGTAATAAACCTGTCCATAAACTAAGGCGCATTACTGACATCTCGCTTGAAATAGGATGCGGTAGTGTCATTACCTCTTGGTTTGGATGAATTAAATTTTGTATTTTCGGGTCAACAAAACTATACGTAATCGCTTCTTGATAGCCGCGATTTACTAACGTATTGCGTAAACGAGAAACAGGTAAATTGATTTCTTTTTGCGCGCGCATCGTTAACGTAGCTTTGGGAGAAATATTGGGAATATTGTTATAACCAAAAATACGAGCAACTTCTTCAATTAAATCTACTTCGATTGAAATATCAAAGCGATATGCTGGAACAACCACTGTCCACGTATTATCAGTAAAATTAACTTCAAATCCTAAACGCGTTAAAATTTCTGTCACTTTTTCATCATCAATATGATGACCAATACGAGCATCTAGCATTTTTCTGCGTAATGTCACTGTTTTAGCTTTTGGTAAATCATCTTCGCTCACTGCTTCAACAATGGGGCCTGCTTCACCACCAACAATATCTAACAGTAATTGTGTCGCGCGCTCCATAGCGCTGCGTTGTAACTCAGGGTCAATACCTCGTTCATAGCGATGAGACGAATCTGTATGTAAGCCATATTGACGCGCTTTACCTAAAATAGCTAATGGCGCAAAAAAAGCACTTTCTAAAAAGATATCTTTACTCTGATTTTCACCATCAGTACTGACACCAGAATCTTTACCGCCAAAAATACCCGCCATAGCTAACGCTTTACCATTACCTTTAGTATCACCATCAGCAATCACTAAAGTTTCAGTTGATAACGTCACTTCGTTACCATCAAGCAAGACAAGTTTCTCATTTTCTTTGGCAAAACGAACATTAATGCCACCATCAATCTTGCTTAAATCAAAAGCATGCATTGGATGACCTTGTTCAAGTAAGACGTAGTTTGTCACATCTACCACAGGATCAATCGAGCGTGTGCCGCAACGACGAAGCTTTTCTACCATCCATAATGGTGTTTGAGCAGTCACATCAATATTTTTAATGATCCGGCCTAAATAGCGAGGACATGCTTTAGGCTCTGATAAAGTGATTGAGAGCTTATCGTCTATCGTAGGGTTCACGTTGTTGATAGCAGGCTCTGTCACAGGTAAGCTGTTTAAAACCCCTACTTCACGGGCTAACCCTTTTAAGCCTAGGCAGTCGCCTCGGTTAGCCGTTAAATCTACATCAATACTAACGTCATTTAAGTCTAAATATTCTCGAACACATTGACCTAAAGGGGCATCTTGAGCAAGCTCCATGATGCCATCCGAACTTTCAGCTAAACCGATTTCTGACTCGCTACACAACATCCCATGAGACGGTACACCACGTAGTTTAGCTTTTTTAATTTTAAAATTGCCCGGTAACACTGCACCAACAGTAGCAACGGCAACTTTCAAACCTAAACGACAATTTTTTGCACCACAAACGATATCAACTAATTCGCCGTCATTAAAATCAGGACCTAAATTGATTTTTGTCACTTGTAACTTATCAGCATCTGGATGTGGTCCACATTCAACCACTTCACCTACAAGTACACCGGTAAATTCACCCGCAACAGGGTCTATGGCATCTACTTCAAGGCCTGCCATTGTAATTTGATGAGACAACTCATCTGAAGAAATAGTAGGATTAACCCACTCACGTAACCATGATTCACTAAATTTCATTTTTGGCTTTTCCTACTTGAACTGTTTTAAGAAGCGAAGATCGTTTTCAAAGAATGAACGTAAATCATTTACGCCATAACGAAGCATCGTTAAACGTTCAACCCCCATACCAAACGCGAAACCAGTATAAACTTCTGGATCTATACCTACAGATTTCAATACATTAGGATGAACCATGCCACAACCTAATACTTCTAACCATTTGCCATTTTTACCCATCACATCCACTTCCGCTGATGGCTCAGTAAATGGAAAATAGGAAGGTCTAAAGCGAATTTCTAAATCTTCTTCAAAAAAGTGATGTAAAAAGTCATGTAAAATGCCTTTTAAGTGAGTAAAGCTAATATCTTTATCCACCATTAAGCCTTCAACTTGATGAAACATTGGCGTATGTGTTTGATCATAATCGTTACGATAAACTTTACCTGGAGAAATAATTCTTAGCGGTGGTTGTTCTTGCTCCATCGTACGAATTTGCACACATGAGGTTTGCGTTCGTAGAACCAATTTAGGGTTAAAATAGAAGGTATCATGATCTTCTCGAGCGGGATGATGAGCCGGAATATTTAGCGCATCAAAATTATGATGATCATCTTCAACTTCAGGACCTTGTTTTACAGAAAAGCCTAGATCACCGAAAAAGCTTTCAATACGCTCAATAGTACGAGTTACCGGATGTAAACCACCGATTTCATTTCCACGTCCTGGCAAGGTCACATCGATAGATTCAGCCGCTAACTTTTGCTTAATCACTTCTGCACGCAATAATTCACCACGTTCGGTTAATAGCTTTTGCACTTGTTGTTTAGCAAGGTTTATCACTTGTCCTGCTTTTGGCTTCTCTTCTTTAGGTAGTTTGCTTAAACCTTTCATTTGTTCGGTAAACAAACCTTTTTTACCTAAAAAATTAACGCGAACTTGATCAAGCTCCGTTGGATCTGTTGCAGCAGCAATGGCTTGTTCTGCTTGCAAAATAATATCGTCTAAATTCATGCGTTCCTCTGAAACCGACCTGTGAAAACTAGGCTTTGGGTAGACTGATTTGATTAATAAAAATGGTCATTGATTCTACACAAAAACCTATTGGAAATGTAGAGGAAATAACGGTTTTTTTAAATAAATTACCCTTATTATCGGTATCGTTTATGCTTCAAAAGCGATTTAAGAATAGTCAGTTGATTTAATTTTACGTTTGAATAATTATTTGGCTGAATTTTTTAGATCTGAAATGTGCTTTTCTTGTTCTCTTTTAACTAATAAAAAAGTTAAATACATTTTCGTTGGGAGAGAAAAAACGAAGCCTAACGCCATACATGTTGCGCTGATGACAATACCCGTTACACCTAACGATTGCATGTAATCGCTGTAATGATGAAAATATAACCCTAAAAGTATAAGACACATGCCAATGATTATTGATGTTTTTAATAAAAAAATTAACCGTTTTTCCGTCATTTAAATTTAACCTAAGCGCATGACTACAAACAAAAGAATGCTATGAGAAAATAGTATTTGATAATTAATCTTCACACCTTGTTAATTCGCCTTAAAACAATGCTAAAATGCGACTAATTAAAATTATGCATAAGCAAGTTTACAGTCAATCAATGTTTGGCACCGCATAAACCCATCAAAAAACCTAAAAGAGTCACTATGTCATTACAAGTTGAATTTAATAAACCCGAAATAAAAAGTGTCTTAGATTGGCAATTAATACAAGAAATCAATGTGTTAAACCAAGATAACATGATTATTGCTAAAGCTGAAATTGAACTTATCACCTTAAATAAACATCGTGATGCATTAAAAAGCTACGCGCTAATCGATGAACAAGAAGGCTCGACCGATTGGGAGTTACCTTTAAACTTATACTTTAAAGAGCAAAATTTAACGGCTGAGTTATGCGAAAAATTATCGGTAAAAGCCGATGTTAAAAAAGCGAAAACTCACCTCTTACTTGAAGCAATCAGTGTCTTACCAGCCTATCGGAATCAAGGTATCGCTAAGCTTTTATTGGAAGAAATTGCAAAACATTACCCAAAAGTCCAATCAATTACCGCATTAACTATGCCCTTGAAACTTTTTGTTGATGCTGAGCACTGTGAAGAACAAGAAGTTAAAGCTTATTATCAACAACTTGAATTAGAAAATGATGAAACCACCAGTGAACAATTGGGTGAGTTTTTTGATCATAATAATTTTATTGAATATCAAGTAGATGAAGCATTGTTAAATGAACCGTTAGCATTCTCTTTTTATATTACCGCGCCCGATAAAATAAAAAATTAAAATTTCGATATAAAAAAGCCCTTGAATCAAGGGCTTTTTTAATACTAGTCAAATTAAGCTTAAGTAAAATAAGCCTACACTGAAATTAATCTACTAATTGATATTGCTCTTTTAATATTTTAATAATCTCGGCTTTAGGGTTCTCTGACAAGACAATTTTTTGGCCTGTAATTTTCTCGGCGATAGCAATATAGGTGTTTGAAACCGCCATTAATACCGATTCAGGCAGTTTATTATCTCGGGCAAGTGCTTCACGTTCAGCCATACGATCTTTATTGAGTAAAATATCGGGATCTGGAAAGTGATTCAGAAGTAATTGACGGAAGCCTTCTTTAGAGTTTTCAACTACTTTACCATTGCGGTATTGTTCGCCGTCCCAAATGCGTGAAGAATCAGGCGTACCTACTTCATCCATATAAATAAGCTTATCATTACCTGCTTTGTCTTTAACGTAACCAAATTCAAATTTTGTATCAACAAAGACTTGATCGAGTTTTGCTAAGGCGTCTGATATTAAATTAAAGCCTTGAGTGAGTAATTTCTCATATAAAGCAATATCTTGAACTGACTTAAAATTAAATGAACTGAAGTTTTCTTCGATATTTTGACGGGTAATATTCACGTCATCAACGGCTGGCACCCCTGGGATCCCTTCTAAAATGCCTTTAGTGGAGGGGGTTTGTAATAGCTCTGGTAATTTAGAGTCTTTCGTTAAACCTTCTGGTAACGAAATGCCACAAAAATCACGTTCGCCTTTACTATAAGCACGCCACATTGAACCGGTGATATATTGGCGGCAAATTGCTTCAATCATCACAGGTTTAGCTTTTTGTACAATCCAAACAAACGGATGTGGGATATCTAGAATATGGCTGTCAGCAAGACCTTGCTCTTTAAACAATTTAAACCAATGATTAGAAATAGCATTTAATGCCGCGCCTTTGCCGGGAACACCTTTCATCCCCCCCTCACCTTGCCAGATACAATCAAATGCAGAAATTCTGTCACTGATCACCATAATTGCCAACGGTGTATCTAAAGCAACATCGTAGTTCTTTTCTTGAATAAGGCGTGCACTGTCCTTTGCGGTTAACCAATAAACAGAACGTACTTTGCCGCTGTGTACTGGCGCATCAGTACGAATAGGTAAATCGTTATTTACCGCTAAAACTTGATCTGCAAGACTCATGGAATTTCACCTTAAGTGTAAATGTAATTAACTGTAGCGAATAAGATCTTTTCAAATTCTAAAATATCATTCGATATAATTAACTAAAATAAAAGATATATTTTAAACCATTTTTACAAAGGTATTTAGCTTAATTTCAAGGTTAAAGCACTGAGCTTAATTTATTAAGTGAGTACTTTAAAACGCAGAAAGTAAGTTAAAGAACAAGGTAAAAATGATTAAAAAAGAAAAAGGACGCGGCAAGGCGTCCTTTTCACTAACTTTTTACTCAGCGATTATGCTAAAGAAGCTTGCGCTTTTTCAACTAATACAGAGAAAGCTGCTTTATCGTATACTGCGATGTCAGCTAGGATCTTACGATCGATTTCAATCGAAGCTTTTTTCAAGCCATTGATGAAACGGCTGTAAGATAAACCATTTTGACGAGCTGCTGCATTTATACGAGCAATCCAAAGTTGACGGAATTGACGTTTACGTTGACGACGGTCACGGTAAGCGTATTGTCCAGCTTTAGTTACAGCTTGAAAAGCAACGCGATATACGCGACTACGAGCACCGTAGTAACCTTTCGCTTGCTTTAGAACTTTTTTATGACGTGCGCGTGCTACAACACCGCGTTTTACTCTAGCCATTTTATATCTCTCCTATTAACCGTGACGTAAAAGTTTTTTAACTGACTTGATGTCAGAAGCGGCGATCATGCATTTAGCACGAAGATGACGCTTAACTTTTGTACGGCGCTTAGTCAAAATATGACGTAGACCCGCTTGTTTAAATTTGTAGCCGTTAGCTGTCGGTTTAAAACGCTTAGCAGCGCCTTTGTTTGTTTTCATTTTAGGCATTGAAATTACTCCACATTGCCATTGAAATTTAGTAACTTAGGCGAAAACTAATATAAAATTAATTTTACTTTCAAGCCTAATATTACCCGTTAAAAACAATATCGGTGAGTTAGTTTCTGTAAAGAAACTAACTACTTGCATTTACCGAATATTGATTATTTTTTTGGTGCTAAAACCATCACCATTTGTCGTCCTTCCGCTCTACGAGGGAAAAACTCAACTACTGTTAATTCTTCTAAATCAGTTTTAACACGATTCAAAAGATCTAAGCCGAGCTCTTGGTGGGCCATTTCGCGACCACGGAAGCGTAAAGTTACTTTAACTTTATCGCCATCCTCTAAAAAGCGTTTCAAGCTACGTAATTTCACTTGATAATCGCCTTCATCTGTACCAGGACGGAATTTTATTTCCTTAACCTGTATTTGTTTCTGCTTTTTACGCTGTTCTTTCTGTTCTTTGGCTTTTTCATACAAGAATTTTCCGTAATCCATCACCCTAAGCACTGGAGGTTTAGCCGTTGGGCTAATTTCAACAAGATCTACACCTGCTTCATCCGCTTGGTCCATAGCCTCATCTAATGTAACTATGCCACCTGGCTCGCCGTCAAATTTAATTAAACGAACTTCATTGCCTGGAATACCTGTGATTAACTCATTTAAACGATGTGCTGGCTCTTTCTGCCCGCCACGTTGTCCACCTTTAATAGCCATGTTCCTCCAAAGAACTTTGTTCCAACGTTATCTATTCATTATTATTAGATGTTGGATTAATAAAAATAATATCGGTGTTATTTTACTACTATTCTGTGTTAAGTACGAGAATTAACTTCGTCACTTAATTTAGTAATAAAGTCATCAACCGACATTTTACCTAAATCTTCACCACCACGTGTTCGAACTGCTATTTCGCCAGATTCCATTTCTTGGTCACCAACAACTAACAAATAAGGAACACGCTTTAATGTGTGCTCGCGGATTTTAAAGCCTATTTTCTCATTTCTCAAGTCTAGTTTTGCTCTAAATCCATTTTCTTTGAGTTTTTTTACAACTTTTTGACAATATTCGCTCTGTTTATCGGTAATATTCATTAATGTCACTTGAATCGGCGATAACCACGTTGGGAATTTGCCAGTATATTCTTCAATTAAAATACCAATAAAACGTTCAAGTGAACCTAAAATAGCACGATGGATCATCACCGGAGTATAACGTTCGTTATCTTCACCGACGTAAGTTGCCCCTAATCGCTCTGGTAAAGCAAAATCTAATTGCACTGTGCCACATTGCCAAGCGCGGCCTAAACAGTCCATTAAGGTGAATTCAATTTTAGGGCCGTAAAATGCCCCTTCTCCCGGTAAATATTCAAATTTAATGTCAGCATCAGTTAACGCTTGTGCTAAGCCTGCTTCTGCTTTATCCCAAATTTCATCACTACCGATACGATTTTCTGGACGAGTAGACAATTTAACGACTATGTCTTCAAAGCCAAATGAGCCGTAAACGTCATAAACCATTTCAATACATTTCGTGACTTCGGCTTGCACTTGCGATTCCATACAGAAAATATGCGCGTCATCTTGGGTAAAACCACGTACGCGCATTAAACCATGCAAAGAGCCTGACGGTTCGTTACGGTGACAACAACCAAATTCAGCAATACGAAGCGGTAAATCACGGTACGATTTCAATCCTTGATTAAATATTTGAACGTGACCTGGACAGTTCATCGGTTTAATCGCATATTCGCGCTTTTCAGATTCCGTAGTAAACATGCCATCGGCATATTTATCCCAGTGACCTGATTTTTCCCACAAACTTCTGTCCATCATCATGGGCGCTTTTACTTCGTCATAATCATATTCATGTAACTTTTCACGAACGAATTTTTCAAGTTCAGTATAGATAGTCCACCCATCATTGTGCCAAAACACCATGCCTGGCGCTTCTTCTTGCCAATGAAATAAATCTAACGTTTTACCAATTTTACGGTGATCACGCTTTTCAGCTTCTGCTAAACGAACAATATAAGCTTTTAATTGCTTTTTATCTGCCCATGCTGTGCCGTAAATTCGTTGCAACATTTTGTTGTCTGAGTCACCGCGCCAGTATGCACCTGCCACTTTCATTAATTTAAAATGATGACAATGACGCATGCTTGGTACATGTGGACCACGACACATATCGATATATTCTTGATGATGATATAACGCAGGCGTATCTGTTTTCTCAATATTTTGATCAAGAATTTCTAATTTATACGTTTCGCCGCGTTCAGTGAAAGCATCGTAAGCATCTTGCCAAGTACCTGTTTTCTTCACAACTTCATAACCTGTTCGAGCAAGTTCCGTCATGCGTTTTTCAAGTTTTGCTAAGTCGTCTTCTGTAATAGATTCGTCAAGATCGACATCGTAGTAGAAACCATTATCGATAGTAGGCCCAATCGCCATTTTTACATTTGGGTATAACTGCTTAATAGCGTGACCTAATAAGTGCGCACAAGAGTGGCGAATAATCTCAAGACCTTCACTGTCTTTACTGGTGATCAATTGTAAACTAGCGTCTTGGGTGATTAATTCACACGCATCAACAAGGTTGCCATCAATACGACCAGCGATAGTCGCTTTCGCTAAACCGGGACCAATATCTAAGGCAACATCCATAACAGATACGGCATTTTCAAAAGAGCGTTGAGAACCATCAGGGAGAGTTATTACAGGCATGACTTTTCCTTTTCAGTGGCGACACACACGAAGCGCCGCTTGATTTTTGTTTATGTTTAAATAGTTAATGAATTCTTTTGATATTATTCACCAGTCATTTAAGCTATGAGAATAAATCAAGCTCGGCAATATAGGGGAATTTCCCATAATTTGCAACGACTAGAGGCAATATGTTCTCTATGTTTTCTTATTTATATCAAAGATACTCAAATTATTGCTCTTCTTAACTTCATAGATAGTTATTTGCACAAATAAAATGATTCTCTATTTCGATAGAGACTAAATTAATATTAATATGTGTTTTCAAATGATTTTTGCAGGAATTTGCTTAATTGGGTGAAAATAGTTGAAACTTATCATCAAGATTTGATCTGATCATAAGTTGCGCTTCTTTTGGTTTTTGCCATTCAATCGTTAAAAAGGTTTCAACAAGTGAGTCAACATCAAGATATTCAACCGCTGCTATAAATATATCGCAGGTCATTTGTTTGTGGCCTCCTGCTTTATCATGAACAAATTTAAAACAAGTACCTTGATATTGTTTACGAAGGTATTCATTTAAAATATCAACGCTACCATAATCACTTTGTGACCATGCACCATCATAAATAGCAGTAGTTAACATAACATTTGAAACAGTAGACATAATTTGAATGATTTATAGTAAAAATAACAAAAAGCTGTAAATTTAAATTTTAATCGTGTAACTATAAAATAAATAAAGCAAATAACAACCATATTCAGTAGAGAAAAGCACGTGATGAACTCAAATATTGTAAATCATTTAACGTTAAAGCCTGTCGGACATTACCCAGGTTTAGGCGCAATATTTGATGTTTATATCGATGGTGTGTGTTTCTTATCAACCATTGCTAAATTTGAACAACGCTTTCATGAAAGGTTAAATGGTGCTTATACGGCTGCGTTAGGTTGTAACGATATTATGCAATCATTGACCACTTCAGGAAGCAGATTTATGCCATATGCCTGTGATTGTGGCGAATGGCAATGTTGGGTGTTTCTAGGCAAAGTAACGCAATATGACAATTTTATATATTGGGGTGATTGGAAAAATGTCCATCGAGATGATAAAAGTAAAGCAGCCGATGGACTGTATTGGAATTATAAAGAGTTTCCGACGTTATGCTTTGACAAGTCTCAATACTTAGCTGAAATAACAAAAGCTAGAGCAATCATAGTAAATGACAAAGCATCACAACCAATATTAGGGAGAAGTTAACAATGAACAGTTTTTCTCCCTTTTGATCAAGTTTTCTACGTTATTTCAACATAGATAAAGCAATGGCTTCCGCGACTTTAATACCATCAATACCTGCCGATAAAATACCGCCGGCGTAACCCGCGCCTTCTCCCGCAGGATATAAACCTTTCACATTCAGGCTTTCTAAGGTTTCTTTATCACGGGTAATTTGAATAGGTGATGAAGTACGTGTTTCTACGGCAGTTAACGTCGCATCATCCATGGAGAAGCCTTTAATTTTTCGGTTAAACGCCGGTAAAGCTTCTCTAATTGCATCTATGGCATATTCAGGAAGGCTTTCACTTAAATCACAATATTTAACACCTGGCTTATATGAAGGTTCGACATCACCATGCTCACCACTTTTTCGGCCGTTAAGAAAATCTCCGACTAATTGCACTGGAGCATCGTAGTTTTCTCCTCCCAGTTTAAAAGCTTTTTCTTCTAAACGACGTTGAAATTCAATGCCCGCTAAAACATTCTCAGCTTCAGATTTAGGATCTTCACTACCGTAAGTAAAATCTTTTGGTTCTATCCCTACAACAATAGCACTGTTGGCATTGCGTTCATGACGCGAATATTGACTCATACCATTTGTTACTAATCGTCCTTCTTCAGATGCCGCTGCAACAACGGTACCGCCAGGACACATACAAAAACTGTATACCGAGCGACCATTTTTACAGTGATGAACCAACTTATAATCTGCCGCACCTAAAATGGGATGGCCAGCATTTTTACCAAAACGTTCTTTGTCAATCACCGACTGTTCATGTTCGATACGAAAGCCAACTGAAAAAGGTTTCGCTTTCACAAATACGCCTTGCTCAACTAACATTTGAAAAGTATCGCGAGCACTGTGACCAATAGCTAATGCTAAGTGTTTAGTATGAATCACCTCGCCAGTCGCTAAAGTAACTCCCGTTACTTGTTTTTTATCACTTGTGCCATTAACTGGTGTCATATTGATAGTGTCAACACGTTGCTCAAAACGTATTTCTCCACCTAACTCGATAATTTTAGCGCGCATTTGTTCCACCATAGTCACGAGTTTAAACGTACCTATGTGTGGCTTGCTTACATATAATATTTCTTCTGGTGCGCCGGCATCGACAAATTCATGCAATACTTTTCGGCTGTAATGTTTAGGGTCTTTTACTTGGCTATATAGTTTTCCGTCAGAAAACGTACCTGCGCCCCCTTCACCAAATTGTACGTTTGATTCTGTATTAAGAATTTTTTTGCGCCAAAAACCAAAAGTATCTTTAGTACGTTGTCTAACTTCTTTTCCTCGTTCTAACACAATAGGTTTAAAGCCCATTTGCGCTAAAATGAGTGCGACAAATAAACCGCACGGGCCAAAACCAATCACAACAGGTCGCTCTGATAAAGTGGTGGGTGCTTGACCAACAAAATGGTAACGCGTATCCGGGCTTAATTTCACTTGAGTATCATTTTCAAAGGTTTGCAATAATTCATCATCAAGCGTAGTTTTTACATCTAATGTATATATCAATTGAATTTGAGACTTTTGACGGGCGTCATATCCACGCTTAAACACGGTAAATTCAACTAGCTGCTCTTTTTCTATCGCTAATTTATCAAGAATAGCTTGCTGTAATTGTTCAGGTTGGTGATCAAGATCTAGTTTAATATTGGTTAAACGCAACATAAGTTATGAATTCCGCACAAGGAAGGGACAATTGAAATTTTTGCGTATTTTACCCGAACATTCACAACAGTTAAATCAGAGTTTGAAATTGCCGACGATAAAGGTATGATCCAAACGAAAATTCAGGAAATATCATATACACGTCCTGAACGATTCAGTGTATTTTAAGCTCAATTTTTCACACAAGAGATAAGCATGGCCTTTGTAGTAACAGACAATTGTATTAAATGTAAATATACCGATTGTGTCGCGGTATGCCCTGCCGATGCCTTTTATGAAGGTGAAAACTTTCTTGCCATTAATCCAGACGATTGTATTGATTGTGATCTTTGCCCAGTTGAATGCCCTGCACAAGCCATTTATCAAGAAGATGAAGTACCAGAAGGCCAAAAAGAATTTATTGAATTAAATGCCGAACTTTCTAAAATATGGCCAAGGATCACAGAAGTTAAAACACCTCCAAAAGATGCGGAACAATGGGATGGCGTACCCAATAAAATCAAACATTTAATTATTGAAAAAGATCAATAATTTCCTTTCTTTGTATTCTTTAATTTAACCGTTTCACTGACGTTTCACAATTTCGATGTTTTACTATACTGATAGTAATGGTCAAACAATGCTTATCAGTAGAGGTGACAAAAATGTGGTCGACTATAGAGCAACATATTCAAGCGGCTACCGAACAACCTTTTTCTATTCAACATAAAGAGATTGCTGTCGGTGGCGACATCAACTTATGTTTTTGGTTAAGTAATCATCAGCAAAAATATTTTCTAAAATTAAACGACAAAAATCATTTGAGCCACTTTGAGTCAGAGGCATACGCCTTAAAACAAATTAAATCAGCTCATCAAATTAGTTGTCCTGAAGTCATTACTGTAGGCACTACATTAGATAAAAGCTTTTTAGTGTTAAGTTATATACCGTTTGAAACGCCTGACTCACATGATTGGTATCACTTAGGCCAACAATTAGCGCAACTGCACAAAAATTCATCTCATGGTCAATTTGGTTGGCAACATGATAATTTTATCGGTGATACTCGCCAACCTAATAAATGGCAAAGTAATTGGCGCACTTTCTTCGCAGAACAACGTATAGGATGGCAATTACAACTCTTAAATGAAAAATCGATTAAATTAGGAGATATCGATCATATTACCCAAGTTTGCCATGATGCGTTATTACATCATCAAGTGACTCCGTGTTTAGTTCACGGTGATTTGTGGCAAGGAAATATTGGTTTTAGTGAACACAAGCCAGTAATTTTTGACCCTGCTTGTTACTATGGTGATAGAGAAGTAGATATTGCCATGACTGAACTTTTTGGTTTGTTACCTGACGATTTTTATCAAGGATATCACCTTGAGTTTCCACTATCGCCAAATTATGAACAAAGAAAACTTGTGTATAACTTTTATCATATTCTCAACCACGCCAATTTATTTGGTGGGGTTTATATTGAACAGTCTAAAGCAGTTTTAGCCAGAATATTATCGATTCATTAGCTCAAAAAGTTGGAGTTAATTGATTTAATTATATTTTAAATAACCGTATCAAAGTAACAAAAGGATAACCGCAAATTTCTAGTGAGAATCACTGCATTTTATTCGCACTTTGGCTAAAATTGATCATACTTAATATACCGTATGATGAATAAAGATATCTAGGAGGCAACATGCCCCAAGATTGTGTTTTAGATAAAGTATCAGAACAAAGAATCTCTTGTCCTAGCTGTGGGCATCATATTTTTATCACCATAGATCCAAGTGCGGGAGATCAGGATTATTATGACGAATGCCCAGCTTGCTGCAATGATATTCATTTAAATATGCATATTGACGAATATCGTCAAAAAGTCCAACTCGCGGTTAACACCGATGATGAACAGATCTTTTAGTGATCATGTAACTAAATGGTACTAGTCGCATCGTAAGCAAAATTTTCTGATAGTTTCATCCGCTCTATCGTGGTGACTATCGTCATAGTTTGTTGATCAAATTCAATATTCACTTCATCCAAAAGAGCAAGTGACGCTAAATTTGTTCTTGATAAAGTTTCAGGGATCAAATGAACCGTAAACTGACCGTTTGTCAATTCCCCCACAGTAAGACTAATACCATTAACAGTAATAAATCCTTTCGGTAAAATATACTTGTGCCACTTAGTGTCAATTTCAAACGACATACAACAATTTTTATCGGTTACTTTATTCTCTACCAACGTCGCTTTGGTATGAACATGACCACTAACCATATGACCACCAATTTCATCCCCTACCGATAACGAACGCTCGACATTAACAAACATACCTGTGTGCAATTTAGCAAGATTCGACCTTGCTAGCGTTTCATCAATCACGTCAAACGAAATAAAAGCCTGATTATTAGTTATTTCAAACTTAACCACTGTTAAACAAACACCATTTATTGCGATGCTTGCGCCGAGTGTTAAATTATCAACAAACTCACGTTGGACCTTAATAATTAAGTGCAGAAAATTATTTACATATTTTGCAGAATAAACTTCAGCTTGAGATTGCACAATGCCAGTAAACATATATCATCCATTAGTCATAAAGAGATTCAATTCTAACAAAGCTAAATTAGTGAATACCAGAGCGCCATGCAATTAAATAGTTTTATCACCAATACCAAACGATTAATGAAATTAGCCTACCCTATTTTAATCGCGCAACTCATTCAAAACTTAATGGGATTTGCCGATACCGTGATGGCTGGACGAGTGAGTTCAACTGATATGGCTGCCGTTGCTGTCGCTAGTAGTATTTGGTTACCACTTATATTAACCATTTATGGCCTGATAATGGCACTTGCCGCAATTGTGTCACAACTTGCTGGTGCCAATAAATTTGAACAAGTCGCCAACGAAACCTATCAAACAGCTTGGATTGCATTAACTTTAGGCATTGCATTAATTGTTTTATATGTCTTTATTTCACCAGTGGTTATTGAACACGTCACCTTAGAAACAAACCTTAAAACCCTTATGTTTGACTACTTAGGTTATATTATTTGGGGTGGCCCAGGTTTTTGTTTGTATCTTGTTTTACGTAATTATTCTGAAGGATTATCTTTTACTAAACCAACAATGATCATAAGTATCATCGGCTTAATTATTAATATTCCGGCTAATTACATCTTTATTTACGGTGAATTTGGTATGCCAGCTCTAGGTGGTGCCGGTTGTGGTATAGCAACGGCAATTGTTTATTGGGTGATGTTTTTATCCATGCTTTTATATTGTTATTTCTCTAAACAATTACAACAGGCACCGCTTTTTAAAAAGTTTTATTGGCCACAGTGGTCAGCGATAAAGAATATTTTATCCATTGGTTTACCGATAGCGATGTCATTATTATTTGAAGTGAGTTTATTCTGTGCCGTCGCAATTATCCTTGCCCCCTTTGGTGCCGATGTTGTGGCGAGTCACCAAATAGCGATTAACTTTTCTGGCTTAGTTTTTATGGTGCCATTAAGTTTAGCGATGGCGGTAACCATACAAGTTGGTTTTGCTGTCGGTGATGGCGATCATGATAAAGCGAAAGAAATTTGTCGATACTCGGTAGTGTTAGGTCTAGTTATCGCTATCGTGACAGCCGCATTAAGTCTTGGTTTTCGTCACGAAATTGCCGCAATTTATACCCATGAAATTCCGGTGATCGAATTAGCAGCAAGTTTAATGTTTCTTGCCGCATTATTTCAATTTTCAGATGCCATTCAAGTTATTTCAGCTGGTGCATTACGTGGCTATAAAGATACAAAATCAATTCTTTATATTACGTTTCTGTCATATTGGGGCGTCGGTCTTTCAATTGGCCTTGTTTTAGGTTTAACCAATTGGATAATTGAACCTATCGGTCCGTACGGCTTTTGGATAGGTTTTATCTCTGGCTTAACAACCGCCGCAATATTTTTAGCGTGGCGCTTAAAGGTGATTCAAAAACGCTTTGACCAAGCTATAATTGAAGGCTAAGCGATAATTTTGCTGGATTAATAATCAAACGCACGAAAATTAAAGTGAAATAGTGAAAATTACTTGCAACTCATATTTCAGATCGCTAACATAGCGCCCGTTGAGTCATTCAACACTTCTAAAAGTAATACGTCCGTAGCTCAGTTGGTTAGAGCGCATCCTTGACATGGATGAGGTCGGTGATTCGAATTCACTCGGACGTACCATTTTCTTCTTAAATCTTTCATTGTTCTGTTTATCTAACAAGAACCGTTTCGCGATCCTGTTTGAAAATACGTACTCTTTCGTTGCTTAAAATAAAAAGGCGCTGAAAATTCGCGCCTTGATAAAGTTTGACTCTATAACAAACTGAGTGATGATTAACAAATCACGATAAATTCGTGAGTTTTTCAGCCTCATCTAATTCTGATTCAAGTCGTTTAGCTTCATCGGCTCTTGGCTTAGTAAAACGTGCGAGTGCCAAATAAAGTACTGGTGTTAAGTAAAGTGTAAAAACAACAGCTATACCTAAACCACCAAAGACAACCCAACCAATTGCGTTACGTGCTTCTGCCCCTGCACCACTAGATAGAATCAGCGGTAATGAACCAAGTAATGTAGATAATAACGTCATAGTAATGGGACGCAAGCGAATGCTCGCCGCCTCTTCTACCGCTTTTCGTACACTGTGCCCTTGATCTCGTAATTGATCGGCAAACTCAACTAATAAAATAGCATTTTTTGCCAACAGTCCAATTAACATCACTAAACCAATTTGTGAATAAATATTAATTGATGTTCCCGTTAGAAATAACGCAAACAAAGCTGCAGCAATACCAAAAGGCACGGTAGACATAACCACAACCGCACTATTCATACTTTCAAATTGTGCTGCGAGTACCAATAAAACAATCACAAACGCAAGCACATAAGTAATGGTGACATCTCGTGCCGTTTCTTCAAAAGTTAAGGCCTCGCCCAAAAAGATCAAACCTATATTACTTGGCAGGTTTTCTTCCCCTAAAGTGCGCAGTTTTTCTACCACTTGTTGTAAGGGGATATCTTCTGGTAATTCCATTTCCATCTCAATAGCCCGACGTTGAGCTTGCCGTTGAAGTTCGGCTGCGACACCTTCTTCAGAAATATTAGCTAAACTCGATAAAGGCACTAAGGTTCCGTTACTTGAACCTACATATAAATTTGCGAGATCCGTGGGATCTTTTATTTGCTGGCTTTGCGCTTGTAATATAATAGGAATAGCCTGATCCCCCACATTTAAATCAGCAATATCATCTCCGTTTATTGCAACCCGTAAAGTGGAAGAAATATCTGACAAAGGTACGCCCAACTCTTTAGCTCTTCGTCTATCTATATTCACTCTAAGTTGTGGCTGACTTGGCTGATAAGAAATTCTTGGCATACCAAGTTCAGGCAATTCTTGCTGAATGATTTTAGAAAAATTTTGCGCAGCAATAAAAATGTTATCATAGTCTTGCCCTGTTAAAGCAAACTCAAGCCCCCCACCTTGGCCACGTAAATTAAGACTATTTGAACCAAAAGCACGCGCAGGTGCACCAGGAATTTTTGATAATGGCCCTCGAATTTCTTCAATAATTTCTTGCTGAGAGCGTGAGCGTTCATCCCAGTTCTTTAACGGAACAGTGACAAATGCAATGTTAGGATCCCATTGTCCAACGACAGTATAAATAGAATCAATATTTCCACCTTGGACGTAAGGCAGCAGTATTTCTTCCATTTTATCTGCTTGGCGATCCATAAAGTTTAAACCAACCCCATCTGGACCTCGGGCAAAAATGCGAATACTTCCTCTATCTTCAGAAGGCATTAATTCATTATCCAAAAAGCTATAAATGCTGAGAGCGGATAATGCTGCCACTAAACTGGCGATAAAAACAAACCAAGCTTTATCAAGGGCAAAATGTAAAGAGCGTTGATACCAACCTAAAATAAGGTTACCGACACGGGCTAATCGATTGTGGTTATTTTCTTTAACAGGCAAACGTGCAGTAATTGCAGGTACTAAAGATAAGGCAACAAAAGATGAAATGATCACTGAAATAGCCAGTACACCACCAAACTCTCGAAATAATCGACCGGCTGTAGAAGGTAAAAAAGCAATGGGTACAAATACAGCAACAAGTACTGCTGTAGTCGCAACTACGGCAAAGAAAACTTCTCGCGTACCTATCACAGCTGAGGCTCTTGCTCCTAAGCCTAAACTACGTCTTCGCTGTATATTTTCGGTAACAACAATTGCATCATCAACAATTAACCCCGTTGCTAATACAAGAGCCAATAAGGTTAAAATATTGATTGAAAAGCCCATTAGCCATATCGCAGCTAAGGCGCCAATAAGTGATACTGGTATTGATAACGCGGGTACAATAGTCGCTCTTCCTGAGCCAATAAATAACCATAAAGTTGCTATAACTAAAATGATGGTCAGTAGCAGTGAAGTGATCACTTCTTGTACTGAGCCACGAATAAATTCAGCATCATCTGAAGTGACTTGCATTTGAAGATCCGGAAATCGATTTTCAACTTGTTTGACTAAAGCAAGGACCTCATCTGAAATTTCAATGGTATTAGACCGAGCTTGTCGAATGACCCCTAAACCTATCACTGGTCTTCCATCAAGTCTAACCATACTATTGGCGTCAGCAGGGCCGAAAAATACTGTGGCAACATCACCGATACGAGTATTATTGCGAATAATAATATCGGCAACTTCTTCTGCAGAGATAGAAGTCGCATCCGCGCGGACAATTAACTGTTGGTCAGTTGATTTCATACTACCGGCAGGAACATCGAAAGGCGCTTGGCGAAGTGCAGCCGCAACGTCAGTAATCGATAAATTAAAACTGGTTAAGCGTAGTGGATCTAAAAGGACACGTAACACTCGTTCTCGGTCACCGTTTAAGCGTACATCGGCTACCCCTGGAATACTTAAAAACAGCGGCGCTAAATCAATTTCTACCCGTTCTGTTAAACTTTCCAAATCTAATGTTGTACTAGACACCGCAATACTGACGACAGATTGTGCATCGTTATCGGCCTTAATAATAGCCAAACGTTCAACCGTATCAGGTAATTCACGCTGTACTCGGCTTACCGACTCACGGATCTCATTAGCGGCATCATCTAAGTTAATACCCGGTCGAAACTCAACACGTACCCGAGCATTGCCTTCTTCGCTGTTTGCATTTATTGACTTAACACCGCTGACCCGAGCAACGGCCCCTTCCAGTTTACTGGTCACTTCGGTATCAACTGTTTCTGGCGAGCCCCCAGGAAAATGTGCAGTTACTGACACGATAGGACGATCTACATCCGGTAACTCACGTACTTCGATCGCATTAAATGCGGCTAAACCAGCAATAATGATCAATAAATTTAAAACGACAATTAAAACAGGCCGACGAATAGATAACGAAGGTAAATCATTTTGCACTAAAGGTTGACTCATAAGCTTTCACCTTTTGACAGAACAGCGTTAACCGTTTGCCCTTCTCGTAAACTTTGTACACCTTCAACAATTAATTGATCATTAGTTTTCAACTCACCAGACAATAATAAACGTCCTGTTAAACGTTGTTGAATTTGTACATCAATTTTTTTGGCTTTTCCGTCTTCTACTATCCACACATAAGCAGTAGTGGCACCCCACATTAATGCGGCTTCAGGGACAACCGCATAAGCTTCACCAAACATTTGCATGATCACTCGAAAACTCATCCCTGGACGGTAAACATCATCAATATTATCTAACAGTGCTCTAACTCGAATACTACGGTTAGTTAAGTTAATTCTAGAATCCACTTCTATTATTTGTGCATTGATTCTCGTTCCTCGTGCTTGCCAAGGTTCTAATTCAACCGTAGATTTTCCTTGTAACATAGGCAACGCAGTTTCTGGTGCATCAAAATTAATCAGCAGTCTTTCACGGTTATCGATAGTAGTGATCGGAGTTTGTAAACCTATTCGATCACCCGGTTCTACATCAGTTAACCCCACTACACCTGAAAATGGCGCTCTTACGACCCTATCTTCGAGTTCGGTTTTAACTTCTATTAACTGCACTTTTAATAAATCACGTGCTGTTATCGCATCATCTAGCGCACTTTGTGCAATGGCTTCTTTTCTGCGACTTTCAATTAAACGCTTTACAGTACGTTCTGCATCAGCAAGTTGAATAGTGACACGTTCTAACGCTACTTTTTGACGACGTGAATCTAAACGTAATAACACTTCACGCTCTTCTACCCGTTGTCCTGGCACAAAATTAACTTCGGTAACTTTATCAGCGACTGCCGGATATAACACAACAGATCGAATAGCTTCGGCTGTTCCAACCGCTTCAACACGACTAGTTATATTTTCAAAACTAATTGGCAACGTGATGACGTTTGCTGCGCTTTTTGCGCCTGTTGATTGTGCAGAAACTTGGCTTACGGTGAAAAAAACAAACAACCATAATGAGTACCAAAACAACTTCATTCTATATCCTTTAACTTATTGAACTGATTTATTAATGTTAAATATACTGTTTATCGAATTAAAAAGTTGAAGATTTCTGGCAAATTACGACGAAACGTAAAAAATTAGCGCTAAGTAACCAATCGATCACGACTGTGCATATTCAACCGAAATAAAGCTTATTTTTTCTCCAAGAGACGATAATTGCAGTAATTGCTAAATGCGAAGTATTTTGTATACCAATAATTGATAGAAAATAACGCCTTAGCAATCGCAAATAAAGCCAAATAAAATAGGAATACATTTTACTAAAGTTAAATCTGACAATAAGTAAATAACCAAACGGTTACTATTGATAAAAAACAGTTGTTTAGCTTCCAACTTACCTTGATAATGTTTTCCAATAAATGAGTACGTAAATAGGCAACAAATTGACAAGTAACCAACCAACAATCCTTTGGCACGATTATGAGACATGGGGGATTTCACCTAAGTTAGATAAGCCCTCTCAATTTGCTGGTATTCGTACTGATCTTGATTTAAACATCATAGGGGAACCTGAGATGTTTTACTGTCAACCGCCACAAGATTATCTGCCAAACCCTGAAGCGTGTTTAGTCACAGGGATCACTCCACAAAAAACATTAGCTGAAGGATTAACAGAAGCAGCATTTGCTGACCGCATTCATTCGCTATTTTCACAACCTAATACCTGTGTTGCCGGCTACAATAATATTCGTTTTGATGACGAAGTAACACGATATCTGCTCTATCGTAATTTTTATGATCCTTACGCGCGTGAATGGCAAAATGGCAATAGTCGTTGGGACATTATCGATTTAGTGCGGGCATGTTATGCATTACGTCCAGAAGGTATTCAATGGCCAACCGTTGAGCGTGACGGCGAAGAAGTTGTCAGTTTTAGGCTGGAATTACTCACAGCAGCTAATGGGATCAGTCATGAGTCAGCTCATGATGCGATGAGTGATGTGTACGCCACCATTGCCATGGCGAAACTGATAAAAGAAAAACAGCCAAAATTGTATGAGTTCGTTTTCAATTTAAAAAACAAAAAACAAGTTGCCGAATTACTTGATGTTTATAACATGACACCGGTTGTACATACTTCCAGTAAAATATCTTCCGTACATGGTTGCACGAGTTGGTTTTCACCCGTAGCTTATCATCCGGTTAATAAAAATGCGGTAATCTGTATTGATTTAGCTCAAGACCCTACGCCATTATTTAATTTAAGCGCCGAAGAAATTAAATCACGTTTATATACTCGTCATGATGAATTAGCCGAAGATGAAAGCCCTATTCCGGTGAAACTCATTCATATCAATAAATGCCCGATTGTCGCACCTGCGAAAACCCTTTTGCCGGAGAACGCGGCACGGTTGTCAATTCCTAGAGAACGTTGTTTAGCGAATTTAACGTTACTGAAAGAACATTTAGAAATACGAGATAAATTAACTGAAGTTTTTGCTGCTGATGATTTTGATGATGAAAACATCGATGCTGAACAAGCCTTATATGGTGGAAACTTTTTCTCTCATGCGGATAAAGCACAAATGGAAATTTTACACCAGTTGCCACCCGAACAGCTATCAAGCCACCCTTTTACTTTTCAAGATGAACGATTACCAATTTTATTATTCAGATATAGAGCCAGAAACTATCCTTTGACTTTAACCAATGAAGAACAACAAAAATGGCAACAGTATTGCCAAAATAAAATTCAATTTGGTGGCAAAGGTTTATTAAGTGCTGATGAGTTTATGATAAAAATTGAAAACTTAGTGCATGAGCATGAGAATAACCAAAGTAAAATGGCGGTGTTAAAAGCTTTGTATCAATATATTCAAAGCTAACCCCTAAACTATTACCCGAACTTTCAGTGAAAAATGAATCGCTACTGACTAATCGGCTACTGGCTATTTTCTTCGATCAAATAATTAAAAATATCTGTTTTAAAAATCATCCCAACAAAGTGCTCTTTATCATCAACAATTACCCACGGGAAATTCGGATTGTCCTTAATCAAAGCTGCTAAATTATCGACGACAATAGTATTTAACAGTTTGGTAAATTCAACGTTCATCAACTGACTAATGGGTTTTTTCCATTTTTTAGATTCTTGTGTGGTTTCAGCATCTGTGCCCATAGTCGGTGAAATATGTAAATTAATTTCGGAGACACTTACCAGCCCTAGACATTTTTTCTTAAAAATAACAGGGAGTACATGCTTAGGATTTTGATTAAAGTAATCATAAGTTTTGACTAAATGATCATTAGGTAATAATTTATCTATTTGAGTTTTAATGATTGATGAAAAACGCTCAAGTTGATTATTATTGTTATTCAATTGCATAACTTGGTTGAATTTTTTCACAAAATAGTCGGGATGATCAAGATCCGATAAAGCTTTGGGCTTTGCAAATAAATAGCCTTGAATATAATCTACCTGTAAAGTTTGTAGCACAAAAAGTTCATCTTCATTTTCGACACCTTCAGCAATAACTTTCACGCCTAAAGTATGGGAAAGTCCGGTGATCATTTTGACAATATTATATTTATTTCTGTCTTGATGAATATCCGTTACAAAAATTTTATCTATTTTTAATATGTTAAATAAACCGCCGGTTAAATAACTAAATGATGAGTATCCGGTTCCAAAATCATCAATCGCAATATTAACGCCTATTTTATGTAGATCATTAAGAATATTAGATTGTTTATATTGGCTATCAAAGTAGGCACTTTCTGTTAATTCTATCGTGATTTGGCCAGGGGTATGAACATAAGCTAAAATTTGTTGAGCCAATTTTGCTAAAACTTCCGTAATATCTTGTTTCGTATTAAGGGAGCAATTAATAGTTAAACCTATTTGTTCACCATATTTTTCGTGTAACTTATTTAAGTCTTTTAATGCATTAGTACTGATACAATGGTCCAAATCAGCAATTAGGTCGATATCCTCAGCTATAGTGATCATTTCCTCAATATTAGCTTTAGTAACAGGTGATTTAGGAAAACGACATAAAGCTTCAAATTTAACTAACTCGCCAGTTTTACAATTAACAATAGGTTGATAATGCACTGAAAGTAGCTTTTTCTTTATAACGTCTGAAACAAATAGTTCTAATTGCTTCTTGCGATTTATTTCATCGTGTATAGATTTAAAATAAAAATTGAGATGTTTGCCTTCTCCAGCATGGCCCTCTACCATTGCTTCTGTTGAATTTGACAAGAGTTCTTCAGGTGATTGACTATCTAAACCTAAAACTGAAACGCCTATTTTTCCTTTCACTAAAGCTTCATGTATAGCTTTACTTGCATGAAATTTAATGTCTTGAAATAAATACCTAATTGCCGACCGAATGGCTCGTGATTGCTCATTATTGTGTTCAAAATGATATTCGGTACAAATAGCAAAAACCCCTTTTTCCAAATAACCTGTTACTTGTGCTAGTCGAACATGAAATAACGAATCAGAAAGCTCTACTAAGTTTTGATGAAAATTTTCTTCCGTGAATTTGGGTTTAACAACTAACACAATTTTACCGCTATGATGACCCGTTTTTTGGCAAAACATTGAAAGTTCAGTAAGAAATTTTTCTTTAGTCGGCTGTTTAGTTAATAAATCAATTCCACCTAATTCGGTATCCATCAACCTTGAAAGTTGTTGTTTTAAATCAACAGTTAAGCCTAAATAGAAAATTTTATCTTTAACGGGTGATATTTTTTGAATCGTCAATTCATGAGGAAATACTTCTCCATTAGGGTGTCGATTTAATATAACCCCGGACCAGTGGCCATCATTGTGAATTTTTGACCACATATTTTGATAAAATTCTTCCGAGTGCCTTCCTGCATTAAAACTACGAGTATGCTTGCCTATCAGTTCGCCACGTTTGACACCCATCTGCTTTTCAAAATAGGAATTACAAACCAAAATCTTAGATTCACTGTCGGTCAGTAAAATACCATGATGCTCATTTTCGAATAAACTTTGAAAAATATTAGCTATTTCCATATGGTTGGCAAACTTCATTAAAGGTTGCATAGTTCCTTTAACCACATTCGCTTTAGCTAAGTTAAGGGTAAATACGACATAAACAAATTCTTCACTGCTAAACATTAAGCAACAAGTAAAATGCTGACTCTTCCCTGTAGTTAACACCGAGCGAAACACTTGTTTGGCTTTCTCACGCATCTCATAGGTGAGTAAAGTCATAAGTTCTGACACAGTGACTATCGGTTGGGAATATTGAAATACTGATCGAAATGCATGTTGATCGTAGCTAAATTGTTGGGTTGTTATATTCAATGACCACTCAATCACCGGAAACCTATTTTCACGCTTTGATATGATTTTTTTATTTACCGTTAAATGACTGTCAACAATATTCATTAATGCTCCATAAATAGAACTGCCCTTAAAATATAAATTTAGCCTATTTACTGCATTATTCGAGTAAAAATAGAGATTTTTATTTTTTTGTACAAAAATAGAAATTGATGATGGTTAGTGACGATTTAAAAGACAGCTAACCTTTTAATCGTCTAATTACTAATGGGCAAAGTACGATTTAATATCCAACAACAAAACGCTAATTAAAGCGCTTTTGTTGTTTCAGTTATTTGTCTCTAAGCAGAATAAAAGCTAAACAATTGACAATATAACCTTAGTTATCATTGATTTCGTTAGCTATTTTGATAGGATTTATTTTTTAAATCGAGCGATCAAACTCGATGTATCCCAACGATTGCCCCCCATAGCTTGTACTTCTTCATAATAACCGTCCAGTTGTTTGGTAATCGTTAAGTCGGCGCCAATTTTTTCGGCTTCTTCAAATGCCATACCTAAATCTTTTCTTAACCAATCAACGGCAAAACCAAAGTCAAATTCACGATCACACATAGTCACACCGCGATTATCCATCTGCCAAGAGCCTGCGGCACCTTTTGAAATAGTTTCAAGTAATTTGTTAGTATCTAACCCCGCTTTTTGAGCAAAATTTAATCCTTCTGCTAAGCCTTGAACCGTATTTACAAAACAAATTTGATTCACCATCTTGGCTAATTGGCCAGAGCCCACTTCCCCCATTAATTGGCTAAATTGTGCATATGCCGCCATAACAGGTTGTATTTTTAAAAATACGGATTGTTCACCACCACACATCACAGTTAAAACACCGTTTTCAGCACCCGCTTGACCACCTGAAACCGGTGCATCAATAAAATGAATATTTTGCTTTTGTGCTATTGAAGATAACTCACGTGCTAACTCAGCTGAGGCTGTCGTGTGATCGACTAAAATAGTCTCTTCAGTTAACCCTGAAATTACGCCATCTTCACCAAGAACAACGCTTCGTACGTCGTGATCATTGCCTACACAGGTAAAAACAATGTCACAATTTTTCGCCGCTAATTTCGGTGTTTCAGCAGCACGACCACCAAACTCTTCAACCCACTTTTTAGCTTTTGCTTGGGTGCGATTATAAACACAAACGTCAAAACCCGCCTTGGCTAAATGTCCTGCCATTGGGTACCCCATTACACCTAAACCAATAAAGGCGACTTTGTTCATTGTTTACTCCTAATCGAAAGTGATTGTAATATTCTACGTAAATTCAATAAATAACAGTAGTCTAAATAAAACATTAACTTGATAAAATAGGAAAAAACAATTACATTGTGCGCAATATAATTGCAAACAACACAGGGTTGACGATGATAACCGAACTTAATAAGCAAAATTTTTATCAATTTTCTGCCAAAGACCATACCGGTAAAGATATATCAATGGAACAATTTAAAGATCAGGTTGTTTTGATTGTTAATACTGCGAGCGCTTGTGGCTTTACCCCTCAATATGAAGGTTTACAAAAACTCTATACTGACTATAAAGATCGTGGTCTAGCCGTTTTAGCATTTCCTTGTAATCAATTTAAGCAACAAGAAAAAGGCAGTGATGCTGAAATTAAGAATTTTTGCGATCTCAACTTTAATATTAGTTTTAACTTATTCAGTAAAATAGCCGTAAATGGTGAGCAAGCTCATCCTTTATTTAACTATTTAAAACAAGCGGCACCAGGTATTTTAGGATCAACAGGGATCAAATGGAATTTTACTAAATTCTTAGTCAATAAAAATGGCGAAGTGAACAAGCGATTTGCCCCTATGACCAAACCTGAATCCTTAGTCGCTGATATTGAAACGTTATTATAAGTAATTTCTGACAATGAATGAGCAGTTACATATCGAGAACCAACTGTGTTTCCGATTATATAAACTCAACAAATCTATCACTCGACTTTATGCGCCTTTATTAAAAGAGGCCGGCTTAACCTACCCTCAATATTTGGTGATGTTAGTTTTATGGCAAGATGAACAAGCAAAATCAATTAAAGATATTGGCGCAATCTTAGAATTAGATTCAGGAACTTTATCCCCGTTATTAAAACGCATGGAAAAATTAGGGTTAATCAAGCGAACCAGAAGTAAGACTGATGAGCGATCTGTTGCAATTGAATTAACCGCTCACGGGAAAGAAATCAAAAACAAAGCGAAATTTATTCCTGCAAAGTTATTAATGCTGACTGGTTTAACAAAAATAGAACTAAAACAATTACAACAAGATTTAGATGAGTTGTTACACAACACTCAACAGCATCTTTGATTTTGTTTGATTTCATTGGTAACTCGTAAATTAACGTCGTTACGTTGTGATTTTGCTTTAAAAAACTTCTTTGATGATTTTCATTTAAAATATGTGTAAATGTTTAACGGTTTAATAGTGCTGATTTCAAGTGGCCGTTTCGGCGTTATACAACGGTATTGCTTCACCTATCTCCTTAAAAAGTACCAAGACACTCGAACAATGGCCGCTAAATACCTAAAAATGTCATACAAAGCTTTTTTATATCGATTAGGAAAATACCAGATAACAGACAGTTAAAAATTTATAGATTAGTTCTTACCGCAACATTTATTTTTAGAATGTTTTTGTATAAAAAACACTCAAGTATTGACCTAAACTTAATTTACTGATCCAGTGCATAGTTTGCCTGGGCTGGTTTACTATGAGGATGATGTCTATGAGTGCTATTTGGATTAATCACGCAAATCGTATCGCAGAATTTATGAACGCAAATAATGAACTACAAGCCCATTTGTATATGGAGCAATTAATGCTTTTTCCTGTCGATGTTCAAGATAAGATCATCGAAGATATTAGTCAGTTAACCCATTGTAATCGTGATGGCATTGCCAACATTATCGGTCATTACACCATTTTCGAACTTAAGTGAATTTACTCAAAGATAAAGATTACGCCGACAATTGTTGTTGGCGTAATTTATTTATTTCATCGCGTACTGCCGCCGCTTGTTCAAACTCTAAGTTTTGAGCATGATCAAACATGGTTTTTTCTAATTGTGCTACTTTCTTATCAATATCAGCGACCGACATGGCCTCATATTTCGCAGCAGGCTCAGCAGCACGATTTTTATTGCGAATTAGTGCTTCTTCTGGACGATGACCAACATCCATCACATCATTGATTTTGCGACTAACACCTTTGGGCGTAATATTATGCGTTTCATTGTAACTTTGTTGTTTTAAGCGACGCCTTTCTGTTTCATCAATTGCCTTTTTCATTGAGCCAGTGATCCTGTCGGCATATAAAATTGCCCGACCGTTGATATTCCGGGCAGCACGACCTATGGTTTGAATAAGCGAGCGCTCTGAACGTAAAAAGCCTTCTTTATCTGCGTCTAAAATGGCGACTAATGATACTTCAGGCATATCAAGACCTTCACGTAATAAATTGATTCCCACTAAGACATCAAAATGGCCTAAGCGAAAGTCTCGTATAATTTCGACACGCTCAACGGTATCAATATCTGAATGTAAATATCGTGATTTAATATTATGTTCATCTAAATAATCGGCTAAATCTTCAGACATACGTTTAGTTAATGTTGTTGCTATCACACGCTCACCAATTGCCACACGCTTATTTATTTCTGACAATAAGTCATCAACTTGCGTGTCAACAGGACGTACTTCAATAATAGGATCTAATAAGCCTGTTGGTCTCACCACCTGTTCAGCAATTTCTCCAGCAGACTTTTCTAATTCATAATGACTAGGCGTGGCCGACACATATATAGTTTGCGGCGCAAGAGATTCAAATTCTTCAAATTTCATCGGCCTATTATCAAGCGCCGAAGGTAATCTAAAACCATATTCAACTAAATTTTCTTTTCGGGATCTATCACCTTTATACATAGCACCAATTTGCGGTACTGTGACATGAGATTCATCAATAATCAGTAAACCGTCATCAGGTAAATAATCGAATAATGTAGGCGGTGCTTCACCAGGCTCCCGACCTGATAAATATCGTGAATAGTTTTCAATACCTGAGCAGTAACCAAGTTCAGTCATCATTTCAATGTCAAACTGGGTACGTTGAACAACACGCTGTTCTTCAACTAATTTATTGAGTTCTTTTAATTGAGCTGAGCGATCTTTTAATTCTATTTTAATATTTTCAACGGCGGCTAATATTTTCTCACGAGGGGTCGCATAGTGGGTTTTAGGATAAACAGTCACTCGTGCTAATGTGCGTTCAACCTGCCCTGTTAATGGGTCAAATTGACTAATACGTTCAATTTCTTCGTCAAATAACTCCACACGTAAAGCAAGTCGGTCTGATTCTGCAGGAAATATATCAATCACATCACCTCGAACGCGATAAGTAGCACGAGCAAAAGCGACATCATTTCGCGTGTACTGTAACTCGGCTAACCGTCGAAGGATATCACGCTGATTAATAATATCGCCTTGCCTTAAATGCAACATCATTTTTAAATACGAGTCTGGATCACCTAAACCATAAATAGCTGAAACGGAGGCAATAATAATGACATCTTTACGCTCAAGTAAGGCTTTAGTGGCTGATAGACGCATTTGTTCGATATGCTCATTAATTGACGCATCTTTTTCGATAAAAGTGTCGGTGGTGGGTACATAAGCTTCAGGTTGATAATAATCATAATAAGAAACAAAATATTCAACGGCATTATCAGGAAAGAACTCTTTCATTTCACCATAGAGCTGTGCCGCTAAAGTTTTGTTAGGTGCGAGCATCATGGTCGGACGATTTAGTTTTTCAATCACATTGGCTACGGTAAATGTTTTCCCTGAGCCAGTTACCCCTAATAAGGTTTGATGAGCTAAACCAGACTCTATACCATCCATAAGTTTATTTATAGCACTCGGTTGGTCACCACTTGGAGTATAGTCAGACACTAATTTCATGTTTTTCATGATGAAGCAACCTTAATATCCATTTCAGTTAATTGAAACTGTTTTGCAAATAAACGATATGAGATCAGCGCCATCACCATATTACCGAGAACTCCTCCAATGAAAAAACCATGAATACCGTATAGCTCACTACCTAAATACGCTAATGGTACATAACAAACAAATAATCGAACGATACTCAACCATAATGCCACCATAGGTTTATGTAAGGCATTAAAAGATGAGTTAGTTAATATAATAATCCCTTGTAGACCATAACCTAGCGGTAAAATATAAATAAATAACGTGATAATATCAGCCACAGATTGCTCTTTCGAAAAAGCATCGGCAATCCAAGGAGCGGTGATCACTAACAAGGCATAGATAAAAACTTGCCAGATCATGACAAATTTAACCGAAGTTAAGTATCCTTCCTTTACACGTTGCATATTACCCGCCCCTAAGTTTTGACTAATAAATGGCGGTAACGTCATCGACATTGCTAATACAACTAAACAAGCAATAGACTCTATTCTCGAACCTACACCAAAAGCCGCCACTGCCGACTCTCCATAAGTGGCAGCAATTGCGGTCAATACAGCGGCAGCAATTGGCGTTAACATATTTGCCCCTGCAGCAGGTAAGCCTATATGTAAAATCGCTTTACTAGATTGCGCAAACGTTTTAATAAAAATCAAAGAAGTGTGAATTAATTGCCGTTTGACACCGACAATATATAAAATAAATCCAGTTCCAACGACCCAAGAAACTAGTGTTGCAATAGCCGCGCCTTTTATTCCCATTGCCTCAATAGGACCAAAGCCAAAAATAAAAATAGGATCTAAAATCGCATTGATTATTCCGCCAACCCCCATCACGATACTTGGCGTTTTTGTATCACCACTTGCGCGTAGGATTGAATTGCCCAGCATGGGACCAATTAAAAATATACTGCCTAAAAACCAAAAGTCGGTATAGTCGCGAATGATAGGTAATAAATCTTCACTAGCCCCTAATAAAGTAAATATTTCGTCACTGTATAGATAGCCACTAAACGACAATAAACCAACAACAATAGCCCCTAAAATAAGTGCAGAAGTACCCGAACACTTTGCAAATTTATGATCACCTTTTCCTAAAGAGCGAGCAATTACCGCTGATGTACCTATGCCTAGCCCGATTGTTAAACTGATAACTGTAAACGTAATGGGAAAAGTGAAGCTAATCGCAGCAAGTGGTTGTGTACCGAGTAAACCAACAAAGAAAGTATCAACCAAATTAAATGTCATTAATAAAATCATGCCGTAAATCATTGGTATCGTCATTTGCTTGAGCGTTTGACCAACCGGATCTACTAATAAATCAATTTGATGGTTATTTTTCTTATTTGTCATAGTCGATATGTAATTTCATGAGTAGCGGTACTAAAGCGAGACTTATTGTAAAAGATACTTAGTAGAGTCGCTATTGAAATATTTAATTTCGTCGCGTGTTGAGTTTTTAATAGAATAATTCATCTTTATTTTTTATTACTTAAATAAATCTCACACTTATACGTTAAAATAATTCACATAAATTGTGCTTAATTATCGCTTGAACAAAAAACGTTCACTAATGATTGTTTTATAAACTTAACCTCTTACACCCCATATTTTACGTGGGCTCTACCGAGGCCAATAAAAACTTCCATTTATTGCGTAATGGCTTGAATAACCCTAAATCACGTTTTATTACACTTTCACTAACATAGTTATCCACAGAAAAAGTGGATAACTAAATAAAAATATTTAATTACAATTAATTGAATAAGGAACGAACAACAAGCGGTGTTATTAACAACAGCTTGAACGTAAAATAAGCAAACGAACAATTAAATGATTTTTTTCTAAATTTTGTGTTGACAGCTCGGCTAGGTGCTATTAATATTCCGCCCCGTTAACGAGTTGCAAACAAATGAATGTTTCAACACTGTTATTCCTCAATAGCTCAGTTGGTAGAGCAACGGACTGTTAATCCGTTTGTCCCTGGTTCAAGTCCAGGTTGAGGAGCCACATTATATAAGTAATGGTTTAACTACGGTTACTTTAACTTCATAATAAACAGAAGTTTAAAAAGTTTATTCCTCAATAGCTCAGTTGGTAGAGCAACGGACTGTTAATCCGTTTGTCCCTGGTTCAAGTCCAGGTTGAGGAGCCACATTAAGGGCGATACATGAGTATCGCCCTTTTTCTTTGCTTAAAATTCATTGTCATCATTAATAATAACGAATTCTTACTTTG
The DNA here is from genome assembly GCF_031846185.1 of Thalassotalea castellviae. Lineage (NCBI taxonomy): Bacteria > Pseudomonadati > Pseudomonadota > Gammaproteobacteria > Alteromonadales > Colwelliaceae > Thalassotalea > Thalassotalea castellviae. The sequence goes on from NZ_JAVRIF010000012.1 coordinate 51,566, forward strand.
CGACTTTGATCATTTGAATTAATTTCTAACCGTTATTTTAATGCGCAACGGACTGTACTCTTGATAAAAAACGCGTTTGTCTCTGGTTCAAGTCCAGGTTGAGGAGCCACATTAAAACCACGTTTTTAACTAAACGTGGTTTTTTTTCGTCTGAACAAAACATAATGAGATCAATACATCAGTTTCTTAAATGCCTTCAATGCGCAACGGACTGTACTCTTGATAAAAAACGCGTTTGTCTCTGTTTCAAGTCCAGGTTGAGGAGCCACATTAAGGGCGATACATGAGTATCGCCCTTTTTCTTTGCTTAAAATTCATTGCCATCATTAACCATAACGAATTCTTACTTTGCGACTTTGATCATTTGAATCATTTGAATCATTTGAATCATTTGAGTCATTTGAATCATTTTCATGGTAATAAATCCAAATAGCTTCTTAAGTTTTAATCATTAATTTTAATGTTTAAAACGGATTAACTGTTCTATTATTAACATTCAAGTAAACTGTTCACTATTCAAAATTTCACAATTCAAAAAATTGTTTAAATATTTTAAACATGGAGTTTTTATGAAGCGTCTTCTGGCAACCGTCATTTTATCATTGTTACCCTTAACCTCTTCAGCCATTGATCTATTCAACTGGGAAGTAGCTAAAGCGGCTAATAAAACCACATCTCAGTTTATGAGCAGTCAAGCTTATAGCAATGCACAAAACTTTTCGGTAGATACAAAATTATTAAAAGATCATCAAATCAATGACATTATCACTATTAACCTTACCGAAAATGAAAGTTATCAAGCGAAAATTACAAAGATAAAACGTAAACAAAATGGCATTGTCCATATTTTTGCTAAAATAAATCATAAGAAAGAAGCAACCCCTGTTGTGTTAACGCTAGGTAAAAAACAATTCTTTTTTAGAATTGTTACCAACAACCAAGTTTATGTTGCACAAGGAAGTAATAATCAGGGTAAACTATTAAATGAGCAGAGGCTTACCAAAGCAAATAAAAGTCATATAAGTGACGTAAAAATCCCCGAAGAAAGCCCTCGTTTTTCAATAAAATCTCCACAAAACCAGCAAGTCAGCCACAATAAAAGTCAAGACTCAATCGTTTATTCTTCGTTGCCAAACATGATTAAAAATCCGCAGAATAGCGCTGCAATGAACAATAATGACATGGCAACGATTAAAGTATTATTTGTTTATAGTTTAACTGCAGAGACGCTTTACGATGGTGATGTAACCACCCGATTAAACCATCTTGTTGAAGTCACTAATCAAATATATCTTGATAGTGAAGTGAATATGCAAATAGCCATTGCTGACACGTTAGCCGTTGATTACCCGGATGAAATATTATCTGAACAAGCTTTAGATGATATTACTTATCAAAGTCATGAAGCTTTCACTAATATCGAAAATATTCGCTATGAAGCTGGCGCGGATATGGTGGCTTTATTACGCCCGAATATGCCCGAAGACACTGTTTGCGGTATAGCATGGGGTAATCGTGAAGTGAACAATTCGATTGGGTTTATGTATAGCCATACCAGTATCGATTGTGCTGATTACGTCAATGCCCATGAAATGGGACATAACATGGGGCTTGCACATTCATTAGCACAAGGAGATACCGGTTATAGTTTTCCGTTTGCGAGGGGGTATCGTGTAGAAGATGTCTTAAATGGTTTTTCAACTGTCATGGCTTATAGTACGGCAACAGCAGGCAAAGTCTATAAATTTTCCAACCCTAATATCCTTTGTACCGAGATAGCTTGTGGTATTGATAGAAATGATACGGTGAATGGTGCAGATGCCAGTTATGCACTTAATCAATTGCGTTTTCAGTTGGCCAATATTATGGATACTGAAACTGACCTCACGCTTGCTTCTGACGCTTTAAATAATATAGAAAGTTCCGGTTTAAAAGCTTGCTTAGAAAACCAGATTAATAATTACGATATTACGTATGCTGGCCAAGTCAGAGATTTATTTTGTAGTTATAGAAACATCAGCTCATTATCAGGTTTGGAAAAATTTAGTGGCTTAACGTCAATTTATTTAAATGGAAATAATTTAACTGATATTTCAGTATTATCAACACTGACAAAATTAGCTACGTTGAGTTTATCCAATAATAATATTACTCACTTATCTTCATTAGCTTCGTTACTATATTTAAATTATTTAACCGTAAATTATAATCAAATAACATCCTTTGATGGCTTAGAAAACTTAAATTATCTCAGTTATTTAAATGCAACAGACAATCAAATTAGTGATATTTCGGCAATCAGTGATCATGTGACCTTAGAAACCTTATTATTAGAAAACAACCAAATTACTGATATCACTGATATACAAGATCTAGAAAACCTAAGCTGGTTGTCAATCAGTAATAATAAAATCACTGATTTACCATCGTTAGCAAATTTGACAAAACTCACCCAGCTATATCTTAATGATAACCAATTATCAAATATCAGTGGGCTCAATGCCTTAAGAGAGATTCAGCTCTTAGATATCGAAAACAACATGGTTTCGGATTTAACACCGCTTAATGGGTATAGAAATTTACAATCTTTAACACTAAGTCAAAATCCAATCACAAATTTAGACTCGATAATATATTTAAATAACTTAACAACGTTGAACGCGACCAATACCAATATTACCGATCTAAGTGCCCTATTTAACTTACATAACACTTGGTCACAAATAAGATTATTTGGCAGTGATAATCTTTATTGTTGGCAAGTAAACTATGTTGAACAATTTATTCCGTATGAAAATTATCAACAGCCAACCACTTGTAATACCAACACAGACGACCAAGACATTGATAATGATGGTGTTTCTAACAGTGAAGAGCTCACAAACAATACCAATCCCCTTTATAATACAGCACTGGCGGGGGAACTTAGTTTTCAAATTGAACAACTGAATTTAAATGAAATCAATCAAACCGTCACGCTTAAAGTGATCCGCTCGTTAGGTGATAAGGGAGACGTAAAAGTCACGGTGAGATCAGTAGATCAAACGGCAACTGGCGATGACGATTATAAGGCCATAGAACAAATACTGACGCTAAGCGATAAACAATTATTTCAAACCTTTACGCTCGATATTTTTGCAGATGAAGCCTATGAAATAAATGAAAGTTTCACCATAGAACTAACCGATCCCGACTCAGCAACTTTAGGCGATAAATCAAAGTTAAACGTTACATTAAAAGATAATGGCGGTACCGCGTTAAGTTGGCAAGAAACAAGCAATGCAGTGGATGAAAATTCTGGCAACCTAACGTTAACCATTACTCGACCTAATGACGCTCTTGGTGAAATGTCTGTCGATATTAGTGCAATCGACGATACTGCGATTAACGGCACAGATTATGTGTTTGAAGATCAAACCATTACTTTTTACTCGGGTGAATATAGTAAAGACGTATCAATTGTTATTATTGATAATGATGAATACCAAGGCGACAAAAGCTTTTCGTTAATGATGACAAACCCTAACAATGCCTATATCGAAGAAAATACGGGAACAGCCATCATCGTCATTCAAGAAAATGAAACACCGGCTAGAGGTGAAGTTACCTTTGAAAGCAGTACGGTTTCTTTTAATGAGGATGCCGGAGAAGTAACCATCAAGGTTGTTCGCTTAAATGGCAGTTATGGTCAATTATCGGTTAATTTACAGGTGTCCAACGATACAGCGACACAATCAAGCGATTTTGATTTATCAAACGGTACTATCACTTTTCTTGCTGATGAAATAGAGCAATCGATTAGTTTTTCAATTGTTGATGACACAAACGATGAATCAGATGAAACCTTTACGATTGCCTTATCTGCTGAGGACTCATCTATTATCGGCGAATTTAACCAAGTGACTGTCAGTATCATTGATAATGATGAAACGGTAGTAACACCACCTACTCCAACGCCTGATACTAGCTCTAGTGGCGGAGGTGGCTCAACATCATGGTTACTCATAATTATACTGTTTCCGCTGATCATCAAGACAAAGAAAAGCCACACTCCTCATTAGCAGCAAAAGAATCGTCAAAAAAAACGCCAATCATACGATTGGCGTTTTTATTATGATCCAGTTAAGGCTTTTAAAGCACCATAAATTATTTCATCATCGCATCACGAAGCGCTTTAAATTCAGTACCTTGATGCCAGTTAGGCCATTGCTTCGTATTGGCTAATAAATAACCTGTTTCAAAGAACACTTGAAGTTCAGCGACTAAACCACTCCAGCCCCATTGTTCATTATATTCATCGCAAATTTGATGATAACATTTCGCCACTTCAGCTTTCACGCGCTTGCCTATTTGTTTTTCTTTCTCATTTAACCACACAGAGCCACCACCAGCACTTAACGCAGGCACACCTTTTTTCGCTAAACTAAAGTGATCTGAACGGTAGTAATAACCTCGTTCAGGTGTTTGCTCTGCCGTTAAGGTTCTATTTTGGCGTTTAGCTGCTTTCGCTAAGTAATCTTCTAATTGAGATTTTCCAAAACCAACTACCGTTAAGTCAGTTTTAAGGCCCGTAATATCTAAACTATCCATATTTACTAAGCCAACAATTTTTGATAATTCAACCGTAGGATGGTTAGCGAAGTAAATTGAACCTAACCGACCTTGCTCTTCAGCTGTCACTGCAGCGAACGTAATCGAGCGTTTTGGCGCTTTATTTAACGCTTTGTACGCTTTTGCAATATGGATCAAACCAGCCGTGCCTGTTGCGTTATCATGTGCACCATTAAAAATATGTTTCTTACCATCAATCATAGTTGTACCTAAATGGTCCCAATGGCCCATATAAAGCACATGCTCATCAGGGCTTTCACTACCAGGTATAGTTGCTAACACATTATTAGACGTTGATTGTTCAAAATCATTACTAATTGACACACTCGCTTTTAGCGAAAGAGGTATTGCTTTAAATGATTTAGACAAGGCTTGTTTTTTAGCTTGCATAAAGTCTTTGCCTGCTTTGGCAAACAATGCTTTTGCTTTCTCAACACTGATCCACATCTCAACATCAACAATTGCTTCATTGACTTCTTTTGCCGGTAAATGATATTGCGCGCCAGTCCAACTACTCTCAATAACATTCCAGCCATAACTAGCAGGCTTAGTTTCATGAACGATAATAGCGCCTGCGGCTCCTTGTCTTGCGGCTTCTTCATACTTATATGTCCAACGGCCATAATAAGTCATCGTATTGCCTTCAAATAACGCACTATCTTGTGTAGCAAAACCAGGATCATTCACTAGAACTACGACTGTTTTTCCTTTTACATCAATATCTTGATAATCATTCCAGTTATATTCTGGAGCATTAATACCGTAACCAACAAAGACAAGTTCAGAATCTTTTAATTCAATGTTTTTTTCAGTTTTTCTTGAACTGGCAACATAATTTTTCGGAAATTCAAAATCGAGATCGGCTATTGATAAATGTTTCACCGGTGTACTCGTTATGCTAACCATAGGTACTGCTTGTGTATAGCTGTCGCCATTACCAGGTTTTAAGCCTAATGATTTAAAGGCGTTAATTAATAAATCGGTGGTAAGCTTCTCACCTACACCTGAAGGTTCTCGGCCTTCAAACGTATCAGATGACAGAGTTTTAATATCTTTTTTGATCGCGTGAACATCAAAAGAATTATAGGCTTTATCAAAATTATCATTTGCATAAACGGTAAAGCTTGATGAAATAACTAGTACTGATAAAAATTGAATATTTTTAAGTAGTTTCAACGTTACACCCTTATTTTTGTTAAAAGTATTGAAAAATAGAATGACAAGATATCGCTTCTGCAACAGCAACACTAGTCATTTTCCGAATTAATATAATTAGAGAGTAAATCGAAGTTTACAAAGCATAAACAAATTAATTTGGCTGCTGAACTTCTGGTTTAATTTGCAACTTTGAAGGCTCAATTAATATTAAAGTGCCTTTATTTGGCAGTTTTTTACCGGCAAAAGGATTACTTTGGTTTTTCTTAAAACCTTTTGTTAAATAGACTGCCCAATATTCAACATGTGGTGACTCCCATTTTCTAACAAAAGCAATGCCGAGTTCATCTTGCTCTCGATAAAAATCTATTTCACCTAATAAATGCTGTCTATGACCAAATGAATTTTTAAAGCCGTCCCAAACATCTTCTGCATCACTGTAACCACCAGCTATGGCTTCCACTTGATTACTCATCGCACCACCGTAATAGCTAGGCAGTTGATAATTTACTTCACGTAGTCGCTCATTAGGGCTGCCACCAAGATTGTGCATCACTAAACCGCTTTTCACCATTAACTGCGCTTTATCGGTGGCGACTTTCGTCAACAACTTATTACAGCGAATAACGCTTCTTTGCTGTTCGGCATCCTTAATGATCATTTCAGCTAACAGTCGAGCTTGTTCATTATTACCGCACGCTGCAAAATTATCATTGGCGTAAGCAAGCACACTAAACATGCTTAATGTTATGCAGATAAATATTTTCAAGTGAAATCCTTTTAAGTGTTTTTAAACGAAAAATTAACGAGTTATGCCGTTAATATTAAAATCATTAAACGTTAAAATAACTTTAATTGCCAATAGCCAACATCAAGCCACTGATCAAATTTATAACCAACGTCTTTAAAATGTGCCACTTTTTCCATGCCAAATTTTTCATGAAGTGCCACGCTGCTTTCATTGGGTAAAGTGATCCCACCAATTAATATTTTTATCGGGGTAGATTTAAGTTGTTGAAATAATGCTTGATATAAAAGACTACCAAGCCCTTTTCCTTGTGAATCTTTTGTCAGATAAATGGACACCTCACTGGCAAATCGATAAGCAGAACGGTCGCGCCATGGCGCAGAATAAGCATAACCCACGATTTTATTGTCAACTTCGGCCACAAACCAAAAATGACCTGCTCGTTGAATTTTTTCAATTCTTTTTTCAATATCTTGAGCGACGATCACTTGTTCTTCAAACGTGATCACCGTGCTTTCAATATAATAATTATAGATATTGGCTATTTGCGGAGCATCATTTAGCTCTACTTCTCTTAATATTGTATCAACCATAAACCTTAAGTGTCTTAGAGAACTGTTTGGAGAGTAATTTGTTATCAATTTTTCAATAACTTAATGAAAATAACGGCAATTGAAATTTTTGGCAAGTAGAAATGTAAATAACATAAACGAAATGAGGCGAGTTATCTTCAATATAGCGTTCATCCTGAACATCGTCGCTCATTGACATCCTTGGCACCGCGACATACCGTTCATCCTGAACATAAAAAAGGCTATGTATTGCTACATAGCCTTTCTTAAATGTTAACGTGCTAAATTATGAAGCGTTTTTTACAAAAGGCTTGATAAAATTGTGTTGAACGTTTCACTTGGACGCATAGCTTTTTCAGCTAATGTCGTATCTGCGAAGTAATAACCATCAATATCCATTGCTGGACCTTGAGCAGAGTTTAACTCATCAACAATTTTAGCTTCTTGCTTAGTTAATGCTTGCGCAACTGCCGTAAATGCAGCTTTAAGCTCTTCATCAGCGGTTTGCTCTGCTAATGCTTGTGCCCAATACATACCTAAGTAAAAATGAGAACCACGGTTATCTAATTCACCCACTTTACGTGAAGGTGACTTATTTTCATCTAAGAATTTACCCGTAGCCGCATCTAAAGTATCTGCCAGTACTTGCGCTTTAGTATTGCCCGTTGTTACCGCTACATGCTCTAAAGACGCTGCCAATGCTAAAAATTCACCTAGTGAATCCCAACGTAAATGGTTTTCTTTATTGAATTGCTGAACGTGCTTAGGTGCTGAGCCACCTGCACCCGTTTCAAATAAACCACCGCCATTCATTAATGGCACAATTGATAACATTTTTGCAGACGTTCCTAATTCTAAAATTGGGAATAAGTCAGTTAAGTAATCACGTAATACGTTACCAGTGACAGAAATAGTATCTTCACCTTTAGCACAACGCGCTAAGGTATATTCACACGCTTGTACAGGCGCTAAAATTTGAATATCTAAACCTGTTGTATCGTGGTCGGCTAAATAAGTGTTAACTTTTTTGATCATTTGGGCATCATGGCCACGGTTTTCGTCTAACCAAAATACTGCCGGCATACCACTTGCTCTTGCACGGGTAACCGCTAATTTAACCCAATCTTGAATAGGAGCATCTTTCGCCTGACACATTCTGAAAATATCACCTTGGGCAACATTTTGTTCGATTAATGTTTCACCATTTTCAGTAACAACACGAACGGTACCATTACCTGTCATGGTGAATGTTTTATCGTGTGAACCATACTCTTCAGCTTTTTGAGCCATCAAGCCAACGTTTGGCACTGTACCCATAGTTGTTGGGTTGAATGCACCATTTTCACGACAAAAATCAACAACTGCTGAGAAAACACCAGCATAGTTACGATCTGGGATCATAAACTTAGTATCTTTTTGTTTTCCGTCAGGGCCCCACATTTGACCAGAAGCACGAAGCGCTGCCGGCATAGAAGCATCGATAATTACATCGCTTGGAACATGTAAGTTAGTAATACCATTATCAGAATCAACCATCGCCATTTCTGGACGAGAAGCATAAACCGCGGCTAAATCTGCTTCAATTTCTGCTTTTTTATCAGCAGGTAAACGCGCTATTTTCGCGTAAACATCACCAATACCATTATTAGCATCAACACCTAACTGTTCAAAAGTTTCTGCATGTTTTTCAAAAACATCTTTATAGAAAACTTTAACACAATGGCCGAACATAATTGGGTCTGAAACTTTCATCATGGTCGCTTTTAAATGAAGCGATAATAAAACATCTTCTTCTTTCGCTTTGGCAATTTCAGTTTCGTAAAATTTAACTAAAGCATCTTTACTCATCACAGAAGCATCAATGACTTCTTTATCAAGTAACGGTAAATTTGATTTTAATAAGGTAACGTCACCATTGTCAGCGACAAATTCAATGTTTACGTTTGTAGCACCATCAACAGTTACCGACTTTTCGCTGCCGTAAAAATCACCCGATGACATATGTGCCACATGTGATTTAGACTCTTTAGACCACGCACCCATTGAGTGTGGGTTATTACGAGCATATTGTTTAACAGAACCTGGCGCACGACGATCAGAATTACCTTCACGTAATACCGGGTTTACCGCTGAACCTAATACTTTCGCATACGTTAATTTGATTGACTCTTCTGCTTCATTTTGTGGTTCTGCAGGATAATCAGGTAATGCATAACCTTTATCTTGCAATTCTTTAATAACCGCTTGTAATTGAGGAATTGATGCAGAAATATTAGGTAATTTGATAATATTTGCTTCAGGCGTTTTCGCTAATTCACCTAATTCACTTAAAGCATCACCAATTTGTTGCTCTGGCGTCAAATATTTAGGAAAATTAGCAATAATACGACCTGCTAAAGAAATATCGCGTGTATCTACATCAATACCTGATGACGCAGTAAATGCTTGGATAATGGGTAATAGTGAATAAGTCGCCAGTGCTGGCGCTTCATCTGTGATGGTATAAATAATTTTAGATGATTCTGTGGACATTTTTCTTCCTACTTTGATCTGCGAGCGTGCGACAAAGTGAATATTCATTCAACTTAAATAGGTTGATATCCACCTTATCAAAAATTTATTTAGCGCGCGCATAGTATAGGAAATCATGCCATATTTAAATAGCTTGATAAGAACGATTAGTAATAAAACGGAGTAAAAAAGCGTGGTAGAAAGAAGAAATTGGCAAAATAAAAGAGCAAAACCAAGCCATGCAAAAAAGGTCAGACCAGTGAACGATGAAAAAAAAATAGTTTTGCTTAACAAACCTTTTAATGTTTTAAGTCAATTTACTGATGATGAGGCAAACCATAATAACAAAAGAAAGACTTTAAAAGATTTTGTGCCAATTAAAGATATCTATGCGGCAGGACGTCTTGATCGAGATAGTGAAGGTCTACTTTTGCTGACCAATGATGGTAAATTACAGCATAAATTAGCGAATCCCACGCAGAAAACTGAAAAAACCTATTGGGTACAAGTAGAGGGGGCGCCGCAAGAAACAGATCTAAATTTATTACGCCAAGGCATCGAGTTAAAAGATGGCATGACAAAACCGGCTAAAGTAACTGTGATGGATGAACCCAATATCTGGCCAAGAACACCGCCTATTAGAGAAAGGGCAAACATTCCTACCACCTGGCTTGAAATATCAATTACCGAAGGCAGAAACAGGCAAGTAAGGAGAATGACCGCCAATATCGGTTTTCCAACCCTTAGGTTGATTCGTTATAGCATAGGGAAATATACCATAGCAGGAATAGAAAATGGCCAATTTAAAACTCTGAATATAAGGAATAATTAATGAGTCACTTAACCCAAGGACATGGCAGCGAACAATTTAAACCCAATACAACGGTTGCCGCAGTTATTGTGCATCAAGATAAGTTTTTATTGGTGGAAGAAATTGAAAATAACCAACGAGTTTTCAATCAAGCTGCTGGTCATTTAGAAGCTAATGAGAATTTAATTGATGCGGCTAAACGGGAAGTTTTTGAAGAGACAGGCTTACTAATTGAACCTCAATATTGTAGCGGTATCTATTATTTTCATCGACCTGAGATTGCACTGTATTTTTTACGTTTTTGTTTTGTCATAGAGTTAACCGAGCCGCTTAAAAGCTCCCCTAATGATGAGGAAATAATTGCGACACATTGGCTAACTTATGATGAAATTAAATCAAAAGAAACGCAATTAAGAAGCCCAATGGTTCTACAGTGTATTGACGATTATTTAGCCGGCCAAAAAGTAACATTAGACATTTTCAAAACCAATCTTTAACTTTTATCGCCTGTGAAATAGCGCAAATAGACCTTCCAAAAAATATATAACTTTCATCGTGAGAATCTCTTGTTAGGTACTATGACCAACTCATTGCCCGTGCTATAATTTCGCGCCATTTTCTTTAGGCCTTTTGTAATACAACATAAACATTAGGAAAAACGAGTAATCAATGTCTATTAGTGAGCCATTAAACGAAAAACGTCCACAAGATACCAAAGTCATTGTTGGTATGTCAGGTGGAGTAGACTCTTCTGTATCAGCACATCTGTTGATTGAACAAGGCTATCAAGTTGAAGGCTTGTTCATGAAAAATTGGGAAGAAGATGATACCGATGAATACTGCGCCGCTGCTGAAGACTTAAAAGATGCTCAACAAGTGTGTGAAAAACTCGGTATAAAGTTACACACAATTAATTTTGCAACCGAATATTGGGACAATGTTTTTGAATATTTTTTAGCAGAATACAAAGCCGGTCGTACACCTAATCCTGATATTATGTGTAATAAAGAAATTAAATTCAAAGCTTTCCTTGAGTTTGCATGTGAAGACTTAGGTGCTGACTACATCGCGACAGGCCATTATGTTCAACGAAAATTTATCACTGATGAACAAGGTAATGGTCAATGGGCTATGTTACGTGGCTTAGATAATAATAAAGATCAAAGTTACTTTTTATATACGCTAAGCGATAAACAAGTTGGTCGTACTTTATTTCCCGTTGGTCATATCGAAAAACCTGAAGTGCGCGCTATCGCTGAAAAAGCGGATTTAGTTACCGCCAATAAAAAAGACAGCACGGGAATTTGTTTTATTGGTGAACGTAAATTTAAAGACTTTCTGGGGCAATACTTACCTGCACAACCGGGAAAAATAGAATCTGCTGAAGGTGAAGTTATTGGTGAGCATGACGGATTAATGTATCACACACTAGGCCAACGTAAAGGACTTCGTATTGGTGGTTTAGCAAATGCGGGGGAAGAGCCTTGGTACGTGGTTGAAAAAGACCTGTTAAGAAATGTGTTAATTGTTGGACAAGGTCATAACCACCCTCGTCTATTCTCTAAAGGATTAATTGGCAATCAGCTCCATTTGGTGAATCGCAAAAAACTTGATAAGCCGATTTCTTGCACGGTAAAAACACGCTACCGCCAAGAAGATGTTCCTTGTACTCTAACTCCGGTAAGTGAAGTTGAAGGTACTTTTCAGGTTATGTTTGATGAACAGCAAAGCTCAGTTACACCCGGTCAGTCTGTCGTATTTTATCAAGATAATATTTGCTTAGGCGGCGGCATTATTAATACTCTTATTCGTTAAGCGCATGGGTTAAGGTTAATTATATTTTATGCAAGCATTTGAAGAACAAACTATAACACTCGCAGCAGTTTGCCAAGTTGCATTGTTAGTACAAAAATTATCTAGACAAGGACAAACACTCGACGAGGAGTTTGTTACTTTATTAAATAGTGTAATGGTTACCTCTCCTGACAGTACATTAGAAGTTTATGGTCGAGATATCAGTCACTTATCTCTTGGTTTACAAACCTTGATGTCGCATTTAGGTAACCAAACAACCCAAAAAGATCCGGAAATTACTCGCTATGTTGTCAGCTTATTAAGTTTAGAGCGTCGATTAAGTAAAAAACCTAAACAGCTTGCTGAATTAGGGAATAGAATCGAACAATGTCAACGCCAATTAGCCCATTATGATATTGATAGTGAAACGCTCGTTGCAAGTTTAGCTAGTATTTACAGCGATATAATTAGCCCGATTGGCACCCCTATTCAAGTGGCCGGTAACCCAGAAATATTAAAGCAACCTGTTAATCAACATAAAATTAGAGCGTTATTACTTGCAGGTATTCGCTCAGCGGTTTTATGGCGACAAGTAGGTGGTAAACGCAGAACTATTTTATTCTCACGTTCAAAAATTGTTGGATGTGCAGAGCAATTATTAAAACGTATATAAATATTAATCATGTTAACGACGCTTTAATTTAACCATTAAATAATTACAGCCAGTTAACGAAATTAGGAAATATTATGGAACTTTCAGCATTAAGTGCAATTTCACCAGTAGATGGTCGTTATGGTAGCAAAGTAAAATCATTACGCCCTATTTTTAGTGAATTTGGTTTAATTAAATATCGCGTAACGGTTGAAGTACGTTGGTTACAAAAATTAGCAGCAACACCAGAAATTAACGAAGTTCCAGCCTTTAGTGCTGAAGCGACAGCGGCATTAAATGCGATTGTTGATAACTTTAGTGAAGAAGATGCATTACGTATTAAACACATTGAAGCAACAACTAACCATGATGTTAAAGCGGTTGAATACTTTTTAAAAGAGCAAGTGGCCAACAACGAAGAATTAAATGCGGTAACTGAGTTTATTCACTTTGCCTGTACCTCTGAAGATATCAATAACTTATCTCATGGTTTAATGTTAACTGAGTGTCGTGAGCAAGTTTTACTGCCGGTAATAGATGACATATTAACAGAAATTAAAGCACTAGCCGTTGAATATAAATCCATCCCTATGATGTGCCGTACACATGGTCAGCCTGCCTCACCGAGTACTATGGGTAAAGAATTCGCCAATGTTTATGTACGTTTAAAACGTCAACGTGATCAAATCGCTAATGTTGAATTTTTAGGTAAAATTAACGGTGCAGTCGGTAATTACAATGCTCACCTTTCCGCTTACCCTGAAGTAAATTGGCATAGCTTTTCTAATGAGTTTGTCACCTCATTGAACTTAACGTGGAATGCCTTTACTACCCAAATTGAACCACATGATTATATCGCTGAATTATTTGATGCGGTTGCTCGATTCAATACTATCTTAATTGATTTCGACCGCGACATTTGGGGTTATATTGCCATTGGTCACTTCAAACAAAAAACAATTGCGGGTGAAATTGGCTCTTCAACAATGCCACATAAAGTAAACCCAATTGATTTTGAAAATTCGGAAGGTAACTTAGGAATTGCGAACGCATTATTCGCTCACTTAGGACAAAAATTACCTGTGTCACGCTGGCAACGTGATTTAACAGACTCGACCGTTTTACGTAATTTAGGTGTCGGATTTGCTCATTCTTTAATTGCTTACGGTGCAACACTCAAAGGTATTAGCAAACTGCAAGTTAATGAAGAAAACTTACTGGCTGAATTAGACAGCAACTGGGAAGTATTAGCAGAGCCCGTACAAACGGTGATGCGTCGATACGGTATTGAAAAACCGTATGAAAAATTAAAAGAGCTTACCCGTGGTAAACGTGTGAATGGCGATTCAATGCGTGCCTTTATAGACAATTTAGACATGCCTGAAGAAGCAAAAGCATCTTTAAGAGAAATGACACCTGCTAGCTACATTGGCCGCGCCGTTTCATTTATCAATGAATTAGACTAATAAGCGTCATACCACGCTGATTTAGGTAACTAAAAAAGGAACCCATAGGTTCCTTTTTGTTTTTAACGATCAACACATTATTGAGTAAGAGTGAACGATTATGGAAAGTATTCAATGGGGTGCTCTAACACCTGAAACATTCTTAACAGAATATTGGCAAAAAAAACCATTGCTCATCAAGCAAGCCATCCCTAATTTTCAAGGAACAATTGAAGCTGATGAACTTGCCGGTTTAGCGATGGAACAAGAAATTGAATCCCGTATTATTGCTCAAAATCCAGATAATTCTTGGCATGTTGAACATGGCCCTTTTGATGATTTTACAAAGTTCGGTGAAACAAATTGGACCTTGTTAGTTCAAGCGGTAAATAACTGGTCGCGCGATACCGATCGTTTAATTTCGTTATTTACCTTTATTCCACGTTGGCGCATTGACGATGTAATGGTAAGTTTTTCAACACCAAACGGTGGCGTAGGTGCGCATTTAGATCAATACGATGTGTTCATTCTTCAAGGTGAAGGTAAGCGACGTTGGCAAGTGGGTGCTCCAAATAGTACATTAGAAACGTTAATTCCCCACCCTGATTTAAAACAAGTCAGTGATTTTTCGCCTATTATTGATGAAATAACAGAAGCTGGCGATCTATTATATATCCCGCCAAATCATCCACATAATGGTGTATCAATCGAAAATTCTGTCAATTATTCAATCGGTTTCCAAGCACCCAGTAATCAAGATTTATGGTCGGCATTTGCCGATAAAATGATTGATGAAGAATTAGGCGAGCAGCGTTTTTCTGATGCAGACAGACAAGTTTCAAGCAGCCCTTATCAATTACATGAAAAAGATATCAATCAAATAAAAAACTTTATGTTGAATCAACTTGCTGATGAACAATTTTTTTCAAACTATATCAGTGAATATTTAACACAAAGTCATCATACCCTAGAATTGTTAATTCCAATGGAAGCATTTACTACTGAACAAGTTTCAGGTTTTTTAGAAGATGATGAGATTCAATTTTCGCCGGTTTCTGGCATAAAAGCGTTATATTGCACAACGCCTTTAGCTAGTTTATTTATTAATGGCGATAAATTTGAATTATCAGAAGAAACTATCGGATTAGGTCAATATCTTGCTGGATCTGAGCCAATGACAACAAAAAAAGCAAAAAGTTTCATGACTTGTTTGAAAAACACTCAATTGTTAACTAGTGTGTTAAATAAGGGTTATTGGTATATAGAATAAAATCATGTCATATAGTATAGGACGAGTGCAATGGGAGAAAGCAGCTCCCTTGCTTAAAAACGTAAGAGAAAAAGTTTTTATATGTGAATGGCGCATGCCAAAAAAAATAGTGTTTGATAATAAAGATCGTCACGCTGTTCATTTACTGGTGTGTGACGATGTTACCCAAGAGCCTATTGGTACAGGACGCTTATTAGCCACAGGAGAAATATCTCGGATTGCTGTATTAAAGGCATACCGTAAAGAAAACGTTGACCATATCATTATGCATGGCTTATTAGCCATCGCCAAAGAATTAAACTTAAATGAAGTTTTCATTTATAGTCCGTTAGAAAATATCGATTACTTTAGAAAGTTTAATTTTATTAGTGCCGGTGCGGTGTTTATGGAGGCAGGTATGCCTAGACAGAAAATGCAATGCTCAATTAACGCCATTAAAAGTGCAAAATATTACCTTAGCCATTAACCATATGTGGTTAAATTATTTAGGCTTTTAGGTAATATTTATTTTATCTATCAGCTGGCACTAAGTTGATCACCAAATCTCATCTTTCGTAAATATTTTATATAAATTCTCTGCTCTACTGATCAATATATTGGCAAACTCTTGCTGCTCAGCTATACCAGCTTGTAATAATTGATCCGCTTGCAATTGCCATTTATAAGAAAAATGACGTACGGCTTCTCTCGCATCTTTTGCAGCAGTGGTTTCAATATAATCAGTAGGTAAATCGCCCGCTATAACCCAAACACTTGATTTATCGATTAAATTTAATTTCCAAACTGAAAAAAGTGGAATGATATATCTACTGTCAGCATCAGACACACTGACAGTAACTAAACCTTTATCTGCTAAAAATTTAGTCGCTACTTGATATTTATCTTTTAACCATTGCTGTTTTTCTTCATCTGTTAATTGAGAAAGTGAACTCATACTGCTTTGCCTTAACTACTTATCGTCTGCGAGTGAGGATATATAAAGATTTATTTTGACGCAAGCTATCCTTGAACTCTTCATTTTTTGCTCCTGAACTTGTGTACAAAATTCGCCACAAAGTTAAGTCAGTATACGTACAGTTTATTTTATCCCTGACTAGCTATAGCTCATGCTAAGTGGTAATGTGCGCAGCAAGAAATATTACAATATAGGTTTCAAAGAGACCAACTTAGCACACGAGGATCAAGTAGTGGCATTTTTCGATTTAGTAGATTTTGATGATCATGAACAAGTGGTATTTTGTAGTGATAAAGCAACTGGCTTAAAGGCCATTATTGCTGTGCATAACACAGCATTAGGACCTGGTGCTGGAGGTTGTCGTTTCTGGGATTATGATAATGATGAACAAGCACTAACCGATGTATTAAGACTGTCTAAAGGAATGACCTATAAAAATGCAATGGCGGGCTTGAAACTCGGTGGCGGTAAAGCTGTCATCATTGGCAATCCAAAACAACTTAAGTCAACAGCGCTTTTTGAAGCCTTTGGTCGTGCGGTTAATAATGTAGGTGGTCGATATTACACAGCTGAAGACGTTAATATCACCACCAGTGATATGGCGATTGTAAATAGCCAAACAGAATTTGTAGCAGGACTAGACGGAAAAAGTGGTAATCCTGCGCCATTTACCGCTTTAGGGACCTTTTTAGGCATTAAAGCAGCCGTTAAATTTAAACTCGGTAAAGATGATTTATCAGGATTAAAAGTCGCTGTGCAAGGTTTAGGAAGTGTTGGTTACGATTTATGTGCAAAATTACATGCAGCAGGCGCTAGCTTAGTGGTTACTGATATCAACCAAGAAGCCTTAGATAAAGCTGCCAGTGAATTCGGTGCAACTATCGTCGCTTTAGATGATATATATCATCAAGACGTTGATGTATTCTCTCCTTGTGCTTTAGGGGCTTCAGTGAACGATGTAACCATTGATTTATTTAAAGCTTCAATCATAGCTGGCTGTGCTAATAATCAATTAGCCGCGGCTAAACACGATCAACTATTAAAAGATAAAGGGATATTATACGCTCCTGATTATGTGATAAATGCAGGGGGCATTATCAACGTAGCATTAGAGATTTACCCTCAACCTTATTGTGAAAATGAAGCGACAAAATTAGTCGAAAAAATTTACCATACTTTAATGAATGTTTTTGATAAAGCGGCCAATGAGAATAAACCAACGGGGATTGTTGCCGATGAAATGGCCCGTGAAATTATCACGCGTGGAAATCAAGATTAATATTACGAGGGATTTCTTTACGTAATATAGTTTTTGATAAACATAACATTAAAGTATTCGCTTGATTTTAAAAATAAAAAACCGATCTTATGATCGGTTTTTTGCTTTATCCTTTCAGGTTTAATCTTTAACGTTTATCACTTAATGTTTAAGAATCAAACAGCACACGTATTAAGCAAGGGAAGCCACTAACACTTCAACAGGATGTTTGGTTTTTAAATGACCTAATCGTTTAACTTGGCTACGACATGAATAACCGGTAACAACCACTTGTTCTTCTTTCACCTTCGCTAATTTAGGCTGCCAGCTTAACTCAAAAAGCCCTTTTGAATTTGCCAAGTTGACGTGTTCATGACCATAAGTACCTGCCATACCACAACAGCCAACCGACACTTTATTTAATCTTAAGCCAAAATAATTAAAAATGTTTACCCACTCTTGTTCACTGCCTGCCAGCGCTGTTTTTTCCGTACAATGGGCAAATAACTGATAATCAGTATTATCTTCAAGCAACTTTTGTTCAATTTCTAGTTTATTGTGATCGATCATCGAAATAAGCCATTCATGAGCAAGTAACACAGTAAAGTCGCCACGCTCACTACCTAAAATTTGCTTGTATTCATCGCGATAACATAACGCTAATGAAGCATCCATACCGATCATCGGAATCGCTAATTCATGTAACTGATTTAAAAAGTCCGCTGTATTTTTTGCAGTTTTTGCAAAGCGCGTTAAAAAGCCTTTCACGTGTTGTGGTTTACCGTTAGGTTTAAACGGCACCAACACCGGTTTAAAACCTAATTTATCAATCAGCTGCATCAGTTTTTCAACGACGCCCGCATCATAAAAGGATGTGAAAGGGTCTTGCACTATCAACACATACGGTGCTCTTTGTTCTGCCGACAACGCTTTAAACCGTTCTAAATCAAAACGCTCAAATCCATTTCTTTCAGTTCTAATTTTTAATGTAGGCACCGATAATAATGGTGTATCAACGTAACCTATTGTCGCTTTTGACACGTTTTCGTATAGTTTATTGTCTAACACTAAGTTAACAAAGTTTGGCGCTTTTGCCATGATCGGCGCAAGTTGTTCAACATTGGCGACTAAATGATCTTTCAACGGGCGAAAATACCGTGAGTGATAAACATTTAAGAAACGTGCCCTAAAGTCTGGCACATCTACTTTTATCGGACATTGACTTGCACAAGCTTTACAAGCTAAACAGCCTGACATGGCATCCATCACTTCATGTGAAAAGTCTTGTTGGTTTGCTTTACCAAGTTTATTTTTCACTTTATTGAGTAACTGTTTAACTGACCAACCGTTAATATTTTTTTCTAGCGATAAAATATCAACACCTTTATTTTCTAATAAACGTAACCACTCACGCATTAAACCCGCTCGCCCTTTTGGCGAATGTCGACGATCCCGAGTAATTTTACTGGATGGACACATAGGACTATTCGCATCGTAATTAAAACATAAACCATTTCCGTTACATTCTAAGGCGGATTTAAATGAGTCTTTAACCTCAATAGGAATTTGTCGGTCAAACGTCCCGCGTTTTACTGCATCTACCGAAACTAATTGCTCAGTAGACTCTATTGGCGTACAAATTTTTCCTGGGTTCATTTTATTGAGTGGATCAAAAACAGTTTTAATTTTTCTTAATTCATTAAATAGTTCTTCACCAAAAAATTCAGGACTATATTCACTACGATAACCTTTACCATGTTCGCCCCACATTAAGCCCCCATATTTAGCGGTTAACGCCACCACTTTATCGGAGATTTCACGCATAATGACTTCTTGCTCAGGATCACACATATCAAGTGCCGGACGAACATGTAATACCCCCGCATCAACATGACCAAACATTCCGTAATGTAATTGATAACTGTCAAGCAATTCACGAAACTCTGCGATAAAATCGGCTAAATTCTCGGGAGGTACTGCAGTATCTTCTGCAAACGCCAATGGTTTTTGACTACCTTTGGTATTCCCTAACAAACCCACTGCTTTTTTACGCATCGCATAAAGCTTATCAATACTGGCAAGATCAGAAGTTACTTGATAACCAATAACCCCCGTTTCATTGACAATATCTTTGTCTAATTGAGTGGTTAGTAATTTAATTTCTCTAGCTAAAGCTTCAGGACTTTCACCGTTATATTCAACGATATTAATACCATCCATCACTTTATCTTCAACATCAGTAATTAACTCACTGACTGAGTGCCAAACAATGTCTTGTTTAGCTAAATTTAAGACTTTCGAATCTATGGTTTCAACTGAAGTAGCATTCGCTGCAACTAAGGTTGGAGAATGGCGAAGTGCAGAATCAAAGCTATCATATTTGATATTAATTAAGGTTTTTGCTTTGGAAATAGGCGTTAAATTTAACTTTGCTTCACAAACAAAGGCTAAAGAGCCTTCTGAGCCAGTGATCAAACGTGATAAATCAAGCGTTTGTAAATCATCACTAATAACATGCTCAAGATCATAGCCAGTCAAAAAGCGATTCAATCGTGGAAATTTATTTAAAATTTTATCCCGTTTATCAACACTTGTGGCAAGTACTTGTTTCAGGATTCTCCCTAAGGTGGTATTTTCAGTTGCTAACTCAACCGTATGAGCAACTGACATCGGTGCGGTAGAGATAGCTTCACCATTGGCCAGCACTGAGGTTAAACCAAGAACATGATCTGATGTTTTACCATAAACTAACGAGCCTTGACCTGATGCATCAGTATTGATCATGCCGCCAATAGTCGCCCGATTACTGGTTGATAAATCAGGCGAAAAGAAAAAGCCATGTGGCCTTAAAAAATCATTTAATTGATCTTTAACAACTCCTGCTTCAACTTTAACCCAGTTTTCTTCAACGTTTATTTCCAAAATACGATTCATATATTTTGATAAATCGACAATTATGCCCGGCGTTAAACTTTGGCCATTGGTACCTGTACCGCCTCCGCGAGCACTAAATTTTATTTCTTGAAATTTATCTTGGCTCGCAAGTTCAGTGATTATTTGAATATCATGTTGGCAACGCGGATGTATGACTAATTGCGGTAATTGTTGGTAAATACTGTTATCGGTTGCCACAGCTAAACGTGCGCCATAACTCGTACTGATATCACCAGTAAAGTTAAGCAAAGACAAGGTTTTCGCGTAATCTTGATATAACGGAGCAACAAGCTCTTGAGGATCTAACCGAGGTAACATAACAGCTTTAATACTTACAAAAAGAAAAGTGCAGAAAGTATATCATGGTCATTTTAATTTTTGACAGGCAGATATCAAAAACCTTAAGAACTTTTTCAACTATTATGAATATTTTTTTACTCAAAAAACCATGCAAATAGCAATGATGTTGTTCAGCCAGTGCATCGCTAAATTAATTTTTAATGCACTCTTTTAAACAACTCAAATGATCAAGAACCGTGAATAGAATTTACCATGAGGTAAAATGAACGTTTTTTTGCAAAGAACACTTTATGTTATAGCCCGTCAAGACAACAACATTATTAAAATAAGTCCTGAAATTGAAATGGCATCATTTATTACAACGAATAATTAAAGACATAAGAATGAACTCCGTTTTCTTGAATAATATCTAGCGTACCAGAAAGATCACTGAATTCCCCTTCACCTGAGCCAGCTAAAACGGTGACGGTTAACGATTGTGATGTTTTATCCATAACGCCACTATGAACCAGTGTAAACGCGCCCGTTTTCCTCTTTAATTGGCCAGAAAACTCTTCAATAGCGTAATATACCGCAGTCCCTGCTACCGTTCTTTTGCTGATCATTTGGCCAATACCTGTGCCAGTTAAATCGCCGGTATAAGTTTTATCTATTAACATTCTACCGGCTGGGCTCTCATCGTCTTGAGGTGTTAAACTTATATTGAACTGGCCTTTAGCTATCATCATATCTCTCGGTGCGTTATCTGTTATTTAAAACTTGTTAATATTGACTTAATGTTGGTTAGATAAAGTTAAATGTCGAATTTATTCATTCGATTTATCTTTATCTGTCTTAGAACTTTTTTGTAATTTAGTGCCAAGCGCAATACCTATCGCGATACCAATTGCTAAACCAACACCTATATTGCCTGTTGCAGTTCCCATTGCCACACCTACGCCAATTCCAATTGCAATTCCAGCTCCCATATTTGTTTCGTTCTTATCTTTTTGTTCAGATTTTTTTTCTTGTTTTGAGTTATTCATATCTGCCCCTTTATTAAAGATTTTATTGATTATAATAATGATACTTGTTGATATAGTTAAACGGATTTCTCATAAGCTAACACTAACCATTTGACCACTTCATCATCAATATCTGCAAGTTCACTTAATAGTATTCTATGACTACACATAGTGCCAAAGGGGCCAGAATCGGCTAACCGACTTTGAATTTCAACATCTTTAAGTTTTAATCCCAAATCAATTCTTGTTTTAGTGGCCGGCTTAATTAAAGCAAACTGTTTTTTACGAATAATACTAACACTTGTTTTTTTCGGCGTTATAACAACATCATCACCAAAACTTTCAACAATAGAAATCAATTTTTCGTAAAGAGGTAATAAATTTTCTTTTCCTTGATATTGAGCTTGAACAAGGTCTTGTTGTGACGAATCATCCTGTTTCGACAATGTTACTATGGTATTAGCAAAACCATGGGTAACACCGTATTCAGACTTTAAAAACTTGACGGCAACCCCATGTTTCTCAAAATTTTCTTTTGCTAATATGACAAACCATTCTTCCAGCGTTTTACCTGTTTTTTCAGGCATATTATTGATCATAGTTTCTAGCGCTTTATCCATGGAGTCACCTAAATTTTTATTGTAAAAATTGTTGTTCTTCACTAATCATACAAGCCTCAATCTCTTCAGGACGATTGTTTCTATCAATAAGCCAGCATTCGTCATAAATCGAACAATAACAAAGTTCTATGCTGATTGAATTATCCGCCTCTGCAATCTTTTGAGCATCTTTACCTTTATATGAAACAGGTGTAATGCTATTTTGTGGCGATAAGGTTCGATTACTTAAATGTGACTGTCTAATATTTTTAAACGCTTCAATGTCTTTCCAATGTTTTAAATATTTGCTGCCATCATAAACTTTAGCATATTTGATTAGTGCTGGGCCTGTACCACTATTATTTACACCATAACTAAAAGAACTGCCGTTAAAACTTCTGAATATTTCTAATCTCGGCCAAACAGAAGCACGTGCATATTCTCGGTCAACATAAGCAGAATAGATAGAAGTAAAGGCAGTGACCAAGCCGATGATAAGTGCCGATAAAGCAACTATCATTTCTGGGTTTTTATACCAAGGAATGTTTGCCATTTTGATAAAGTTCCTCACCTTAAACAATAAAATATGATGTTAACTAACATGCAATTAACTATAGAGCTAGCTTAAGGGAGAAAAATGAAAAAGCCAATGATGTTGGCAAAAGAGAGAATAAATAATTTCTATTTGTCTTATACGGGTGATTAATTGCGCAAAACCAAGTTTTACGCAATTACTGAATACAATTTAATAAGGAGAATCAAAAAAATAGTTTAATAGGTCTCAAGTTATCTAAAAATAAATTAATCCCAATCATCAAAATAGTCTTCTTCTAACTTTCTAAGCCGTTTCGCTTCTTGTAGCTGTTCGATTTTCTTTTTAGCCAAGAAGTTACGTTTATGATTTTGACGAGAGTTTTTAACTTCAGATGACCCCGTACTTAATTCAAAATCAGCAATGTTATTATCTAACTCTGGGTAATCGTCATCACCGTTAAAGTTTAAATCGTCTGAGGAATCCATTTCATATTGAGTAGCAATTGCCATGTTATTCACCAAAAAAGTTAATCTTGTTCAAATCGGATAATCTATGTTTTTTTCAGGTAAGAAAAGTAAAATATTTTTTAGTTTACGATAAAAATTTTTTACTTTATTCAGGCATAACTTTTGCGTGTGAAATCAAGGATGCTTTTACATACAAGTGTTGCTAAAAAAACCATCAATGTCATTCTGGTTATGGCGTCATGATAGCCGGTGCTTCTGGATCGTCTTTTCTCAATAAGTTTTTAATTTCAATAATACGTTGCTCATTTTCATTTTCTTTATGAAAAGCACTAAACACTTCACGTTCAAACACCGGTAATTTCGGGATTTCAAATAAGGTGCCCTGCTCTATAAAGGGCCTTGCTAACATATCTGGTAAATATGCGCTGCCTCCACATTGCAGCATTAAATCAAGCGCGATACGAGCGGTACTGGTTCTTATTGCGGGAATAGAAATTCCTAACACTTCTTTTGCGTGCCAGTTAATAAAACTCGTCCCCCAATCAATCATGATGTAACGCTCAACATCTGATCCTTGTTCAATCACATGATCAAAAGTGGTAACGGGGATCAATTTGAACATGTGCAATGATTCAATTTTTAACTCTTCAACTTTAGGTGGATCAAATAAAATAGCGACATCTAATGAGCGTTCCAATAATTGCCGAGTTAATTGCTCACGCGATAGAATTTCTGCAACTAAACTTATCTGAGGTTGATAATTATAAATTTTTGAGATGGCATCATGAATATATACATCCCAAGTATTGGGAGTTCCTGCAATGGAAATTTGAGCAACTTGATCAGACGCTAAGGCTACATCTTGCTTTGCCATCCTTAAGGTATTAAGCATATTCTCCGCATGGGGTACTAATCTTTCGCCAGCAGGCGTTAACTGAATGTTATTTCTCGCACGATGAAATAAAGAAACACCAAAATATCTTTCTAATTGTCGAACTCTTGTGCTGATTGCTGCTTGCGTGAGATATAAGTTTTCGGCGGCTTTGCCAAAATGTCGGCAATCTTTTACTTCTAAAAAGGTTTTTATTAACTCAACATCCATTATGTTATCTCTTATCGAAACGATAATTATTATTTGTTTTACACCACTAATACTTAGCCGCATAATCTTCGAAAATATCTCCCCTGTCAACAGAGGTAAACATGACAACAATACACGGTTTTATTCAAACAGATAGATTTTATGATGATGTGCATTTTCCTCGTGGTTTTAGTAAATCAGGCGACTTTACTATTGCAGATGCAGAGCTGTTAAGTGTCATAGGAAAACGATTATTGATGTTAGAACAAGGTGAAGTATTACCTGAAAATCAAGTTGAAGAGAAATTTGTCTTTTCATGTAAATCGGGTAATGAAGGCGAGACAAAAATTGAAATATTGTGGCAAAAATATAAAAAACTAACACAGTACAAACCGTTTCATAGTTTACACCGCTGCGCATAAGTTATTTCTAGTGGGATTGCTTGACTGTTGCTTGGTTGAATAGAGCAATCAAATAAACTCAACACTGTATTTATACGAATAACTAGGCTTTAAAAGACATTCTCTTCAACAAAATGGCTTTCATCACGCCATAAAAAACAGCATTATTAATTTTCTTTAATAATGCTGTTTTATTCTTTACGGTTAATTGAACCTTTCTACTTAACTTTTAGCGTGTTGCTCTGCTAAATAAAGCCACGTCGGTAAAACTGTATCTGGGTTTAAC
Organism: Thalassotalea castellviae; assembly: GCF_031846185.1. Classification (NCBI taxonomy): domain Bacteria; kingdom Pseudomonadati; phylum Pseudomonadota; class Gammaproteobacteria; order Alteromonadales; family Colwelliaceae; genus Thalassotalea; species Thalassotalea castellviae. The sequence continues at coordinate 76,955 of NZ_JAVRIF010000012.1, forward strand.
GACACGCTATCAATGCCTTCGTTAACAAGCCATGCGGCAAAATCAGCATGATCAGAAGGACCTTGACCACAAATACCAACATATTTACCACGTGCTTTACATGCCTTGATAGCCATTGACAATAAGGCTTTTATGGCTGGATTTCGCTCATCGAACAAATGGGCAATTAAACCAGAATCTCTATCAAGTCCTAACGTTAATTGTGTTAAGTCATTTGAGCCAATTGAAAAACCGTCGAAATGATCGAGAAATTGATCCGCTAATAAAGCGTTTGATGGTAGTTCACACATCATAATGACTCTTAGGCCATTCTCTCCACGTTTTAAACCATGCTCAGCTAAAATTTCAATCACCTGTTCCGCTTCTTCAAGCGTACGGACAAATGGGATCATCACTTCAACATTAGTAAGATCCATCTCATTTCTGACACGTTTTATTGCTTCACATTCTAGTGCAAAACATGCTCTAAAATCTTCAGAAATATAGCGTGAAGCCCCCCGATAGCCTATCATCGGATTTTCTTCATCAGGTTCAAAATGCTCACCACCAACTAAATTAGCGTATTCGTTAGATTTAAAATCTGACATACGAACTATGACTTTTTCCGGTGAATATGCTGCCGCTAATGTGGAAATGCCTTCGGTTAACTTAGCAATATAAAACTCGGTAGGACTTGCGTATCCGGCAATAATATCGTTTATTTCATCTTTTAAATCAGCAGGTTGCTCATCAAAATTTATGAGCGCTTTAGGATGAACACCAATCATTTTATTAATGATAAACTCTAATCGAGCCAAACCTATCCCCGCGTGCGGTAAACGAGCAAATGCAAATGCTCTATCAGGATTGCCAACATTCATCATTATTTTTAGAGGTAACTCAGGCATATCATCTACTTGAGAAGTAGTGACAGTAAATTCTAGTTTACCTTGATAAATAAAACCGGTATCTCCTTCTGCACAAGAAACGGTTACTTCATCACCCGTAGCAATTTTACTGGTTGCGTCGCCACAACCAACTACCGCAGGAATTCCCATTTCACGAGCAATGATAGCCGCATGACATGTTCTACCGCCACGATTCGTAACAATCGCAGAGGCTTTTTTCATAATGGGTTCCCAATCAGGATCTGTCATGTCAGTGACTAACACATCACCTTTTTGTATTTTATCCATCTCATCAAGTGAAGCTAAAACTTTCGCTTCGCCGCTGCCTATTTTTTGCCCGATAGAGCGCCCTTCGCAAATAATATCGGCTGTTGATTGAAGTTGGAATTGCTCCATTACATTACCTACTTCACGACTTCTAACAGTTTCAGGGCGTGCTTGCACTATATACAACTTGCCGTCTAAGCCATCTTTTGCCCATTCAATATCCATTGGCCGTTGATAGTGCTTTTCGATTATAACCGCTTGTTTGGCCAGTTCTTGAACTTCGTCATCGGTTAAAGAAAACTGATTAGAGATGCGCTCATCAACATCGATCACTTCGACTTGCTTGCCGTGCTCTTGAGCATCGGTATAGACCATTTTAATGGCTTTAGAGCCGATATTTCGACGAACAACTGCAGGTTTATTTTTTGCTAAGGTTTGTTTATGAACATAAAATTCATCTGGATTCACTGCCCCTTGAACAACCATTTCACCTAAACCATAGCTTGATGTAACAAAAACAACGTCTTCAAACCCTGATTCGGTATCAATAGAGAACATCACACCTGAAGATGAAATATCACTGCGCACCATGCGTTGGATACCTGCAGAGAGCGCGACACCACGGTGATCATAGCCTTGGTGAACACGATAAGAAATTGCTCGATCGTTAAATAACGAAGCAAAAACATGTTTAATGGCGATCATGACGGCGTCTAAACCACGGACATTTAAAAAGGTTTCTTGTTGACCAGCAAAAGAAGCATCAGGCATATCTTCCGCAGTGGCTGAAGATCTCACGGCAAAAGATGCGTCTGCAGAAAATTCACCCGCTAACTTTTCGTATGCTTGTTCAATATTTCGCTGCATTTCAGGTAAAAATGGCGTGTCTATTATCCATTGACGAATCTGGTTACCACAGGCTTCTAATGCGTGAATATCACTTACATCGAGCGTATCAAGTAATTGATAGATTTTGTCGTTTAAGCCGCTTTGCTCTAAGAATTCGTTGAATGCAAAAGCGGTTGTTGCAAAACCACCTGGCACTTGCACCCCAACATTTGAAAGGTTTGAAATCATTTCCCCAAGTGATGCATTCTTCCCGCCTACGCGATCTACATCACCCATACCTAACTCTTCATACCAAAGTACATATTCCTGCACGACAAATTCTCCGATGTGGATAAAATTAAAAAGGTTATTTTATAATAAGGTCTGTTGAACTTTCATTTTACTCTCTGCTATTGGTTAATTTTTAAGATAACAAGGCGTAAAACGTGTAATGTAGTCATACGACTTAAATGTTTTTTCAACCTTTTTTAACCTTTGTAACATACGTTAAGTTTTAAATTAGCCATAGCCTTTGGGTTGTAGTGAAATGGAGTCTCTCTTGGTTGCTTCATGGGGATTTGGAATATCCAAACCTTACCTAAAGCGTCTCGATTACTATTTTTTCAAATACAACAGTGTTTTAAACTGTAAGTTCAACAGACCTAAGTTTCATTGTAGCTGAGATCATTTTACACTGGTTATTGTTCAAACTAAAAGATATAAAGAAAACTTTCATATCACATTACGAAATATTAATATCATTAAAATTATATGAGGACCTAAAATGCGCACTGCTTTTTATATCTCTGATGGCACAGCTATTACATCTGAAGTATTTGGTCACGCCTTACTCTCTTTGTTTCCTGTAGATTTTGCACATGAAACGATTTCTTTTGTAGAAACTAAAGAAAAAGCCCTTGAGGTGAAAGCGCTTATCAACAAAACCGCAAAAAAATCAAATGAACCTCCTTTGGTATTTCATACCTTTGTCAATCATGAAATAAGAGAAATAATAGACAGTTGCGATGGTATTATTTACAACTTTCTTGAGCATTTTGTTTCACCTTTAGAAAAACAACTTGGTATTTCCGCTAAACCTAAAGCTCATAGAACGCATAGTATCCATGAAAATAGTTACGATTACCGAATTGATGCTGTTAATTACTCTTTAGCAAACGATGATGGCTCGAATATTTCAAACTATGAACATGCCGATGTCATTTTAGTAGGCGTTTCTCGTTCAGGTAAAACCCCCTCGTCGCTATATCTTGCCCTTCAATACGGTATCAAAGCGGCTAACTATCCGTTTACAGACGACGATATGGAAGAGCTAAAACTCCCAAGCTTTTTAGTACCGCATAAAAAGAAACTGTTTGGCTTAACCATTGATGCACAGAGATTAATGGATATTAGAGAAGGACGCATGTCTAACAGTAAATATTCTTCTGCTCGACAATGCCGTATGGAATTGAGAGAAGTTGAAAAACTCTATAAGAAAGAAAAAATACCTTTTTTAAATACCACGAAACTTTCAGTGGAAGAAATTACGGCAAAAATACTTAATCAAACAGGGCTGCAAAGATACAAATACTGATTTATATTAATTTAACATGATTAATACCGTGAAAGCGGTTCACAATGGTGTCGATTTTCTGTATGTTAGCGCGATGATTTATCCTTACTGTACTTAGCCTTATTACCTGTATTTAGCTTTTAAAGTGACAGTAATTACCAAAGTAATATGACATGACTATCAAAACCGATGAATTTAGAACGACGCTAATCGAGAATTTAGTATCTCCTGCCCAACTAGCTGAGCAAATTCCACTCTCTGATGATACTGCTAATTTTATCATTCAAAGCCGGAAAGACATTGAAGCAATTATTAATGGAGAAGATGATCGACTATTAGTGATTATCGGGCCATGTTCTATTCACGATACTGATGCAGCTATCGACTATGCGAAACAGCTGAAAGCGCTTCATGAACACCATAAGAATGAATTACTCATTGTCATGCGGGTTTACTTTGAAAAACCTAGAACAACCGTTGGCTGGAAAGGATTAATTAGTGATCCTGATTTAGATAAATCTTTCCATGTAGCAAAAGGTTTGAATTTAGCGCGTAATTTATTAATGGAAATTAACGAACTAGGTTTACCCGCTGGTACTGAATTTTTAGACATGGTTACTGGTCAATATATTTCAGATCTAATTTGTTGGGGCGCTATTGGCGCAAGAACCACAGAAAGCCAAGTCCATCGAGAATTAGCCTCGGCACTGTCATGCCCGGTAGGCTTTAAAAATGGAACCGATGGCAATATACAAATTGCAATTGATGCAATAAAAGCGTCCAGTGTACCGCATGTACTTTATTCTCCTGATAAAAGCGGGCAAATGTGTATTTATCAAACACATGGTAATCCTCACGCTCATGTGATCTTACGCGGAGGTAAAACGCCAAATTACCATCCAGATGACATAAATAGTACGTTAGAAAAATTAACTAGCAATAACATCAATGCAGGAATAATGGTCGATTGTAGTCATGGCAATAGCTATAAAGATCATAATAAACAAATTGATGTGGCGAAATCGATTGCTAGTCAAATAATCGCTGGCAATAAAGGTATTTCAGGGGTGATGGTTGAAAGCTTTTTAGTCGAAGGTAACCAAAAAGTCATTGATAAAGATTCATTAACCTATGGTCAAAGTATCACAGATGCCTGCGTTGATTTAACGGCAAGTCAAACAATGTTGTCTTTATTAAGCGATGCGATTAAGCAACGTAGAAATTAACTTACAGACCTCATCTATGGCTAGGTAAACCAAATAATTTACGTGTTATCTGGCCATGATTCCCTTGGCATAAAATTAAATATTTAAAGGTTAGTTCTCAAGCGTGTTTAAATTAAAATCTTTCGGTAAAATCCAATAGTCAGGGTTATTTGCAGTTTCTCCTAATTCAAGAAAATCATTAGGCAATTCAAAATAAACTGATCTATGCTCATCTTTAAAAGGATAAACACTGGCAGTTAACGGATGCGTTTGCATTAACTTTTCAATTTCACCATTTTCCGCTAAAAGTATGAGTCCTTTCTCTATCCAACGGGCTAATTCAACATTCGCTTTACTGGTAAAAAAATAAACCGCGAAAGGATAATGTAAAATAATGTCTTGATAATTGATTAAATCAGGATACATTTGTGCCCGTAATGCCAATTCAGTTAATGAGTCATGAAAACTTCGAGGGAAATAATCACATCGCTTATGATTTAGCATATTAAAGATGTCTTCATAATGAGTAGAAGTTGTAACTAGTAGATCAGCCGCGCGTAAAATCTTAGTATCTGGCCAATGAGCTCCTTGGCAGGCTGAGAATTTTTTTAATTCATCAATCGTTTTTATCTGGTCAAAACTAGCTACAGAATCTTGATGAATAGTAAACTTTCGATAACCTATTAATCCTCTTGTTGTCGGTATTTTAATCGCTAGTAAGTCTTTCTCAAGACTTTTACTACTTCCTAACCAATAAACATCTAAGTTTTCGCCTTTTTTTAGTTCTACAATCGCTCGCCCTTGCGACATTTTTATCGTATCAAGAATCTCGGGAATTTTTCGCCCTTCAGCCGCTTTGTCCAGCGCCATTTTTAACAGTTGTTTATGATAGTCATGTGAGATATCAAACGTGGAGCGTTGTTGTGGTATTTTGATCGTTTGCTCAACTGCTACGGATTGTCTCGAAACAACAGAAAACGTTAGACAAATGGCTAAAGTAAGTAGTGTTATTAAAGCACGAAAAATATCGCTTCTGCTCATAGATGACAGATAGATGAAAATAATGTGACGACATTATTACTTAATTTATATTCCATGTCCATGTTAGCCAACCAGCGAACTAACGATAAAACAAATCATTATTTAACAGTGACTTACAATGTGATTTCACGTTAAAAATCAAGAATTATAGACGATATTGTACATACAAATGAAAACAACCAACCGCTGCTACTGTTAAAGTCATTTTCATCAATGATATATTGTTAACTTTACGATGTATTCAATTACATAATCGTTGTAATAGTGGTAATGACTATTGCGTTTAACTTACGTGTCTACTCAAGTACGTAACAATATTGAACTGGATAAGAAATTTTAATCACCAAATAACTTAACTCGAAAACAGTATTTGGTAAATTAGCTTTAAAAATATACAAGCCTTTACCATTTATAGGTATTTACCCCATAAGCAATCGTGCAGGCTTGATTTTAGTTTTTAGCTTAGATTAAAGTTCAGTATGGTTTTAGTTAAGTTTCATTTTTCTCAAATAATTCCATTAATCCAATTAATGCCGCAAATAATACCGCACCAACCGGCCATATTATCCAAGTGACACCCCAATCCATTGTCCACAAACTCCAACCTAGAAAGATGGCAACTAATAATGGCCAATAAAATGCCGCAAGCTTTTCGGCACGTTTTGCTCTTTTTGATTTTTCCGTTTCTTTAACATTGTCTTTTAAAATATTGTTGTAAGCATCAAATTTTGCAGATACAGGCGACACAATACAAATACCAATAGCAATAATTATAAACAACACAATCAACATCATTAAGGTTAATCCTTCACCTTGCATAAACATACTAGCCACTAATAAAGGCACAAAACTAATGATGAACATAAAAATCCCTAGAGATAAACGAAAATGATAAATATTCTGAAAATCCTTTAGTTTTTCTTGAAAAACACTATGAACACCATAAGACAATTCAAAAGGCTCATTTTCTATGGAATCTATTTCAGCTTGATACTGGTTCGTTTTTATAAAATAACTAACGGCAACAGACACCATCAGTAATATACTGACAATGCCTGCCACAGCAGCAACATTACCAGTCATATTTAATCGTCCTGTTTGGGCCATAGCCAAAAAGAAAAATAATGGGATCACCGAGCTTATACAAAACACCACGCCTTTCGTGATTAAAGACGACACAAGTCGCTTCGTTTCTACATAATGTAAAGCTTGTTCTAAATTAATCTGAACACTACCCGGTTCTTTTCCATCACTTTGAAGATCCGGTATTTCGATGTCATCTTTTAATAAATAATCAGTCGACACATCAAAAATTTCGGCTAACTTAATCACTTTATTTAAATCAGGAATACTATTTGTACTTTCCCATTTAGACACTGATTGTCTGGACACATCCATCTTCTCAGCAAGCTCTTCTTGCGACCAACTCAATTGTTTTCTTAGTTTGATAATTTTTTCGGCTAAAATCATTATTAACATTCCTTTCTTTATTTTTGAGTTGCAATCATAGGAATACAGAGGGTTGCAGACTAGCAAGCCAACTTGTAAATTTGTCAACCAGCAGTTGCAATTTAGCTTTTTTGAGAATATTTCTTTCTTTTTAACGTAAAAATCGAAAATTTACCATGTAAAGTTTTTGTTTTGCTATGGACTGGTTATGGCTTTCCAGATTGATCAGATCATCGTTTTATAATCAGCTTAATTTTAAATAAACCTGCTTTATTACAACTAAACATTTTAGTTCAAAGCGACAATCGACTAAATACTTTCAAAAAGAATTAACTTAGAATAAGGTGATACCACAGTAGTATACTAATTATCTTTCCTGAGCGATTATGAATAAAACCACACGAATAAAACCATTAAATAGCTTTTTGATCTTATGTTTCATTACCGCATGTTCATCACGTTATCAGGTACAAACCAATTTAGATAACCTTAATTTTAAAGATTATTATAGCCCTGCAGCTGTGACAATTTATCAAAATGAACAAAGCATGCTCAAGAATAAAAATACAGAAAGTTCCCAAGCTGCTCCTAAATATCAATATTTAGGAGCTGTAGAAGGCGATGATTGCCAAGAAAAAGCCCATCATCAAGCACCTGATGAAATCAATGCCAGAACAAATGCTCGTAGAAAAGCGTACGACTTGGGCGCCAATGCCATTATTTTTTCAGGCTGTGCTTTGATAGAAAAAAATGAAGCAGATAAAAAGTGTTTAGCTACCACTGTTTGTTATGGACGAGCGTACCTGTTAAGCGTAAACAGCAATGAATAATACGATTAAAACAACCGAGAAAGTGAACAAACGTTAAATCAAAATACCAATATTAATGTCGAGATTATTGCACGGGTATTTTCCCCTTATAAAGAAAAGTTTGCCATCCCTCGACAACCTGGAATAGTCACTGCTGCCACAGGAAAAGTAGTTTTACTTAACAAGGCAAATAATATCGATTTAGTCAGAGATTTAGCACAATTTAGTCATATTTGGCTCATTTTTGTTTTTCATGCCACTCATCAACAAGGATGGAAACCTTTAGTGAGGCCTCCTCGTTTAGGGGGCAATAAAAAAACAGGTGTTTTTTCCACTCGCTCTACTTTTAGACCAAACCCAATTGGCATGTCCGTGGTACGTTTGGAAAAAATAACTTATATCAACAAACAAGTTGAATTGCATATTTCCGGTTTAGACCTGCTCGACCAAACCCCTATAGTCGATATAAAACCTTATATTCCCTATTCGGATGCTATACCAGATGCGAAAGCAGGCTTCGCTCAAGAGCAACCTAGCAACAGTAAACATGTAAGTTTTGCTCAAAAAGCAAGGAACACATTAGATTCTGTCCAAGTAGAATTCCCCAATTTACAAACTTTAATTGAACAGGTTTTAGCACAAGATCCTAGGCCCGCATATAAGCAAAATAACTCATCGACTCTTCATGAAGCGAGTCTAATCGATAAGACTAATTTTGATGATAAAGTGTACGGCATACGACTTTATCGCTTTAATATAAAGTGGCGTCTGATCTCCGCCAGTACCATTGAAGTTTTCGAGATACACTAGGCTTCGTTGATTTTAACAGGTACGCAGCACTATTACCTTTTTTGATAAAAAACCAATACTATCAATGACTAAAGTAAAACAATAACAGTCCTTAAACTTGTGTTCAGGCAGATACATGATTATACGTCCAACAATTGAATTACCTTTGCTAGCAGCCATTTGGGGAGCTTCATTTCTATTTATGAAAATCGGTGGCCCTGAATTTGGCCCGATTCTCTTTATGGCCATGAGAACCTTCGTAGCAAGTTTATTGTTAGTGTCGTTATTAGCATATAAAAAACAAATCCGTTTATTATTTCAACAAAAAACCGCGATTTTTATCGTTGGTTTGTTAAACACAGCTATTCCGTTTTCGTTATTTGGCTGGGCAACCTTAACTTTAAGTGCCGGAAGTACTTCTGTACTAAATGCAACAACCCCGATGTTCGGGGCTATCGTTGCTGTAATTTGGTTAAAAGACACCTTTAATAACAGTACCATTTTAGGATTGCTCATTGGTTTTATTGGCGTATATTTTTTAATGTTCGAAAAATTAAATATGCCTAACTCAGAGGTAATTTTACCGGTGTTTGCGGTAATGTTAGCGTCATTATTTTATGGTATTTCCGCCAATTTCACTAAAAAATATCTATCAAAGGTTAAACCTTTAGTTTTAGCTACCGGCAGTCAAATATCAGCAAGTTTAGTGTTAGTCCCGATCAGTTTATTCTTTATCCCTGATACGATGCCCAGTATCGCTGCAATAAATGCGGTCGTTGTATTAGGCATTGTCTGCACGGGTTTTGCCTATATAATTTTCTTTCGATTGATTTCAGCGTTGGGCCCAACAAAAGCTATCTCTGTGACTTATTTAATTCCAACGTTTGGTTTGTTATGGGGATGGATTTTCTTACAAGAAAACATCAGCATGATGATGTTATTTGGCTGTAGTTTAATTTTATTTGGTGTCGCGTTAACGACAGGAATATTTTCGCTGAAAAATAAATTAAGTATCACAGTGAGTAAGTGATCAGTGTTGTGGCGATTTACCTTCAATAACAGCGCGTTCTAACATTCTATTGATGATAAACGACTGGTAAAATAACACTCACCAGTCGTCATTAATTAACGAAAGTTTACTTAGACTTGATAACTTCACCAGATTTCATCACAAAATCCACATCTAAAAGCTCATTAATATCAGTTAATGGACTAGCATGCATCGCAATAATATCAGCAATTTTACCGGCTTCAATCGTCCCTAGACTCGCAGACTTGTCAATTAAATCCGCAGCATTAACTGTGGCAGATTTGATCACTTGAGCGGCAGGCATACCGGCTTTATACATCAAAACAGCTTCTTGCGCGTTAATGCCATGTTTAGAGACGCCACTGTCGGTACCGAAAGCAATTTTAACCCCCGCTTTATAAGCTTTAGCGAAGTTACCTTTCATGTCGGTTCCCACTTTGATCGCTTTTGCTTTTTGAGAGTCAGATAACACATCGGTATTTTTTGCCATCTGTAACACCGTTTCACCGGCAAGTAAGGTTGGCACTAAATAAGCACCTGACTTTTTAAATAATTTATATGATTTTTTACCAGCATAAGTACCATGTTCAATGCTAGCAACGCCGGCTTCTAATGCGGCAATAATACCATCTTCTTGATGTGCATGGCTTGCTACTTTCGCCCCCATACGTTTGGCAGCTAAAACAACTTCTTTCAATTCGTCCATTTCCATCTGTTGGCCGGTGCCGGTAGCGCGATCGGTTAATACGCCGCCAGTTGATGTGATTTTTATTAAGTTAGCGCCATATTTAATGGCATGACGCGCCGCACGACGACAATCATAAGGACCATTACAAACGGTTTTATTGCTTTCATCATGAAATTCCATTAGTTCAGGGCTGACACCACTGACATCAGCATGACCGCCAGTAATTCCAACCCCACCGGCGGCAATGATTGTTGGTCCTTGCATCCAACCTCTATCTATAGCATCTCGCATAGCATACATTTCTTGCGAACTTGAGCCTACATCTCTAACGGTGGTAAAGCCTGCGTTTAATGTACGCATAGCAAACATATGCGAACGCATTTGCATCAACTGTGATGACATTTTTAATGCTTCACTGTCATTATTTGGTCCTAATTCCCCTTGTAAATGGACATGCATATCCATCATACCAGGCATAACAAAACTTTTTGATAAATCAACAAGCGTGGCATCTTTATCAATTGATTTTGCAGAGACAAAGCCTTTTTTAACCGCTTTAATTTTGCCATCCACAATTACAACGGTTTGTTTTTTTAAAGGGGCTTTACCTGGTACCGCTAATAATTCACCGGCATGTATAACCTGAGTGTCGGCTAGTACTGTAGTAGATAAGATAGATGTTAGTGCAATTGAGAGTAACGATAATACTTTCATTGTTCGTCCTTTAATCTTGTTATTATTAAATATTGCGAGTTTTTGTAACTTAAACCATAGCAAGGAATATCGGATTTAGGAAAACAAAATGAGACTAACCTCAGTTTTCTTGAGATAAAGCTCGGTGCTTTCATGAAAGATAAAACAGATGAAAAAAACTCACTCTATCAGCAATAAAGTGAGTTTATTTAAGAAAACTTAACCAAGCAGACTATCGGTTACGAATAATCTAGTGGTGATGGCCACCAACACCGTGAGCATGACCGTGTTCAATTTCTTCACTTGTCGCTTCACGAACATCAACCACTTCAAGATCAAAAGTTAATACTTTGCCAGCCAACGGTGGATTAATATCAACAGTCACCATAAAACGGCCTGCTTTAATTACCGTAACTTGACGTTGGCCTTGTTCTGTTTCAACAACAGCAGTCATCCCCGCTTTCCACTTAGCATTTTTACTAGGTAAACCGAGTAAATGCTTAACAGGTACACGCTGAACCATGTCTTCTTTTCGTTCACCGTAGGCATCTTCTGGTTGCAGGGTGACAGAAAATTTATCACCGGCTTGTTTATCTGCAAGGGCGTTTTCGACACCAACAAGCATATTATTGTAACCATGAAGGTAGGCTAATGGATCTGAGCTTAAAGAAGATTCTAACTCTTTCCCTGCTTCATCTTTTAAGGTGTAGTGAAACTGAACAACCGTTTTATCGGTAATTTTCATATTGATTCCAAGAAATAAAGTGCCACAAATAATATGCAGCTTAAAATTTTACGCGAGTTTATCAAAAAGCAGTTAAAGCCTCTATATAAAATCAATGTAACCTGACTTTTATGCCCAAAGTAATAATATGGCGACACTGGCAATAATTAAAAACATACCTAGGTATTCCATTTTAGTGATTTTTTCTTTAAATATTCGGTAGGTTAAAAATAAAGTAATAAAGAACTCTACTTGCCCAAGCGCTTTAACATAAGCCGCATTTTGATAACTCGCGCCAGTGAACCACCCTATTGAACCGATAACGCTTGTTATGCCAACAAATAAACATAATCGCCACTTTGTTAACATAGTAAAGATTTGATTTTTATCTTGAAAATATACGTATACCATAGAGATAATTGACTGAACTGTGATCATAAAAACTAACGTGACTGCGGCACTGACCATTAAATCTGTATTAAGCGCTAAACTCGCTTCACGAATTAATAATGTTGTTACGGCTAAAGCGAGTCCTGATGCTAAACCAAAGCCAGCCCCAGGGTTTTGAAAAACATCCGCATAAGTAAATTTTACCTTTGAGACGACTAACACGCCAATAACCCCGACAATCACAGATAGCCAACCTAGTAAGCTTAATGCGGTAGAAAACACTAATGCTCCAACAATGGCCACTTGTATCGCTTCTGTTTTTGCTAAACTAGTTGCTACAGCAAAATTTCGATATTTAAATGCAGCAACCAAACATGCGGTACCAATAATTTGCATAACACTGGCTATCATTGCATATTCAATAAATGAATGATTAAAAGTTGGCAATGCTATTTCACGATGCTGTAACAGCCAAAATAAATAAAGCGCAGCAAAAGGTAAGGCATAGACATAACGTACAGCTGTCGTCGCCATAGCATTTAAATGGCCTGACAACTGTTTTTGTCCCGCGGTTCTCACCGCTTGCATAAATGCCGCTAATAAAGTGAAATAAATCCAAGTTTCCAAGAGACTTCCTCTAAAAATGAAGGGTTAATAATAAATTTATCAGTAAGCCTTTGCTTGCCAACGAAACTCCATCTGCTTCGCCGTTTTTAATGCGATATTATGACTAAAAAGCTTTTCAACTAAATATAAGCTCATATCTATGCCTGCAGAAATTCCGCCAGAAGTGAACACTCTTCCTTGTTCAACCCAACGCACATTAGGCATTACAGTTACCTCGGGGTAACGCTTGGCTAGAGTATCAATATCTTCCCAATGAGTGGTCACTTCTAACCCTTTTAAAACGCCGGCTTCAGCCAATAAAAAAGCCCCCGTACAAACAGATGCGATATATTTTACGCTTTCATTTTGATGTGAAAGCCATTCAATTACTGCTGTTTTCTTAATTTCTTGATCATGAATTCCGCCCACGACAATAAGTAAATCAAGCTTTGGATGATCAGCAAAAGTAAAATGCGGAACAATGTTAAAACCGCCTCGCGCGCTTATTGTTTGTGATGTTTGGCCAATGAAAAAAACGTGATTCTCATTTGGTAAAAAACGATTAGCCGTAGAAAAGACTTCAAACGGTCCTGAAAAATCTAAAACTTCCGCATTTTCATAAATATAAATACCAATATTCAAGTTATTTCCTTATATAATCTCCGCACGATAATTTACATTTTTATTCTTTAGAGCCGGATATAAAAGCATATTGTTTGTCCAACTCACTGAAACCTAAACCACTCTTTTTATGAACCTTAATCTGTACACCTATGCGCTCTTTAAGCGTCTCAACGTGGCTTATCACACCTATCATTTTGCCGTTTGCGTTTAAGTTATCTAACGCATCTAACGCAATTTCTAACGTGTCATTATCGAGCGTGCCAAACCCTTCATCTAAAAATAATGAATCTATACTCGTTTTAGCACTTGCCAGATCCGAAAGCGCTAAAGCAAGCGCTAAACTCACTAAAAAGCTTTCACCGCCAGATAACGTTTTGGTATCGCGTATATGATCTGCTTGCCAAGTATCAATCACTTCTAAAGCTAAATTTTCTTTATTTTGACACTGTAATTGATAGCGAGCATGTAAGCGTGACAACTGGACATTAGCCAAATGTACTAAATGCTCTAAGGTTAAGCCTTGGGCAAAACGTCTAAATTTATCACCAGAAGCAGAGCCAATTAAACCATTTAAATATGAAAGATCATCAACATCTATTTGCTGCTTAGCGATTTTATCGATAATTTCACTTTGCTTGCAGCGGAGTTTTTCGTCATTCGTTAATTGCTGATTTAACTGTCCTTGTTTTACTTGACCTTGTTTTAATTGCTCGGCCAGTGTCGCCAATTTTTCTTCAATCACAGTTAATTCAAAAGGCGTAACATTGGTTTCTTCAAGGGTTTTAATTTCACGATTAATCTGCGTTAATTGTTGATTATGTTGATTAATAAGGGTATTAGCTTGTTGCGATTGCTCTTTTAACTTTTGAGCTAAACTCGTTAATTGTTGCTTTTCATCACTTGGTAATAAAGCATTAACAAACGACGGTTCATCGCTAAAAGTACTCGCTGTTAGTACGTCTTGCCATTGTTTTTCGAGAGAAGCTAAGTGTTTTTCACTTTCTAGCAACTGTTGCTGATTGCTCCCTATTTTCCCTGTAAGTACCTGATGTTTTTCTTTAATTTTCTCAAAAACATCTTGTATTTCGACTATTTGCTGTTGGATCTTTATTTTAGCAGCAGATAATTCGTCCCTAATTTCATTAATCCCTTTTTCACCAACTAAGCTAACTCGTTGTTCTTTTAAGGCTGCCTTTTTATTTGTGATAGCGTCAATGTCTTCACGAATACTTTTTAAGTGCTGAGTTAAGCCATTCAGGTTTGATTCTGCTATCGCAAATGCTTGTTCTAGTTTGGTTAAATTTTCAGTCAAAATCGTCTGTTGTTCAATATTGTGTTTATATTGCGCTAATTGCTGATTTTGGTTATCGAACCAATGCTGAAACCTATCAATATCTAACAAGACTTCAGGTGCAGTTCTGTCAATCGACGAATTAGCTTGGATGAAATCAATATTATCTTCAGAAAAATATTGCTTTAGCGACTGACTAAAGAGCTGGTACTCTGTGAGCAAGCTTTCCTTCTTAGCGCTGAAAACTTCTTTATTTCGTTGTAGTATTGTGAAGTTATTCGCCAGTTGATTATCGATAATATTTATCTGATGTTGAAGTGTGGCAAACTGTTTTTCATCTACATTTAATTCTGCGGTCAGGTTTTTAATATTTTGCGATAATTCATACACTTGCTTAACATCGTTTTGGCTAAGTTCTAACTGTTTTGACTGTTGTTTCGTAAATTGGTTAATCACATCTAATTCAGCAATATCGACTTCGACCGGTAAGAGTGTCATTACTTTTTGCCATTCGTCATGTACCCCTTGTTGTTCAGTTAGGTATTGCTGATGAGTTTGTGTTAATGAGTGTTTCTCGTAGCTGAATTTTTCTTGTTCACTATTGGCTTTATCACCTTGTTGTTTTAATTGCTCAAGATTTGCTTCCAATTCTGTCAATCGTTGTTGATGGTGATTTTCACTGTGATTAACCTTTTGATATTGTTCGATTAAGGGGTGTTCTTGCGAGCCACACAATGGGCAAGCCTCATCAGGTTGAAGTTGTTCACGATGTGCCGTCAAGGATAATATGGTTTTTTGTTGCTCAACAATCACAAATACATCATCTCGTTGACGCTTAACTTGACGATATTCTGCTCTAAGTTCTTCAGTTGCTTGGTGATTTACTTGCATGCGCTGTTCAATATCAGCAATGTTGGCCTGTAGTTTAGCCAGCTCGGTTTTAATTGTTTGATAGCGTTGGGCGTGAGTGATCGCAATAGAAAAATTTGCATGTACACTTTGTAAGTGCTGAATATATTCCTGACAATCTTGTTCTGATTGACACTTAAGCGATGACAATAAATTAATTTTGTCATTTTCTAAAACCGATAATTGCTCTTTCTTTGTCGAGATAATGTTTTGATGATTAACAATCGAATTTGTCAGCGTTTTTTTATTTGACTCTTTGTCTTCATTATCTGCATTTAATTGATTTTGCTCGTTTAAAAGCTGTTTTATCTCTTGTTGTTCTTGCACTAATTGTTGAAATTGATGTTGCCACAAAGGTAAATTTTCACTCAATAAATGTCGGTGTGGATGAGCAACCGATTGCTCATTTAACAAGCTAAGTTTGTTTTTTACTTCATGACATTCAGCGGTTAATTGTTGAAGTGTTTTTTCGCCGTTAACTTCTTCCTCTAATGCTTGTTGCTCTTTTTGTTTTAATTGTTTTAATTGTTCTGCTTGATGATTCATTTCACTTTCAAGCGGAATGACTTGATTAACCAGTAAATCTTCTGTTTCTTGTTGTGTTTGCGCTTGTTGCTCTTGTTGACTGAATAACCTTGATAATTGTTGCTCTTTGGCAGATTTTTCTTCCGTACTTTGTTTTAATGCGTTTTCTAAGTGGCTCGCAGTAGACCTTAAATTATCATGAAGCTCTTTTTGACGATAATAAGCTTGATAATCATCTTTTATAAGTGCAGCAGGCTCGGCTAAAGTCAGTTTAGCTAACTCCGTTTTACTGGCTTCTTCTTGCTGTTGCGTTTGCACAAGTAATGCCTGTGCTGAGTCTAATAAAGATTGTTGTTCAGTCCGTTGTTGATGAAGTTGTTTTGCCAATAACCATTGTTGTTGCTGTTGAGTTAAGGTTTTGTCTTGTAACGATAGGTCCTGCAATTGTTTCGTGAGTTCATCAAGTTGTATTTTATCTAACAATTCAATGTCTTGACTTTGACTTTGTAACCTTTTTAACTCTTCATTGGCTTGTTTATGGTTTTCATATACTTGTTGTGAAATCAAACTATATATTTCGGTACCGGTAAGTTGCTCTAACAGTTCGGCTCGGTCTTTATCATGCGCATTTAAAAAAGCAGCAAATTGTCCCTGCGACAGCATCATTGACTTGGTAAAACGGTTAAAATCAAGCCCAGAAATTTGGGCAATTTCTTGGCGTACATCTGACACTTTACTGGCAATAATTTTCCAGTTATCCCCTTTTTCATCAAATAATGCTAATTCAGCTAACGGTTTTTGTAAGTTGCCATCAATACTGTTTTTTGCTCGCCTTTGGCTCCAAAACGCGCGATATGCACGACCTTTAATTTCAAATTCAACTTCCGCTAAGCAGTATGGAGTTTGCCTTGTCATCAATTGATTTTGACTATCAGACACTTTGATCCTTGGAGTTTGATGATAAAGCGCCAGGCATAGGGCATCTAAAATGGTGGTTTTGCCAGCCCCAGTTGGACCGGTAATAGCAAATAAGGTATTGGCGTTAAAGGGCGATTGGTTAAAGTCAATTTTCCATGCACCTTTTAAAGAATTTATATTCTCAAAACGTAACGATAAAATTTTCACGATACTTCACCATCTTTGGCTGGTTTTAGCGCAACACGTTCTGATCCATCAAGTATTTCTTGCTGTTTCCGCTCTGATTCTACTTGCGAGACGGTTGTTAAAAACAGTTCGTTTACACGTTGTTTTCTGGCTATTTCTTCATCAGATAACCATGTTTCTTCTGCAAGACGAGTTTGAAAAACATCGGCTACTTTTAACTCGTCCAAAGTCACTTTTGCTTCGCTAGTGATCATCGATTTCCGTGCTTTCTTGGTTCGGCGGGTTAATAACACATCAACCGGATATGCTTGTGTGATTTGTTCAATTTTATGACTTAAATCAGCCAAATAATCAGCACTTTCAATTTCAATATCTAACCAGACATTTTCACCGTTGGAAATTGCAAGCTTAGCCCCTTCATTACTATCAGCTTGGCTTGAGTCGCTTTCACCGTTATCAATAGTTTCAAGCAATGATTTCACCGCTTGTTCTAAATCGTCTAGGTTAGTTTTTATCATCGCCATCGCTTGAAATCGCGGAATAACCAGTGGTTTCACAGTCGATAGTGCCTTTTGATTAAATTCAACTAACAACACTTGTTTATCTTGAGAGACTTCATCAAAACTTAGTGGAATAGGCGAGCCGCAATAACGAATATGCTCTGTTTTACCAACCTTTTGGCTTCGATGTATGTGACCTAATGCAATGTAATCTGCTTCAGGAAAAGCGCTTGTAGGGAAAGCTTCAAGAGTGCCAATATAAATATCTCGCACTGAATCAGAGCTAGTGACTCCAACGGCGGTTAAATGCCCAGTTGCGATAATTGGTGCTTCTCCTTTTGTGATGATTTTCGCTTGCTGATATAACTGTTGGTAATGTGCTGTGATCGCTTGCTGTAAAGCTTGTTGCTTTTCTTGCGATGATTGACCCGCTTGGCTTAATAAAACATCACGAGGACGAATAAAAGGAATGGCACAAATAACAGCTTGTAAATTGTCATTGCTATCTTTTATTTCAATTAATTGCTCATTGATATTTTCAGATGCTGTGGTGATCACCCGACACGACAACGCGGATAACACAGCTTTAGATTCACTTAACATGGCGACAGAGTCATGATTACCGGCCAAAATAATTAATTGGCAGTTAAGCTGATGAATGTTGACAATAAAATCAAAATACATTTCACGTGCATAACTCGGTGGAGTTCCCGTATCAAAGATATCACCTGCTACAATAACCGCATGTATTTGATGCTGACTAACTTGCGCTAATATCCATGTTAAAAATTGCTGATGCTCTTGAGCGCGACTCTTTCCATAAAAATATTGGCCAAGGTGCCAATCAGAAGTATGTAAAATACGAAATGCCATGAAAAATTAAACTTTAAAAAGACGAGTTATTATGGGTGAAATTCTATCTTACTTTACTTAAGATACATATCCTATTTGCAAAATAGCTAAATAACTCGCATATTAAGTTAACTAATTGAATGGCAATATAAATGAGATGAACAATGAACAATCAAATTGTTTGGGTTGACATCCCTGTTACAAATTTAGATCGCGCTATTGACTTCTATTCAGCCTTGTTAGCTGGAGAAGTAATAAAACAAACATATAACGAGTTTAACTTTGGTTTACTACCCCATGCCGATACTAGTGTTTCTGGCTGTTTAATCGAATCACCAGTGGAGCATATTAATGAATTTGGTCCATTGATTTACTTCAATGTTGAGGGACGAATTGCCCAAGCAGTAGAAGTTGCCAAACGTTTTAATGTAAAGATAATCGAAGAAAAATTTCAAATGGGCGAACACGGTTTTCGCGCAGTAATAAAAGATACCGAAGGAAATAAAATAGCCTTACACAGTTCTGTTGGCTAGCGAATACAAAAAATGACTCCTGCCGTTAAATTACTCGACAAATTAAAAATAGCTTATCAGTTACATCAATATCATCATGATGAGTCAGCAGCATCATATGGCCTTGAAGCGGCGGAAAAATTAGCTGTTGATGCCAAAAAAATATTCAAAACGTTGGTAGTTGAAATGGAAAATAAATCGCTAGCAGTAGCAATTGTGCCCGTTGAAAATCAATTAACGTTAAAAAATGTCGCTAAAGCGTTGAAATGCAAAAAAGTAACAATGGCTGATCCTAAACGTGTTCAAACCACTACCGGTTATGTGTTAGGTGGTGTAAGTCCTTTAGGGCAAAAAAAACGTTTAAAGACTGTAATAGATAAGTCTAGCCAACAATTTAGTACAATATTTGTCAGTGGCGGAAAAAGAGGATTAGAAATTGAGATATCACCTAATGATTTAATCCTCGTACTCAGTGCAATAGTTGGCAATATTAAAACCAATGAGTGTTAGTGACTTCTAGCTAGTCGAAGTTTATAACCGTGTATCTCAGGTGAATCAGGGTCTAGCAACTCAAGCGCATCGATCATTGCTGCTAATCCAGCCTTATTTGGTGCATTGAAGAAAATAATCAGCCCATCCCCACTGCCTTGATAATAATAAGCAATAGAAACTACCGTCCAGTTAGTTCCTCTATGACCAATAAGCATATCATCTTCTAATAAAGACATACTCCAACCTAACCCATAGCCAAGTTTAATCGGGCACAGAATATCATTAGTATCACCGCAATCTATTTCGCGTTGTGTAAATTGAATACCTTGCATAGTGTTTCTATCATTATTGAGTTTAGGAGGTAAACCATCGCCGTTCATTGAAGAAATCAAAAACTTCGCATAATCGGCTACTGAAATAACCAAATTTGCCGCAGCAGAATAACTCCCTTCTTTGCTGCAGTACCCTTGAGGATGACAGTAATACCCGTAAAAGTTTCCCTTTTTATCTAGGGGTTTTGCGATTCGATTAAAAAGTTTCTTATCTACAATAATTGAGGCGTTATCCATACCTAACGGATCAAAAATAGTCGCTTGAACGAGTTGATCGAACGAAACCCCCATTTTGTTTTCAGCATATTTTGCCAAATATTCAAATCCTTCTCCTGAATAGCCAAAGGATGTACCGGGCTTATGAATAAAATCTAATTTTCCATCATCAGCGAAATAACGCCAATTCATAAATCCACTCATATGAGAAAGTAACATTCTAGGTGTTAAATTATGAACATTTAGGTTGTCCTTGAGATCTGGATCTAGCCAGTAAGGAGCTACTGATTCATCTAGCGACAGTTTGCCTTGTGCAACTAGTTTAAGCACTGTTTCTGCGGTTATCGTTTTAGTCAATGATGCAATGTTAAATAATGTATTGGTAGACGCAGGAACACCGGGAGACTGAAACCCATAATGATTCAGCCAAACAACCTGACGACTTTTAATCAAAGCAACGCCCGCTGTGTTTATTTTGTGCCTGTTAACTATTTCGGTAAAAGCTACGTCTAACATTAAGGCCCTAGAATTTGAAATATCTTCAATATCAGTGCGCTTAATTTTTACTTGTCCACTACTACCCATAGCAACAAAGGTGCATATTATTACGGCATTAATAAATCGTTTTTTAAATATCATATTATTCAACTCAGTATAAATTTAACGCCTCGTTTAGTGCTGTTAATTGTTGACTAAAATAACGAACGAAATAAAGTTAGCCAACTGTTTTTAGTCAAAATAGAGTGACTTGTATAACTTTATGTACCAAGCAATATAGGTATTTTATTTTTTGTAACCTCATATCAAAGTAACACCGACTAAACTAATAGCAGTACTACTTTAATTTTTAAAGATGTTACTCATTTAACCGAAGTGTGAGTTTTGCCACTCTACGCCCTAAATGTTTTGCTGTTGCAAGATCAACTTCATGAACAGAGCCTTTAGTCGCTTGAGAAACGACACCCAATTGGCAACCTAATCTGTTTAGCTTATTATTTTCCACACCATAAGATGAAGCTATATTGACCCATAACATTCCATGCTGACTTGCTAAGGTTGACATATATTGTAAGGTACTTGACTGATCACCATTTAACCCAGTTCCCGTGGTAAAGCCAGCAGAAATTTTATCAGCCCATTCTTGCTCTTGCCAATATTCACTTGAGGCATCAGCAAAAGCCTTAAATTGAGCAGAAACACTTCCCATATATGTAGGACTTCCAAAAAGAATTGCATCACATGACTTTAATTGTTGAAATAATTCGGGGTTTTCAAAACGCCCTTCAATTATCTCTTGTCCTGCAATTCTATGTAAAATTACAGTTATTCCGTCTTCTTGTTTTATGCCAGAAACAATCGCTTCAGCAATTTTCTCAGTAACATTACTTTCAGTAAAATATACTATTGCAATACGAGTCATTAATTAGAAATTCCAGTAGTGAAACTTTATGTGTTAAAAATATAGCTGAAATAAACGCAGTTTATTAAGCTTTGTTTGATCAAAATCAGTTGATTTTATGCGTGGGTCAGTGGTGCATTATTTTTTGTTTCAATAATTGCTCCCCTTATATACGCCAATAATTCTATGTTAAGTAAAGTGGGCATTGGTTGTCAGTGTTCATGCAACAAGGAAATTGCTTGCGGTAATTTATCACTAATCATTAACCATTCAATAGCTAGAAGCGATTCTATTTGAGGTTAACAGATCTACTTACCTTAAGTTGAACACGATTAAGCATTTGGCTTTAAAATCACTTTTCCGTCACTTTTATGCTTTGCATAATAATCGAGTGCTGCTGGAAAATCGTCAAAATTTACACTGGCATAAATATCGGTTTGGAAAATCCCTTGTTCAAATAATTTTTGTACTTTTCGGCTTAACGAAATCACTTGCCATGGTTTCGCATCTCCAATGTATTTTGCTAACCAAAAGCCTTCAATCTTGATATTTCTGAAAATCACATCAGCTACTGAAAATAAGCCACCTACCGGATCAAACGTTTCTGTTAAACGACCATAAACAATCGCCGTAGCATTATTCGGCATAGCTTTTAACAAATTAGGTGTATCTTCTGCGGCAACAGAATCAAGCAACACCGTAGCTTTAAACTCTTTACAAGCAAGCCTTAACTTTTCTGAAAAATCATCATTGGTGGTTAATAACACACAATCAGCACCTAGTTTGGTCAGAACCTCAACATTACTTTCACTACGCACGGTGGCAATAGTTTTTATACCAAGCATTTTCGCATAGCGGATCACGCCCTTACCTACCTGACTAGCCGCTGCGTTAATGACGATTGCTTTGGCTTTTAATGCAATAGCGCGGTCAACCAAACATACTGAGGTACAAGGATTAACGATAATGGTTGCCGCTTGTTCGTCAGATAACGATGGACGTACCGGCAAACAAAAGTTTGCTTTTGTAATAGCATATTTTGCCCATACACCATCAATACCAGGCTGAGCAGACACCGCAACTCGTTTACCAATCAACCATTTCCCATATAAACCGGCATTCGCATCTAGAACAATACCGCAACCTTCAAATCCAACATAAGCACCATTATTAGGCGCCAAACCATATTTACCTAACAAATAAACTAAATCTGACGGATTCACAGGTGAAGCCAACATTTTTACTAACACTTGGCCTTTATTCAATTTAGCTAGCGGTTTATCTAATAAGGCTATTCGAGCAGACGAAGGTAATGATTGATCGTCATTTAATTTTAATGAAAATCCGGTGTTAATTGTTGGTAATGACGTTGATGAAGACAAAATGAAGCTACTCTCATTGGATAAACTAATAGCAGGCTATCAAGTCTTTGTAAGGAATAAAAGCTTAATTATCTGACACCGTGTTAAATGTTGAAATATTGCCATAATAATGCGCTTGTTTAATTGAAGAGTCGCAATATATCAATAAGTTATATATAACTCTTAGCATAATTTTTATAAGCCATGTTAATCTTATTGTCAAATGACATGGTAAAGAGCTTCGTGATGAATTATATCGACATTAATGCCCCTGCAATCAAATCAATTTCTTTAGTTGCTCATGATAATATGAAAGTTGAGCTAATTAATTGGTGTCAAAAATATCAAGATGCCCTTAAACCTCATACGTTATATGCAACTGGTACAACTGGCTTACATATTGAAAAACAAACTAATCTCGCCATAAACAAGTTAATTAGTGGTCCGTTAGGTGGCGACCAACAAATTGGTGCATTGATAACCGAACAAAAAATCGACATTATGATTTTCTTTTGGGATCCCTTAGAAGCTCAGCCTCATGATCCTGATGTAAAAGCACTTTTAAGATTAGCAGCAGTTTGGAATATACCTGTCGCGTGTAATCGTGCCACTGCTGATTTACTGATCACTTCACCGTTATTTTCGTCAAGCTATGAGAAGTCGATTCCTGATTATCAAGCATATATTGCCTCGAGAAGCTAACCAAACTATTGCAACGTTTTAACCTTAGGAGACGTTTTTCTCCTATTACTTGTCGAATAAACGCTAAGTTTGACAAAAGGCTTATTCATGTCTAAACCTAATTAGGTTACTTATACGGATTCATGTTGTCGTTAGGAGCTAGTAACAAATGGAACTTCACTTATAAGGATATCAATCATGAATAAGCAAATATTTAATTTAATTGCCATTATTTTCACCGTCATTTCATTTCACTCTATCGCTAACAATGAGGTAACAGCAGAATCGAGTCAAACTGCTGAAACCCTGTTGGTGATCGATATCAATAATGCTAAGCCAAAAGACTTAGTAACGTTGAAAGGCGTAGGGATGAAAAAAGCGCAAGCGATAATCAGTTATCGTCAAACCAATGGCCCTTTTGCTTCAATCGAAGATTTATTGAAAGTACAAGGTATTGGCAAACATGTATTAGCTGAAAATAAGAATCGATTGAAACTGAAGTAAACAGATGACATTGATGCAATTTTGACCCTTTAAGTACTAAACACCTCAGTTTAGTACTTATCAAATAATAGGTATTAAAGTTCACATTCTCCCCTGTTATAATTCCCGTAAGTTTCCCACTAAATAAAATAATTAATGAACTATATCCCTTTAGATGAATTTAAATACGCTTGGATTTTCCGTCATAAAAGCTTAGCCATCGACAGTAAAGAATTAAACAAAATCAAGCCAATGGCAGAGCAAAGAGCGATGGTTTTATGGGATAGTTTTATTAGTAAACAAGCTGATCATCCTGATTTTTTCAAACAAGGTGATTGGGCTTTTGATAAGGCGAATTGGCATGAATCAGGAAAATGGGAAGGTATTTGGGACAGCGATGAAGCAGCATTACCTGATGCAATTTTAGAAAATATTCAATGGGATCCTAATACCATTGTTTACTATTGTATTAATCGAAAGCTAGTGATTGAAACAACTTGGCTTACTTTCAAAAACTGCTGGAAAAATTTTTTATTTATCGATGATGGCACCATTTTAATTGGCAAGAAACGCGCAGAAGCAATTCAATTTAAGTCCAATGGGCAATTTAAAATTGGTA
Source organism: Thalassotalea castellviae (assembly GCF_031846185.1). NCBI lineage: Bacteria > Pseudomonadati > Pseudomonadota > Gammaproteobacteria > Alteromonadales > Colwelliaceae > Thalassotalea > Thalassotalea castellviae. Next base: position 101,834 of record NZ_JAVRIF010000012.1, read on the forward strand.
AAAAATCGTAGCAATACCAACATGGTAAATCAGGATACTAATGAGTTAAAATAACAGTGTTACTTTAACTCCTGAATAAACTTGACTGTCGGCTTGCCAATATTCACCATCTATTTGCCGATAACGAGCAAAACCTTCAACAACAATCTGATCAAATTTAACCCCCACGCCTGAGCCAATATAGCCATCTATATCATTGGAACTATCGTAATCTTGATAATAGTCAGCATAACTATGATGTTGAGTATAACCATCGGTGGCAAGGTAAGTTAAAAATTCACTAAAGGTTAAATTATGATCATATTCATCTTTATCGCGATCACTTAATACCATTTCGCCAAAATCAAAACCAAGTTCCGCATAAACAAAGATATCGTCAAAGTAACCAAATTTTATCCCCAAATCCCACGCTAAATAATGATGTTCAATCGATAAATCATCTGTCACTTTTGCATTGCCAAGTGAACTGTTAATTGCCAAGCCAACTGATGAGTTTGGATTTATTAACCAATACTCACTACCAATGCCATTAATATAATCGCCATCGTTAAATTCACTCTTTAGAAAAAAACCGATTTGTTGATCTATTGAAGCTACGGCCAAATGGCATACAAGTAACAGAATTAAACCAATAATACGATGACAAAAATAAGACATTTAACTTCCACTGTTTAAAAAAGACAAAATATAAAAAACAAATTAGTGCGGCTAACAAGTATGAAAAAAAGCACTACCTAAAGATTCATTTCTTTCATGAATCACTAAATAATTAGCATTTCCCAATATTATCTTCATACACTTGAGTAATACTCGATACGCTCACCAGCAAGCAACCGGATGAAATATCCACTTTTTGTTTTTGAATTAACGTAAATGCACCTAATTCAGGCGTATACAAATGGTACTCATAGGCTTTACTATCCCCTTCTGATAAACGGGTAAATAAGCCACCAAAAACCGCACCGACAATTGCACCACTGATAATATCATCACTATTACCATCCGCTTGATCAAGAGCACCTATAATGCTGCCGCCAATTATACCTGATGGAACATCAGAAGCGAGCTGTACTTCTTTTCTATGACTGACTTCTGCGTAATATTCTTGAATCACTAAATTTTGATTGTCGCGATTAACGCCGTTAGTGCTACAACCAGTGATTAACATACTAAATAAAATATATGGTAAAAATTTCATGGGCTACTCAACTGTAATTAAAACCTATTTAAAGGCGGTGTAATTGAGTTTATTATTTCAATAACGGCTGTTAGTTTCAGTTACAAAGATGTTAAAAATGACGAGTAGAATGTTAAAAATTGTAAGCAGGCAATGGTTTAAGTTGTAGCAATAAGCTATTACCTGCTTGGTGTTATTCGATCGGATATTTAACGAATAGACTTATACTGTCTTCGTTTTTTCAACCATTTCTTCGCTCGAATATTCGGATAAGTTCTCACCCGAAAGCATCACCGCAAGCCAACGACCTTCTTTTGATGTTTCCAAGGCTATTTTAATGATCATGGTTAAAGGAACCGACAGGAGCATCCCCACCGTGCCTAATAACCAGCCCCAAAATATTAAAGATAAAAATACGACTAAAGTTGATAAACCTAGGCCTCTTCCTAAAAATCGAGGCTCTACCGCATTGCCCATCACGGTATTAATCACTAAATAACCTAAGCCAATAAAACCGGCTTCCGGTGCACCAAGTTGTAATACGGCAAGCGACATGGCCGGAACAGCCGCAATAATTGAACCGATATTAGGAATATAATTGAGTAAAAATGCTAACACCCCCCACAACAAGGGGAAATCTAAACCAAACGCCCAAAGCATAATAGAAACACATGCACCAGTTGCTATACTGACTAAGGTTTTAATCGCTAAATAATTATTCACTGATGATAAAAAACGATCAATTTGTCTCATGCGCATTTGCGGATCATCAAACGCTAAATGTAGCTTTTTCGGCATTGAAGAGGCTTCTGACAACATAAAAACGACAGTAATAATGATTAAAAATAAATTTGCCATAACATTGCCCAAACCACTTAACATATCTGCAGCAAGACCCATAGCTGCCGCAGGATCAACATATTCAGTGATCAGCTCCGAAGAGAGGATAATGTTGTAAGAAGCAAGTTTTTCGATTACCCAGGCTAACTGAACCGTTAATTGCGCTCGGTATACTGGCATTAACGCGGATAATTCAGTTAATGATTTTCCAACTAATCCCGCTAACGATAAGACAATAATAACAAACATTAAAATCACCAATAACACGGCAATGCCTTTTGGCACTTTATATTTTTGTGCATTAGTCACTAATGGATTACAAATAATAGCGATAAAGGTTGAAAGTAAAAACGGTACTAAAATATTGGTTGCTGTTTTCACACCCGCTAAAACAACAAATAATGCTGCAGTCACTAATAACGCTTTCATTACGCCATTGGTATTTTCAAGAGAAGCCATAAGTAAATTTTTATTTTTTTGATAATAGTTAAAACTATACGGTAAAAGCGTTATGAAAAACAGATACAATCATGGATAGAAAATAAAAATCCCGTTATTTATTATTTAATTAACGGGATTTAAAAGGATTATTGCTGTCAAACTAATCAAATCGACAAAAAGAAATTACATCGTTCTGCGGATCAAAGTTACGCTGGTCAAATTTAACAAGCGATAACAACTGAGCATGCCTATAAAACCGACAAATGCAGCACCGGATAAAATTCCCACTAACCAATATGAAAAATGAAAGCTCCCTGTCATGTCAAAAGTTTGCGTTTGTAAAAAGAAAACGCCAATTTCCATGCCGATACTCGCCATCAAACCTGCAATGCCTCCTAAGGCAATAAACTCAAATAAGATGCTATTTCGTAATAAACTCCCCTTCGCCCCAAGTGTACGTAAGATGGCCAATTCTCTTTCTCGCTCTTCCATACTCGCTTGTACTTGAGCGACTAACACTAAACTGCCAGCAAGAACAACTAACACTAAAATTAACTCAATGGCGATAGTGACTTGTTCAATCATTTGGTTCAACTGCTTCATGATATTATCAAAATCAATCATTGAAATAGTTGGATACTGTCCAATGAGTTGATAAAACGCGTCTTTTTTCTCTGGTGCAACATTCCAAGCAGATATTGACGTAGCAGGAAAGTCAGCCAGCACAGATTGATTAAAGATCATAATAAAATTGAGTTGACGTGTTTTCCAATTAACTTCTCGTAAACTGGTCACCGATGCGGAAATTTCGCGGCCGCCAATATTAAACGCTAATTCATCACCTAATTTAATATCAAGCCGCTCCGCAACGCCTGACTCTACTGAAACTTGCGGGGTTGTATCGCCTTTCTGCCACCATTCCCCTTCGAGAATTTTATTTTGTTGTGGCAAGTCATGTAACCAAGTTAAGCCAAGCTCTCGCCCCATTCCTCTTCGACCTTCGGGTTCAGAATCTTGCGTTTCTTTTTCTTCCTCTTCCGATAAATCTTGATCTTTATTATCTTTGATACGAATGGTTTGCTCACCATTGATTGACGTTAACCGACCTCGGTATACCGCAAAAAAGCCTCGGTGTGGAATATCGTTTTCTTCAGTGAAGCGTTCAAGTGGCGCAATTTGCTCTTGGGTAATATTCACCAAATATTGATTCGGTGTATCTTCTGGAAACTGAGCTTGCCACTCGTCAATAATCGATGTTTTCATTACGGTAATTAATAATAATAACTTTATCGCAATAGTAAAACTGACTAATTGAACACTGTTTTCATTGGCGCGTCGTTTTAAGTTTGCTAACGCTAAATGCCATGATTGTCCCGCCTTTGTGCCGACACTCCGGCCAGCATTCATCACCAAACGACCTAATCCGAGCAATATAATAGAAACCAATAAACCACCGGCTAATAAAGAAAAACTCATAATGATGTCGCCACTAAACATTAACAATAAAGTCAGTAGCGCGACTAAAGGGATTAATTGATGCCAACCAAATTTAACATTTTTTGGCGTTGAGAAACCCCGGATAACCGACAGTGGTGAAGTATGAATTAAGGTTTTTATCGGATGAATAGCAAAAGCTACGGCGCATAAAAGGCCAGTGACAATCGCAGTAATGAAAGGTGTAAACGTAAGCGGTGAATCATCCAATGACAAATACTGTTCAATGGCATTCGCCCCTAGGAGAAGTAACACGTAACCTAAGAACAAGCCCGCGCCAATGCTAATAACACTTAATAAAGTCCAATGTAAGCAATACAGTTTACGAACATGTGAAATTGATGCACCAAGAGCTCTAAATACGGCAACAACGGATTGATGACGTTGTCCGTAGCGTCTACTAGCAACCGCAACCGCAACCGCTGCTAAGACAATACCCAACATACTCGCTAACGATAAAAACCGCTCAGCGCTATCAAGGGTAGTTGATAAACGATTTTGCGCGCGCTTAGCATCATACCAACGTTGGGTATCGTTAACCTGAGGTTTTATCCATTCATCAAATGTTTCTATTGCTTGAGGATCACCAGCAAACAAATAAGAATGCCACATGCGACTCCCTGGTTGGACAATATCAGTTGCTGGGAGGTCTTCAATATTCATTAAGATGGTCGGCCCTGCCACTAAAAAGCGATAAGAGCGATCGGGAATATTCGTCAAAATACCGGCAATCTTTAATGGGGCTACGCCAATTTCTACGGTATCGCCAATTTCTACACCTAACCGACTGAGCACACTGCGTTCCACCCATAACTCACCACGAGCGGGTCCACCAACTACCTCTTCCACACCGTTGATGGCACGTTGAATTTTTAATTCACCGCGTAAAGGATAATTAGTGGAAACAGCATCAAGTTCACTGAGTAACATATTGTCACCAAAAAAGACCATCGAATCGGTGGAGGCTTTTAACGCAACATTTAGATTTAACGCTTCACTTTTAGAAATAAATTTTTCATCAATCGGACTGCTTGCCCCAAAGACACGATCGGCGGCGATGGTATTCGTACTATTGGCGACGATGGCGTGTTTTATTTGGCCTGAAAACCCCGTTAATGAAAAAACAGTCGCAACCGCTAAAACAATTGCCAAGAAGATTATAGTTAATTCGCCTCGACGTAATTCATGATCAAGTAAACGCAATGATTGTTTGTACCAGATGTTATTTGAACTTGTCATGGTTAACCTACATTTGCTGCTGAATTTTCTTGACTAACATAAACACTGTTTTCTGACGCTTGGGTGAGTACACCACTGTCCATTTCTACTTGTCGCTGACAACGAGCAGCAAGCTTAGGATCATGAGTCACCAGCACTAAGGTAGTGCCTAATTGTTCATTTAAGTCAAATAACAACTCGGTTATATGTAAGCCTGTTTTGGTATCTAAATTTCCTGTAGGTTCATCGGCAAACAAAATATCCGGTTGACTAATAAAAGCTCTCGCAATCGCAACTCTTTGCTGTTCTCCACCCGAAAGTTGTGACGGATAATGATCAAGCCTGTCAGCCAAGCCTACTTTTTCTAATAATTCTATGCCGCGTTGCTCAGCTTCATCAATATTGGCTAACTCTGCAGGCAGCATCACATTTTCAAGAGCCGTTAAACTATTTATTAATAAGAATTGTTGAAAGATAAAACCAACATGATTTGCACGAACTTGACTACGTTGTTCTTCATTAAGCTGGTGTAATGCATGGTTTTTAAGATAAACTTCTCCAGACGTTGGTAAATCAAGCCCGGCTAAAATGGATAACAAGGTGGTTTTTCCTGAGCCTGATGAGCCAACAATCGCGATGGTTTCACCATTGTTTACCATTAAATTAGTCGGCTGTAATAACGCTAAGGTTTTACCTTCTAACTGTACTGATTTGGTAAGAGAACTAACTTTTAATATGCTTTCGGCTTTTAATTCGGATTGGACCTTCATGAAAAAATACTCATCTATTGCTTTATTTCTTTTTGGCTATTTAACCTTAATGACCACCAGTTGGGCAACTAGTTCTATCTTATTATTAGGAGATAGTGTCAGTGCAGGCTATGGAATGGAAGAAAAACAAGGCTGGGTGCATCTATTAAACGAACGATTAATGGCTAAAAAATTACCTTACAAAATTATTAATGCCAGTGTCAGTGGTGAAACCACAGCCGGCGGTTTATCTCGGCTTGAAGGGGTATTGAAAGAGAATAAAGTTGACCATTTGATCATTGAGTTAGGCGGTAATGATGGTTTACGCGGTTACCCCCCTAAATCAATCAAAAAAAATTTGTTACAAATGATAAACATAGCGAAACAAAAAGCTATTCCCGTTAGTTTAATGAAAATTAAAATCACGCCAAATTATGGCACAAGATATTTAAAAATGTTTGAAGCAGTGTTTGATGAGGTAGCTGAAGAAACGAATAGCACTTTGTTACCTTTTTTTATGGAACAAGTGGCATTAGATTCTGATTTAATGCAACAAGATGGCATTCATCCCAATATTAAAGCGCAACCTATCATTGCTACTTATGTTGAAAAACAATTAACTCATTTAATGGAATAGGTATAAAACACTCATGGAATTTATTTGGATTTTATTTGCTTTCGCTTGCGGATTTATTGCAAAACTAGCCAGTTTACCCCCTTCTATTGGCTATTTATTAGCTGGTTTTATTTTGAACTTTTTAGGTTTTCAAGCCGACAACTTAGTGCTAGAACTTGCCAATATCGGTATCACATTAATGTTATTCACCATTGGCTTAAAATTAAATATATCTGATTTAGCGAAAAAAGAAGTGTGGGCAGGTAGTATTTCCCATTCACTGATTTGGCTAATTGCTGGCTGCTTGTTTTTAAAAGGGTTAGCCTTTGCTAGCATCCCATTTATTTCGTCAATCACCTATCAATCAGCTGGACTAATCATTTTCGCATTATCGTTTAGTAGCACGGTTTGCGTGGTCAAATTATTAGAAGATCATGGTGAAATGAAAACACGCCACGGTAAACTTGCCGTGGGTATTCTTGTCATGCAAGATATTTTTGCGGTGATTTTTCTTGTCGCTGCAACGGGTAAAATACCATCGGTGTGGGCTGTTCTCTTATTACTATTAATTCCCTTAAAACCACTTTTCTCTAAACTAATTGATAAAGTCGGCCATGGTGAATTAATCCCGCTGATGGGCTTTTTCTTAGCATTCGGAGCATACGAGTTATTCGAACTAGTCAGTGTAAAGGGTGATTTAGGCGCTTTATTAGCAGGTATGTATTTAGCTAGTCATAGTAAAGCAACCGAGATTAATAAATCATTATTGAGTTTTAAAGACATTTTTCTTATTGGCTTCTTTTTATCGATAGGTTTTGCTGCGTTACCCACGTGGGAAATGTTAGGTATTGCCATATTACTCACCCTAATGCTGCCGTTTAAATTCCTATTATTCTTCTATTTATTTAACCGCTTTAGATTGAGGGCTAGAACTTCATTTTTAAGCGCTTTAGCGTTAACTAACTTTAGTGAATTTGGTTTGATTGTCGCGGCAATTAGTACAAAATCTAACTGGTTAGATAAAGAATGGTTAGTGATATTATCATTAGCCGTTTCGATCTCTTTTGTCATTACCAATGTGTTATATAATTATGCTCATGACTTTTATGCGCAATATAAATCTTTATTCAATCGTTTTCAGCATCCAAAGAAATTACCCGAAGATAGCTTTGTTCAACCATGTGACGCACCGGTCGTTATTATTGGTATGGGGCGAGTTGGTATGGGGGCTTATAAAGCCCTTGAAATGCAAACCCCCAATCAAGCCTGGGGATTAGATACCGATAAAACTAAACTTGCTTTATTACATGATATGAATATTCGTGCATATCAAGGAGACGCTGAAGACGCCGACTTTTGGGAAAATATCGACTTAGATCAAATCAAATTAGTGTTACTTGCCCTGCCTTCGGTCCAAGACATCATGAATATCACCTCTCAACTCCAACATGCTAAGTTTAAGGGTAAGATAGCCGCTATCGCGCGATACGATGATGAAAGAGAAGCCTTAGAAAAGTTTGGTGTAGATAAAGTATTTAACTTTTATAGCGAAGCGGGTGTAGGTTTTGCTGAAGAAAGTATTAATTTAGTTAAAGGACAATTACCGAATTAAGTCGTCATTTTACCCAAGATTCATATTCGCTTTACTATTTAAGCCTTAAAATAGTAAAGCGCTTTACGGGGGGTTGCGAAACCTAAAAAATAGCAACAAAAAAGCCGACATTATGTCGGCTTTTTTGTACTTGAAAAGTGGCATCCCTAAGGGGATTCGAACCCCTGTTACCGCCGTGAAAGGGCGGTGTCCTAGGCCTCT
>NZ_JAVRIF010000013.1:0-70567 GCF_031846185.1 Thalassotalea castellviae
AGACTCAAAAGGACAAATAACAGTTGGCTTTTTGCTCATTCTTCGCTAATTTTAGCCAAACTGTTTTATTGCCGCTTAAAACGGCGTTATATACATTCGGATGTTCTGCATATTAAAAAGGATTTGCTCATAAGTTTTATATTGCCATTTTTCTTGGGTTTTATGATCTGGTTTTTTTCGCCTGAAATTACAGGTAAAATTGAACCTTGGGATTCTGGAAGTTTGTATTATTTAATTTCCCTAATATTAATTGGTGTAGTTACTGGTTTGTTAAGCACAAAATATTTTTCATTGGTATATTTTGGGTGCATTTCGTTGGTATATTTGGCAGTTGTATTAAGCCAGATATTATTTTTAAATTATTTTTTACCTTATCCACCTTCACAATTTTTTGGTGTAGGTGTCATTTTTATATGCTTATCTGGTTTTATCTCTTTAAGTTGCAATATTATTGTCTCGTATATTAAATCGAACATATTGGTGAAAAATATATATAACAAGCTAATAAATAAGGACACGTAACAGTTGGCTTTCGTTCGTTCCTCACTATTTTAGCCAACTATTAATCAGCCCCTTATTTGGGCGTTATATGCAATATGGAGATCGCATGAAGTTCATCTATTTTATTATCTTATTTATTCTATTTGGTTGTTCTTCCTCAACATATTATGCTGGAGGGAAAGGAATCGAAAACTCAATTAGGAAAAGCGTTGTAAAAAGTTATACGAATAATGAAGTTTGGGAATTAAGAGCTAAACAATTGGGTTATGTCGAAGCACAGTATTGCCAAGTAGACTTTCGAGAAAATATTCCAAGTAAGAAATCATTTATTTCTTCTTTGAAGGTTAAAACTCAAAAACTTGGCGGTAATGGATTAGTTTTTGATTCATGCATTGTGAGTAGGAATGCTAGTTGTAATACTCACACATTATGTAGAGGCAGTGCTTATATAGTGACATATAAGTAGTTGCATATAATAAGCCATTACAGTAACGGGACTGCTAATAGCTTGCTCGGTTCCGCTTTGCTTCACTATTCTAGCAAACTATTATCAGCCCCTTAAATGGGCGTTAGCTGCCTTTTAAGCTCAGGAGTTGTCCTTAATATTGCACATGTATAATTAGTTGGTTAGACTTGTCTTATTAAATGTACAACTAATGAGGTGTTTTATGCGTATAGTATCGTTCACTGAAGCTCGAAATGGGCTTAAATCTGTTTTAGATCATGTCGTAAATGACGTGGATTATACCGTTATCACACGAAGAGACGCAGAAGATGCAGTAGTAATGTCGATGGAGCATTACAATAGTTTAATGGAAACGGTTCATTTATTAAAATCACCAGCTAACGCTGCGCATTTGTCAAAATCCATAGAACAATATAATTCAGGTAAATTTCAATGCCGAGATCTCGTAGATGACTAGGCAACTTGCATGGACAGATGAAGCTTGGAATGATTATGTTTATTGGCAAGGACAAAATAAAAAGACGTTAAAACGTGTTAATAAGTTAATTAGTGATTGTCAGCGTTCACCATTTGAAGGCATTGGTAAGCCAGAGCCATTAAAAGAGAACTTGTCAGGCTTTTGGTCTAGGCGAATAGATGAAACCAACCGTCTAGTGTATACAGTATCAGATTCATATTTAACAATAATATCATGTCGATATCACTACTAGTCCAAGCGGCAGCTAATAAGTTACTTAAAAGGACGCAAAACACTTGGCTTTTGCTCCTGCGATGCAAATTTTATCCAAGTATTTATGCGCCCATTAGTAAGGCGTTATATTTTTATCGATGAGTGATGCGCATCGCGCTATACTTGTGTCATGATTAAATCTTTCAAACATAAAGGCCTTAAAAAATACTTCCAAACAGGAAGTGTATCTGGAATTCAGGCCAAGCATCAACGCAAACTGCGCATGCAACTTAGTGCAATAGATACCGCACAAGAAATTGAAGATATCAATTTACCCGGTCGTAAATTGCACCCTGTCAAAGGGGAGCATGACGGGATTTAGTCTATTACTGTAAATGGAAACTGGCGCATTACTTTTGAGTTCATCGATGGTAATGCATACATTCTCAATGATGAGGACTATCACTAATGACTATACATAACCCACCGCACCCAGGCGAGTTCATCTACGATGTATATCTAGAGCCTGCAGGTTTTAGCTGTCGTTATTTAGCTAAACAATTAGATGTTGCATCATCTACTTTAAACCGAGTTCTTAAAGGGCAAAGTGCTATCTCACCAGAAATGGCACTTCGCTTGTCAAAAGCAATAGGTAGAACTTCCGAGAGTTGGTTAGCAATGCAAGATAACTACGATCTTTGGCACGCGAAACAACAAATAAATTTAACCAATGTCCACGCTGTAAACTTTACAGCGGTATAAAAAATGTAATAAGTTCCTTAAACGGAAAAATAACAGTTGGCCATTGCTTCGCTAATTTTAGCGAACCATTATTTTCCGCTTAACAAAACGTTATGTGAATTATCCACTAAGGAGTATCAATGAAAGGATTACTTTTAATATTTACTTTTACTTTTAGTTTATCTGTTTCAGCAAGCGAAATTGACCTAGATGAATTTGCTCAAACCTACTTTAAAGCTATGGTCGCAACTCAAGCACCAAATGCTACGAAAGATGATCTAGAAAACTATTTTTCCTTACTTACTGATGATGTTGGGCATTCTCATTTACCATGGGTAACAGATGACTCAAGGTTGCCTGATGGAAAGGAAGCAATGCGAAAAGGAATGCTATTTTATTTAGGTGCTCATACTGAATATAATGCCGAGTTACTTGATGTATTCATTTTTAATAACTCAGCTATTGCAATCAGGTATAAGAACAGCGCTAAAGGTATTCACCCTGAAAGTAAGCAGCCTCTGGCTTATACTCAAACTATGATGGAAGTGTTAGAAATGGAAAACGGTAAAGTTGCTATTATTCGCAAATACCACGAGTAGAATTCACATAACAAGCTAATAAACAAGGAAAAAACAGTTGGCTTTCGTTTGTTCCGCGCAATTTTAGCCTACGATTTTCATCCGGTTAATGCGGCGTTTTTTCTAAAAGGAGTTAAACCAATGGCTCGAAGTTTAGTGATAGTTTTTCTGCTATTTTTTGCTAGTTGTTCGTTAGCTTCTAGTAATAAGGGGAAAGAAGATGCTACGCACAGTAAACTTGCCAGTGTAGCAAACGACATTGCATTGCAATACCATCAGATGGGTTGGTTTTCGGGTAGCCTTCGAATTACTCAGCATGATGAAGAGGTGTTTTCTTCATCTTATGGCTTTCAAGATATTGAAAACAAAATTAAGAATAATGCACAAAGCCGTTATAATCTTGGTTCAATCATGAAAGACTTTACTAAAGTTCTGATATTACAGCAGGTTGAAACTGGTAAGTTAAAGTTAAACGACACACTCGTTTCTTTTCAATTAGGATTTCAACAAGTTCATGCTGATAAAATCACTATTGAGCACTTATTAAACCACAGCGCTGGCTTTGCTGATATTTTTGTCGCCGAATATCGTCAGGATCAACTTGCATTTGATACGATAGACAAGAAGTTAACGCTGTTATTAGATAAACCCCTTTTATTCAAACCTGGCACTGATCATCAATATTCGAACTACGGTTATGTGGTGCTGGGAGCTATTATAGAAAAATTAACGGGAAAATCCTTCGAATATCTTTTAACAAACAACATCTTCAATAAAGTTGGTATGAAATCAACGACCTTTAAGCCTCGTAATTCTTTCAAACATCAGTCGATACGATATACCTACCAATATGATAACGTGTTGAGGAAAGTTGGCATTACAGAGCATCCAAGTCCAGATGGAGGGATTGAATCAACGGTTGACGATGTGCAACGGTTTTATCGAGCGCTTTTTTATTCTGATAAGTTATTGAGTAACTCATCTGCTGTTAATCGCAAAGTATTTGCAATGGATAAATCACATTGGCGCGCATATGGCGGAGGACTTGGTGTCAGCGCAGCAGTGGAAGCCAATTTAGATAATGGCTATGAAATTGTTGTACTGGCAAACACTGATAAACTAGTCGCCGAACTTATTTCTGGTCGAATTCTATCGTTTCTTAAAACGGGAAAGTATGAACCGATTAAGCCTTTAGAAAAAAACTTTGCTTACAAGTATTACCAAGATGAAGGAAAACTACAATTCACTGAGCATTTCAAAAAGGCCTATATTGATAACGGGTATACGCAGTTTATCGGTCGTACAATCAATGAATTAGGGATGGAATTACTTAGTACAGAATCATGGGCAGAGGCGTTTGATATGTTTGATTATTTGATTTCTTTATTTCCTAATGCCTCTCAAGTTTACGACAGCCTTGCGTTTGCCTATTTATCGAAAGGGGATAGTGAGTTAGCGAGCAAAACGTTTAGTAAATCGTTACAAATTGATGCCAATTTCAACAGTGATTATGTAAGTGATAATTATGGTCATAAAAATAAGATCGAATAAATATACGCTTTATTTATCCATTTTTAGCTTTTTTCTTATTGTTTTTTTGTCTATTCAGGGGTGTTCAGCAAAACTCTTATTTAGCTCAAAGCGCTACTTCAGCGAAATTCATCAACCCATGGTTTATTTAGCCCTTCAGCGGTTAAATTGAATTTTTATAAATGGCAGACATAATCATAACTAACTGATTTAATAGAATGACTTTCATGGATAACTTTTTTTTTATAGTGGAATGTTAATTTCTGTTACAAGTTACGTAATAAGTTAAGGTCGTAAATATTTAATTAATATGATAATTTTTTGTTTCTATAGTCAATAAAGTTAACAGGGTAATAATGAATAAATTACAAAAAGCAGGTGGAGTCACGGCGCTTCTTGAAGCTTGTATTTACATATCGGCTTTCGTTTTTTTTGGTGTCTTTTGGAGTTTTCCTACAGGTGCGGATGCTGGGCAGCAATTTACATTTCTTGCAGAAAATCAAATCATCTTTTCAGTAGTTAATTTTATTATGTATGTACTGTTTGGCATATTTTTGGCTGTTGTAGTGTTAGCTGTTTATGAACGGTTAAAATTGAGTAGCCCGACGCTTTCAAAAGTTTCAGCGATATTTGGCATTATTTGGGTGGGTTTAGTGATAGCTAGCGGGATGATTGCAAATATAGGTTTATCTGCCGTCTTAAAACTATCAGAGAATGATCCCGAACAAGCTTTAATTATTTGGCGTACCATTTCTTATGTTGTTGAAGGAATCGGAGGAGGCAATGAAATTGTCGGTGGCTTATGGGTGTTAATATTAAGTATTGCTGCACTCAAAGGTAAAGTATTTCATAAAACATTAAATATTCTCGGGGTTTTTGTTGGGGTTGTTGGTATTCTTACTGTTTATCCTGCTGAAATTTTTACTGAATTATTTGGAATTGCACAAATTCTATGGTTTTTTGGGGTAGGGATAACTATGCTATTAAAACGAGAAAGTTTTCACAAACAATAAAGGAAAGTTTTTGCTCTGATGAGATCAATAGTAGTTATCATTTTGAGTCATTAATTACCCAAGCATTGATTGTTAATAATTATTAAAATTTACGAGTCTATAAATTTGTTTATTGAAATGAACGATCTTTTAAATTTTAGATTCAGGATAGCAAAGAGGTATGTAATGTTTTCTAGATGTTTGTTAGATAGTAAGAGGGGATATGGAAAATTCGTATGAATTTCTTAGCTTAGTTCTTGATTCTATCACAGAACACATTGTTGCTATTGACGAGACAGGTGACATTCAATTTGTCAATAAAAGTTGGCTAGCATTTGGTAATAAGAATGCCTGTCTTATCGGTGAAAACTGGAGTGGTGTAAATTATATTACTGAGTGTGAGAAAGCGTCGGCTTTGGGTGATGAGTTTGCCTCACATGCAGTCACTGGAATCCTTAGTGTTATTCACAAACGAAAGAACAGTTTTTATCTTGAATATCCTTGCCATAGTCCAGATGAAAAACGCTGGTTTATGATGCGCGTTAGTCCTTTTAGGACACATGGTCGAAATTATTTTGTTATATCACATCAGAATATTACCGAGAGAAAACTTGCTGAAGAAGAAGTAGAGAAGTTGGCTAGTTTAGATGGCCTCACTCAAATAGCTAATCGTAGAGCTTTTGATGATTTTCTAAAAGAAGAATGGCTAAGATGTTTCCGATTAAAGAAGACAATCTGTTTAGCCATCTTAGATTTAGATCACTTTAAATTACTTAATGATGATTATGGCCATCAATACGGCGATCAATGTTTGATAAAGGTAGCTGAATTGTTGAAAGAATTCACCAAAAGACCTAGTGATATTTGTGCAAGATATGGTGGTGAAGAGTTTGTACTTGTCTGGGGGAATCTATCGATTGAACAAGCAAGTCGATTATTACAAAAATTGTTAAAAAAAATACAAGACTTAAAAATAAGCAATAAAAACTCACCGGTTAACCAATATTTGACGGCCAGCATTGGTTTAGCTGTAATGTTACCAAATATAGAAAACGATGAATTTTTACTAACCAATAATGCAGATAAGATGCTTTATAAAGCAAAACGAGCAGGAAGGAATAGATTTGAAAGTTAATATTAAAAAGTCGAACTGTGTTTAAATAAAATTTTTTGTATTAATTGCTCTGGATTGTCATAGCAACATCTTAAAGTAACGGTTAGATTATTTAAGGTTAAAGTCTGATTCGCCATACGATTGATTATTGTTGTGAAAATATTTAAGTGGCTCAGGAGTATGTTATGGCAATGATTGTAAATTCAAAGCTATTTACTAAGTTGAAAAAGTTACGTGACAATTTTAATTAAACATAATCATGCTATAAGGATAGTTTATTATGAATTTAGGGGCATTTTCAGTCAGTTTGTCAGTGAAAAATATTGAAGAATCAAAACTTTTCTATCAGAAAATTGGCTTTGAAGTTGTAGGCGGTGATCAAACTCAACATTGGTTAATTCTAAAAAATGGAGATCACACGATTGGATTATTTCAGGGGATGTTCGAAGGTAATATTATGACGTTCAACCCCGGTTGGGATAAAAACTGTAACCCCTTAGAATCATTTACTGACGTGAGAGTGTTATTAAAAGAATTTGAGCAGCAAGGGCTAAATATTGCTCATAAAACTATCAATGGTGAGACTGGCCCTGCAAGTTTTGCACTTAAAGATCCCGATGGAAATTCGATACTAATAGACCAACATGTCTAATGCTTGCATTGTCTATTATAAATATTGCATTCTTGACGCTTTTTGCCCGTTGAAATATTTTACAATCAAACGGATTTCTCACTAAGCATGTTTGAATACATCAATTTATTTAGTAATGCATTTTAGTTAAAGGTTTGATATGACGATTATTGCAGCATTTGGTTTATTGATGATGTGTTTAAGCGTGTTCATGATAATTAAGCCCGATTATTGGTCTGACGCGATAATAAAATTTAGTAAAATGACTTATTTCCATTGGTTTGAGGTGTTAAGTCGGTTTATTTTCGGGTGTGTTTTTCTTTATTATCATCAAAGTACACAAAGTCCACTATTATTTAACTTTCTTGGTTATCTATTGATCGCCGTCAGTATTGGCTTATTGATTGTTGGTGAAAATAACCATCAAAGATTTGCCCTTTGGTCAGCACATAAATTTAGAAAAATATTTAGACCTGCTGGCTTCCTGTCATTTGCTTTTGGTCTGTATATATTTTATATATCTATTAATCATTAACTTAGTGTTAATTATTCTGGTGAACAACGGATAAATTTCTTGTGATTTCAATCTGATTAGCTTATGTTAATTGATTGAAATTACTCTATATTTTAAATGTTCTATTTCAATTGAATAATGATGAATTCTGATGGTTGTTATCCGTCTATTTTGGAAGGTTTATGGGTTTTAAAACAGGCATGATTGAAGGTACTAACATTGTTAGGATTGATTTGGTTGGTGCGGTTACTTTTGATGAACGAATTCAAGCAATTCATCAAGTATGTACAGAGCATTATAAAGTTCAAGCTAAATTAAAAATCCTGATTGATGCAAGGCAAGTCAGTAAAGAATTAACTCAAAGTGAACAGGTGATTCTTGGCACATATGCCGCTTCTAGAGAAGAATTAAAAAATGCATCTGTCGCTGTGCTGGTTGTAGCTAGTCAAATTGTTCATTCACAAGCGATTCAAAAATCATCAGAACTAGGCCATGAAATAAAACTATTTCATACTGAAAGTGAAGCCTTGATCTGGTTAAATTCGAAATAATCAGAGGTGTTATTTAACCTCTGATTTTACCCATTTTATGGAGTCTTTATGACAGCTTTCACTCAAGCGGCTCAAACACTGCTTAATCGTCGTCAATTTGGTGTAAAAGCCCCTCGATTAGATGAATCCATTCGTCCTAATTCCATTGATGATGCGTTAGCAATACATGATGAAATGGCGACTATTGAGCCTGTGAGAGGCTGGAAATGTTTATTACCGCCTGCCGAAGATAAAATTATTGCCGCCCCCATTTTTAATATGCAACAACACTCTTCCACAGTCACTTTATTGGAAGATAACCTCGTTGCTCGTGTTGAACCTGAAATTTGTTTCGTGCTTGGTAAAGACTTACCTGCTAAACCTTCAAACTATACTGAAACAGAAATAACAGCAGCTATTGGTAGTGCCCATATGGCCCTTGAACTCATGCAAAGTCGTTTTGCCGATGATGCAGGGCAAAGCTTTTATGAAAGTTTAGCCGATTGTATGTTAAATCAAGGCGTTTACCTTGGTCCTGAAATAGATAAAACCACTGCAATTAATTTACATACGATAACAATAAAAGTGGCCCAAGGTGAAAACATCAGAACACTTGAAGGTAAACACCCTAATAGTCGCGCCGTTGATGGTTTAATTTGGTTAGTAAATTTTATGAATCAACGAGGAATAGGGTTAAAAGCAGGAGCAGCTATTATTACAGGATCTTTTAAAGGTATTGTTGAAATGGCATTTGATATTGAAACGACTATATCTTATGAAGGCATCGCCGATTATTCAGTGACGTTTAAACGAGCTTGATAGGGGAGAGTTTAATTAAACAGGGAGAAGTTCATTGCTAAACTTCTCCATTTTAAAGTCACTATAAACTAGGAAGCACCGTTTTCTGAGCTTGGTTTTCTCTTTCTATTTTTTCTAACCGTTCGATTAATAACGTTATCGACATTTCAAGTTGATTAACACTTGTCGCAATTTCCATTTGTTGGTTATCTCTGCCTGAAGACTTTTCTTCAAGCGTTGAAATTAGCGTGTTTAATTCGGCAATTTTTGGTTGTAAATTATTAGCTGCCGATAGTTGATCAGCTAATGCGGTAATATTAAATTCTGCCGAAGTAAGTTTATCACTGACGTTATTAATGGCGGAATTGGCCTGGCTGATTTGTTGGCTTTGGTTTTTATTTAAGGTGTCTTGTTTGATACTTGTTGAGTGCAAAGCTTTAATTTCACTTTGATTTTTACGCCATGCAGACGCCCACAGTTTATCCATTTCACTCCAAAGCTTTTCGGTTTTTTCGCTAATCGCTTCAAGTTTAACCTTTAACGCTATGGTGGATTCACCCATTTCTTCACCCGTGGCGGAAAGTTGATTTTCTAATTGTTGGATCCTGTTTTCAGATTCGCCAATTAATTGTTGAAGTTTTAAGTTTTCTTGATAAAAAAACCATGATGCACCCGCTAAGGCGAGATAAATTATCAAGGTGAGAACAACATTTACCGGAGATGATTTCGTGTCAGAGCTAGTGGTTTTATCTAGTTGTTTACTGTTTTTTGTTTGAGCCGAGCGCGAAGCATTCACGGCTTTGACTTGATCATGATCTAAAGTAATAGATGGGATTTCAGGTTCGACACGATTAGACAAAATAATACCTATATGAAAATTAAACAGCTAATAGGTAACTTTAAAACAAAATGATGAAATATTTAACAAGTTATTCAGAAAAAAACGTATATTTTATAAAAAAAACCGATGAATAAGTATATTCATCGGTTTTTTGTAAAGTTATAGGCTTAAAGTCAAAGTGACACGGAAGAATTACCTAATCTCTCTCTTTATTTAAAGTAGCTTAATAACTTTCGTTATGAACACTTAATACAGCTCGACCAGAAGGGTCCGCATTGTTTTTAAAGCTTTCATCCCATGCCAATGCTTCTTGAGTACTACAAGCAACAGATTTTCCACCAATAACGCAATCGGCAGCACTTGGTAATGGATACTTCTCTTCAAAAACACAACGGTAAAAGTATGCTTCTTTACTGTCTGGTGTATTTACTGGAAATTTATACGCAGCGCTTTCAAGTTGTTGATCAGTGACTTGTGTGTCGATAAAGGCTTTTAAACCATCAATCCAGTTATAACCAACGCCATCAGAAAATTGTTCTTTTTGGCGCCATAATATTTCTTTTGGTAAATAACCTTCAAATGATTCACGTAAAATTGCTTTTTCCATTTTACCGTTGCCACACATTTTATCTTGTGGATTAATGCGCATAGCAACATCCATAAAGTTTTTATCTAAGAAGGGTACCCGAGCTTCAATTCCCCAAGCCGACATAGATTTGTTCGCACGCAAACAATCAAACTTATGTAAGCGATCAAGTTTACGGTTTAATTCTTCATGAAATTCTTGTGCATTCGGTGCTTTGTGGAAGTATAAGTAACCACCAAAAATTTCGTCGGCCCCTTCACCGGAAAGCACCATTTTTATGCCCATCGCTTTAATTTTTCGGGCCATAAGATACATAGGGGTAGAGGCACGTATTGTTGTGACATCGTAGGTTTCAAGGTGATAAATGACTTCTTTGAGTGCGTCGATACCTTCTTGCTCAGTAAAAATAACGCTGTGATGAATTGTTCCAATACTATCTGCAACAGTTTGGGCTGCAATTAAATCTGGTGAGCCTGCTAAACCACAAGCGAAAGAGTGAACTTTTGGCCACCAAGCTTCGGCTAAGTCGTTGTCTTCTATACGGCGTGAAGCAAACTTTTGCGTGATTGCTGAAATTAAAGATGAATCTAGCCCGCCAGAAAGTAATACACCATATGGAACATCTGTCATTAAATGACTTTTTACTGACTCTTCTAATGCTTCACGAATTTTTGTTGTGCTAGTGGTGTTATCTTTAATGGCATCGTACTTATGCCAGTTACGTTTGTAATACTTTTGAACTTTACCAACTTTACTATCAAGAATATGTCCCGGAGGGAATTCTTCAACGGTTTTACAAATAGGCATTAAGGCTTTCATTTCTGAAGCAACATAAAAATTACCATCTGCGTCATAGCCAGTATAAAGAGGAATAATACCGATATGATCACGAGCAATTAAATAGCTATTGTCGTCAGCGTTATAAAGACAAAAAGCAAACATGCCTTGCAGTTTGTCAACAAATTCTGCGCCAAATTCTTCATACAAAGGTAAAATCACTTCGCAATCAGAGCCTGTTTGAAATTGATAATCAACATTTAATGTTTTAGCGAGCGTTTTATGGTTATAAATTTCGCCATTAACGGCTAAAACATGGGATTTGTTTGCGTTATATAAAGGTTGAGCACCATGTTCTGTGTCAACAATAGAAAGTCGTTCATGCACTAAGATCGCATTCTCATTGTGATAAATGCCAGACCAATCTGGACCACGGTGACGTAATAAACGAGAATATTCTAAAGCTTTTGGGCGTAATATTTCAGCCCCTGATTTTATATCTAATATACCAAATATCGAACACATTGAAGCGCTACTCCTTAATATAGTTTTGATTTATACAATTATAATAAATTGATTGTGGACAGCTAAAGGGTTGTTAAGTGCGTGCTATTTTCAAAAGGTGGAAATAATAACGACAAAAACAACAGTAAGTGGAACTTAACTGTTGCAAACACTTTGACAGCATCTAAATAAAAATCAAGCGCTAATTTGAACTTTTTGTAATTTAATTACATTTCTTGATGTCACATTTTTAAAGGGCTATGAGGAAAACCCTTTAAAATAAGCGGCTAGAGAGTTATTGCTCTAATTTTAATCTAAATAACAGGATATAGATTGATTTAATATTTTTAGTCGATTGTTATTATAAGGGTGTTAACTTTTAACCGAGTCTACTATCATTGTTAAACACCAAGTAATTGAATAAACGTAAAATCTTTTATTTCACCATCATATTTACTGAGAATAACCCTAATGAAACTTTGTTTAAAAACCAGCTTTATTATTGCTACGCTAATTTTAACGCCAATCACTATGGCAACTGCTGTGCTGGCCACTGAAGTTGATGAACGTTTACTTAATGTTGAAGAATTAAGAATTGATGTAGCCAAAAAACAAATGCCTCAAGTATTTATACCATTGGTAAACAGAGTTGAGCAATACCGTAAACAAATCAATCAAGCCAGAAATTTAACCGCATTGACCCAAATCACTATTCGTCATAGTGAAAAACTGTGGCAAGAAGCGGTCAAGTCGTTTGATGAAGTAGGGCGATATGATGACCGATCTTTATATTGGGCTCGTTTACAAATGCGAAAATCCCTGCAGTTAAGTGCTGCATATCAACAATTATTACCGATGCAACAACAACGTTTATTGTGGCAGTTAGAATTGCTTTCTCGTGGTAAGAATGATGTCAAATTTGATAAAGGGACAGATAAAAAGATACTTATTACAGGCTTTGATCCATTCTTTCTTGATAGAAACATTAATCAAAGTAATCCTTCAGGGGTTGCCGCGTTGGCGTTAGACGACTTGGTGATCAGTCGTGACGGTAAAAGTGCGGAAATTGAAACTTTAATTGTCCCTGTGCGTTTTGCCGATTTTGATCAAGGTATGATTGAAACCTTACTTGCTCCTTATTATCGTCAAGTTGATATGATCATCACGATCAGTATGGGACGTGATAACTTTGATTTAGAACGCTTTCCAGGTTTACGCAGAAGTGCTAAAGCGCCAGATAATTTAAATGTATATACGGGTGCCACTGCCCAACAACCTTTGCTTCCTATTTTTAAAGGCAATAATTTGCCGTTGGATGAATTCGTTGAATTTAGCTTACCGGTAAAAGCTATGCAAAAAGCAACAGGCAAATTTAAAATTAATGATAATAGAAAAGTCACAACTTTACGCCAAACCACCTTACAGCAACCAATAATGGCAATGTCATTAAATGATTTAAAAGGCTCTGTGTCCGTTCAAGGTAGTGGCGGTGGCTATTTATCTAATGAAGTTTCTTACCGTAGTATTGTTTTACGAAATAAACTCAACCCGGTCTTGCCGGTTGGTCATATTCATACGCCTAGGATCAAAGCTTACCAACCTAAAATGTCTGCTGATATTGTTAAACAAATTAAACAAATGTTAAATCATGCGATAAGCGCTATATAGTCCAAAGAGGAAGTAAGTAGCTTAATGTGATAACAACTCTTGTTGTTATCACACTGATAAAATTATGGTGTAATAATTGCATTTGTCTTCGATTAATAAACCTCGTTATAAAATTGACAGATGAGTGAAAAATATGACCTTAAAAAAACAGTGTTTAATAGTAAAACCTCTACAAGTATTAACGCTTTCTACCTTGATGGCTTTACCGAGCCAAGCGATAGAAACAAATTTTTCATTACATCAGGGCAGTGAATCTAACACTCAAGGTATTTCATTAACGATTTCTGACAGTATTAGTAGAGGCAGTAATTTTTATTGGAATGTCGGATACAGTTATTTAGACGACGTTAAAGTTGAGTGGAACCAAAGTGATTTGTTTTTCAAAGTAGACACTGTCGATGCCATCATTAGTTATCGCTACAAACCTAGATCGTACAACCAAACGATGAAAAATTTTACTTTTGAATATCAATTTGGTGCCACTATGGCACTCACTGAAAATAAATTTGTTTGGCCTGAGCTAAATGAAGAAAAATACTTTAGTGAAACAAATGATATCAATGCCATGCTTGGTTTTAATGTTCATTATGATATGAGTAAAAACACCTCAGTAAATGTTGGTTTTAGATATCATCCAAGTTTTAGTGAGTTTGAAGATATCACCAGCCTCTATTTTGGTTTTACCTATAAATTTGGTAATCAATTTGGTTATTAATTTAGCCTGAAAATTCTAAACTATAATGAAGAAAGTTATTTCAACTATATCGTCAGTGATGCAACTGTAGGAAAGTTTATGCCGTCTAAATCCAAAATTGCTGCTTTTATCTTAATCAACGCTATTTGTTTTCATAGCCATTCTGCTCTTGCGGTTGCTTGTCCTGTTCCTGCACCTGTAAACGATGCCGATGGTGATGGTTATGACGATAGTTTTGATATTTTTCCCAACGATATTACCGAATGGTATGACACTGATTTAGACGGTATCGGCAATAATGCTGATACTGATGATGATGGTGATGGTATAGCCGATAACATTGATGATAACAATGACGGTGATCCTGTTGTCGATTTTCATGATCCTTTTCCTGAGGATGCCACGCGTTGGTTAGATTTTGATGGAGATTGCCTTGATGACAATGAAGACACGGACGATGACAATGACGGAACGTTAGATATCTTTGATGCTTTTCCGCTGAATGCTTCTGAATTTGAAGATACTGACAGTGACGGGATTGGTGATATTGCTGATAATGATGACGATGATGATGGTGTTATCGATATTTATGATGATTTACCAAAAGATCCTCTTGAACAAGTGGATACTGACAGTGATGGAATTGGTAATAATGCCGATCCTGATGATGATAACGACGGCGTTTTAGATGCAAATGATGCATTTCCACTCGATAATTTAGAAAGCGTTGATCTTGACGGCGATGGTTTAGGCGATAACGCAGATAGTGATAATGACGGTGATGGTTTTGCCGATGCCATAGATGTATTTCGGGATAACCCCGATGAATGGTTAGACAGTGACAGTGATGGTGTCGGGAATAATGCTGATTTTGATGATGATAACGATACCGTTTTAGATGCTGATGATGCTTTTCCGTTAGACCCTAATGAGTCTGTTGATACAGACGGCGATAGTATTGGTAATAATGCCGACAATGATGATGATAATGACGGTATTGCAGATGGTAACGATGCCTTCCCGTTAGATGCGAATGAATATCTAGATACCGATGGTGATGGTATTGGCAATAATGCCGACACCGACGATGACGGGGATGGATACCTTGATGGTGATGATGCTTTTCCTTTAAGAGCATCTGAATATATTGATACCGACGGTGATGGTCGTGGTAATAACGAAGATGAAGATGATGACGGTGATGGCATTTTAGATGTTAATGATCCTGAGCCATTGGATATGTTAAGAACTACCGATACTGACGGTGATGGTATCGCTAATATAGACGATTTAGATGATGACGGCGATGGTGTTAATGATGCCAATGATCTATTTCCGCTTGATCCCAATGAAACCGACGATTTTGATCGCGATGGTTTAGGAAATAACGCCGACGCAGACGATGATAATGACGGAGTTATCGATTCAAATGATGATTTTGTTTTTGATAGTAGCGAGTGGTTAGATACCGATAACGATGGTTTAGGTAATAATGCTGACAATGATGATGACAACGATGGTTATATCGATTCAGATGATATCTTTCCATTAAATAATCTCGAATGGTACGACTTTGATGGCGATGGTGTTGGAGATAATGCCGATGCCGACGATGATAATGATGGTGTGTTAGATTCATCTGATGTTTTTCCCTTTGATAACAGTGAATGGGTTGACACTGATAGCGATGGCCAAGGAAACAATATTGATATCGATGATGATAATGACAGTTACCTAGATAGTGAAGATTTATTCCCGCTAAATAATCTTGAATGGCATGATAATGATATTGATGGGATTGGTAATAATGCCGATAGTGATGACGATAATGATGGCGTTTTAGATGACGAAGATGCGTTTCCGTTTGATGCCACTGAATATTTAGATACTGATGGTGATGGTATCGGCAATGTTAATGATATCGATGATGATAACGATGGCTATTTAGACTTTATTGATGAATTACCATTAAATCCAAATGAAGCCTTTGATGCTGATGATGATGGTTTAGGTGACAATGCCGATCCCGATGATGATAACGATGGCATGAGTGATGAATTTGAAATTTTATACGGACTAAACCCTCGAAATGCAACAGATGCGACGTTAGACTCTGATGGTGATGGTGTGTTAAATCATGAGGAACAGATCAATCATACTAACCCATTAGTTGATGATTATCCGCCAGAATTGACGACACCTGTGGCCATAAATATTAATGCTGAGCATACCTATACGCAATTGACTTTAGATAAATTATTATCTCTTACGCAAATTACGGCTTATGACGGAAAAGACGGCCCTAATTGCTGTGAAATTCTGCCACTTGGTTTTGAAAACGGTGTAGCCAACTTTCAATCGGGTGAAAACTTGATCACTTGGCGTACTGAAGATCTCGCTGGCAATATAGCTACCGTTGAGCAAGCGGTGAATTTTGCTCCTTTAGTGAGTTTTGCTAAGCAGCAATTTTCTGCCGAAGGGAGTTTTGTAAAAATTCAAGTCGAACTATCCGGTGAATCGCCAAAATATCCATTAGAAATCCCTTTTAGTATTAGTGGTGATGTTGATAGCTTTGATTATCAAGTTGATGAACAAAAAGTCGTGATTGAATCTGGTGTCAGTGGTTATGTTGAGCTTTACCTGAGACAAGATAATCAACAAGAAGGGCAAGAAGAATTAATCGTGACTTTTAGTGCAAGTGTTAATAGTGCTAACAATAAGCAACATACTATTTTCATTTCTGAAGATAATATCGCCCCTCTTTCTACCATTAGTGTCTTCCAACAAGGAGAACAAGTTTCTTCTATTGTTAAAGATTTAGGTGAGGCGCACATACTACTTTCCATTGATGATGCCAATACTACCGATAAACATATTGTGAGTTGGGATATCCCCGATTTTGTCAATGCTGAAATAAGTGCTAATCAATTAAGTGTTTATATTGACCCAGAAGCGGTTGTTTTACCTGAAGATGCTCACCAATTAATCTCGTTTTCTGTCACTATTACCGACAGTGGAACTGGTGAACTTAGTCAACAACAGTTTATTGATTTAGCTTTATTTGAACAAAGAGCAAGATTAGATTCTACTGACACGGATTTAGATGGCATCCCTGATAACATTGAAGGATTTACCGACCTTGACGGTGATGGTATTCCAGCTTTTATGGATAATTCTACTATTGCTTACATGCAACCGTTACATGTTAATGCTGCTCAAACTAAAATTATCGAAACCGAGCCAGGCTTGCGTTTAGGGCTTGGAAAATTTGCCAAGTTACAGTTTTCGGATGGGGTACAATTATCAGCCTTAGAAGTTGAAAATACTCAACTGATCTCAGCTGATGACTTGACGCATATCGGTGGCTATTTTGATTTTATCATTGATAAAATCGTGCCTTTTGGTCGTTCAGTATCGGTAACGATTCCTTTAACTGAAGAAATTCCTAGCAATGCCGTGTACCGTAAATATTCGATTGAAAATGGTTGGCAAAACTTTGTTGAAGATAGTGAAAACTCTATTTCATCAAGCCCCTTAGTCAATGGCGTGTGTCCTTTTGCTGATAACAGTAGTTATCAATCAGGGTTAAATGAAGGTGATGTCTGTATTCGTTTAACCATTGAAGACGGTGGTGTTAATGATGCCGATGGTGTCGCTAACGGTGTTATTGACGATCCAGGTGTCGTTGCTTTAATTCCAAATAGTGAAGTTGCTAAAACTGTTGATCCCGAGAAATCAAGTAGTGGCGGGGTGGTTTATGTGTTGGTGCTTTTATTATTAACTGCGTTCGTGCATAGAGCTAAACACTTGCTTTGCAGTATCATCCGAATTTAATCAAAGAAATATTAACTAACACTTTGTCATAAAAGCTTTCATTGATAAAATGCCGGCTTATATGATCAAAGTGTAGGTTTTATTAAATAATGTTTGAATTGAAGTACAATACGCCATTTGAGTGGACAGAAGCAGTAATGGCAGATTTTGATGAATTTTTAAAAGATCATGCCGCTGCTGAAAAGAAGGCGTCAGGTATGGCAATTACCATGTTGTCACATTATCCAGATCGTAAAACGCTAGTGAGAGCCATGGCAGATTTAGCGATTGAAGAGTTAATCCATTTCAAGCAAGTACTCAAACTTATGCAAGCGAAAGACATTCAACTGGCTAACGATTCAAAAGACCAGTACATCAAAGAAATTAGATCACTGTTTCGTCATGGCAAAGAAGTGTTTTTCATGGACCGTTTGCTTGTTGCTGGCGTGATAGAAGCGCGAGGGCATGAACGTTTCTCATTGGTGGCCCAAGCTTTACCAGCAGGAAAAGAAAAAGACTTTTATGTGGCGATAGCAAAATCAGAAGAAAAACATAAAAACCTTTTTGTGGAATTAGCTTATGAATATTTTGATAAAACAGAAGTTGATCTTCGTTTGGAAGAAATTTTAGTAGCAGAAGGGGAAATTTGCGCAAAATTACCGTTTCGTGCCGCCTTACATTAATCGTTAAAGGTGTTAAAAATTATCGACTTTGTATTTGGCTTAATACTTCACGTTATAGGATATTAAATGCCATATATTAGTGATAAAAATCAATTAAACCATATATTTTAAAGCGACTTAGATGAATAACTTTGCTAAGTACTTAACAAAATACGCTGAGGATGAAGTGAGCTTACTTGCCACGTTTCCTCAGCACAAAAGTTTCTCTCATACGCTGATTATCCCAGCTTATAAAGAAAGCCCAAGTTTTATTGATTCATTTATACGTTCATCTTTAGTTGATCAAAACGTATTGCTTATAATCGTGATCAACCAACCTGAATATGAAACCGACTCATACCCGCAATCGGCGCTTGCTCAACATGGCTTAAGTACAGGGAAAGTTACTTGGCAGAGCGACAATTTAACGTTAGTCGACATGGATAATAGTAATTCGGCTATCTTAGTTATTGATCGCTTTACTCAGC
The DNA here is from genome assembly GCF_031846185.1 of Thalassotalea castellviae. NCBI lineage: Bacteria > Pseudomonadati > Pseudomonadota > Gammaproteobacteria > Alteromonadales > Colwelliaceae > Thalassotalea > Thalassotalea castellviae. The sequence goes on from NZ_JAVRIF010000013.1 coordinate 19,099, forward strand.
CTATACCTAATAAACAAGGCGTTGGATTGGCTAGAAAAATTGGTGCTGATGTTGCCTGTGCTTTGATTGAACAAAAAGTTATTAAGTCAATGTGGTTACATTCTAGTGATGCAGATGCTCAATTGCCTGACAATTATTTTACAAGTTTAATGGATAATCAAAGCCACACCAGTGTCGCGGCTTGTTATAATTTTATCCATAGCTGTGACGATAAAGTCATTGAATCTGCTAATGCTATTTATGAGCAGGCGTTACGCTATTATGTAGCTGGATTAAGTTACGCAAAATCTCCATATAATTATTTTACCATTGGCAGTGTGTTAGTGTTCCGAGCGCAAGCGTATGTTACTGTTCGCGGTTTCCCTAAACGCAGTGCAGGTGAAGATTTTTATTTACTAAATAAAATTGCAAAGCTTGGCGACATACTTTGGTTAAAAAACTCTGTTCTTAGACTAGAAGCTAGAATGTCGGATCGTGTGCCTTTTGGCACTGGGCCTGCTGTTAAGCAAATTGTCGAATTATCGGAAAAAGGTCAAAGTTATCACTATTATCATCCTGTCGTTTTTGAGCGCTTAAAAAGTCTTTTGCATCACTTCTCTAGCTTGCATCAAAATCTTGATAATTTATCAGTTTGGTATAAAACAGGGAGCAATGATATTGAGTTTGCTTTAAAAACCATTGGTTTTGACGCGTTTGTCGATAAACAAAAGGGGATAAACGAAAAACAATTTAATAAACAATTGTTAGTGTGGTTTGATGCTTTTAAAACTTTAAAATTTATCCACGCTTTAAAAGATAATTATTATCCTAACATCCCGATAGAAGAAGCGATAAGCCAAGCTAATTTCGTCATCTAGGCTTTTATTTTTTGCTGGGCTAACGTTATCAAAGCTTAAAATATTAAAACTACTTATGTAAATAAAAAAGCGGAACAAGTTTAATCCTGTTCCGCTTTTATTTTACTTATATATTGTCGAAGACTTAAGGTTTAGTAGGTCCTGCAGCGCTTCTATTTACGACATGTGAAACCATCGCCATACGACCTGAAATAAGTGCCGCTTTGCGATCTTCATTACTATAAAATTCACGTGGAATTTCATTTACGGTATTAATAGTTTCAGGCTTAGCCATAGCCGAAGAAGCGCGATGTTGAGTTCTCACTTTCTTGGTTATTTTCTTTAACTTAGCCGGTACTTTTGCCGTCGCTTCTTTACTTTTTACTTTCGTTTCAACTTTTTCAACTTTTACAGCTTCGTCAGTGTTAACCTCAACTTTTTCGGTCTTGGCAATTTCAACAGGTTCAACGGTAGTTGTTTCAACATTGACTGGCGCTGGTTTTTCTGCATCCGATTTTGCGTCTTCAGTATCTGCCTTTGCTTCTACAACTGCTGTTTCGTTGGTTTCAACAATAGCTTCTTTTTCTGAAGTTGATTCTTCATTGACTTCAGTGACAGCCTTGTCTTCTTTAGTTTGCTCTTTGCTTTGTACAACAGCAGCTTCAAAAGACTTAGCTTCTGATGAAGTCGTTTCTGCTTGCTCTGTTAACAGTTCGCCTTGAACACTTGATTTGCCATTTGTTTGATCGGCATTTGTTTCATCGGCTTTGTTGACAGAAGTGGTTTGCTCTGGCTTAGCTTCAGCTTTTTCAATTGCTGGCTCAAACGGTAGATCTTGCTGAATTTCAGTTGAGTTAGTCGCTTGAACAGCTGTTGATTCGCTTTCAGGGTAACGTGTTTCAATTGGATCAACGTTATTATCAAAGCTATTAGTCTCTGTTGCTTCTTTAACATCATTGTTTTGACGACGACGTTGACCATGTGAGCGTAGATGACGAGGAGAACGTCTATTTCTAGGACGTTGTTCATCACGAGCCGGCTTGTCAGTTTTTGCTAAGTTTCCAGCATCTTGTTGCTCGTTTGCTTGAACTGCTACGTCTTTTTCAACATCTTTCGCTTTTGGCGCATTACTTTCGTTAGCTTTTACCGGAGCTTTATCTTCAGTTACGCGTACTTTTTTACGATTATTGCGACGTTGACGACGTTCCGCTACTTTCTCTTCTTTAGGCTTTTGATTACGTGCTGCTTGAGGTTTACGATTAGGCTTGTTTTGACCTTCACTCGTTTCTTGTTGCTCTTTCGCTGTACGTTTGTCATTGCGTTTATCGTTTTTATTGTCGTGTCGATTATTGCGACGTTGACTATTACGGTTCCGCTGCGGACGACGTTCTTGATTACGGCCTTTATTCTGACTGTTAGACTTATTCGCTTTTGGTTTTTCTTCTTTAACTTCTTCGGTAAATAATGATTTTAACCATTTAGTGACACCCGCAAATAGACCTTCAGATTGCACCGCTTCTTTTTTAACTTCAACTTTTGGCGTTGAAGGTGCTTGTTTTGGTGCAGACATGCCTTGTAGAAGTGGTTCATCTTTTTTAACTGCCGTGTGATCAAACTTCGGCATCACCGCTTCTTCAGCGGTGGCTTCTTGTATTTTAACAAGATAGCTTGCTTCTTCTACCGATTCATCTTTACGAACACGCACCACTTCATATTGTGGTGTATCCATGTTCGGATTAGGAATGATTAAGACACGCACCCCATGATGTTTTTCAACATGAAAAACAGAACGACGTTTTTCATTTAATAAGTAAGTAGCTACAGGTACAGGTACTTGTGCTTGAACTTGTTGGGTGTTGTCTTTAATTGCTTCTTCTTCCATTAAACGAAGTACGGATAACGCAAGAGACTCTACACCACGGACATGGCCCGTACCGTTACAACGAGGACAAACACCTTGGCTTGTTTCACCAATAGAAGGGCGAAGTCGTTGACGAGACATTTCTAAAAGCCCGAATCGTGAGATCCGACCTAATTGGATACGAGCACGATCAGGTTTAACAGCATCACGCATACGGTTTTCAACTTCACGTTGATGACGCACTGGTGTCATATCGATAAAGTCGATGACCACTAAACCACCTAAGTCACGCAAACGTAATTGGCGGGCAATTTCATCAGCTGCTTCTAAGTTGGTATTAAACGCGGTTTCTTCGATATCACTACCTTTTGTTGCACGGGCAGAGTTAATATCTATTGAAGTCATGGCTTCAGTAGGATCAATGACAATTGAACCACCAGAAGGTAAACGTACTTCACGTTGGAATGCCGATTCTATTTGCGATTCGATCTGATAATGCGTGAATAAAGGTACGTCATTATCATAAAGTTTTATTTTACTTAAAAAGTCAGGACGCATCACTTCGATACGTTGTTTAACACTTTCATACGTTTTTGGACGATCTATAAGTACTTCACCTATATCACGGCGTAAATAATCACGAATAGCACGAACAATTACATTACTTTCTTGGTGAATTAAAAAAGGAGCAGGGCGACTCTGAGAAGCCGTTTCGATACGCTGCCAGTAATCTAATAAAAGATTTAGATCCCATTCTAATTCATCATAATCTTTACCAACACCAGCGGTCCGAACAATTAAACCCATGCCTTTGGGGAGTGATAATTTGTTTAACGATGCTTTTAAATCCGTTCGCTCATCACCTTCAATGCGACGAGATATGCCACCTGCTCGAGGGTTGTTTGGCATCAATACTAAATAGCTACCGGCTAGACTGATAAAGGTGGTTAAGGCTGCGCCTTTTTGACCGCGTTCTTCTTTATCAATTTGCACAATAACTTCTTGGCCTTCTTTTAACACGTCTTTAATGTTAGGGCGGCCTTGAAATGTATAACCTTTGGGGAAGTATTCACGGGCGATTTCTTTCATAGGTAAGAAACCGTGACGCTCAGCACCGTAATCAACAAAAGCCGCTTCTAATGACGGCTCGATACGAGTGATTTTTGCTTTATAGATATTGGCTTTTTTTTGTTCGTGACCTGGACTTTCAATATCTAGATCATAAAGTTGTTGACCATCAACAAGCGCTACACGCAATTCTTCTGATTGTGTAGCATTGATTAACATACGTTTCATAGTTTTTGTGACTCATTTATGTCACAACACACTATTTGCTTAGTGCACAAAGCAATCTGTCGCTAAGGTAACAGCGATTTGTCAACCTCTCGGGTGTCATCTTTATTGCGCCATATTACGCAATAAGCTGTTAAAAATTTCTGATTGTCACTCTTACAACAAGGTTTACCTTATTGTTACTGTATTCTTTATGTGCTCAGCAAGCGTGCTGTGCTCTTTTGATAACCGTTTACTTAGTGATAATCCGCTTAAGACTTTTCTTAAGTGTCGCTATCATTTGAAAAAGGTAAAAGTTATCAATTCTTATTTAAAAAGTGCTTTATTCTCGCTGGACTAAATTGTTTATGCGTTCTAATTGACATGATATTTAAGTCATTTTCGCAATTGGCCGTTCTGTTAATAAGTCATTTTTGTCGTAATGCCTATTAATGTGGCCGCAATTTGCCTCTTACGTTTCGCTAAAAGCTTCCATTACTGTGTTGCAAGGTTAATTATAATGCAACTTTACTATTATCCCATTCTTTTTATGAAAAACGCAATAAAATCGTTAGTTTATTTAGCTAAAACCATAAAAAAGTGTGATAAACTCCCGCCTATGACTGAAAGTAATAAACCCCAAGTCAGATTTATCACTGTTGACAGTGAAGATGCTGGCCAAAGAATCGACAATTTTCTCTTAAAAACGCTTAAAGGTGTGCCGAAAAGCATGATCTATAAACTTTTGCGTAAAGGGGAGATCCGTGTCAATAAAAAACGTTGTAAACCGGAATACAAGTTGGTGAATGAAGATATTCTTCGTATTGCGCCTATTCGGGTTTCTGAAAATACTAACACTGTTTCTACGCAGTTGAATGTGGTTGCTAACTTAGAAAAACAAATATTATTTGAAGATGACAGACTAATAGTTATCAATAAACCTTCGGGTATGGCTGTTCACGGTGGTAGTGGACTTAGTTTTGGTCTAATTGAAGCTTTAAGGGCATTAAGACCAGAAGCGAGAATGTTAGAATTGGTACATCGCCTCGATCGAGATACTTCTGGTTGTTTAGTTGTGGCAAAAAAACGTTCAGCGTTACGAAATCTTCATGAGCAATTAAGGAATAAAAAGGTTCAGAAGTTCTATCATGCGTTAGTGAAAGGCCGTTGGTCGGCTAAATTAACTAAAGTGACTGAATCTTTAAAGAAAAACGATTTAAAATCAGGTGAGCGGGTGGTTATTGTTGATAACATCAATGGTAAAGAATCTGAAACGCGCTATAAAGTATTACAACATTTTCAAGGTGCTACTTTAGTGAGAGCGTTTCCGGTCACCGGTCGTACCCATCAAATTCGTGTTCACTGCCAATGTAAAGGACATCCGATAGCGAGTGACGCTAAATATGGTCATCCTGATTTTGATGCGGATATGAAAGCAAAAGGCTTAAAACGTTTGTTTCTTCATGCAGCAAGTATTGAGTTTACTCATCCATTGACTGAGCAACGCTTGAAAATTGAAGCACCACTAGAACCTTCTTTAGAAAAATTATTAAAACAATTAAAGCAAGAGCAATAGGTTTTAAGTTCGATGCATCATTATAAAGTTATTATATTTGATTGGGACGGTACGGTAATGGACTCCGTTGAACGTATTGTTTCTTCCATGCTTTCCGCGGCAAAAGACGTGGCGTTAACTGTCCCAACGGTAGATCAAATTAAACAAATTATCGGTTTAAGCATACCTGAAGCCACGAAACAATTATTTCCACAAAGTACTCCAGAACAAGCTGAAGCTTTGCGATTAAGTTATAAAAAGCATTATGTTGAAATAGATAAAACGCCTACACCGTTATTTTCCCATGCAGAGCAGTTATTTACAGACTTATTAGCTCAAGGGAAATATCTTGCTGTTGCGACAGGTAAAGGGAGAGATGGTTTAGAAAGAGTTTTTGAACTATCTAATACAAAGCATTATTTTCATACTTCTAGGTGTGCAAAAGAGTGTAAATCAAAACCCGATCCGGATATGCTCAATCAAATTCTAACCGAATTAAACATTGATGCTAGTGAAGCTGTAATGATCGGTGATACTACACATGATATGTTGATGGCGAAAAATGCCAATGTCGATCGAATTGGCGTAACCTTTGGTGTTCATGATCATCAGGCGTTAAGTGAATATCAACCTAAGGCAATTGTTGACTCTTTATTAGCACTATCAAATTTGCTAGTTAAATCATAAATTAACTGATTTTTGATGAAGAAAAGGCACGCGATGACGTGCCTTTTTTGTCATTGCTAATCTATCTGATCTTATATCGCATTGGTTACATCAACGGATAATTTTAGCATTTGGCCCGGCTGTAGATATTTTTTGCGATTTAATTGGTTCCAACGTTCAATATCTTTAATTGAGACTTTAAATTTGTCTGCAATTCTTGCAAAAGAGTCACCACGTCGAACTTTATAGGTAATGTTTCGCATGATTGCTTGTTCATTAGGAGATACTTGTGTATTTGATAAAGTGTTACTCGTTACTTTCGCCTTTTTCCAAATAACAAGTTTTTGGCCAAGCCTTAAAGTATCTCTTGGTGCCATTCCATTCCATTTTGCTAATTCACGGTAATTTACGCCATAGCTTCGACTAATATCCCAAAAGTTATCACCGGAAACAACAGTATGAATGATTTTTTCACTGCCTCGTGGGGTATTTTGTTTTTTCGCAAGTCGTTGATCTTGACTTAATATGTAAGCATTTAATGATTTTGCTGCAACAGGAATTAATAAATGTTTACCAGCACGAATATTATTGCCCTTAAGGTTATTTACTTGTTTAATCACTCCAATATCGGTATTAAATTTTTGCGCGATTTTTCCTAAACTATCACCATTTTTAATACGATAACGTTGCCAAGCTAAGCGATCTTTTTTACTAAGCGTTTTTAACCCCGCTTTAAATTTTTCTACTTTATGATTAGGGATGACTAAATAATGTGGACCTTTTGGATCGGTAGCCCATCGATTATAACCAGGATTTAAATGTTGTAATTCTTTCAACGACAGTTCAGCAAGTTCAGCTGCTTTCGCTAAGTCAATTTGTGAGCCAATATTAACGGGTGTGATCACACTTTTATTTTCGATTTCAAAAAGTTTAATGTTGAAATCTGCTGGACGCTTTACTAAATCTGCTAACGCTAGCAATTTTGGTACGTATGCCCTTGTTTCTTTTGGTAAATCGAGTGACCAAAAATCAGTTGGCATATTACGGCGAGCATTATTTTTCACGGCTCGTCTCACTCGTCCTTCACCAGAATTATAAGCGGCGAGTGCTAATAACCAATCACCGTCAAAAAACTTATGTAAGTATTGCAGGTACTTGATGGCCCCTTTGGTTGATGCAATAACATCACGTCGACCGTCATACCACCAGTTTTGCTTCATGCCAAAACGAGTACCTGTACCTGGAACAAATTGCCACATTCCTGAAGCTCGTCCATGTGAATATGCAAAGGGATCAAATGCACTTTCTACGATAGGTAATAATGCCATTTCAAGGGGCATATTGGCTGCTTCAAGTTCTTCAACAATAAAGTGCATGTAAGGTTTTGCACGTTTTGCTACTCGATCTAAATAATTTTGGTTTTTCGCGTACCAATTTCTTTGCACAACAACACGACGGTTTTGTTCAACAGGGAAAGTGAGTTGCTCTCTAATGCGCTGCCAAATATCGTCACTGGTATTGATATCGTCGGTTAAAGAAATCTCAACATCATTGACGGGGTGTATAACATCTGCTGTTTCATCGGCAAGTAAGGCATGACTGATATCTACAGGAGTTGCGATATTATCGAAAATTTCAATAGAGTTAGCAGAACGGTTAGTCGTTTGTTGTTCATCATTGTAAGTTGTTGATTGGCAACCCACTAAAGTAAATGCGGCGGAAAGTGTAAAAGATATATATTTCATAAAAATTTAGTTATTTTTTCTTGATGTTTAGTGTCACTTATTTGGCGATGAGGATCAACAAGGTAAAGCAATTATATGTAACGATTAAGGTGTTAAATACTTTACCATTATTTAAAAGTTATCTTTCCAACCACGTAAGTTAGTGAATGTTTCTAGTGTTGAGTGCATTGTCCTCTCAAAATATTCTTCAACGCTTTCTCGTATTTTTTCATCATGACAGCGTAAAAAAGGGTTAATTTGTTTTTCCCGTAAAATTGATGAGGGTAAGGTTATTTTGTCTTCGGCTCTAAGTGCTTGTACTTGGTTATAATAATGAATTAATTCGATATTTGTTGGATCTACCGTTAAAGCAAAAGTCAGATTGGCTAACGTGTATTCGTGAGTGCAATAAACGCGAGTTCGTTCGGGGAGTTCTGATAAACGATTTAATGAAGTGTGCATTTGTTGTGGTGTCCCTTCAAAAATTCGTCCACAACCACCAGAGAATAGGGTGTCACCACAAAATAAAATATCATCTGCATAATACGCAATATGGCCTAAGGTGTGACCAGGCAAATCAATCACGTTAAATATTAAATCAATATTTGGCAATTCAACGGTATCTCCTTGTTGCAATTTTTGCGTCGCAAATGGGATATTTTCTTGTAATGGGGTATAAATTGCTAACGGCCACTGTTTATTTTGGCAATATTGATGAAGTTCTTCAATGCCGCCTATATGATCTGCATGATGATGGGTAATTAAAATTGCGGTGAGTGTTTTGTTATGTTTTTCTATATATTCGATACAAACTTTGGCATCACCGGGATCAACTAACACCAAATGTTCACTACTCTTTGAAGTAATAGTCCAAATATAATTATCTTTGAATGCTTTTATTGGTGAAATAATATGTTTAGCTTTAGGTAATTGATTATTCATAACAGCCCCCTTACAACTTTATGGTTATTATACTGTCAGTACTTTAATTGTAACGATTTTATTTACCGTTAATAATTGTGCTCATTATTCAATAGTTTTATAGTTAACTGATACTTATTGATTGAATAAAACATGAAACCAGCGCTAGCTTTTAGACAACCTCATTCACCGGCATCTTGGTCTGAATTACCGAACGGGGATTTAATTTTAGCTGAAATTAATCAGCTTTTAGCGCCATGGTGGCCGAAATTTTTTGGTTATCACTTATTAAAATTAGGCGCCTTGAGTAGCTTCGTTGATAGTCAAACGTGTCCTATCAAACACCATGTTGCTTTATTAGAACATCAAAAAACCGTTAACGATAATAATGTTGCCGTTTTTGCAGAGATAGATGATCTGCCATTTTTAGAACATAGTGTGGATGTTTGTTTATTAAGCCATGCGTTAGAATTTTCCTTAGATCCTCATCATGTTATTCGAGAAGCTAACCGTGCTTTAATACCCAACGGCTATTTGGTCATTTCCGGATATAATCCATTTAGTTTAGCGGGACTTAATAGCTTTATTCCCTTTAGACGGCAACATTCTCCGTGGAGCGAACGTTTTTTTTCGGCTATGCGAGTTAAAGATTGGTTACATTTAATGGGTTATGAAATTTTAATGGATGAAAAATGTTTACATTCAACCTTAGCTAATAATATTAGCCAAGGGTTTATTTCAAGGCATTGGCGAAAATTCGCTCAACGATTTTTTCCCAATTTTGGCTCTGTTTATGTGATCGTTGCAAAAAAACGAGTGTTACCATTAACGCCTATTAAACCTAAATGGAAATTACGTACCCAACTCAATCCGGTGAATGTTTCAACATTAAATTCGTCCCGGCAGCAAAAAAAGTGTAAATAAGATGCTTTTATTGATGCAAATTAGCTAACATTGTCACCATGAAATTTTTATAAAGTGCCTACCAATGACAAGAAACGAATTTGAACGTTATTTAAATAACTTATTAAAGCCAGAACAAATCAAAGACTTTTGCCCAAACGGTTTACAAGTACAGGGTAGTGAAACCATTAATAAAGTTATTACCGGTGTCACGGCCACGCAAGCGTTGATTGTTCGCGCCATTGAAGAGAATGCCGATGCAATTGTTGTCCATCATGGCTACTTTTGGAAAAATGAGTCGTATGTGATCCGGGGTATGAAGCATCAAAGAATCAAAGCATTATTAACACATGATATTAATCTTTTTGCCTACCATCTGCCGTTAGATATTCATCCTGTACTAGGGAATAACGCACAACTTGCAAAATTATTAGCAATAAACACCACTGGCCCTCTTGAACTTGGCAATCCACTAAGTGTTGCAGTGCAGGGGGAATTTTCACAAGCGATTTCAGCCTTAAATTTAACCGAGCGTATTAATATGCAATTAGGCAGAGAGTGTTTGCATATTGCTCCGCCATCGAATAAACCCATAAAAACTATTGCTTGGTGCAGTGGTGGTGGCCAAAACTATATCGAACTTGCCGCTGAGCAAGGAATAGATGCCTTTTTATCCGGAGAAGTCTCTGAACAAACCACGCATGTAGCGCGCGAAATGGATATCCATTTCTTTGCTGCAGGCCATCATGCCACTGAACGATATGGTGCAAAGGCTTTAGGAGATTACTTACAAAAAGAATTATCGCTAGACGTGCAGTTTATTGATATTGATAATCCTGTATAAATGTGACGTTAACTAAGTTGATGATTAAACTTCATGCTTGTTTTCTATGAAATAAAAAATTTAATCATCAGATTTTAACCATTGCACAAATAGTCCGACACTTTCATACCATGCATTTGTTGACTGGGTTAAATTATGGCTTTTCGGTAAATAGTAAGACCAATTTTTTTCACTATCGATATTTTTAACCCATTGACTGGCGGGCGCAGGTGTTACTGCAACGCCTTGTTGTTTAAAATAATTCAAGGCTCGCAGCATATGATCAGCATTTGTCACTAAGACAACATGTTTTCCTTTCACCCTTGGCGCGATTAATTCAGCTTCTTCCTCAGTATCTTTTGGAAAGCTTTCAACAATAATTTTTCTCTCTGGTACCCCAAGTAACATGGCCGCTTGCTTAACATTTACTGCATTTGATTTATTATTGTCAAAAGCAGCGCCTGAGGTTATTAATTGAGCTTCAGGGTGCAATTTTAAAATTCGTAATGCTTCGACTAAACGTTGCAATGAACAAGGAAATAATTGCGAGGTAGCGGGGAGCTCAGGATTAGTGGTGTTACCACAGCCCAAAATAACAATGTAATCGACAGGTTTATCACTGTATTGATAACTTTTAAAATTGTTTTCTATAGGGTGCATCACCCGATCAGAAACATAGCCCGTAGATAATAATATCAATAAGCAGCTGGCGCTTAATAAACATTTAAAACTCAGTGACGGTTTTTTATAAAACAAAATCAAAGCTAGTATTAATAATAATGATATTAGGCTTAAGGGCATGATCAAAAAACTTATGATCTTTTTCAGTAAAAACAAATCCATTTTTATTCAGTAAATAAATTGCAAAAAATAATGGTATCAAGCTTTTTGTATAAATTCAGTAGGTCAATTAATTTTCAAGATATTTTTTATCGATTTTTTTATCTTACGAATATAAATTAGGCAATTAAGTTATTGATTAATCGTATCAGATGGGGTTTAATTGCACCGCTGTTAAATTAGACTAAATACTCAAATATTGAATAGCTTTGAAAAGTATTCACTCAATTAAAGGTATTTAAATTTGATTTAACACTCCAGAAGAGGAGCAATAGCTAGGTAGATAACACGAGGAAACCACATTCCTATGACTGTTATTGAGGGAGACTATTGCCGAGGGTATACAGAAACGTGGGGTCTGTTGCTCGGTCACTAAGGTTGAATCCTTAGGATTGTCACCTCTGTTTGGCAATATTGCCAAGTAGAATAGGGTGGAGAGCTTCTGGCTGAAAAGTTAAGCTTTGTACTTTTAATACATCTCTTCATTCAGTCATGCTCTTCCTTGATGTAAATTTAGCTAAATTGATTTAGCAAAATAGGGAGACCTTATCATGTCAGTCATTTCTAACAATGATGATAATCTGATCACCGTATCAAAGTTTGGTGGCACTAGTGTTGCTGATCATCAAGCCATGCTTCGTTGTGCGCATATTATAAAAAATGATCCGACAAACCGTGTTGTGGTTGTTTCAGCTAGCTCAGGCGTCACTAACTATCTTGTACGATTGAGTCAAGCCAATGTTTCAGTAGATGAGCAAAAGCAATTAATTGATAATATAAAAGAAATTCAATTTAAAATTCTTCAAGAACTAAAAGATAGTAAAGCGTTAGAAACGAAAATATTAACGCTTATTGATGAACTAACCGCGTACGCTCAAGCTCAATCGCTTAACCATAGTGCACGCATTGCAGACGCCATTTTATCTTTTGGTGAGCAAATGAGTTCAGTAATTTTTGCGCAAGTTTTACAATCTATTGGTGTTAATGGACATGCGTTTGATGTTCGCCAAATTATGAAAACTAATAGTTTATATGGTCAAGCGGTTGTTGATATTGAACAATTGGCAGACTGTGCTGAAAAAATTCTAAAGAAAAAATTAACGGATCAGGTGATCGTCACGCAAGGTTTTATCGGACAAAACGAAGCTGGTTATACAACCACGCTAGGTCGTGGTGGCTCAGATTATAGTGCTGCGTTAATTGCTGAAGCTCTCAATGCTTCAAGTTTAGCGATTTGGACTGATGTGGTTGGAATCTTTACAACAGACCCGCGAATTACCGATCAAGCACGTGCGATCAAAGAAATTAGTTTTGGTGAAGCTGCTGAAATGGCTACTTTTGGGGCGAAAATTTTACATCCTGCCACTTTAATTCCGGCCATGCGTAAAAATATCCCTGTGTTTGTTGGCTCCAGTAAAGAGCCAGAAAAAGGTGGAACTCGTATTCAGAAAACAGTGGAATCAAAACCCACTTATCGTTCTATATCATTGCGTAAAGAACAAACTTTGGTGACGGTAAAAAGTCCTGCAATGCTCCATGCTAGTGGTTTTCTTGCCAAAGTTTTTGCGGTACTTGCTAAGCATGAATTAAGTGTCGACTTGATCACAACCTCAGAAATTAGTGTGGCGATGACATTTGATAACCCAACGGGCTCAACACAAGCGTTATTAAATTCTACTGTTGTTGACGAATTAGAACAACTTTGTGAAGTGTCTGTTGAAAATGGCTTGTCGTTAGTTGCTGTTGTCGGTAATAGTATTCATAAAACAAACGGGGTTGGTACGAGTATTTTTGATGCGTTATCGGGTATTAATGTTCGAATGATTTGCCAAGGTGCCAGTGAACATAATTTATGTTTCTTGGTGAATGAAGCGCAAGCGAATGAAACTGTGGAAAAACTGCATAACACTTTGTTTGCGTAATTCGTTTAAGCGGGTTAGGCTAATTTAGTTAGTTTCTGATAAAAGGTGTTGATATTACAACACCTTTTATATTTTTTATGGCAATTTAACTTTCATACGCTAGTGGATCTTCAACGTTGTTATCGTGAAAAGCTTCTAGCCTTTCTTGGCAAGCACCGCATTTACCACAAGCTTTTTCACGGCCATTGTAGCATGTCCATGTTTGGCTATAATCTAATGCCATTTTTAATCCATCCGTTAAAATATCAGATTTTGTAACGGTTAAATACGGACTGAAAATTTCCACAGCCTCATAATTAGCAATTTGACAAACATCATTCATTTTTTCGACGAATTCAGGACGACAATCTGGATAGATTGCATGATCACCAGAATGCGCTCCGTAATAAACTTGTGCTGCACCAACAGAGACAGCATAACCAACAGCTAATGAAAGTAAAATCATGTTTCGATTAGGAACAACCGTTGATTTCATCGTTTCAGCTTCGTAATGACCTTCTGGAATATCAATTTCATCGGTTAAAGAAGAACCAGCTAATAACTGATTAATCGTCGTAATATCAATGACTTTATGTGGAATATTTAACTTTTCACACACGTCACTCGCACATTGCAATTCTTTAACGTGTCGTTGTCCATAATCAAACGATAATGCATACACCTCTTTATCGTCTTTTATCGCACGATTAAGCACGGTGAATGAATCCATGCCCCCAGAATAAATAACAATGACTTTTTTATTAATATTACGATTGATTTTGCTGCTCATGTTTGGACTCTCTGGGGTATAATAGAAAACTTGCGCATTTTACTTGAAATTTCTTCGGCAATAAATAGGCAATAAAGAACGCTATTATGACGACAAAATACAAAATAAACGAATTATTTGAAACAATTCAAGGTGAGGGGGCTTTTACTGGTCAACCCTCTATTTTCTTACGTTTACAAGGTTGTCCTGTTGGCTGCTCTTGGTGTGATACCAAACATACTTGGGAAATTAATTTATCAGATGAAGTAGATCAACAAGTGATGATCAATAAAACGGCGGAGTCTGATCATTGGGCGGCATTAACAAGCGAAGATATCTTGGCAATTTTTAATCGTCAAGGTTTTCAAGCAAAACATATTGTCATTACCGGCGGTGAGCCATGTATGGTGGATTTAACACCACTGTGCACTGTCTTTGAAGCGCAAGGTTACAGTTGCCAGATTGAAACCTCAGGTACCTTTGAAATACAAACCACAGAAAATTGTTGGGTGACGGTGTCGCCAAAAGTCAATATGAAAGGCGGTTATAAAATATTGACTTCGGCGATGCAAAGAGCCAATGAGATCAAACATCCTGTCGCTACCGAGCAGCATATTGATGATTTAAAAGCATTATTAGTTGATCATGCGGTGACCGCAAAGCCAATATATTTACAACCTATTAGTCAAAAAGAACGAGCAACACAATTAGCTATTAAAACTTGCATTGAAAATAATTGGCGCTTATCTATTCAAGTACATAAATACATTGGTATTGAGTAAATTTTTTAACGATCACAATAATGGTTATTGAATCGGATTAATGGTTTAAGTTTTCACTAATGGTAAAGTGATCGTTATCGTGACACCTTTTGGGTTGTGATGATTATTAGCCTTTATTTCACCTTGGTGAAACTGACAAATCAACCTTGCGATATAAAGTCCTAAACCTAAGTGTGGTCTTTTATTTTCTTCACTTAATTCATCAAGATCTTGATGGTTGTCCCTGATTGATATCATCGAGTCAAATAACCTTTCTGTCATTTCTTCAGGCAAGTAACGGCCATTATTACTAATATGTAAAATTAAAACATTCGATTTATCTTCTACCGCTAAGGTTATTTTTTTATCTTCACTAAATTCAACGGCATTACCAATTACTTTATCAAGAAGCTGAGCAATGTGCTCTGGAGAGCCCACCATCATAACGTTTTTATCGGGGAAGTTAGCTAGAAATTGATAGTTTTCATAAATTTGACGATAACCTTGTAAACAGCCGTTCAAAACCTGATAAAAATTAAACTTAGTTTTGTCGGTATTTTTTAACATTTGTTCTAATCGGGTTGCTTCACTCATATTGGTTAAAATTAAATTGAGTCGATTTAGTCCTTGTTGTGCTCGCTCAATATAAGCATTTGAATGAGAAGATTGTTGTTTTTGCAAGGTTAAATTTTCTAATGATGTTCTAACCACAGCAATCGGTGTTCTTAACTCATGAGAAAGCCGAGAAGACATGTTCTCCAGATAATGGTTATATTGACTTAATCGACTTACCGCGGTGGCAAAACTTCGTGATAGATCACCAATTTCATCGTTATTCGTTGATGCGATCATCACTTCATTAATTCTGCCGTGTTCATCAATGGCTTGCTCAGCTTGATTACGTAAAGCTCTGATCCTATTCGAGATCCTAGTTGCGAAAAAAAAGAATGCCATAATACCAAAAAGCATGATGGCTAATATGCTGGTAAATAATTTTTCCAGTGCTTGGTTTCTGACCGTGCGAATACCATTATTGGTTTCTTCAACAATAACAGCACCATGGACTTTATTACCAAAATAAATTGGATACGCTGCGGTTAAAATAACGGCTTTATTATCGCTGGAAAGTCGCCATTGAGACTGCGGAATACCTTGTAAGGCGGATTCAATATGTTTACCTGTCAGGTTTTGGGCATCATAAAGTTGATCAATAAATGCTTTCGGTGGTTGGGTTAATAATCGGTTAAATAATGGTTTCAATAAAGATTGTAACTCGGTACGCCAATCTTCTTGATTTTGATTAATTTTATTTTTTTGCCAAAGGCCATTGGCCTGTTGAATATCGCCTGCTTTGGCGAGTACGCGATGATGTTGGTCGACAACCCATACACTTGAATTGGTGTAACTCATGCCTTTAACAATACGTTCTATTTCTGGAGAGGGCACGAGTATTGTGCCTAACGAATCTTTATTGGCTGTATTCGCGCTGGCTATAATACTGTTTGTTTGTCCAAACCTCTCATCAACATCGTGAATAGCAAAGGCTAAATTATCACTAATATTTTTTAACGGGATCCGAAACTCAATATTATAACCTTGGGTCGTTTCAAGCCATTTTCCTTGGATAAACAGAGCCGGGGTTGGAGGAGTAAGATCGTCATTTTGTATTTGAAAGATATCTAACCATCCAGCTTGCTTATTTGCGACAAGATAGCGTTGAAATTTACCTTCAGGAGTTGTGAAAGCCAGCTCTAAACGGTCATTCAGATTAATACTGCGGGCGTTTTTATCACGGTAAATGACTTTATCATCGACAACGCTGACGAAAAAATACAAATACTTATCATATTTGCCAACGGCTGCTGTGTAATTATTTGAGAGCTTTTCAAGCGGTAAAGTTGCTTTGGAATCGCTATTGGTCACTTGGTTATTAACACCGTAATAATGCGATTTAGCGAGATAGTTTGGCCAATCTTGGTGACTGCCATCTAAATTTATTGGATGGTTCAGTTGATAACCATATAAATCTTTCCCTTTTTCGACACTTGGTAAAAAGCTCGCTTGGTTATTAAACAGATTGGGGCGCTCATGCAATGCCGTGGCAAGGGCGCGTGCAGTGCCAATAATGGTTTGCTCTTGACCAAACCTTAAATATTTTTCCATCTCCCACACATATTGATAGCCAAACCAAGGAATAACGACTAAAAAGGATGAAAGTAATAATAACTTACTGCGTAAACCAAACCTAAACTTCATACTTGAGAAGTTACCTTGTTATTGACACTTGTTGTGTTTCCTTGCTCCCATCGATAACCCATGCCATAAACCGTTTCAATACAGTCAAAATCTTTGTCACGAAGATTAAATTTTTTCCTGATCCGTTTAATATGTGAGGTGATTGTACTGTCATCAACATAAATTTTAGAATCTTGCATCAGTTGTTGGCGGTTTTTAACATGACCAGGAGTTTTGGCTAAGGCATAAACCATCCAAAATTCTGTTATTGTTAAATCAATTAGCTTATCTTGCCATTTTACCGTCATTCTTTGACTATCGATGGTTAAATCATTGACGGTGAGTAAATGATCTTGTTCAGTGGGTTTATTTAAAGCGTCTTCACGTCTAAATAACGCTGAAATTCTTGCGGTTAAATGAGGTAAGCTAATATCTTTGGTTAAGTAGTCATCTGCGCCAATGCGCAAACCCGACACAGTATCGACATCATTGTCACGGGCGGTTAAAAAAATAATCGGTAAAGTCACCGATAAATTTCTTAACCATTGGCATAAAGTGAAGCCGCCATCATATTCTTGTTCTAGGCCAATATCTAAAATAACTAAATGAGGTAACTTAATACTAAAGGCTTGTGTCGCTGAAGCTCTATTGGCATAAGTTTGAACTTGATAACCTTGTGCTCTAAGTACGTCAGCATAGTTTTCTCTAATCGCGGCTTCATCTTCGACGATAGCAATTCTTTTTGACATTTATATATCTTTACCTAAATCGACTTGACTCAAGTTATTTGAGACGTATCTGTTTTATTGACAACGTCACTATATAAAAATTTATCAATAAATTCCTGAATTTCGTCACATTGCCATATTGTTGCCACATTTGTTTATTGCATTGCCATTATTGTGACCTTTTAATGGCATTTTTACTTGGTTTAATACAGTCATCACAAAGAAGCGAAGACAACGCTTAAATTTTAACTTTAACTAACTAATCAATAACGGTGGCATTATGAAAAATTCAACTTTAAATCAGGTGACGATAAAAAAAACTTGCTTAGCATGCTTTGTAGCAACCTCATTAATTTCAACACCCTTAATGGCAAATGATGATGTAAAAACTAGTGAATTGACTAAAGCAGAGCAACATAAACAAAACGAAAATATTGGCTTTGGAAGTGGTCTTGTATTAGGGGCTGTAGTAGCAGGGCCAGTAGGGGCTTTTGTTTCAGGGATCCTAGGTGTGTTTACAGCAAAACATATCAATGTCAGTAATGATAAAGATGAGTTAGTAGTGCAACTTTCAAAAGAACAGAATAACCATCAACTTGCCCTAGCAAATTATCAGCGAAAAATGGAGCAGATTGAACAAGAATACCAAAATGAATTACTCGCATTACAAAACAGTCAACACAATACAACACAATTACAAGCTGAAAACTTATTAATGAGTTTACAATTTTCAACAGGGTCAAGTGATATTCAACCGCATTATCAAGGTCAAATTGACTCGTTAGTGAGTTTACTCAAGCAAGCGCCTGAATTGATGATTGATTTATCAGGTTATACCGATTTACAAGGTAACGAAGCGCTTAACCATGCCTTATCAATTGCTCGAGTCAATGCGGTTAAACATGCTTTAATAGATAAAGGAATAACAGCTGAACGCATCAACTTATTTGCTTATGGAGAAGAATCTCCGGTTGTCGCTAATAATCAGCAAGAAGTTAGTTTTTATGATCGACGCGTTGTCATCAAACTTAAAACTAGTCATGATTCAACAGAAGAGTCTTTAAAGCAGCAACAAATGGTGGGAAATTATTAACGCTAATTCGAAGAATCATAGTACTAGATAGCGGTGAAGTCACAAAGAAAACCAAGACGTTATTTTAATAGCCTATTACGTCAATATAGAGCGACTATTTTTCAATAGTGGCTCTTTTTCTATGGTAAATAAATTATCTTGTATTCGACAAATTCTTTTTCATTTTGACAGTCATAACATCATTATTAACGTGTATAAAAAAGCCATTAACGCTATAAATCATTTCTGAAAATTGAACGGACGTGCTGTCGGGAAATTTTACATAAGTAAAAGCATAATAATTCCGTCTTCTGTAACTTTATGATTCTTAGTGGATTACTGAGATGGCATCTTTTATGCACTTTAATATTTTTAACGTACTTTTAGCCATACATAAATACCTTTCATTTTTGATGAAAAGGGATTAGAAGGATAACTCAAATGAAATACAAATTTCTGAAAGGCTTAGTTACTAGCTTTGCATTGGCCATTAGTTGTACATCAAATGCAGCATTAATTTATGGTTCAGATCCCATAAGTGCAGGTACACCATTAACCGTGTTTGATACTAATACAGGCACAACTACCGTTTTAGGTTCGAGTCTTTGGAATTTAGGCTTAGCCTTTGATAATAGTAACTCACTTTTTGGGATAAATGGTACTACTGTCTATTCAGTTGACATTAATAATGGCTCAACCTCACTTATCGGCAGTGGACTTTGGCAAGGGAGTTCAGAGTCAGCAACCTTTGATTTAAATAACAACTTGTTAAGCGCTACCAGTACTGGTTTATATAGTATCAATACCTCTAATGCGGCGACAACTTATTTAGGAGCATTTGTAGGGCATAGCTCATACGATGGAATATCAGTTGCAACAACCAATGTAGAAACTATTTTAGGAACCTTTCTTGCGGGTACCATCTTTGCTGTTGACTCTGGTCAATTGTATGTTATTGATCCTAATACACTAGTTTCTACTTTTTTAATGTCTGCACCAGCAAGTGAAACGATCGCTTTTGATGCCAATGGGAATTTATATGCTAATGACTATACTAATGGTTATTACCTTTTAGATCTCGTCAATCAAAATCATACATTTCTAGGGGGAAGTGCACATTTTGGCTCTGCTGTATATGGCGCATACTCTCCTCAAACAGACGTTCCTGAACCCTCAACACTAGCTATTTTTGCTTTGGGCTTAATAGGGTTGGCTTTCCGTAAATTTAACCAAAAAGGTTAAATATTTACGTGGTAATGTAAAACACTGATCAATTAGATCAGTGTTTTTATTTTTAAAGACAAACAACACCATATCTAACGTTGATGTTGAGCCGTTTTGGGCTGTTATTTTAAATTGTCTCCATCAGAATCAATCAACATTAGTCTGTTAAAGTTCTTTCATCACTTTTGTTAATTAATTTTCTTGATAAATATAAAAATAAAAATAAATATTTTTACTGAAAAAATAAGCCGCTTTGCTATTTCAGCAAAACGGCCCTAGTAAATAAAACAAGCAATGTGTTACCTTGTTTGCGTATTAAACTTATTATTTAATACATTGATAAAATGGTCTTTAACATAAGCGTTAATTGGCAAGTGGTGAAACATATCCATCCGGTTTTAAGGCTAAAACATCACAGTTTAAATTATCAATTAAATGTTCAGCAGTATTCCCGATCAGGGCAGCGGATAATCCTGTTCGGCCAATAGTACCTAAGATCACTAATTCTGCATCTAATTCGTCTGCCAGCCTGACAATGATATCTTCTGGTAAACCTTCTTCCACATGGGTGTGCTCTTTACTGATTGCAAACTGTTGAGCATGCTCATCCATCGCTTCTATATGATGACTTAACATGGATTCGTTGTATTCGTTTGCATTAAATTCAGGGATCTCAATTGCGATATTAACGGGAGTGCCAGGGAAAGAGTTGACCAAATGAACATTTGCCTTGATCAATTTTGATAGATTGATCGCTTCTTCTGTTATTTTTACATTTAAAGATTGATGCTCTGCTTCAGCACTGCCTACATTGAGTGCCGCGACAATATTGCCATTCATCGGCCATAAATGATCTTTCACTAATAAAACAGGACAGGGACATTTTCTTAAGATATGCCAATCAGTTGGCGTGAATATGACTGATTTTAATTTATCGTGCTGATGTGTCCCTTTAATGACTATGTCATAGCCATTATTTAATACTTCTTCAATAATGGGTTCAAAAGGTCTATTGTGCCAAATTACTTTAGTATCTATTGCAATATTATCGTGTGGTAAAACGTTAATTAACTCATTCAACCATTGAATACGATCATTAATTAACGAGTTGCGCATAGCTTCACGCTCATCGTTTGACAGCATGGTAGTCATCTCATAAGAAAAATCATATATCGAAAGGAAAGCTGTGATGGTGGCCTGAGTTTGTTTGGCTAATTCAATCGCTCTTTTTAAGGCTTTTTGATCTTCAGTGGTTGGATCTATGATTGCTAATATTTGATGATACTTTTCCATATTCGCTCCAGAATAACTCATGTTAATGATTTACTATCAGTATAGTTATATTCTTATATAACACATAGTTGAAGATTGTTTTAAATCAATAAATTGGTCGTATTGAAGGAAAAGTTAAGCAAGCAAATACTTTACAGATGTTTGAGAAATATTTACGCAAGGAAAAGTATGTGGGAGAGTGATCTGCTGCTATAGCGCAGCACAATCTTCAAGCTTATCGCTGTCTAAAATCGTAATAAGCTTGCCATCAACTTTAATTAAGTCATTTTTATTGAATCGATTCAATAAGCGACTAATTGTTTCAACCGTTAAGCCGATATAATTGCCAATATCACTGCGAGTCATCGTCAACCTGAACTCAGTGGCTGATAATCCCCTAGCGTGATAACGGGCGCTTAAGGCACATAAAAATGTAGCAAGACGCTGCTCAGCATTCTTACGGTTCAATAAAGTTAACATTTCTTGATCATTTTTAATTTCAGAGCTCATCATACGAAGGATTTGCTTTTTAAGCTTTGGCATATGATTAGATAAATTATCTAAGGTATTATAGGGGATTTCACAAACCATTGAAGTTTCTAATGCTTTTGCAAAGCTCGGATGTTCAGACTCTGCTATGGCATCAAACCCTAATAAATCTCCTGCTAAATGGAAGCCGGTAATTTGTTCTTCACCACTTTCGTTTACCGTAAACGTTTTGAAAGTGCCAGAGCGTATAGCGTATAAGGACTGCATAGTTTGACCATCTTGAAAAAGCTGCTCACCTTTATGGATAGGGCGTTTCCGGTCAATGATTTCATCAAGGGTTTCTAACTCTTTTTCATCAAGAGAATACGGTAGACAAAGTTCACTGATGCTACAATTTTGGCAATGAATATGTTGTTGTGATGCGCTTTGATTCTTGTACATATTTTCCTTAACATCTAAGTTAATTATCCACTTCGAGTATGGTATTAGAACATTTGTGTATATGCAAATTTTAGCGTCAAGATACCATAACTTATTAGTAATAACGCCATAGTTTTTCTAAAATAATTATTTTGCATTAATAGCTTTATAAAAGTAAAACCAAATGAAACCGTCAATAACGCAGGTAAAGTACCAAGCCCAAAAAACATCATGATCAAACCTCCTTTTATTGCGTTGCCGCTGGCTAAAGACCAGGTTAATGTTGAATAAACTAAACCACATGGTAACCAACCCCATAAGGTACCTAAAAGGAAAGATTTCTTTACACTCTTTATCGGAATTATCTTTTTACTTAAAGGCGATAAGTGTTGCCAAAGGTGTTTACCAATTACTTCAACTTTTGATATCCATAATAACCATTGACCAATGTATAATCCGAGCAAGATTAAAAAAATACCGGCAATAATTTTTAAAGTGACAATAGGAAATCCTAAGTGTTTAATTGCGAGTGAGCCGGTTAAACCTGCGATAGCACCTATCAAAGAATACGAAAATATTCGCCCTACGTTATAGCTTAATATAAAGGGGGTTTTGTTTATTTGTTGCGGTAATGCAGACGTAAGCATGGTGGTAATGCCTCCACACATCGCAATACAATGACCACCACCTAATAAACCGATGACGAAGGCTGATAGAAAATCTAATTCCATACAAAGACAATATCTTTCACTGACAATCTTGGCTGGAGGTTAACATTATTCATCACAGGTAAAAACTATTTATCACGTTTCAAAGGTTCCTAAAGAATGTTTAACGACATAAAATAAACAATCATTTTTGGCGATAAACTTGTTTGTTGTTGCTTTAAATATTCTCAAATGAGTTGCACAGACTAATTGATTGTCTCGTAAAGTGAAAAATTCGTCGATAACGTTTTCTTGATCTTCATTTAATAATTGCAAATTTTTTAACCCTTTTGAATCTAACCAACCTAGCATTTGACCTTGATGAGCGCCACCATAATTAAATTGCTCAATATTATCTAATAACGTCACACCACATTCACCTTCATAGTGATGGCTATAGGTTAGTTCTACATTGTTTTTTAACGTTAACCGTAAGGGTTTACAAATTATCTCAACGGATTTTTTTTGTGGGTAATTAACGTTTGGCGGACATTCAGCGATGTTTTGTATTCCTTCAAAAGCGACTTCATGCGCTTGTTCGTCATTACTGCCTCCACACTCAATTGTTATGGTTGGACAACTAAAAGCTTGTTCAGTTAATGCGCCTATTTGTAAGCCTGATAAAATTACCGCATCGCAAAAAAATGAAGTTAACGCGATTTCTTTCATTGATAACGTCGGCGATACAGCAAAAGCAGGACTTGAACCCGAACAGTTATGTAAGTCAACGACGAATTCAGGGGTTACTTCTCTAATGGCTTCTTCAATGAGTCGAGCTCGAGCATAGTAACCATCATTTCGTGAAATACCAAAACAGCGATTTAGATCAATTCCATGCGGTAAAAAACGTTGACTTAGTAACGGGCTGGCATTCGCGGCCTCTACTGAACAAATAATAAACCTAATATTCGTTTGCGGTGTCGGTAATTCCCCTAAGGAAGTCAACCAACGGTGAATGGCAATTAATCCTGATGGTTCATTACCATGTAATAAAGTGACAATAACACGACATTTATCAACATGTTTACCGGCTACATCAATCACGGTTGGTACATCTAATGATAATAAAAACTGTTTAAAGTCAGCTTTAAGCGTAATTGGCTCTGGGTTATTTAAATATTCAATGTCATAAAAATCTATATTCATATGTTTTTTATTATCACTAAGTAATATCATTAACGGATTGTTTTTATTGATTAAAAGTTAATATTATAGTTATCAACGGACACTTTGACGTGTAAAAACAATTCATTATTATGTAGAAATAACAGGCACTATTTAAGTTTCTATTATCTGCTTTGTTAACGAGCAGATAGCATGTCATACTCAAAGGTGGAACTTGTTGATTAAGGTCAATAAATTTTTATTAAACCATTTTAGTAAAAGGATATTCATGCAAGAACTCGTCATTCAAGCGTTATCACAGATTGAACGATTTGTGATCGGTAAACCTGAACAAGTCAAATTAGCACTAGCCTGTTTACTAGCAAAAGGGCATTTATTGATTGAAGATTTACCCGGTATGGGAAAAACGACTTTAGCCCATGTATTAGCGTCTTCAGTAGGGTTAAATTATCAACGAGTTCAATTTACCAGCGATTTGTTGCCTGCTGATGTTATAGGCGTGTCAATTTTCGATACAGAAAAACATACGTTTACCTTGCACAAAGGGCCTATTTTTAACCAAGTCGTTTTAGCCGATGAAATCAATCGAGCCAGCCCTAAGACACAAAGTGCGTTATTAGAAGCGATGGAAGAAAATAGTGTTAGTCTTGATGGCTGCACGCATTCTTTACCCAGACCTTTTTTTGTCATTGCAACACAAAACCCATTATTTCATGCAGGAACTTATCCCTTGCCAGAATCTCAACTAGATCGTTTTATGATGAGAATTTCATTAGGCTTCCCAGATAAAAAGGCGGAACAACAAATATTAAAATCTGCCAATATTTCGTTAAATTATGAGGAAATACATTCGATTATTTCCCTAGAAAAATTACAAACAATACAAAAACAAATCAGTAATCTTTATGTTTCAGATCCGGTTATCGATTATGTTATTGCGTTATTTGAACATTCTCGCAGTGGCCAATTAGCCGTAAATCCGTTATCACCTAGAGCAGGCAAAGCGCTGATCGCTGCAGCGAAGGCTTGGGCATTTATTGATAATCGAGATCATGTCCTTCCTGACGATATTAAATCAGTGTTTAGTGCCGTCTGTGAACATAGAATGGTTGGGCGTCAAATGACCGGTCACGAATCATTCTCAACACAAATACTGAGTACAGTTGATAGCGCATCATTTTTCAGTGATTAAAACGTTTAACTCATCATGGATGCTCATAAGCTATGTTACGTAAGTTAAGTCGATTAATTAAACAATTTTTCACTAAAAAGTTTGATACTTGGTTGAATCAACGTATGCCAAGTCAGCCTAATCATAAGCTTGCACAAAGAAATATCTTTATTTTGCCTAGCCGATTTGGTCTTGCTTTCATCTTTTTTATCGTTTTGCTTTTTATTTTAGGAACCAATTATCAAAATAACCTCATCATTCTTTTGAGTTATTTATTTACGAGTTTATTTATCACAACCATGTTTTATAGTTTTTTTAATATGGCGGGTTTACAGGTGGACGGTAATGGTATTTATTTTGGGTTTGTTGATGAAAAAATTATCATTCCTATTAATATTTCAGCTCAGCAATATAAACAATCTTTTACTTTCTCCTTTTCAGAACAAAAACCTATCTCAGTGGCTTCAATCAAAGATAAAAAAAACGTAACCATCCCTGTAAAATATAAAACTCGAGGGGAAAAACACCTTGGTCGTTTAATTATTGTTAGTGAATATCCTTTAGGTCTATTCAAATGTTGGACAAAATTAAAGTTTGATATTAGCGTGATCTGCTTTCCCAAAGCGCTTGAGTGCCAATCCTATTCTAACAACAATATCAGCGCTCCGCTTGAAGATAATTTAGCGGTTGAAAGTAGTGTATTAACAAAAGGTGACGACTTTTATGATTTAAAGCGTTATCAACGCGGAGAGCCTTTAAGTCAAGTTGCTTGGAAACAAGTGGCCAAAAGGAATATTTGGCATACCAAGCAACATAGTGATCCTCATAGTCATGCTTTGATTTTAGATTTTAATGATATGCCAAGTTCAACAGTAGAAAATAAACTCAGTAATCTGTGCTATTTAGTGCTTCAATATCATCAAAGTGGGGTTGAATTCGGTTTATCGTTACCTGGTCAAAGTCAAGAAGCATTTATTGAAGCGGGTAGTGGACAAGCGCATGTTAATCAATGTTTAAAAGCGCTGGCAATCTATCATGCTTAATATATTTTACGACTTTAAAATGATAAAAAGTATGTTTGATCAAAAGGATGCTTAGCATGTTTTCTTTTCGAAGCAATAAAAAAGCTAAAGCTAGCAACCATGCTGAAATTACTTTATCTAATGCCCTGAAGTTGCAATTGATTTTTATTCAACTACTTAATTTATCGGCATTAATGACCGAGCTGGCTTTATGGTTTATTTCATTGAGTTTATTATGTTTGCTCTGGCAACTTGCTATATCTTTGCAATATATGGCAAAACCTGCAAATTGGGTAAAAATTTTAGTCTCAATTGTTGGCTGTCTTTTATTAGTTATCTCTGCTAAACATTTAGGGCTTTTATTAGGAATGGTCCATTTATTGTGTTTGGCTTATTTACTTAAACCATTTGAACTACGCTACCGAAAGGATTTTTATCAGCTCGTTGTCCAAGGCCTTTTTATACTAGCGACGGCGTTTATATTTACACAATCAATTTACTTTACCGTGGTAATATTTTGTTTACTAATATTAAACCTAGCATGGTTATTGAATTATTTTTCTAAAGATAATCATTTAACTACTCACATCAAGCAAACAGCAAAATTGTTATTGCAAAGTTTACCTCTTGCCATCGTATTATTTATATTTATGCCAAAGCTCTCTCCTTTATGGCATGTTCCGCTGGCCAATTCTGCCAAAACCGGCTTAAGTGACGAAGTCACCATAGGTGATATTTCTCGTTTAGCTTTATCAAATGAATTAGCATTTCGAGTAGAATTTACCGAGACCACGCCAAGTTATCGACAAATGTATTGGCGGGCCATTGTCTTAGATCAATTTGACGGTACGACGTGGCGAAGGAGTAAAAAAAGTAAACAAGATCTGATTGAACCTGAACAGTCGGTTCAAAATATCGATATAAGTACACCTCAATTATCCTATCAAGTGATAGCTGAGCCTAGTTTCCAACGTTGGTTGTATGCGTTAGATGTAGCAAAATTAGAAGACGTTAAACAGAACAAAGTCGTCTTCCAATTGAAAGATCGTACAATTTTAAGCCGTGAAAAAATTGCCCAGCCTTTATCATACTCAGTGACGAGTTTGATTGGTAATCCGCCAGCATTATTATCGACCGAAGAAATTCACAATAAATATTTAGCGATTAATCCAGATACGAATCCATTACTCGTTGGGTTTGGCAAGCAGCTTAAAAGTAAATACGCTGATAACAAACAGCTAATAGAACAGGTGTTAACGACATTTCGACAAGAAAATTATCGCTATACACTTAACCCGCCAATATTAACCAATAATAGTTTGGATGAGTTTTATTTCGATACAAAAGCAGGTTTTTGTGAACATTATGCCAGTAGTTTTACCTTTCTGATGCGAGCCGCCGGCATTCCATCAAGAATGGTATTGGGGTATTTAGGCGGCCAATATAATAGCCAAGGTAATTATTTTAGTGTTTTACAAAGGGATGCGCATGCGTGGAGTGAGGTTTGGTTAGAAAACGAAGGTTGGGTTAGGGTAGATCCTACGGCTTCGGTTGAGCCAAGTCGTGTAGAACAAGGGTTTTCACAGCAACTTCTTTTAGAAAAACAATCATTATCAAATAATTTTGACGTTTATAACTACTTTTCAGGTTTTTGGTTGAGTCAATTATTACTACAATTTGAAGCGCTTGATTACCTATGGACCAAACTGGTTATAAACTTTACGCAAGAAAAACAAAGTCAGTTATTCACTCGTTGGTTTGGTGAAAATTTTGACCTTGCTACTGTCTTGGTTATAACAGCTACATTATTCATGGTTGCTATAACTTTTTGGCTCAGGCAGTGGTGGGGTAGAGTCAACACACGGGCACCACGTTGGATTTACTATTATCAACAAATTCACAAAAAATTAACTCATATTGGATTAAAGAAAGGTCATGAACAAATAGAAAATAACTTTGTTAAACAAATTGCTGATTTTGACGTTCATCTTGCAAAAGATTATCAACAACTTATGTCAAGCTTTCAGTCAATTGCATATCAAAGAAATTCTCCTGAGAAACAAGCAAGATTAATCACACAAATGAAAACACAATTTCAGCGATTCAATAAACGCATTCACTCATCCATGATTAAAAATAAAAGAAAATAGTTAAAAGGTTAAACTCAATATATTTGATAAATGGTGTTATTAATAATGTCCAAAATGTCATTGTAAATGGAAAACATGACCATTGTGCTAAACAACCTGTTTCTACTTCAGATTTTAATTTTCAATCAATTTTATAGATTGAATTGTTGGTAATTTATTGTTTTTATAACAAATAAATATTAATAGGATATTCTTCTTTAAAATAAATACCTTATAAATAACCTCACTTACTTTTCACAAAACCATCACATTTGTGGTCTTGCTTAGATATCTGATCGCAGCTAGATTTATAGTTAATGGAATTAATGAAGGTTGAGTTTATGTTTTCTCATTCTGATAGTCGTTTACAATATGACATGGTGAAAATCGTCTCTGTTCTTTCTTATCTGACCGTCATCGGATGGTTAATCGCGTTATGTTTATATGGCGATCATAAATCCTCTTTTGCGCGTTTTCACCTTCGACAATCGCTTGGTTTAATTCTTACAGGCGCTATGTTGGCTTTTATCCCATTAATTGGTTGGTTGCTTTGTCTTGGTGTCATAATGGCCTGGTTTTTAGGTTTATTTCATGCGATTAACGGTCAGCGCAGGTATCTACCTATTGTGGGCAAGTTTTATCAAACTCATTTTGATTTTATTCAATAAATCCAACTACTTTCTTAACGACTACTGTTATTTGAAAGTTTGAGTTTAACGCCAATTCTACTAGTGATCTGTGCCTCAATATGATTAAATTCATTTAATACTTATTTGATAATTAGGTTGTCTGTTGATCTACCTTTATCCCGCCAATAAAATGGAAAATTTATTAGCGCTTGTTGAAAAAATTCAACAAATTTCTCCTTTACCTGTTTTCTCCAAAGAAGTCTTTATTGTCCAAAATGCGGGCATGCAACACTGGCTCAATATGTCTTTAGCTAATAAGCGAGGGATCAGCTTTAATATTGATTACGCGTTACCAGCACAATTCTTATGGGGATTGGTGAGAGCCCTTGTCGATAAAGGCGATGGGGTTGAACAGTCACCATTTTCTCGAGAAGCTATGTCATGGCGTATCTATGTACTTTTAGGCGAAAATATTGTACTTGAAGATGAAGAATTTTCAGCCGTAACGGGTTATTGGTTAAAGCATGATCAAGCTTCGTCACATCATTTAAATAAAAATTTTACTAAGCAAGAAAATTTAAAGCGTTATCAATTAGCCTGTCAACTCGCCGATTTATTTGAGCAATACCTTGTGTTTCGACCTGATTGGATTGATGCTTGGCAAGCAGGTAAATTTTCTCAATCAGTTTTGGCCGAATTAAATGAATCTTGTTTTAAAGATAATTTTCACACATTAGAAAAATGGCAAGCTAAATTATGGCAATTTTTGGTCGCAGAGCAAGATTACAACCCACTTAACTTACTAGAAAAAGCTCAAGATAACTTAGCAAATCATGCTCATTTAATTCCAAAGCGTATTTGTTTATTTGGCATTAACGCCATGGCTCCTATGTGGTTATCTTTTATTAATGCTTTAAGCGATGTGACAGAGGTTCATTTTTTTCATTTGAATCCTTGTGTCGATTATTGGGGGGATATTTTAAGTGAAAAACAAGCCATAAAAAATAGTGAACGATGGACCGCTGACCATCAATTAAATAATGACTCAGTTGGTAATCCATTATTAGCGAACCTTGGTCAACAAGGCCGTGAATTTCTTGTGCTATTACAACAATATTCTACAGTAAATATTGATGCGTTTGAAAAAACAGCTCAACAACGAAATTCAACACCACCATCGGTACTTGCCCATATTCAAGACGATATTTTAACACTTTTTGATAGACGGTCATCTCCTACTCATTTACAAGATGATTCTATAGTCATCACCAGTGCCCATAGTGCCTTACGTGAAGTGCAAGGGTTACATGATTGGTTATTACATCAATTTAATGAGGACGATGAGTTAACCCCAAAAGACGTATTAGTTATGTGTCCGCAAGTAGAAACATACGCGCCATATGTCAATGCCGTGTTTGCTAGGGGATGGCAAGAATTAGACAATGATATTCCACCATTGCCATGTTCTATTTCAGATCGAACGGCAAAAGATTCTGAGCCACTGGTAGCTGCCTTTTCAGAGCTGTTAACGTTACCTGACAGTCGTTTTCAAGTAAGTCAAATACTTGCTTGGTTAAGACTACCGGCTATGCAAACTAAGTTTGGTATACAAGTTGAAGAAATTGAAAAATATAGTTTATGGATTGAACATGCTTGTATCCATTGGGGATTAAACGTTGCACATAAGCAGAGTATTTTAGGTGTTGAATCTATCGGGGAACAATTTACTTGGCAATATGGTTTACGGCGTTTATTAACTGGTTTTGCTTTTTCAGATCAAGACACGATCTATGAAAATCAATTGGTTTTAGCAGACGTTGAAGGAAGTGATGCAATAGCATTGGGTAAATTAATGCTCATTATTGAACAATTACAATACTTTACACATACGTTAAATACTCCTAGAACCCCACAAGATTGGCATCAATTTTTACTCACTTTCATTGAACAGATTTTTGAAACCAACCAAGACGATAACTTTAATACTATTTTTTCCGCAATTGAATTATTTGTTGAATATTGTCAACACGCTAATTTTGATCAAAAAATTGAATTAACGATTTTACGAGAATTTTTAGATGCTCATTTTAGCCAACCAGAGCCAGGCCGACAGTTTATGGTTGGGCAGGTGACGTTCTGCTCAATGTTACCCATGAGAAGTATCCCTTTTAAAGTTGTAGCTATTTTAGGGCTAAATGATGGTGAATACCCTCGTCAAAGACCACCATTGGGCTTTGACCTTATGTCACTCTCTTCAAGCCGAGTTGGTGACCGTTCCCGACGGGGCGATGATCGTTATTTATTTCTTGAAGCTATTATATCGGCAAGACAAGCGTTATATCTTAGTTATCAAGGTCGTAGCATTAAAAATAACAACCCGAAACAACCTTCGCTCGTGCTAAAAGAATTAATGGATTATCTTGAACATGCTTTCGGCTGGTCATTATTAACCGATAATACAGACAATCTCCGTCAATTAGCCATGCAGCCTTATAGTGAAAAAAACTATCTCGGTAAATACGCAGGATTTGATGAAAAGTGGTTAACGTTATCACCCCTGCGACAGTTAAATAAGCAAGCGACATCAGATAGTTTGCTGATAAAAGATGTGTCTGATAAAGAAGACAGTTTGGCTGTTAATGGATTGAACCTAACGGTTAGCGTTCATGAGCTTACACGGTTTTTTATTCATCCTTCTCGATTTTTTGCTCAAAGTAAGTTATCGCTTTATCTCGATAACCAAACAGAAACACTGCAAGATACAGAGCCTTTTGATAGTGATCATTTATCCCGATACCTGTTTAAAGAGAAAATATTAAATGGTTTAATCAGTCCTACGACTGAAGATTCCCACTTACAAGACATAGCGTTAAGTGAAGATGGGCAAACTAGCATCAACTTTTTAGAAAATATTAAGCAGGAGGCGAGTTTATCGGGTAAGTTTCCACAATTACCACATCAAGATGTTCAGCTAGAAAAGTTAATTGGTGATAGCATTTATTTTGTTGATTATGTTAAAGCGCATTGTTTAGCTGATATCACCACAATGAATCTTACTTTGACTCTACCTATTCTTGTTAATAATGAACAGGGCACTCAAGAAAAGATTGTTGAGATTGAGACAAAAATACAGATATGTGACGATAAACTTGTGCAGTTTCGTAGTAGTTCACCAAAAATGAAAGACTTTTTAGGTTTATATTTTAATTTATTGATTGTTGAGGTGTGGCTGGAAAATAATGAAATTGATCAAGCGGTTGATGAAGAAACACAAGCATTAAACCGTTTACTCAGAAATATAAAATCTAGTCATGGTTTTTATTTTAAAAGTAACGATAAAAAAACTCTCCAATATTATTACCCGGTAATTGATAACCCTCGACAACAACTCAGTCAATTATTATTGATCTTTATTCAAGGTCAGTCACAAGCCCTGTTACTAAATAGTGATATAGCGCATTTATTTTATAAAACAAACGATTTTAACCAGCAACAATTTGAACAATTTTGGAATGACGATTACAACAAACAAGCATTTGGTCAAGACCCATATATTGAATTTTTTTGGCCTCAATGCCCAGATTTTTCTGAAATCCAAGCACAATTAATGATGGTATATGACGTAATAATAAATCAATTGCAGCAGGTGAAATAATGAGCACATTAACGAAAGTACCTGAGACAAAAAATCTCGTCGCCCATGAAATTCCTTTAACTGGCATCCACTTAATTGAAGCAAGTGCGGGTACTGGCAAAACTCATAATATCACGCGAATATATTTGCGATTGCTCCTTGAAAAAAAATTGACCGTCAAGCAAATTCTCGTTATGACTTTTTCAAAAGACGCAACTGAAGAGCTTCGTGGTCGTATTGACCAATTAATTCGTTCTACTTTACAACATTGGCAATCACTCTGTTTAAAAGAAGAGTTCTTTATAAACATTGCTGAAAAAGTTTCTTTTCAAGAAGCAACACACATATTAAAAGAAGCGTTATTGTTTTTAGATGAAGCATCAATTTTTACCATTCATGGATTTTGTAAACGGGTATTGACCGAGCATGCATTTGCGAGCCAAATTTCATTTAATGCCACCATGGAAGTGGAACAACAAACCGTTGTACTTCAAGCGGTACAAGACTGGTATCGTCAGTTAGCCAGTGAAGATGAAACAGCTTTTAATCAAGTCATTGCTTTTTGGCCCGTTCCAGAAAGTTTGGTTCGTCACTTTTCAAAAGCCATCAATAAAAACTGTGAACTTGAGTTAATTGATAGTGAATGGTTAATAGATGAATTTTCTTTAAAAGTTAAAGATGCTTTAACTGATTTGCAAACACACAAAGCATATCTTTTTCAATATCTTGTTGATGATAAAAAACCAGAAGTTCAAACTATACGTATTGATGAATATCACCAGTTAATCACCTGGTTAGAAAATGTGATAGCCGATCATCAAAACATTGAACAGGCCATGCCTGTGGCTTTCTTTGACGGTCGTCGATTTTCTCGTTCAAAAGTAAAAGCGCAACTTGTTGAAATATTTTCTCGCCTTAACCTTGTAAAAGAACAAAGTAAAACGCTGTTAGATGATATCGCTAGATTAAAAGCATTATCTATTGTACGAGAAGGTATTTATCGTATTAGGCAGTCGGTCAAAGAGCAGAAACAACATCTGAATGTGCTCAGTTTTGATGATTTGATCACTTCATTAGCACAAAGGTTGAAACAGAGTAGTCACATTAACAATGAACTCGCAGATACTTTACTAAAACAATATCCATTTGCCCTTGTCGATGAATTTCAAGATACCGATCCTGAACAATTGTCTATTTTAAAATCATTATATTATCACCGACAAACTGACAATTTGACCAGTGGATTAATGATGATCGGGGATCCAAAACAAGCAATTTATGGATTTAGAGGAGGCGATGTATTTGCTTATATGTCAGCACGACAAGATTGTGATTATCAATGGATTATGGATACCAATTGGCGATCAAGTTGTCAAATGATCACGGGTTACAATCGATTATTTTATGGCGATGAGTTATCGACTAAAGGTCAAGACGTTTTTGGTTTTAATATTCCTTATCATCCGGTAAAGCCTTCTCCTATGGCTTTAAAACAAGCAAAAGCAAATGAAGCCAATTTCACTATCTCTGACTCTAATGCAAATGCAGCCTTGCAACTAGTACATTTTGAAAAGCCTGATCAAAAACGTCCAACAACACAGGTGTTTAGAGCTGAAATGGCAAAATGGTGCGCGAATGAAATCATTCATTTATTAACGGATGAAAAACAATCAGTTGTGGCAAAAGATATCGCCTTATTAGTGCGTGATGCAGCTGAAGCAAAAGATATTAAATTGGCATTATTTAATGCGGGTTTACCGTCAGTTTATTTAAGTAATCGGACTAATTTATTTCATAGCGTACAAACAAAGCAGCTATTACAAATTTTTAAGGGAGTGTTATTTTTAGAGAATGAACGTTACTTTGCGGCGGCTTTAACTTGTCCATTATTACCTTATGGCCCTTATGAATTTTATCAATTACAACAAGATGATCTTGCTTGGCAAGAGATGAAAGTGACTTTTAGTCAATTACGTGAAGAATGGCTCAAGAAGAGCTTTATCACTATGGCATTAAAAATGATGCACGATTTGATGGATTTTTCTGGTGAAGATAGTGAACGTAGCATAACGAATTTATTACATCTTTTTGAGATAATTCAAAGTGCCAGCCAACGGCATAAACAACCACAAGAATTACTGTATTGGTTTGAACAACAAAGTATTGCAGAATTTCCAGAAGGTGAGAGTGAATTACGATTAGAAAGTGAAGAGAACCTCATTCGTATCATGACTCAACATAGTTCTAAAGGGTTAGAATACCCTATAGTGTTTATTCCATTTGCAACTCGACACAACAACCCATTAACCTTTGGGAAACAAGCGGTACAATTGATTGAATCCCATGACGAAAATGGCAACTTATCTGTCAGTTTGTCTGGCTCTGCCCAAGCTAAAAAATCGATGGCAGATGAAGCTTATGCAGAAAGCATTCGTTTATTATACGTGGCGATCACTCGCGCAGGGAAACGTTGTTATGTATTGTCTACACCATTTGAAAATAGTCATCTTTCGCCATTAGGTTTATGTTGTAAATGGCAAAAAGAAACCAATATTCCACAAGCATTAAAAACATTATCACAAGAGCCTTCGCAAAGTATTGGTTTGACTTTGGTCGATACTGATATTGAAACTTTGGTTTATCAAGCAAAACAAAGTTCTGATACATTAGGTCAAGTCAGTCAGTTCAAAGGACGAATCGAACGAGATTGGTGGTTAAGTTCATTTACCGGGTTAAGTCGTAACATCCGAGATATAGGAGTTTCACTCCCCGACAGAGACAATGATAGTTTAACAACTGATCAGCCGTTAGAGAGCTCACCTTATCAAGATTTACTTAGATTTACTTTAGCTAAAGGCGCTCAAACGGGTAATTTATTGCATGATATCTTTGAACATTTATCTTTTTCACACCCTGATTGGTCTAAAAGTATCAAATGGCCAATGGTTAAATATGGCGATTTACCATCCGGTTTTTCCACAGACGATCTGACTTTTTGGTTACAACAAACCTTACATACGCCGTTAAGTGAAAGTTTAACTTTATCAGATGTTTCTAATGATCATTGTTTAAAAGAGGTTGAGTTTTATTTTCCATTAAAACAATCATCAACAAGACAATTAGCGCAAATTTTAAAGAATCATCGCCAAACTTCACCGTATGGTGTCTTAGAAAACACCTTGATAAATTTGCCAAACTTTACTCAGCTAAAAGGCATGATGCATGGTTTTATCGATTTGATTTTTGAGCACCAAGGCAAATATTATCTAGGTGATTACAAATCAAA
The DNA here is from genome assembly GCF_031846185.1 of Thalassotalea castellviae. Lineage (NCBI taxonomy): Bacteria > Pseudomonadati > Pseudomonadota > Gammaproteobacteria > Alteromonadales > Colwelliaceae > Thalassotalea > Thalassotalea castellviae. The sequence continues at coordinate 55,074 of NZ_JAVRIF010000013.1, forward strand.
TTACTTAGGGGATAACTACCTAGATTATCAAAATGAAGCTCTACAAAATGATATTGTCAAACATCATTATGATTTACAGTATTTAATCTATTCGCTGGCCTTACATCGTTATTTACGTGTCACCCTGACAGATTACCAGCCGAAACGTGATTTTGGTGGTGTTTATTATTTGTATTTACGAGGCATGACTAATGAAGAACAACATAAAAACTGCGGAGTTTATTACCGTCAAATTTCAGCGCAGGAATTAGAAAGTTTAGATAACTTATTTGCCGGCGTTCAATCAACGCATGAGCCATTAGTCAATAAACCTGATTTGTCTTTAGAAAAAAACGAGCAACTCCATGAAAATGAATAATCCCGAGACAACAGTGTACCTTCCTTATTGCCGCTTTATCGAATTACAAAAGCAAATTTATGATGTTGAAGCCATAGATTACTTTTTAGCCAAACAATTTACCGAACTCCTGATCAACCGATTGGTTAAAACTCAGACTGCTGTAGAGAATAAAACGGACAAGCAGTGTTGTGATGTGTTATTTCACTTATTGCTCGCTTTAAGTGTTAGCCTTAGACAAGGGCACAGTTGCTTGCCTATAAATAAAATAGCACAGCAACGTTTAGGTTATCATTGTGATAATACAGGTGTCGTGAGTCATCAAGGTTTCCAGTTTCCTGAGCTTGCTTACCTTAATGAACTCCTGGTAGGTTTAAACATAGGTGAACAACAAGAACAAGGTATAGTTTTTCATCATAACAACCTTTACTTACGCCGTTATTTTCTTTTTGAACAACAAATTATTGCCTTTTTAGCTCAGCATCAATCATTATCTGATCAAGAGCATTTACCACAATCAACCGATATAATCGCGTGTTTAGATTTACTTTTTCCGGATGAAAATAACGAGCCAGCCAATCAGATAGATTGGCAAAAAGTTGCCGTCGCGAATGCCTTAAATAAATCATTTTCAATCATTGCAGGTGGTCCAGGTACAGGTAAAACCTATACGGTAACAAAATTATTAGCGGCGATAATACTTTTAAAAACACCGCAATCGCTCAATATATCGCTGGTCGCGCCAACGGGAAAAGCGGCACAACGATTAAGTGAATCTATTAATCAAGCAAAAGCTGGCTTCAGCGCTTTATTACCCGAACATGTTTTAGCGAGTATTCCAACGGAAACAAAAACTATCCACCGTTTATTAGGTGTAATTCCCAACAGCCCAAATTTTAGACATCACCAAGACAATCTATTAAATATAGATGTGCTATTAATCGATGAAGTTTCTATGGTCGATTTGCCACTAATGGCGAGAATTTTTAGAGCACTGCCCAAACACTGTCAGGTTATTTTATTAGGTGATGCTCAACAGTTACCATCGGTTGCTGCTGGTAGCGTTTTATCCGATCTAACACCAAATAAACAGGCGCAATTTAGTGCAAGTAATCGCCAATACTTAGAAAAAGTTACCGGCATTGCAAATTTACCGGTAAGTAAAAGGTATCCAGCTGATCATTTAACCTATTTAACACATAGTCGACGTTTTGATGGTAAAGGTGGTATCGGCGTGTTAGCTCAATTAGTAATCTCTGGTGATAGTGAACAAAGTTGGCAATTGTTACAAGCAGCGAAAAAAGGCAGTCAATCTCAGCTTATGTTTGTTGATGAATGTAATTTTTCGACATTAAAAGATAACTGGTTTAATGACATGGTAGAGCAATACTACCGCCCCTTAAGCCAAGCCACATCAATTGAACAAGCATTTCATCTTTTATCAACATTTCGTTTTTTAGCCGCCACGCGTCAAGGTGATACGGGTGTTGAAACGATAAACTTGTTGATTGAGTCAACATTATTTCCGTCATTATTTTCATTTTCGTCTGTGAGTCGTAGCAATACGAGACATTACGTTAAACCCCAAAATACCCTTTATCATGCTAAACCCATTATGATCAATGAAAATGATTATAGCTTGGGTTTGTACAATGGCGATATTGGCATGATATGGAAAAACGAAAAAGGCCACTTGATGGCTTATTTTGAACAACAAAATGGCCAATATAAACAAATATTACCTAGTCGTTTACCTCAATTTGAGACGGTTTATGCCATGACAATTCACAAAACTCAAGGCAGCGAATTTGAACATGTTGCTTTATTATTACCCACTAATACAGATAATCAATTATTAACCCGCGAACTTTTATATACTGGCATTACACGAGCGAAAGCTAAAATCACCATACAGAGTAATAAAGCTGTTTGGTATCAAGGTGTTGAAAGTCAAGTTTCTCGTTATTCCGGTATTCAACTTCACGTAAATAATTAACGGTAAATTAGTATAAAAATGAAATTAGAATCGATAGATAAAAACACGTACAGACAACGACTTAATCGAATTATTATTGGCTTTATCGTTACCTTAACAATATTGTCCGTTGCTTATGGCGCTGCCTTAATAATAATTTTTACGGAAATCTTGTCACAACCTGAAATGAATGAAGGTATGACTAATGCTACCAGTAATTTTAAATACAATTTAGCCGGTGTTATTTTAGCCTTATTAAGTTGTGCGGCCTTGCTTAATTTTTTAAAAACCACCACATTTTTCAAAGAAATTTATTATGTGTGGCAATTAAAGCAAATCCACAACTTAATTTATCGTAAACTTAAAAAAATTAAAGCCGCGGCTTTTGACAAAAATGATGAAAAAGCTATGGTTATTTTATATTTCTATTACACCAGTTTACTTCAAGTGTATGTACTTGATGATAATACTCTGACACTATCATCAGTAAAACTTGAACAACAAAAATTAAATGAGTTACTGTTAGAAAAAGACAAATCAATAAATGTAGCGGAGTTTGATAAACAACTAATTGCTATGTTTTAACGCTAATGAACAATAAATAAACTGAGGGAACTATCATGATAGGTTACGTGACATTAGGTACAAATGACCTGAAAAGAGCTGTCGACTTTTATGATCAACTTTTTGCCACCATTGGTGCAGGACGTTTTATGGAAACCGATCAATTTGTTGCTTGGACCACGGCCCCCGATCAACCGGGAATTTCAGTAACTTTACCTTTTGATGGCCAACCTGCCACCGTTGGGAACGGTAATATGGTTGCTATTGCCATGGATTCACCTGAAAAAGTTGATGCTTTTTATAAAAAAGCAATTGAACTTGGTGCTACCTGTGAAGGAGAACCAGGACCAAGGGGGGAGATGACAGGCTTTTATGCGGGGTATTTTCGTGATTTAGATGGTAATAAACTTAACGCGTTTCATTTTGTTATGCCTAGTCAATGATCATCAAACGACATTAAAAAGCGTTAAAATATAAATATTATCAAGGAATTTTATGAAGAAATTGAAAAATGAAGCGGCCTTATTAAAAAAAGCCATTGAGATAGGCGAAAAGTATGCCATCAACCGTGGTTATAAAGGCTTCTCAGCGACAAATGCCGCTAAAGATAAAGTAGAAAGTCTATATCGTTTATTAGTCAATGATAAAATGGTTCATCCACTGCCCACTGACAATGAAGATCTGCAAAGCATGAAGCATAAGCTTGCGATTTGGATCTCAAAACAATTACCTGAAGGTCATGAGTTACTTAAATAACTGTTGTTAAGTTTTCACATAAAACATGACTTAATGTTAAGGCATGTTTTAGCCGTGATCGCATATTTTCGTTGCGTTTAAGTTATAGTGTTACCACTTCATTCTTGCTTTAAAGGGTTTTTGCTTGGTTTTATCGTGTGTCTGGTTATAAGATTTTATTTTATAGTTTTTGCCAAAAAGTACTTTAATTTGATATAAGGTTTCCCGAGCAAGCGCCGATCTAGCAGAACCCCACCAACTCTTGTTATAGAGTTTTTTACAAGCTGACACGGAATCTGGTGAAAATTGAGAAATATCGTTAGCGAGTTTAGTCGCGGCTTGTAGCGGATCAGGAGACACTTTTGTTAATAATCCTAAATTTAATGCTTCTTCACCAGAAATAATTTTAGCCGTCATAGCTAATTCTTTGGCGATATCTAATCGTACTAACTCCCTTAATGCTAATGTGCCTCCCATATCAGGTATTAATCCCCATTTTGCTTCCATAATTGACATAGAAGCATCAGGGGTGGCAATGCGAAAATCACCACCAAAAGCAATTTGCATTCCTGCTCCCCAACATCGCCCCTGTATAGCAAAAATGACTGGTACGGCTAATTTACGCCAGCCGGTCGATACTTTCTGTGCGTTATTCGAATGTCCAGGTAAGCACTTCAATAATAATCTTATCGCTTTCTGCGGTGATTTAAATAAAGATTTCACGTCAATGCCAGAACAAAAGTCTTCTCCTTTACCTGAAACAATTACGGCTCTGATACTTGTGTCTTTATCGATACGTTTAATGACATGATTTAATTCATTAAACGTCGTCATATCAATAGCGTTGTGTTTTTCAGGGCGCGATAAAGTAACAAAAGCAATGTTATTGTTAACTTGAAAATCAATATTTATATAATTCATTTTGACTCTTTAATTGTCGTTGCAATAATTCATAACTGGTTTGACCAGAGTGTTCACTGTATCAAATATTATTCAACAGTCTAGGTTTTAATCAACAAATGTTAAAAGAAGAAATAGAGTTACTCTTGCATTGCGTTGACATTTCTTGCACATTGTATTGATGCGAAATAATCCAGAATTAAAATTATGATAAAAACAAAAATCAACAAAAAAGTACTAGTCAGTCTGTCTTTTATTTTCTCATCACAAGTTAGTTTATTACACGCTGAAGAAGCGCCTTTTGCTATCGCAATACACGGGGGAGCTGGGGCAATACAGCAAAGTAAAATGACCCCTTCGTTACGCAAAGCCTATGAATCTAAATTAATCGAAGCGGTTTCAGCGGGATACCAATTATTAGCCCAAGGAAAATCAAGCCAACAAGCTATCATCGCGGCCATTCAAATTATGGAAGCTTCACCTCTTTTTAACGCTGGAAAAGGAGCGGTCTATACGTTTGATGGCAAGCATGAGTTAGACGCCTCAATTATGAATGGTAAAACACTTAATGCTGGTGCCGTATCAGGGGTGACAACGGTTAAAAGTCCGATTGCGTTAGCGGAAAAAATCATGGAAGAATCTGTTCATGTCATGCTAAGTGGCGAAGGTGCAGAGCAGTTTGCAAAAAATAAAGGCTTACCGCTAGTGGATAATAGTTATTTTAACACTGAGCATCGTTATAAAGCGTTATTAAAAGCAAAGAAAAAATTAATCGAAAAAGAACAAGAGTTAAAAGACTTCCAAGCTGCACATCAATCATTACCTATACAATATAAGGTTGGCACTGTCGGTGCTGTGGCACTTGATAAAGCAGGGAACCTTACAGCAGGAACCTCAACAGGTGGTATGACGGCAAAACGATTTGGCAGAATTGGTGATGCTCCAATCATTGGCGCTGGAACTTATGCTAATAATGACAGTTGTGCTGTTTCTGCTACGGGTCATGGTGAATATTTTATTCGATATCATGTTGCGGCTGATATCTGCGCTCGTGTTCAATACCAAAAGATCCCACTAGCTAAAGCGGCTGATATTGTCGTTAATCAAGTGTTAGTTGAAGCAGGTGGCTCAGGTGGGGTAATTGCTATCGACGCAAAAGGAAACATTACTATGCCGTTCAATAGTGAAGGTATGTACCGTGCGAGTATGTCTTCTATTGGCCCATCATTTGTTGGAATATTTCATCATGAATAAATTGTTAATCTCTTCAGCGTTATTACTATTATCTGGCTGCTCAGACAATGTCGGCGATGTTAGTTTAGGTTGGTTTACTACAAAAGATGTAAAAATTGAAGCCGTTAAAGATCCTAAACTCAATGGCGTGACCTGTCATATCAGTCATATTGAAGGTAATTTAGATTTGGCTGACCCGTCTGATATGAGTATAGCTTGTCGGCAAACTGGAGCAATTACCGGTCAAGAAATTAGCTCAATCGATAAATCAAAAAATGGTGAGATCGTTTTTAAAGAGTCTAAAAGTATCCTTTTCAAAAGTTTAAAAATCAGGCGGATTTATGATGTTGAGAATCAAACGTTAATTTATTTATCGTATTCAACAAAAGAATCAAGCGGTAGTCACCACCATTCTTTATCTACGGTTCCGTTATATCAAACAGCTGCTTGGCAAGAACTACAGCTTGCCAATAAATCAACGCCGGTTAAAAATTAATATCGTCAATTACTTTTATGTTTAAACACTTATTTTCAACTAAGCCAGTTATCGACGACAATTCACGCCTTTGGATTTTCGATACTTTTGAATGGGCGATTAAATATTTTAATCGCGAAGTTTTTCTCACAGAAACTGAATTAGTTTTACCGACGAATGCTTTTTATCCTGGACGCGTTGGCAGCGTTGAAGAAATGGCTCATCAGGTTTTTACTTATACGGTGCAATACGCAGGCATGCAAAATTGGCCATTAACGCTAGTAGCACCACAACACCTTCATTCAATTGATTTTCCCCGTTTAAACATTGAACACGGTTTACGTGGCAAGTTATCAGTAATTGAATTAGCTGAAAATTCAGACCAAACCATTAAATTTACTTTTAATCCAAGTCAAATCAATCAACCCCAAGATTTAATCGCTTCCTACGTTCAACAATTAGCGACCATATTAGTCATGCAGCAAAAAATGCTACCACCGGGTGGCAAAGACTTTTTGCCTCAAGCGATTGATATATTATCTTGTGTGATGGGCTTTGGTGTTATTTTTACCAATACTGCCTATCAGTTCAAAGGTGGCTGTGGTTCTTGTTATAACCCTAGAGCAAACAGACAAGCGGCTTTATCTGAGCAAGATACTGTGTATGCGTTAGCACTTTTTTGTCTACTTAAATCGAAAAAAGCACATGAAGTTAAACCCCATTTAAAAAGCCACTTAAGAAAACCTTTTACTAAAGCTTATCAAGAAATTAGTTCATATCAGGTTAAAAATAATCATTCCTTATTCCTCGAAGTAAAACCTTAAAATGATAAGAAATTTTACAGGCAGACTAATAAATATTAATAATGAAAAATTATTTTGATAGATACATGATTTATTTAATAAATGCGTCTAAAGTATTTATATAAACCTTTGAATAATTTTTACAAAAAAATAAGGAATACAGCGATGCTTACATCAGTCAACCTTCGCGATTACATGTTAACTAATCCCGCAAAAGTAAATGAAAATGTTCATTTATCAGAAGCGATGAAGTCCATCATTGATAATAAAGTATCAGGCTTATGTATTGTTGACGATGCCGGTAATTTTGTCGGCATTTTATCTGAAATGGATTGCTTAAATGCTATTTTAAATGCCACTTATAATAATATTGGCGTCGGCAAGGTGAGTGAATATATGATCAAAGACAATATCTTAACGGCCAGTCCCAATGACGATATAGTGGATATAGCACAAGACATGTTATTGAAAAAACATCGTCGTCGTCCGGTTATTGAAGAAGGGAAATTAGTTGGTCAGGTAACTTGTCGTCAATTACTCGCCGCTGTTAATAAATTTATTTCCTAAGAGAATCGGTCATCTTTTATTAAGGCAATGTCATCATTTAATTATTGGTATTAAACACCAGAATTGATAAAATACGCTTTTATATGTTTTTCTTGAGTTTATTTTGTCTTCTGAAGTTTCCCCTGATACTTGCCTTACACTTGATGCACTTTTTGCATTATTGAATAAAACGCGACTTGCCGATAAGTCGCGTTTTAAAAAGCGTCTTCATCAATTAAAAAAATTTAAAACGTCTAATCCAAAACAGCAGGACAACAAACAACGTCAATTTCACCAACTTGCTGAGCAAATTAATCAATCAATCTTACATAAAGAAAAGAAACTTCAGCAAACCCTACATATACATTACCCCGAGGCATTACCTGTCTCTCAAAATGTCGAAAAAATATCGCAATTAATTCAAGACAACCAAGTTGTTATTATTGCAGGGGAAACTGGCTCAGGAAAAACGACACAAATACCTAAAATATGTTTGGCATTAGGCAGAGGGGTAGATGGCTTAATAGGTCATACACAACCCCGACGAATAGCTGCGCGTACTGTCGCGACGAGGTTGGCTGAAGAACTCAATAGCACAGTAGGGGATATAGTCGGTTATAAAGTTCGTTTTACCGATCAAGTCAGTGATAAGAGTTATATCAAATTGATGACCGACGGTATATTGCTTGCGGAGATGCAAAATGACCGTTTATTAAGGCAATACGATACTTTAATTATTGATGAAGCACATGAACGCAGTTTAAACATCGATTTTATTTTAGGGTATTTAAAACAAATACTGCCGAAACGTCCTGATCTTAAAGTTATTATCACGTCAGCGACTATAGATCCTGAACGTTTTGCTAAACACTTTGCCATGAATGAGCAAAAACAAGCACCAATTATCGAAGTGTCTGGCAGAACCTTTCCGGTTGAAATGTTATATCGACCACTAAATGAAATGACAGAAAATGACCAAAGCGAGCACGATGAAGGTGTCGATGTCATTACCGGTATATTACATGCTGTTGAAGAACTTTCTACTTATGGACAAGGTGACATATTAGTTTTTTTAAATGGTGAACGAGAGATCCGTGATACGGCTTTTGCACTTGAAAAAGCCAATTTACGTCATACACACATTTTACCGCTATTTTCTCGTTTAACCGTTCAAGAACAAAACCGTATTTTTCAACCTCATTCCGGTCGAAATATCGTGTTAGCCACCAATGTTGCCGAAACTAGTTTAACGGTACCAGGAATAAAGTACGTAATTGATCCTGGAACGGCTCGAATTTCCCGTTATAGTTATCGAACTAAAGTACAACGGCTTCCCATTGAAGCGATATCACAAGCGAGCGCAAATCAACGTGCAGGGCGATGTGGTCGAGTTTCAGAAGGGGTTTGTATACGTTTATATTCACAAGATGATTATTTAAGCAGACCTGAATTTACCGATCCTGAAATTTTACGCACAAATTTAGCCACTGTAATTTTACAAATGCTAGCGTTAGATTTAGGTGACATTACTAACTTTCCTTTTGTTCAGCCACCAGATAGTCGCAATATAAACGATGGTGTTCGATTACTCGAAGAACTCAATGCGGTAGATAAATTACCATCACATCAAAACAATAGACTTACAAAAAGCGGACGATTATTAGCCAAATTTCCCGTAGATCCGCGTTTGGCGAAAATGATTTTAACCGCGATAGAATTGGGCTGTATCGAACAAATCTTTATCATTGTCGCGGCGTTAAGCATTCAAGACCCACGAGAGCGTCCATTTGAAAAACAGCAAGCATCTGATGAAAAACACAGCCGTTTTAAAGACAAACAGTCTGATTTTATAAGTTTCTTAAATCTATGGAGCTATGTTACCGAAAACCAAAAAGCATTAACGAATAACCAATTCAGAAAATTATGCCAAAAAGAATATCTTTCTTATGTTCGTATACGCGAATGGCAAGATATCTATAGTCAATTAAAGCTCGCGCTTAAAGATATTAATATAACTATGTCATCAGTGACGTTAGAGGAAGAAAATAGCCAAGGGCAAGATATTATTCATCAAGCGATTTTAAGTGGTCTATTAAGTCATATTGGTCAACAAGATGAAAATAGAGAATTTAAAGGTGCAAGAGGTTCAAAGTTTTTTATCTTCCCTGGATCTGCCGTTGCTAAAAAGCCCCCTAAATGGTTGATGGCAGCTGAGCTGGTTGAAACAAGTCGATTATTTGGCCGCATGGTAGCCAAGATAGATCCATTATGGATCGAGCCAATGGCAAGCCATTTATTAAAACGAAATTATAGCGAACCTCATTGGGAGAAAAAGCAAGGCTCCGTCATGGGTTTTGAACAAGTTTCTTTGTATGGCATGGTTATTGTCTCGAAAAGAAAAGTACAATTTAATACCGTTGAACCAGAAACTTGCCGTGATATTTTCATCCGTGAAGCACTTGTTAATGGTGATGCAAATATTAGGGAATCATTTTACCAACGCAACCTTGATCTAGTAAAAGAAGTTGAAAAGTTAGAACAAAAAGCGCGCCGTAAAGATTTTCTGATCGATGAAGAACAACTTTATCGTTTTTATAGCGATAAATTACCCGAAGATATTATTTGCCAGCGAAGCTTTTTAGCTTGGTGGAAAAAAACGAAACTCACGCAACCTAAGCTCCTTAATTTCACCCGTGAGTTTTTATTAAACGAAGAAAGTGAAAAAATTACCAAAGCTGAATATCCGGATGTATGGCAACAAGGTAACTTAACCTTTGCCCTTAGTTATCATTTTACTCCCGGAGACATCGACGATGGTGTCAGTGTTAATATCCCTTTAGGCATTTTAAATCAAGTACAAGATCAAGGGTTTGATTGGCAAATTCCTGCCTTACGCCATGAATTAATCATTGCTTTGATCAAAGGGTTGCCAAAAGCCTTGAGACGTAATTTTGTCCCTGCACCTAACTATGCTGAGGCTTGTCTTGCCGCCATAGCGCCAGATAATAGTACATTACAACAAGCGGTTGCTAAACAATTACTTAGAATGACAGGTGTTCGGTTAGATGATGAAAGTTGGCAAGGTTTAACTCTGCCGCTTCATTTACAAATGAACTTTAAGATCCTCAATGAAAAAGGAAAGGTTGTTGAACAAGGCCGCAATTTAACTGAGTTACAGGAAAAATTACAAGGCAAGGTTAAAGCATCGATAAAAAAAGTAGCAGATAAAGGCATTGAACGTTCTGATATAAAACATTGGGACTTTGAAACCTTACCCAATCATTATCAAAAGAAAGTCAGTAATTTAACCATTAAAGCTTACCCTGCATTGGTAGATCATAAACAAACTGTTGCGATAGAATTATTTGAACATGAATTATTAGCCGAACAAGCGATGCTGTCGGGGGTAGCTCGACTAATTTTGTTAAATATACCTTCACCAATAAAATATTTACAACAGAAACTCCCTAATAAAGCAAAATTGGGGCTGTATTTTAATCCCTTTGGCTCTATTCACGATTTATTAAATGATTGTATTTTAGCGTCATGCCAATTCTTGGTCGGACAAGAAAAAACGCCGCCTAGGGATGAACGACACTTCAAAGCTTGCTTAGATCATGTCAGGACTGAAATTGCTGATACCGTCTTAAGTTTAGCGATAAAAGTAGAAAACGTTTTACAGTTGTCACATGGGATCAATAAAAAGTTAAAAGGTAATGTCCCTTTAAACGTTATTCAATCACACGGCGATGTGAAACAACATTTAACCAAACTTGTATATAAAGGATTTATCACTGAATCTGGTTATCAACGAATGGAAGATATTGAGCGCTATTTAAAAGCTATACAACATCGCTTAGAAAAACTACCGATTGATCCCAACCAAGATCGTTTAAAAATGCTAGAAGTACAAAAAATAGAAAGCGAATATCAACAAACCAAAGCAAAAGTAAAACATGATCTCGTGATGCTGGCTGAAGTTGAACAAGTTTATTGGATGATTGAAGAGTTAAAAGTGTCTTTATTTGCTCAAAATTTAAAAACCCCTTATCCAATTTCAGTTAAACGGATTAAAAATCATTTAAAAAATTATAGTTAAATTAATGTAAGCATCACCATATTTTTAACGAGCTGATATTTGACATGCTTAAACGCAATGCGTATAAAAGAGGCAAGTTAACGATAAGCCAATGGAGTAGTTATGGTCAATTATGATGATAAACGTGATTTTTATCGTATGATGTTAAACAGCGATGTATCAGTAACTATTATCGATGATGAAGCAAATAGTACTATATTTGCCACATGTCGAGATTTAAGTGCAACGGGCATGGCGATTGAAATGTCTCACCCGTTAGAATTAAATACAAATGTTCGAGTGAATATTGAATCTTCAAGTGCCACAGTGCAACCATTAGATGTACAAGGTAAAGTAGTTAGGGTTACGGAAGAAAGTACAGATACTTACCTTATTGGTATAAATATCGCAGAAATTGATTAAAGCACTCAATTAACTTTTGAAATGTTCATCCATTTTCTTCCATAACACCTTGCGTTTTAGCGATGCTATTCAACTTGGCAAACTAAGCCTTTTAAATAATATCCTTCAGGATAATTTGAAGAAACAGGATGATCTCCCGCTTGGTGTAACCTTTCAACAATATAAGCATTACGTTTCGCATCTAATGCAGCATCTGCCACAATTTTTTGAAATAAGTTACTTTCCATCAAGCCTGAGCATGAAAAAGTTAATAATATCCCATTAGGCTTTAACAGCTGCATTGCCAACATATTAATATCTTTGTAACCACGACATGCCCCGGTTAACTGCGCTTTCGACTCAACGAATTTTGGCGGGTCTAAAATTATCATATCGAAAGTTCGTTTTTCTGTTCGAAAACGTCTAAGTAATTTAAAGACATCTTCTTTAATGAACGAAACATTCCTATCGGTTAAATTATTTAATTGAAGGTTATGCTCTGCAGTATCTAATGCTGGCTGGGAAACATCTACATTGATCACTTCTTTAGCACCATTTGCTGCACAATGCAGTGAAAAAGTGCCTGTATAAGAAAAACAATTTAATACGCTTTTATCTTTGGCATATCGGCCCGCTGCAACTCGTGAATCCCTTTGATCTAAATAAAATCCGGTTTTGTGGCCAGTCGCAATATCAACATGAATATTAATGCCATGCTCTTGAATCACTGTCGTGGTAGTATCTTGAGGCTCAGTTAACCAACCAGTAACAGGTTCTAAACCTTCTTTTTTACGAACATCTACATCAGATCGTTCATAAATATGGCAAGACGGGTAGAGTTCTTTTAGACAATCAACAAGTGTATAACGATGAAAGTCAGCACCAGCGCTGAGTAATTGACAAACAATAAATTCATTGTATTTATCTATCGTGATCCCAGGTAAACCATCTGATTCACCCGCAATAAGGCGATAACCGGTTAATTGTCCTTGGTTGATGAACCATTCGCGTCGTTGTTGAGCATTTAATATTTTCTTACGAAAAAATTCACGATCAATTTCCTCATTTTCATCAAAACTCCAAACACGTATTCTTATTTGTGATTCTGGAGAGTAGGCCCCTTTAGCTAACCAGTTTCCCTTGTTATCTAGTATGTCTACGCTATCACCAAGCATAGGATTACCTTTAATTTTATTGACAGCTTTAGAGAAAACCCATGGATGTTTTCTTAATAAAGATTTCTCTCGTGAAACTTTTAAATAAATTCTTGCTGACATTTGCCTATACTTAATATTACAAGGTTAATTTGCGCCGAGTTTAGTCAATGCTTTGCGCAGACGCAATCATCTAATGGATTTATTTATCATAAAAATAAGAGAGAAGAAGTGATGAATGTAAGTTATTTAGCTCATATCAGTGGAAAAGTGCAGGGTGTTTATTTTAGAGCATCCAGTCAACAAATGGCGATAGAATGCAATATCAGTGGGTATGCACGTAATTTAGCTGATGGGGACGTTGAAGTATTACTGTGTGGTGAAGAGAAAAATGTCGATAAAATGCTGCAATGGTTAAACCATGGGCCAAAGTCTGCAAAAGTATCTCAGGTTAAAAGTAAACAAGTTCCATGGCAGGACCATAATCATTTTTCTATTGGCTAAATAGGAAAGAGTTAATCTTCAACAAAGGTAAAACGTTTGAACGTTTTACCTTCTCTTTCAATGATTTCATCAAACATTGAAAGTGGTCTGATCCAAATTTCTCTGTCTCCATATTCAGGTTGATAAACAACGTGTTCTTCTTCGGTTTCACTGTGTTTAGCTACGTGCAGAACTTGATAAAAGTTACCTTTAAAATGTTGATATCTACCTAATTTTAACATCTGTTCTCTCAAATATAATTATGAAAATAGTTTATAAAAGGTTGGTTAGCGCAATCCCTAAACCAAATCGTTGTTGACTATGATTATAATCAATTAAACTTTCACCATATCCTGCTGTATATTGGGCATAGCCTCTTAACTTACCCCATAATGGAAAGGTAAAACTTAACTCCATACCACCTTTATGGTGAGCAAAATTATGGCGTCCTTCAAACGATAAAACATACTTTGACCACTTATGGGCGATCCCTAATTCAAAGTGCCCCATATATTTACTGATATCGGGGTTATCATCACCGTCTGAAGCTAACACAGTTTCTTTTTCTTTTTCTTTTAGCCTGATCCAAGGTTTAAAAGATAGGGCGAAATTGTCTTTCTCTAATAAAAAATTTACATACACACGATTCCAACTTCGTGATAATGGTTGAGAACGGCCATTAGATTGATGCTCAGCACCGATTGCAAAACCTGTATTACTGTCTAAAGGATGCCAATTTAACGGTGCAACATAAAACACTTCAGGTTGATAATTGGTTTCTCTAAAAGGTTTAGAGATATTGTTTGAGTATAATTGCCACCACGATTGTAGGGTGAAACCAAAGTGCAAACTATCACCTTCAATAAAAATATCATTTTTATTCAGTGGCACTTTAATACTGAGTTGAAATTTTGCCTCAAAATCTTCTAGATTATCTTCCCAATTATCAAAATTATCGTAAGCATACGCTTTTTTATTGATCCTATTCGACATAGAAAACGGCAATATATAGTTCATTTTATGTGGTGTGATCACATAGGGGTCGAACGCAGCGATCCTTTCTGAAATCAATCGATTAGAAATAGCGCCTGGTTTAATTTTTCTTTCTTTTAACCGATCACATTTTTCTTTTATTTGTGTCGTTGTTAGTTCTTCTTCTGCATTTTTTATTGCCTCTAATAAACAGGCATCTCGTAAGTTTTGAGCGTACACATCATTGTTTATTAAAAAAAAGAAACAAACAGATATCAATAAAGTCATTGATATATCTATTTTTAAAGGATTCATTTAAATAAAGTTAATTAGCAGAGAATTAATAAGGCAATGATATAACTTGCTGGAGTGGCGATCAATGTTTACTTAGTAAAGCGACTATTTTTACGGGTTATTACTATTAAAAATTTAACGCTTGAAAATGTGTTGGTTTTGGCAGCCATTATTTATGAAGTGAGTGAAATGACGACGCTATGTCGTAAATTAATAATGAATATTTATATGAATTTTAACATTGGTAAGAATTGGTTGCGGGAGCCACTTTCTATGAAGAGAGTGAACTGACGACCTAAGGTCGTAAATTAACAATGAATATTTGAATGAATTTTTAACATTAGTAAGAATTGGTTGCGAGAGCCACTTTCTATGAAGAGAGCGAACTGACGACCTAAGGTCGTAAATTAAAAATGAATATTTGAATGAATTTTTAACATTAGTAAGAATTGGTTGCGGGAGCCACTTTCTTTGAAGAGAGTGAACTGACGACCTAAGGTCGTAAATTAAAAATGAATATTTGAATGAATTTTTAACATTAGT
>NZ_JAVRIF010000014.1:0-63808 GCF_031846185.1 Thalassotalea castellviae
AGCACAGTAACACCAACTACAGGAGTAGAATTACCACAAATATCGTCACTATTACACGCCTCAACATCGAAGTAATGAACGCCTGATAAATCTAATGGTCCACTTGAAGTGCTACTAGATGTAAGTTTTGTCTTCCACCTCCAGCGGTTTCCACCCGGCTTTTTAGTATAAACATTGTAATAAACGCTCCCAGTGTAGTCACTCGGCTTTGACCAACTTAACGTAGTTGTTCCACCATAAGCTATCGTACTTGGTGATGCAGAAAAAGAGCTAGGAGAACCAGGTACTGGTTTGGCAACTACAACATTCGAACTATACGTATTCCCTCCACACCCTACATTCTGAGGATTGCATACGTAAGCTTTATATTTATAGATACCTGAATTAGACTTGCCAGAGATTGGACAGGTATAAGAATTCTCTCGCCATGTTGTACGAGTTTTCGTACAAACTGTTGTATAACTACCTCCATTGAAAGATTCTTGTAGATAATATTTTGCTCCATCAACCGAGCCATTAGCAAAGCCAATTGTTAAATTGAAACTTTCCCCTATTGAAGGTGAGTAGCTTGAAGATGTCAAACTCTGAGGTTTTCCAGAAACTGTATATACGTACAACCTACGATAAGGACTAAATCCACTACATCCTCCAGTGGTATTACACGCTTTGTATTTTATATAAAAATAACCGTAACTACTTCTTACATTCACTACAGCAGACAAAGAGGGTGTTGTCGTTACTTTTGAATAACTACTATTATTTGTACTCGTGTATATTTCATAATAATTAGCCATATGAATAGAGTTATATCTCACCCTTATTTGGCTACCAACTGGGTGATAACTACCCCCATCTACCGAAGGGTATGATGACGGTGTTTCTGGGGGAGTTGTTTCTCCACATGGGTCAAGTGGTGAGCATTCAATAGGTGCGGCCATTTGTGTTACCCCACCCGTTGCAAACGAGTGAGTTTCAACGGATGGTTTTGAAGTACCGACTAAGCCTGGTGTAGTATCAACTATAGCATCACCCCAAGGCGCACAACTTTCACCTTCACTTAAATTTTCGATAGAATAAAACAATTGGTCACAATCGTTCGTTATATCGTCAACATCATCACCAGCTTCAGCTTCGATAAGTTCGCCATATTCATCGACACCACCTGGCATGTTATTTAAACGCACTAAATCAAGGGTTTCATCAGCATCCGCATGAGTAACAATAAAGCTAAAATCATTAGCGTTCCAATCTTTATTATTAACTTTTTCTTTGATTACAGTGGTTTCACCTAGTAAACCATTTTCATCAGCAAAGGTAAGATAATGCTTAGTGTTTTTCGCGCGAGCTACAGCAAAAACATCTGCTTTTCCATCATCATTGAAATCCGCTATTTTAACGTCAACATCAGTTTTCTTAGCCCACTTAAACGCTTTTTTAATTTCTTGGGCAACGAATAAACTATTTTCTACTGTTGCATGCATTAAATAATGAGTTTTGTTTTTTTCAGAGACCGCAAGTAAATCTTGCTGCTTATCACCATTAAAATCTCCGGTATACAAAACGTACTGTGTTGACTTTTTAAGCCATTTAAGTTCTTTTTTTGTATATGTGTTAGCAATATTAGAAAAATCAATATCGTTTACATCACCATTGATAACAAGAGCAGTTTTTTGTGAATGGTTAACAATAAAAATATCTGAAAGACCATCTCCGTTATGATCAAAAACAACAACATTAGCAGCTAAGTTATTCCATAGGTGTCCATTAACAATATCAGGTAATGTGATCTCGTTTTCGACCAAATATTGCGTATTCTCATCAATTATTTGACCAAAGACGATTAAAGAAGGAGTCTGTTCAGAAAGGCTTTGAAGGAATAAGTCAGGGACTTTATCTCCATTAAAGTCACCATGAAGATAATGGTATTGCTTATCTTCCCATGTCATGTTCTCTGTAGCGGATACATTTATTGCACACATAAGCATGCACAACATACTGAGTATGTGTTTTTTCATAGATCAACATCCTTGTCAGTCTTTTTAAGAAAATATCATTACAACTATAAGTCAATAATTAACAAAAAGACAACATTTTGATAACAAAAAACTTATGATTTACATTTTAACAATAAATCTAGAGGTTAATGATTGATTCTCTTCGAATAATCCACCTGGATTTGCATCTTCAAATCAATAGGCTCAGAGCATTTAGCATTTTATCGCAATTATGTCTTGTTTCATCTAAGCTGAATGTTATGGAATATTTATATCAGTTTTTCTTCTTCACGGCCGAGGCTTTACTTGTTGGCCTATTTATTATTACGCTTTTTCAATTACGTAATAAATTTGGTATCGCGACGCTTTATATCTCTTTAGGGGTATTTCAGCATATGCAGTCAACCTTAGCGTCTTTCCTCTATTTCGAATTATTGCCAGGCTTTTTTGTCAGCCCTGGCTCTGCAGTCCTTTTTACCGCAGGTCTTTTTGCTATTTTACTTATTTACATTAAAGAAGATGCGGAAGAATCACGTAACTTAGTGTACGGGTTGATATTTGCCAACATAACGTTAAGTTTGTTTACTTTGTTAATTGGAGCCCATGTTGCCGGAACTCCACCTCCCGTGGTGGCAGACGTTCCGTTGGAGTTTTTTATTTATCAGCCTAGAGTGTTATTTTTGGGCACCATAGTATTAGTATTGGATGTCTTTTTAGTAATTCTCAGTTATGAATATCTCGGCCGCTATATAAAACAATTATTTATCCGAATATATTCGACCATGGCTTTTGTTTTAATTTTCGACAGCATTTTATTTATCAGTTTAGCCTTTTATGAACATCCCCAATATTTGTCGATTTTACAAGCCTCATTGATCGGTAAATTATTAGTCTCAGCGCTTTATTCATTATTGTTGTATGTTTTTTTAAAATTTGAAACGCAGCGCTCATTATTTAATGAACGGTCAGGTCACGATTTTAAAGATATGTTTACCTTTCTAACTTACCGTCAAAAGTATGAGCAATTGCGTGAAAAAGCGTTAAGAGATCCATTAACCGGTTTATATAACCGCGGTTATTTAAATGAGTACCTTCCCCAAGAAATTGCTACGGCGACTAGAGCTTGTCGCCCCATGGCTTTATTAATGATTGATATAGATCATTTTAAATTAGTGAATGATACGCACGGGCATCAAGCCGGTGATAAAATTTTAGAATTTGTTGCTCTTGTCATGACAAAAACAGCAAGAGATATGGACGTGGTTTGTCGATATGGAGGGGAAGAGTTCACTATAATTTTACCAGAGACCAATAAAAATAAAGCCAAGGCTTTTGGCGGTCGTTTACAAGAAAATTTAGTGATGCTTTTTCCTCAATTTATTCACGAACTTCCTTGTATCGTCACCTTAACCATTGGCGTTTGTATTGTGCCAGATGAAGCTAGTAATATGAACGATGCTTTAGCTTATGCAGATAAACGTTTATATAACGGAAAATTATCTGGCCGAAACTGTGTAGTGGTTGACGATGACACCTCGGCCGATCCCAATAAAAAAACCATTGATGCTCATTAATTTATACTGGGCATCAGCACAATAAAAAATTTTCCACTATTATCATTTGAATTTCTTAAATGATAACTACAATTGCTCCGAATTCTTTGATGACGTTAGAGAAGCTTGTATTATCGAAATCCATCCCAATTTAATCAGTATAAAAATTTATTAAGGACAGCTTAAAATGGCGCTAATTGCCGAACAAATTGCACAAGAATTAAACGTAAAACCTCAACAAATTAATGCGGCAATTAATTTACTTGATGATGGCGCAACGGTTCCCTTTATTGCACGTTATCGAAAAGAAGCCACGCAAGGGTTAGACGACAATCATTTACGTCATCTTGATCAACGCCTTCGCTATTTACGTGATTTAGCAGACCGTAAAAAAGTTATCTTATTAAATATTGAACAACAAAGTAAATTAACGCCTTCGTTAGCGAATGAGATTAATCAAGCTGACAATAAAACCCGACTTGAAGATTTATACTTACCTTATCGTCCGAAAAGACGCACTAAAGGCCAAATTGCCATTGAAGCAGGTATAGAGCCACTGGCCAACAACCTATACAACAATTGGCAGTTATTGCCAGAAAAAGAAGCCAGTGCATATATTAATGCCGAAGCAGGTTTTGCCGATGTTAAAGCCGTGCTTGAAGGGGCAAGTTATATCCTTATTGAACGGTTTGCCGAAGACGCAAACTTATTACAAAAATTACGAAAACACCTGCTCAAGCAAGCGCACTTAACCAGTACGGTTGCAAAAGGGAAACAACAAGAAGGATTAAAATATAAAGACTATTTTGATTTTTCAGAACGCTTAAATAAAGTACCTTCACATCGTGCACTTGCTATGTTTCGTGGGCGCAATGAAAACATTCTACAGTTAAGTTTAGTAGTTGACCCAAACAACGAAGCAAGTAGCTTTTCCAGTGCAGAACAAATCATTTTTGAACATTATAATTTTAGGCTTACAGGACAAAATGCGGCGGATTTTCTCACGAAAACGATTCGATTAGCATGGAAAGCTAAATTAAGTGTGCATTTAGAAACCGAATTATTAGGACAATTACGAGAGCGCGCCGAAGCTGAAGCAATTAAGGTTTTTGCTACTAATCTATCTGACTTGTTAATGGCTGCACCTGCTGGCGCAAAAACAACGTTAGGCTTAGATCCAGGTTTAAGAACCGGCTGTAAAATTGCCATTGTCGACAGCACAGGAAAATTACTACACACCACCACTATTTTTCCTCATGCACCGCAAAATCACTGGGATAAATCATCGCGTACATTAGTAAATTTATGTCAACAATACAACGTTGAATTAATTGCCATTGGTAATGGTACAGGCTCAAGAGAAAGTGACACTTTAGTGGCTGAAGTGATTCAAAGCCTTGAAAAAGATAAACCACAAAAAATGATCGTCAGTGAAGCGGGCGCTTCAGTTTATTCGGCATCAGAACTTGCTGCTGACGAGTTTCCTGACTTAGATGTTTCTTTACGCGGGGCAGTATCTATTGCTCGAAGGCTACAAGATCCGTTAGCAGAATTAGTAAAAATCGATCCAAAAGCTATTGGTGTCGGACAATATCAGCACGATGTCAATCAAAGTCAATTAAGCCAAATGCTTGATAATGTGATTGAAAATTGTGTTAACAATGTTGGGGTTGATTTAAACAATGCCTCAGCCGCTTTATTAGCACGAGTTTCCGGATTAAATAAAACCATGGCTCAAAATGTTGTGGCATATCGCGATGAACATGGCAGATTTAACAATCGCAAAACCTTAAAAAAAGTGGCGCGTTTAGGACCAAAAGCCTATGAACAAGCGGCAGGTTTTTTACGTATTACCGATGGCGATAATCCGTTAGACAGTTCAGGCGTTCACCCAGAAACTTATCCTGTGGTGGAAAAAATAATTCAACAGTTACAAAGTGATATTCGCTCATTAATGGGCGATAAAACGCAATTAAGCAAGCTAAGTATCAACGAACTTATCGACGAAAACTTTGGTGAATTAACCATAAAAGATATTATTAGTGAACTTGAAAAACCGGGCCGTGATCCTCGCCCTGAATTTAAAACGGCGCAATTTAAAGAAGGGATTAACACCATTAACGACCTTAAAGTCGGTATGGTATTAGAAGGGGTTATCTCAAATGTTGCTAACTTTGGCGCTTTTGTTGATTTAGGTGTCCATCAAGACGGTTTAGTACATATTTCAGCGTTAACCGATAAGTTTGTCAGTGACCCACGAGAAATCGTAAAAACCGGTGAAATTGTTAAAGTTAAAGTGATTGAAGTTGACCCATCACGAAAACGCATTAGCTTAACGATGCGGTTAAATGATGCTATTTTATCTACAACAGAAAAACAACAAACTCAGCATAAACCTCAGGCTAATCCCACCAAGAAGCCTCAAAAAAATAGTACTAACAAGCCAAATAGAAATAAGCCTAAACCTGTAGAAAATGCAGCCATGGGTAATGCCTTTGCTGACGCTTTTGCGAAGTTAAAAAAATAACACTATTTTGAAAGGCAAACTTGGTTTTTGCCTTTTTGCTTCGCGACATAAAGGGCGCGATCAGCAGAGTTTATCATTGGCTCAAGTACACTTAATGATAAAGGCTCATCTTGAAAGCGATTTTCGGTTGAGCCGGCCACCCCAAAGCTAGCCGTTATTGACAAAGGTAGTTTAATCACCTGAATTTCGAGCATCTCAATTGCTGCTCTAATGCGTTCAGCTTGCAAATACGCCTGTTTTTCAGTGGTTTCAGGCAAAAATAGAATAAATTCTTCTCCACCCCAACGTGCAAAAACATCACCTTTTCGTGCCGTTTCTTTTAAACATTGTGCAACTTTTACTAACACTTTATCGCCGATTTCATGGCCATATTGATCATTAAATCTTTTGAAAAAATCGATATCTAGTAACACTATGGCTGCATCTCTTCTCGTACGAATAATCCCTTGCCAAATAGGTTGTGTTAATTCCTGAAAGCCACGTCGATTATTCAATTGAGTCAACGCATCAGTACGAGCGTAGGTTTCTGCGATCATTTTATCGAGCTTTGCCATACGAAATTGTCTCGCTAAAATAACCGCCAATAAAATAGCCTCAAATGCCATACCCAGTTCAATCGCTTTAAACGTATATCCATTGTAAGGCACTAAAAAACCTGCAACAGCAAGAGTAGATATAGTAATACAAATGGCGGCGGTTACAGATGATAAAATAAAAATGACAGCAAATGGTTTATTTGCCAAGAGCGCTCTAATACCCATTGCAATAAATAGCACTGCAAAACATGTGTTTAGCAAAAAAGCTAACACCATGGAAAAGAACAATTGATCAAACACAAAGCCGATAACCATGCCAACAGGAATAACAATAGTTATACGCACCACAAATTGATCGAGCTTTAGGGCATAAAATTTTGTTTTGAGTAATAAACGAGCAAAGTGCAACCCTGCAACGCTATATGTGATCATTAAAAAGATATCGAGCCAGTCCTGAAAATAAGGACCAAAATCGTAAGTAATAACTGTGTGTAATTGGCCGGTATATGAAAGGCTATTTAACACAAAACCAAAAAGGTACAAGCTATATAAACCGTATTCTTTTTGCCGAATAAAGACAAATAGCACTAAGTTATATAAAGCCAGTGCCAACATTATTCCGTATAAAAGTCCATATTGAAAACTACTGGTGATATCTCTTTCAATCGCTTTTTTTACCGAACTAAAGTGAACCGGTATGGCTAAAGGTCCTTTGGTTGCAATACGAATATACACCTCAGTTTTACCTTGGTTAAAATGATGCTCAAAAGCATAAAAACGATAAGGCATAGGCCTTTGCGAATAAGGATAAGCATCACCACCTGCTATATGTTTTATGACTTTTCCATCCTGTACTAACCACGTATCAATAACGTCAAGCCACGGTGTTTCAATGGACAGTCGATACAGTTCAGCCAAATCATTAGTATTATTTACCGCAAAATTCATCCATACAGGCGCGACATTAATGCCAAGCGAAATTGAATGGCTTGAGCCTTTTTTAGTCATGGATGAACGAAATTTTTGTTTAGCTTCATCAAGGGTTAACTGCCCATTTAACTCTTGAAAATATTGAAGGTGTTTACCTAATGTACCTTGTTTAAAATCCGGTAACGTTAAGGTTTCCGCACTAACAAAACCGCTAATGCTAAAAATAGCAAAGATGAATAAATGGCGTATAAACATAAAAGGAAAAGACAAATACCAGTGAAAGATGCCACTGAGATAGTGAAAGGAATGCGGGTACAATTTCAACATAGTTAAATGAAAAACCTTAGATTTCAAGTAAAATTAATAATACCCAA
Organism: Thalassotalea castellviae; assembly: GCF_031846185.1. Lineage (NCBI taxonomy): Bacteria > Pseudomonadati > Pseudomonadota > Gammaproteobacteria > Alteromonadales > Colwelliaceae > Thalassotalea > Thalassotalea castellviae. Next base: position 7,915 of record NZ_JAVRIF010000014.1, read on the forward strand.
TCCATGGTCATTGAGTTATGTTCTAGTGCTCTATACGTAAACAATGTTATTTTAACATAAATAACATAATCACTGAAAAATGAACATTTCTACAATACACTGACAATATTAAAGTTAAGGGAAATTATGAGCGAAAATGAAAAATTAAGTTATGTGGAGTTTCCTGCAAACGATTTACAAGCAACTAAGCAGTTTTTCAGCCAAGCCTTTCAATGGTCGTTTGTAGATTATGGTCCTGACTATACTTCTTTTAGCAATCAAGGGCTTGATGGCGGGTTTTATCGCTCAGAGCTAAAATCAACCACAGCAAGTGGTTCAGCTTTACTGGTGCTAATGAGCGAAAACCTAGAACAAACTCAGCAAAATGTCGAAAATGCTGGCGGTAAAATATCCCAAGCTATCTTTAGTTTTCCCGGTGGGCGACGTTTTCATTTTATTGAGCCAAGCGGTAATGAATTAGCCGTTTGGTCGTTAGTCAATGATTAATCTAAAACGCAGGTTTGCTTTAATTTTCTGCTGAAAACTTAGCTTCTAATTCAGCAATTTTTGTTTCTAATTGGGCTATTTTTTCACGCGTTTTTAATAACACCTGCGTTTGCACATCAAATTCTTCTCGCGAAACGACATCTAATTGTGAAAGTTTGCGCTGTAATACCGTTTTTGTTTTATCTTCAAAATCTGCCGCAATATTTTTTAAACCAGGAGGAATAGCGTCTGTAACTTGCTTAGCAATATCTTCAATTTTTTTAGCATTAATCATTATTTTAACCTGTCAAAAACCTATCGGGCTATTGTAATACAAATAACCGTTTTGCCAACGTCTATTTCACTATGCGGTATATATATCCAAACCACCTCAAGATGCTAGTTTCAAAATTCCTCAAAGGGCTGATTTAGATGCGTTTTATGCTGCGCTATTGATTTTAACAAGGGAAAAACCATGCTTTTCAATCAATGCCTTGCCTAAAGACGTATCTAATTTCAACTGAATCCTAAATCTTGAGGTAGCTTGGGTATAGTAAACAAGGTAAAATCACCGCCCTTTATATTTCATCATTCAAATTTAATAAACATAATGAAACTTAACCCCGGACAAAATGAAGCAGTAAAATATGTCAGTGGCCCTTGCCTTGTATTAGCCGGTGCCGGAAGTGGAAAAACAGGGGTTATTTGCCAAAAAATTGCTTATCTTATTCAAAAGTGCGATTACAAGGCTCGAAACATTGCTGCCGTAACTTTTACGAATAAAGCCGCACGAGAAATGAAAGAACGTGTGGTTAACATGTTAGACAAAGCACTCACTCGAGGCTTAACCGTTTCAACGTTTCATTCATTAGGATTAGATATTGTTCGCAAAGAAATTAAAACCTTAGGTTACAAACCTGGTTTCACCCTCTTTGATGATCAAGACACTTTGGCTTTATTAAAAGAGCTCACCCAAGACGAGTTAGACGGCGATAAAGATTTACTGAACAAATTGCAAAGCATGATTTCAAATTGGAAGAATGATTTATTACTTCCAGATAGCGCGATCAAATTGGCAAGCGATGCTGACACTAAAATGTATGCTGAATTTTATGCTATGTATCAAAAGCATATGAAAGCATATAACGCGCTAGATTTTGACGATTTAATTTTGATCCCAACGTTATTATTGAAAAATTTCCCTGAGGTAAAAGCACGTTGGCAGCAAAAAATACAATATATGTTGGTTGATGAATATCAAGATACCAATGCCAGCCAATATGAATTAGTCAAACTTATCACCGGTGAAAAAGGTTTATTGACTGTGGTTGGTGATGATGACCAATCTATATACTCTTGGCGTGGCGCAAAGCCACAAAACTTAGTGCTTTTAGGGGAAGATTTTCCACAGCTAAAATTAATCAAACTCGAACAAAACTACCGCTCAAGTGGTCGAATTTTAAAATGTGCCAATATTTTAATTGCCAATAATCCACATGTTTATGATAAAGCCTTATTTAGTGAATTAAATTATGGGGTTGAGTTACGCGTTGTACAAACAAAAAATGAAGATCATGAAGTAGAAAGAGTGGTAGGTGAACTCATAGGCCATCGCTTTTTAAACCGTTCTAAATTTAAAGATTACGCCATACTATATCGCGGCAATCATCAATCACGTTTGCTTGAAAAAGCATTAATGACAAACCGGATCCCTTATAAAATCAGCGGTGGTACCTCGTTTTTCTCACGCTCTGAAATAAAAGACATGATGGCCTTTTTACGTGTATTGGTGAACCCTGATGACGATAACGCTTTTCTACGAATCGTCAATGTTCCCCGTCGTGAAATAGGGCCAACTACCTTAGAAAAACTCGGTAGTTACGCAAATATGCGACAAATCAGTATGTTTGCAGCCAGTTTTGAATTAGGGCTTGAACAACATCTTCAAGGTCGAGGTCTAGCTGCTGTACAACGTTTTACGCAATGGATTGTTGAAACCGCAGACCATGCTGAACGTGGCGACACTCCTGCTGTTTTACGCGCGATGGTACGCGAGATTAACTATGAAGATTGGCTGTACGATACTTCTCCCAGTGCAAAAGCAGCAGAAATGCGCATGAAAAATGTCACACAATTGTTTAGTTGGGTGCAACAAATGCTTGAAGGAGATGAAGACGAAGATCCGATGACCCTAGCTCAAGTCGTCACACGATTAACCTTGCGTGACATGATGGAGCGCAATGAAGATGAAGAAGAAAGTGATCAAGTACAGTTAATGACCTTACATGCTTCAAAAGGCTTAGAGTTCCCTTTTGTTTTTTTAATCGGTATGGAAGAAGGTTTACTACCACATCAAACCAGTATCGATGAAGGCAATGTAGAAGAAGAACGTCGACTTGCCTATGTTGGGATCACTCGAGCGCAGCGTGAATTGATTTTTACGTATGCTCGTGAACGCCGACAGTTTGGTGAAATTGCTCGCACCGAAGCCAGTAGATTTTTACATGAACTTCCGCAAGATGATTTAAAATGGGAGTTGAGCCAAGTGAAAAAAAGCCAAGAACAAAAAGAACAAACGGCAAAAATGGGCGTAGCAAATTTACGAGAAATGTTAAAAAACAAACCTAAGTAATCGCGATGTTTAAATTGTCTTTAGTTGGTTTTAGTTGATTTTAATGGCTTCGAATTAGGACGTTAGCCCTAATATCATCGTTTCCATAAAAACAATAAAGCCCTTAAGGTTATTGCTGTTCCAAGCTCGTTTAACTTGAGCATCTTGAGAGTTAATATAAGTAGTTAACCTTTTGTAACTGCCCGGCTGAAAATTTTCACAACATTTTTTAACAACTTTATGCATTTCGCCTTTGCCGCGAATGCTCTCTCTAAAAATAGTCGCATAGTTTGTCACTAAAGGTGTCAACAACACCACAGACTCATTATCAGTACGTTCTGATTGTGCTGCGGTAAATCGAGCATGAATAAAGTCTTCATTTTTTTGCGCCACAACCGCAAATGCATCAATCATCATCTTTGATTCTTTTTTAATTTGACTGGCTTCTTTTTTTACCGCTTTTAATTCCGCGATTAATTTTTCAGAACGAAAATAATAATAGACACTGATAACAACAAAAAGCACGATAATCGCTAAACTAAATAACATCATTACACCTAATTTTTATAGCTACTATACTCAGCTCGGGTTGATTCACTCAACCGAGATAAAAAGATATAAGGGTCAATATCTTGAGCACTTGGGGATTGATAATCATAACCAATTTTAATGGTAAACTCACCTAAGTTAGCAAAAAACTGCACCTTTAATGCCTCGGTTAACTGCCCAAAAAGCTCTTTCAAATATTGGCTATCTTGATGTGGACATAAAAATAAATATTCGCCCTGATTAATCAACCCAACTTGGTCAAACTCACCGCGATATTCATTGACTAACGTTGAAATAGTGCGTGACACTTCCGCGATCACTCGTTTATTAAATTGAAACTCTAACTCTTGCCAATTATCAATTGAAAAATAACCAACCATTAACGGATATTCATATTTTCGGGCCATTTTAAAATGTTGCTGATAAAACTTTTTGGTTTGCGAAGGACTCGCCAAGTAATCTAACGGCTTTTCAACCTCGTCATACTGCTGATTTAATCTTAATGCTCGTGCTCTAAACCCTAAAAACAACAATAAACAAAACAATAATCCGACGATAGAAATTAAGAAAACGATCATATTCTTTTGTTGCTGATATTTTTGCGTAAACTGATTTTTTAAATCGGTTTCTTCCGCCATACCAAGCGATAAGTCACGGCGTTTTTCTGATTCTAGTTTCTCGGCATTCATAGTGTTAAAGAGTTTTTGCTTAGAAAAACTAAATTTGTTTAACAACTCAGTGTATTTACGTTGTGCTGTGAAGGCTTTTTCGAATAATTGCTTGTTATGATACATAGTGGCTAATAATGCATATAATTCAATTTGTTCATGCGTTAATTCTACGCGATCAGCAACCAGTTCAGCTTCTTTCAAATACTGAAACGCAATGTCATCTTTTTTGAGTAATTGACTCACTTTCGCTAAATAAATCAGGGTTGTTAAATAAGGTAAAGATAAATTTTGGCCATGAAATAGCGTTTTGGCTTTTAACAGTTGCTCGAGTGATTCTTCCGCTTTATTTTGCCGAAACAATACCTGTCCTAAGCCCATTTTTCCATAAGCAACTTTAATGGGTGCCTGTTTCTTTTCAGCCAAGGTAATAGCTTTCCAAAACCCATGATGAGCATCATCTAAACGCCCTAAACTCAAGTAAGATCTAGCTAAATCGGTATAGGTACTTTCAATATTATTGACTTTCGACAAATCGTATCTAAGTTTCAAAATTCGATTATACAAGGTCACGGAGGTTTGATAATCGCCCGTATAAAAATAGGCACTAGCTAACACATTTAAGACAGCGAGGTGGTCAGAAAATTCTTGATGCTGGGTTAGATATTGTTTGACTCGTTCTAGATCAGAAAACGCTTGTTGATGATTCAAGTTTAAAGCATTGGTCATTGAACGATAACTTAAAGCTTGCACTAAAAATTTAGGGTTGTTTAATTGTGTCGCTAGATTGACTGACTCTTCCGCCATTTGTTGCGCTTGTTTAAACTTGCCACGAAAGTAATAACCTGAGGTTATTTTCAATATTAACGTCAACCGTAACGTGACATCAATATTAGTTAAACTTTCACCATCAAGCGAAAACTGCATGGCGCGAGATAAGTCTCCTTTATTTGTTGCGGCATCAGCTAATAAGCTAAACACTTTACCAACGGTATTGTTATCATAAAACGTTCTATTTTGAATAATATCCTGAGACAGTTGCACGACTTCATCGTTATCTAAAAGTTCAGGGTCGATTAAAAACAAGCGCTCTACTTTCGCAATATTCTGCTCAATATCGGTTAAATTTTCATCCGCCGCATAGCTTTTGACCACAATACCAAGCTGGAGTAACAAAAAAAATAATAATAATTTTTTTACATACATGTAGGAATTTTTCTCGTTTTTCAATCAGTTAAAAAATATTTTTTTACGCCTTATGCTTCTGAACAAGCAATATCAATGATAAAGGTTTACAAGCAAACTTCATAGCTTATAATGTTTTCAGAGCTTCTAAAGCTCGATAAGGGCAAATCTAGCGAAAGCTAGAGACGCAAAGTTACCGGTCTAAAGGGAAACCTATGATAGCGGAACTACCAAATTTAGATATAGTGGGGGCTTGTCTATATTTAGCAGACTCTATCTATTTCCTGCTGTGTACTTTGCGTGCTTCCCTTGTCCCTTACTTATTTACCGTCCTTAGGTAACTCTTTCTCAGTAATATATTGGTTTATCACTTGTTCCAACATAGATAACGGCATTGAACCATTTTTTAGTACTTCGTCATGAAACTCTCGTAAGTCGAATGCGACACCTAAAGTATCTTCGGCTTTTTTACGCAGTCTTTTAATGGTAAGTTCACCAATTTTGTACGAAAGTGCCTGACCTGGCCATGAAATGTAGCGATCTATTTCGGTTTTTACATTATGTAATGACAAAGCCGTATTATCAGCTAAAAATGACATTGCACGATCTCGACTCCAATTTTTGCTATGCATACCTGTATCAACCACTAATCGACACGCTCGCCACATTTCATAAGTGAGGCGGCCAAAGTCGCTATAAGGGTCTTGATAAAAACCGGCTTCAATACCTAAAAATTCAGAATATAACCCCCAGCCTTCGCCAAAAGCAGAAATATAAGTACTGTTACGAAATTCCGGCACATTTTTCATTTCCTTGGCCAAAGAACCTTGTAAATGATGACCTGGAACTGCTTCATGTAAAGTTAGTGCTTCAAGTACATAAAGCGGACGACGGTCTAAACGGTATGTATTGACCCAGTAATTACCCGGCTGATCTTCTCTTGAAGGTCCAGCGTAACGACCCGTTGTATATTTAGGGGCAATGCTTGCAGGTACAGGCATAACACCATAGGGTGTGCGAGGTAATTTTTTAAATAATTGCGGTAATTTAGCGTCCATTTTTTTTGCGATAAATGACGCTTCTTTCAATAACTCTTCTGGCGTTGTTGCATAAAACTGAGGATCGGTACGTAAAAACTCAACAAAACTAGCAAAATCACCTTGATAACCTACATTGCGAATGATTTGTTCCATTTCAGCTCGAATGCGCGCGACTTCTTCCAGACCCTTTTGATGAATCTCATCCGCAGACATAGTTAACGTCGTGTAATGTTCGACCCTATTTTTATAATAATTATCACCATTGGGCAGTGAATTTGCTGCAATGTTTTGACGACCATTGGGTTGATAAACATTCACCATATAATCATAGAATTTCTGATAACTAGTGTTGACTTTTTCGCGGATAATTTGCTGAGCTTGCGCTCTTAAATCAGCCTTAAGGCTTGCGGTAAAATGATCAGGCATTTTTTTAAAAGGTTGGTAAAACTCACTCTCTGTCACATCCTGTTTAATATAAGCTTTAATAGATTCTTCAAAACCAATAAGTACTACGGCCGGTTGGGTAATACCTTCTTTGATACCCAAATCCATCCACGCCATTTGCTGATCAAAATATGTTGGCAGAGCAGCCATGCGCTTTAAGTAATCTTGATAATCTTGCTCAACTTTAAATTGTACACGGCTACGTATCCAACTGATCCCCACATGAAATCCGGACTCTGCAGTGAGCGGCATGTAATGTTCTTTATTGACATAACTATCTAATTGATTTTTTATTTTATAGGCCAGAACTGACCAATTAATTTGATCACTTTGAGTCAAACTCTCACGATTAATTTTTAATAATTTTTGATAAATCTTTTTCTTACCTTGGTAGTTTTTTAATAATACTTGCGGAGAAAGATCAGGCAAACGCGCATTATTATCCGCAACACCCGGTTGGCTAAATGGGCTCAATGTTTTTTGATATTGATGATATTCATTAATCACTTCGCGAAGCGCTAAACTGTTCCATCGGCTAGTATCTTTTGGTAATTGACCACAAGCGGTTAATAGAATAAGGCAAAAAAAAGAGATCAGATATTTCATTATTATTGTTCAAAGTAAAATTATGACTCCACTTTATCAAAATTTTTCCCCGATGAAAGCTCAAGTTTCAGAATATAAATTTGAAAATATGTACAATAATGCAAAAAAAATGCATTTATTAACAAAATATTAATAATTATTGGGAATTTACTATAGAAGTTTATATAAAATTACTAGAGAATAACCTTAATAAAAATAATAAAACTGTAGTATTAAATAGAGGTTTGGCAGTAGTGAAGCATCATGACACCATTGAACAAGCAGATCAAAAGCTCGCCTTAGCTATCAAACAATTACAGCTTTGGCATTTGCCTGCCACGCCAATAAATTATGCCGTTGGTTACGAGTTTGTTAATAAAAAAAATTCCGCGCTAATCTCTCAAATAAAACAACATTTAAGTCTTGGTAAAAAACTCGATAATTATTTTATTAATGAAATTTTTCAGCTGCATGTCTTAGGGCAAGGAAGTTTTAGAGACGATATTATCACCGATATTGATGAGTTAATTACCGATGTTCAAAGCAGTAATCAACATTCGGTAAAATATGCCAACGGTTTAATTGAAAAGATTGACGACAGTGTTACTCATTTAAAATCCAATAATCGCCAAAAAATCAACCATGCTATCCAGCAAATTGAAAATGCCTCAAAATCATTTAAGCAAAAACAACAACAGCTCGCGAAGCAATTATTGATTTCGAAAAAACAATCATTGTCTTTGCAAAGTGAATTAGAAGAAGTCAAAAAAGAAATATACCTTGACCCACTGACTGGCCTATATAACCGTAAAGCATTAAACAAACATTTAGATCAATGGACCACTGAAGACCCCCATAAGCATGTCGCCGCTATTGTTGTCAGTGTTGATAAATTAGCACATGTAAACGAGAAGTTTGGTAATTTAATCAGCGATGTACTTCTGTCAAAAATTGCCAATAAAGTTGGAAGTTATGTTGGTGAAAGTGGCTTGCCTATTCGCTCTGGGCAAGATGAGTTTTTAATTTTATTACCGGAAGTTGAACGCACCGTGGCAGGTGAAATAGCGGAGAAGATACGTCAAGGTGTTGAAAAATTACGCTTTGTAAGCAGTAAATCAGGTATAAGACTCCCACAAATGACAGTCTCTCTAGGCGTAAATGATTTTAAAGTTTCTCAAAACGCTCAAACGGTGATCAATTATACCCGAAGTTTAGTCACTGATATGCAACGAAGTGGCGCTAATGCGGTGATGGTTTCTCACTAAAACTAGCGAGTTCAGCAATTAAAGCCGTTATATTTTTCTCTGAAAATACCCGTACACCATGTTGTCTTAAAAGCTTAGTTGTAACTCCCTCTCCACTCATTTTTTCTTGCGTAAATGTGCCATCATAAATCGTGGTACTTCCACAAGAAGGGCTTGATTCTTTTAACAGTGCAAATCGAATATGATGTTGTTGGCAAAGGGTTAAAGCACGTTGTGCACCTTTGTTAAATTGTGCTGAAACATCAACACCATCACAAGTTAAGATACGTTGACTCTTAGCTTGAATTTCAGCGGGCTGTCTTGGTACAGGCAAACCGCCCGCAATTTCAGGACAAAAACTGACGACTTGTTTGTTGTGTATCCAGCTCAATAAGCTTTGATTTAACAACTGTTGGCTCGTACCGTCGTACCGTACTTTTTCACCGAGAAAACACGCACTCACTAATATTTTTATCATATTATTTCAGATTCATTAACTGATACAATTTGGCTAATAATGCCGCACTATCATGCTCAGGGCATTCAATCCAAATAGATTGACTGTAGCATTCAAAGTTTAATGTAAAATCATGTTGCTGCCATTTAAATCTTACGGATGCTAAATCAGCCCCTTGCGAGTATTCTACTTTTTGTAAAATGACATATTGCTGAAAATATCGCTCAACCATTGATGTTAAGTCGTCTTGTGACCAATCATAGTGGCAGTCTACAATAATCGCTGTCGAAGCGATTGCTTTACAGGTAAATTCTATATTCACGTAATTGCTTGTCCAATATCAATAAACTTGCTTTTTCCCGCATATAATACAAAAAAACTTAAGACAGTTTCGCTCTTTTCTCATATAATCGAGAAAGAGCTATAAAAATTTTAAATTGACTAAGAGAGATAACGTTATGAAAAAACTTACTTTGGCTATTGCAGCTACAGTGATGATTGCGTCTCCTGCATTTGCTGGTGATGTGGATGCTGGAAAAGCTAAATCAGGTACGTGTGCGGCCTGTCATGGCGCAGCAGGTATTTCAGCAATTCCTATGTACCCTAACTTAGCGGGTCAGAAAGAAGTTTATATTGCTAAACAATTAAAAGACTTCAAAGCAGGCAAACGTAAAGATCCAGTGATGGGTGCGATGGCAATGCCTTTATCTGATGACGATATTGCTAACCTTGCTGCTTACTACTCAAGCTTAAAATAATTGCTCTTGTTAAGTTCAAGAAAAGCGTTCTTTTGAACGCTTTTTTTATGCTCAACTGTTTAATCATTTCGTATTGAGACTCATGAATTAAGCGCTTAATTTACATGTTCTTTGATTAAAGCTAAAAAAGGCTGACCGTATCTTGATAATTTCGTATCACCAATGCCGTTAATATTTAACATTTCATGGCTTGTCACTGGTTGATATTTGGCAAGCTCAGATAACGTTGCATCGTTAAATACAATATAAGGTGGAATATCTTCTGCATCGGCAATTTCTTTTCTCAAGGTACGTAACTTGGCAAAGAGCTTACGATCATAGTTCGATGTTTCTGCCGTTTTACGCCAATAACTCGCTTTTTGTAAACGAGGAGTGGCGAGCAACAAAGGTTGCTCACCTTTTAAGATAGAGTGAGATGCTTGGGTTAAACAAAGGGCAGAGTGGTTAGCGATGTCTTGCTGTAAAAAACCAAGATGAATGAGTTGTCGAATAATCGCATGCCAATAACTCAATGTTTTATCTTTACCAATCCCAAAGGTTGATACTTTATCGTGGCCTTGTTGCTTAATCTTTTCTGTTAATTGTCCGCGTAACACACTAATTGTGTGCTCAACACCACCTTGTTGGTTTATACGATAAACGCATGACAACACTTTTTGGGCCGCTTCAAGACCATCAAATTGACTTGGAGGATCTAAACAGATGTCACAATTTCCACAACCCGTTTGCGTGTATTCGGCAAAATAATTTAATACTAATTGCCTCCGACACGTTTGTGCTTCTATAAAGCCGGTAACTGCACTAAAACGTTGAATTTCAACATGCCTTCGTTGCAGATTTTCCCCTTGCTCAATGCGCTTATTAATTCGTTGCGCATCATTTTCATCATAGAGAAATAGCGCTTCTGCAGGTAAACCATCTCGCCCAGCTCGACCAATTTCTTGGTAATAAGACTCTAATGTTCTAGGTGGTTCAAAATGAATAACAAAACGAACATTTAATTTATTGATCCCTAAGCCAAAAGCAACCGTGGCAATCACCACTTGAATATTGTCTTTGGCAAAACTTTCTTGCACAGTGTTTCTTATTTCAACTTCCATGCCCGCATGATATGCGGCGCAACTTATCCCTGCCTCAGCCACTGATTTCGCCAGCTTTTCTACTTGCCAGCGACTATTGCAATATATGATGCCAGAGTCATTTTTTCGTTTTTTTACATAACTGATAATTTGCTGCGTTCCTTGAAATTTATCTGCCATGGTTAACCGAATATTGGGTCGATCAAAACTATCTAAGTGTATATAAGGGTCAGTTAAATTTAATTGTTGCAGTATATCTTTCCGAGTAGTGACATCTGCCGTTGCGGTTAAGGCAAGTACAGGTATATCAGGAAATTGCTCTTTGATAATATTTAATCGCGTATATGCGGGTCGAAAATCATGGCCCCATTGTGAAATACAATGTGCTTCATCAATGGCAAATAATTGAATCGGTAAACTATGCAAACCTTGCATAAAGTAATAATTACTTAAACGCTCAGGTGCTATGTAGAGAAGTTGAATTTCGCCAGCTGCTAACTGTTGAAAAATTTGATTAATATCGCTTTGCTCAAGACTTGAATTAACATAGGCGGCGCTAATTCCTTGTCGTTTAAGCGCATCGACCTGATCTTTCATTAAAGCAATAAGGGGCGAAATAACAATAGTAATACCGGAGAAAATAGTGGCAGGTAATTGATAACATAATGACTTCCCGCCCCCTGTTGGCATTAACACAAGGCTATCTTTACCTTGTAAGACTTGTTGGATAATTTCTTGCTGACCTTTGCGAAAAGAGGTGTAACCAAAATAATGCTTTAGCTTGTCAAGTAACATAGTATCAGGGGAGTTTTGCGCAAGGTTTGTCAACGAAATTTCATCTTCAATTGTAAGTTGCCGTATTTTACCTGAATGAACGAGCAATAAGAAAAATTTATTTCTGATTCATTCAGTGTTATCCTCTGAATACAACTCATCAGACCAGATAGATTATGGAAAAAAAAGATATTTACCAGCAAATCATAAATTTTTGGAATAATGATATGCCGTTTAATCGTTTACTTGGTTTAGAGATTCAGCAATTCGATAAAGAGCAATCTGAAGTCAGGTTTCTTTGGCAGGATAAACTCATTGGTAACCCGATCCAAAAAATCCTCCACGGTGGTGTAACCGCCACAGTATTAGATATAGCGGGTGGTGTTGTTGCAGCTGCAAATATCATTGAACAATTAGATAATTTATCCCCTGAAAATATTCATTATAATTTACGTAAATTAAGCACCATTGATCTCAGAACTGATTTTTTACTTCCCGGGAAAGGAGAAGTATTTATAGCAACGGCTCGTATTATCAGAAGTGGGAGTAAAGTGGCGGTTGCGCGTATGGAATTACATAATGAAAAAAATGACCATATCGCCTTTGGAACAGGCACTTACATGGTAGGTTAACGACTAAAGTGCACTTTAGTTTACATCTGCTTTATTAAATTATATCAAGATGATAAGTCGTTACGAGTCATCCTCATGTTATCATAAAGATCACTCGCTAGTTTTCGATACTTTTTATGAACAATCAACCAAATAACGACACACGTAACGGTGTACTCAATGCTATAAGCGCTTACTTCCTTTGGGGGTTAGCGCCTATTTATTTTAAGCTTATTAAGGAAGTTTCTCCCGATGAAATCATGATTCATCGCATTGTTTGGTCTTGTCTTTTATTGTTTATTTTCATTCTTGCCTCTAAAAAATTGCCTGCACTTATTAGCATACTTAAACAACCAAAAGTGCTCGTGAAGCTCTCAATCACCGCAACTTTTCTCGCGGTAAATTGGTTCCTGTTTATTTGGGCAGTTAATAATGATCATTTATTAGATGCAAGTTTAGGTTATTTTATCAACCCTCTATTCAGCGTGGCTTTAGCCGTGATTTTTTTAGGCGAACGATTACGAAAATGGCAAATAGTTGCGGTGGCATTAGCCATCATCGGAGTATTAATACAATTAGTTTACATAGGATCTTTACCTATTATTTCCCTCGCTTTAGCCGGTACTTTTGGAATTTACGGACTATTGCGTAAGAAACTTTCGATTGACTCATTTATTGGCTTATTACTTGAGTCGGCATTAATGTTACCTTTTGCCTTAATTTATTGGCAGTTTTTTGTCAGTAGTGGCACCACGAATATGTTCAACAATAGCGTGTCTTTAAATACACTACTGATTTTTGCCGGCGTTGTAACCACAGCACCATTATTATGCTTCACGGCGGCTGCGAAACGCTTAACCCTATCAACCGTCGGTTTCTTCCAATATATTGGTCCAAGTATGATGTTTATTCTCGCTATCAGCTATTATCATGAAACATTAGTGATAGAAAAGTTGATCACCTTCGGCTTTATTTGGGCGGCGCTATTTATTTACAGTATTGATTCGTTTAAAGCGCATAAACAAAAGAGAAAATTAGCCGGATTACAAACAGCGAAAGATTTATAGATAAGGGGGGTAAAAATCAGTTACTTGATACATTTAACAAAATAACTCAGGGCATCGTGCTCCCGAAAAACTCACGTATTAAATCATTGTTGTTTATTGGTCATAAATGACAATTTGATTTCTACCATTTTCTTTGGCGTTATAGAGTGCTACATCGGCCTGGTTTAGTTGTTCCTCAATACTTAAAACACTATTAAAAATAACACCAACACTCACAGTAACGTTAATTTGATGCGCTTCGTGATTAATTTCGTCAGTTGCAATGGCTTCGCGAAAAGCGTCCAATTGATTATATATTTGCCCTTGATCTGCCCCTGATAATAAAATGACAAACTCCTCTCCGCCAAATCGAGCAAGTGAACATCCGTTAAAATGATTTCTCATTTCATGGGCTAACATTTTTAAAATATGATCGCCGGCTTCATGACCATAGGTATCATTAACTTTTTTAAAATAATCAATGTCTAACATTGCTAAGCCATAAACCGTTTTTTGTTGCGCATAGGACTCAAGCGCGCTTTTGGCCTCCTTAAAAAAGGCGCGTCTATTTGGCAGATCTGTCAAATAGTCGGTATTGGCTGCTTTACGAATTCTTTCGATATTGTGTAAATTTTCAATATGTTGCGTTATCCGACAATAAAATTCTTCAGGACAGAATGGTTTGCGAATAAAATCATCAGCACCGTTTTTAATAATGCGAGCAGAATAATTTACGTTATCAGCCCCTGATATGCCGATTACCGACATTTGATCACGGTTATACCGCTTTCTTATTTCATTGGTCAGTTCAATACCATCCATGTTCGGCATTTCAAGATCAGTGATCACCATTTTAATATCATTTTGGTGTTTTATAATTTCTAGCGCTTGTTCACCGCCTTCAGCCACATAGACAGTAAAATTTCGTCTTTGTAATAACTCATGAATATGATTTCTTGCCGTACGAGAATCATCAACGACAAGCACGCCTATGCCAATGTTGGCACTTTGCCAATATAAAATACGCTTTAAATACATAAAAGCTTGGCTATTTTCTTTAGGGATATAATCTATAACAGGCTGAGCAAGAATTTTTTGGCGAGTTTCATCATCCATTCTGCCGGTCATCACAACACCAGGAATACCATGAGAAAGTATCGATTCGATCGCCTCACCATTTTCAGCATCTGGCAGGGCATAATCAATTGTAGCTGCAAAGAATTCAGTTTTACTTTGCAAAAGTTTTTTCACTTCAGCGTGACTTACCGCAACGGTGACGATATAGCCTAGCGACTCACCAATTTTTTTAATGATACTGACGATGGCTTTACTATCTTCAACCACTAAAAGATTTTTTGACATACTACCTACATATTTTTATAACGCTTGTAAATTAGCATAGGCTACTACTAACCATTTGCTACCTACTTCTGCAAAATTTACTTGAATGCGGCTTTGTGCGCCATTGCCTTCATAATTTAATACCACACCTTCACCAAACTTTTGATGTAAAACCGACTGTCCTAACTTAAAGCCTGAATTATCAAAAGACTCTAATGTAATTGTATTCGCAAATCGTCCGGTACTTGCAGGTCGAGATACTTGGCTTTGCAGTCGTATTTCATCAACACATTCACTTGGTAATTCACGTAAAAATCGACTAGGTTTATGATACTTTTCTTGCCCATATAAACGACGACTTTCTGCGTGACATAAATATAGCTTTTCCATTGCCCGTGTCATACCAACATAACATAAGCGTCGCTCTTCTTCTAATCGACCAATTTCTTCTACCGATTGCTGCGAAGGAAACATGCCTTCTTCAAGACCAGCAATAAACACCAACTTAAACTCTAAGCCTTTCGCTGAGTGCATAGTCATCAGTTGTACGGCAGGTTCATAATCATCGGCTTGCGACTCTCCTGACTCTAGCGCTGCATGCGTTAAAAATCCAGTTAACTGGCTTTGCTCATCTTCTAGTTCAGGATCCATTTCAAACGTTTGACAAGCCGTGACTAACTCATTTAAGTTTTCAATTCTCGCTTCAGCACGTTCGCCTTTTTCAGCTTGATACATAGCTTTTAAACCACTGTGCTGAATAACAAAGTTTGCCTGTTGGTCTAAATCCAGATTACCAGAATCATCCTCCAATTGATCAATTAAGTCGACAAAGGTTTGAATAACTTTAGCACTACGACCTTTTAATTCGTTGTTTTGTAACATGGTTTGACATGCCTGCCACAACGTCACTTCAAGGCTACGCGCAGCGTCTCTCACTAAGGCAACCGTAGTATTACCAATACCACGCGTTGGTGTGTTTATAATTCGTTCAAAAGCCGCATCGTCATCTCGGTTATTGATCAAGCGTAAATAAGCCAAGGCATCTTTAATTTCTTGGCGTTCGAAAAATCGCAAACCACCGTAAATTCGATAAGGTAATTTCGCTTGTAATAAAGCTTCTTCTAATAAACGCGATTGAGCATTACTACGATATAAAATGGCCACATCATCTAAAGAATCATCACTGGATGATAAATCTCGTTTTAACCATTCAGTAATTCTACCGGAGATAAAACGTGCTTCATCTATTTCATTAAAGGCGGTGTACACTGAAATTTTTTCGCCAGCATCGTCTTTCGTCCATAAATCTTTGCCTAATCGGCCATTATTATTGGCAATTAACTGATTAGCTGCGGTTAAAATATTTGCTGTAGAACGATAATTTTGTTCCAACCTGATCGTTTGAGCATTTTCAAATTCTTTTAAAAAACGCTGAATATTTTCAATTTTTGCACCACGCCAGCCATAAATAGACTGATCATCGTCACCGACAATCATGACTTTACTTTGCTCGCGGCCCAGCATATTTAGCCACGCATATTGAATCGCATTAGTATCTTGAAATTCATCCACTAACACGTGTGAAAAACGCTGTTGATAATGCTGTAATAGTGCAGGGTTATTTAGCCATAATTCGTGCGCTCGCAATAAAAGTTCAGCAAAGTCGACTAACCCCGCTCGATCACATGCGTCTTGGTAACCTTGATAAACTTTTACAAAGGTTTCTTCTGTCGGGTCATAATGGGTTTCAATATGTTTAGGACGTAATCCTTCATCTTTTTTACCGTTGATATACCATTGCATTTGTTTGGCAGGCCAACGCTTTTCATCTAAGTTTAACGCACGAATAATTCGTTTCACTAACCTAAGTTGATCATCAGAATCTAAAACTTGAAACGATTGGGGTAAGTTCGCTTCTTGAAAATGCATTCGCAGTAAACGATGCGCTAATCCATGGAAGGTTCCAATCCACATACCATGAATATTACCGCCGACAGTTTGTTCAACCCTAGCACGCATTTCAGCCGCAGCTTTGTTGGTAAAAGTTACCGCTAAAATACTGTGAGGAGAAGCATGTTCAACTTTCATCAGCCATGCAATTCTTTGTACTAAAACACGAGTTTTACCACTGCCAGCGCCCGCTAAAATCAACATATTTTGCAAAGGAGCAGCAACAACATCACGTTGCTTGTCGTTTAATGCATCAAGTAATTCTGATACGTCCATAAGGTAAAAACTCGAAATAAAAAATTAAAAGAAAGTAAGGTAATTATATACTGGTTATCAGTCGCTGTAATTCAACAACATCAGTTAATTCCATTGTCGGTAAAGCAGTTATTGGCTGTCCCACATCATAACTAGACACCCAAGCCGTTTGACAGCCAAAACGTATAGCGCCATAGACATCATTGACACCGCAATCCCCCACATGTAACAACTGAGCGGGTTGAATATTAAATTGCTGACAAGTACGTTGAAACATATCAGCGTCTGGCTTTTGTTTTAACTGCAACCCTTGATGTGCACCTGCATGATATATCGCATCAAAATAGTGATGAATACCAATGGCCTTAGTATCGACATTGCCATTACTTATCGCAATGATAGGCCACTGTTTTTTCAATCGTTTCAGTAAATGATGAACAGGCTCAGGCACGGTAAAATTACTGCGCTGCTTTACAAAATAGCTTAATGCTTGTTCTGCCATGTTCATCGCGACAGTTGATGAAAACCCTAATGATTGAATACCTAAATAATAACTTTGTAAGCGTAATGCCCCAACATCATGAGATAATGTTGCGTCTAAATTGAGTGCTTGCGTTCGAAAAGTGTACCAAAAATGATAATCATACTCGCCATTCGGGTGATCCGGTAATTGATGTGCAAAGTACCTGATCATTTTAGCATCAGTTGCCATCATCACCGGAAAATTACTGTATAGCGTATCATCTAAATCAAAACTGATCGCTTTAATGGGGGTGAGTCGACGATAAAAACGCATTGCAATAATAAGCAGCTTTAGGCTACAAATAGATGTTGATACAGTAACTTAGCTACCAATTTTCTAAACTGGCTTAATAATAAGGTATCCATTCTCGGATCAAAATGCTCTGCGTCTTTACTGCTTATCGCTAAAAAGCCAATTACTTGTTGATGATGCACAAGCTTGATCAAAACCACTGAGCCTTCACATTGCTCTGAAAACACTAATTCTTGTTCACTTTGTTGGATACGCCCGAAATAATACTCATCTTTCGTTAAGCGATTTTGTAAGACCCCGCCACAATCTTTATCAATTAAACAACTGTGCGCTAATGTGACTGGTTGATTAAGCCATAATTTAAAATCAGATAAAGATAGTAACTCAGTTGTGGCTTGATATAAGCAATCAAGCAATTCATCAGCAGAATGACAATCTAACAAGCGCAAATATAGATCACTATACAAGGCAAATAATTGTTCATTCTGGTTAGCAATTGCCATTAATTGGGTTATTTCTTCTTCTAAACCATGCACTTTTTGACGAAGTTGCTGTTGTTGACGCTCAACCAAAGACACTGTCCCTCGTTGATTATCATGTAAACGCAAACTGGTCACTAATTGTGGCTGACGATTAAAAAACTCAGGATTTTCTTCTAAAAAGCTGACAATAATATCGTCTGACAAGGTGATTTCTTCGGTTTGCAGTAGTTGTTGATTTGCTAACATTTCTGCAGTGACTGCTTGTTCTTTTTCGTTACTCATAATTGTATCTGTCCATCAAAAACATGTACGGCAGGCCCGGTCATCTTCACGGGGTTTCCTGGTCCTTTCCAATAAATACGTAATTTTCCGCCTGGTAGTTCTACGGTCACTTGCTTGGCTAATTTTTTCTGAACTTGGCCGATGACCACCGCGGCACAAGCGCCACTGCCACAAGCTAAAGTTTCGGCCGCACCACGTTCATAAACGCGTAATTTGACATATTCAGGCGAAACCACCTCCATAAAACCAACATTAACCCCTTTAGGAAAACGTTCATGAATAGTTAATTTCGCTCCTAACTCGTTCACTGGCGCGGTCAACACGTCGTCAACGGTTAAAACACAATGGGGATTCCCCATTGAAACGGCACCACAAAGTACCGTGTCTTCTTCACTGCGAAGAATATAAGTGCCTTCTACTTTTTGAGCAGAAAATGGGATTTTCGCTGGTTCAAACTGAGGAACAGGCATAGTCACGGTAACGTTACCATCGCGTTCAATAAATAATGTCATTTTACCCGCATGTGTAGACACACGAATTTTATTACGATTGATTAAGCCTTTCATTCGAACAAAACGAGCAAAACAACGAGCGCCATTGCCACACTGGCTCACTTCACTACCGTCTGCATTAAAAATACGGTAATGAAAGTCTAAATCGGGATCATATGGCGGCTCAACCACTAATAATTGGTCGAAACCAATGCCAAAGTTTCTATCCGCCAATTGACGGATTTGATCATTGGGTAAATAAACATTTTGGGTAACATTATCTAACACTAAAAAGTCGTTACCTAAACCCTGCATTTTCGAAAAATTTACTAACATTTACTATTCTCATTCACCACTCATTTAGAGGGTTAAGGCAATACGTTTTCACCTTGCCATAAGCTTTCAAGGGATTCACGTTGACGGATAACATACGAATTTTCGCCATCAACCATAATTTCTGCAGCACGTGGTCGACTGTTGTAATTAGAGCTCATAGTAAAACCATAAGCACCTGAAGAACGAATCGCTAATAAGTCGCCTGCTTCAATTGCTAATTCACGCGCTTTTCCTAAAAAGTCACCGGTTTCACACACTGGACCAACAATGTCATAAATCTTAGGTGCTACTTTCGATTTTGTTTTAACGGGAATAATCTTTTGCCATGCTTGATAGAGCGAAGGACGAATTAAATCATTCATGGCTCCGTCAACAATTGCAAAATGGCGATCTTGATTGGTTTTTAAAAACTCAACTTCTGTCACTAATATGCCTGCATTGGCCATAATTGCACGACCAGGCTCATAGATCAGAGAAATATCTCGTCCTTCAAGTTTACTTGCAATGGCTTTGGCATATTCATTAGGATGAGGAGGTTGTTCATCATCGTAACAAACCCCTAAACCGCCACCCACATCAATATGTGAAAGTTTGATCCCTTGTTCAGCTAAGTTATCAACCAGCAAAAGTACGCGGTCTAACGCGTCTAAAAATGGCTGTATTTCTGTTAATTGCGAACCAATATGGCTATCAATACCTTTAACAACAATATGTGAATACTCAGCAGCTTTTGCATAAATTTTATAGGCGTCTTCAATACTGACACCAAACTTATTTTCTTTTAAGCCTGTTGAAATATAAGGATGAGTGCCTGCGTCAACGTCTGGGTTTACCCGTAATGAAATGGGTGCTTTTTTACCTAATTGCTTCGCCACGGCTTGAATTCGATCAAGTTCAGCTTCTGACTCAACATTAAAACAATGAATGTTTTTTTCTAACGCGTATGCAATTTCATCTGATTTTTTACCAACACCAGAAAACACCACTTTACTCGCATCGCCCCCCGCTTGCAGAACTCTCGCTAACTCACCTTTAGAAACAATGTCAAAACCAGAACCCAACCGAGCCATTACATTTAAGACCGCTAAATTACTGTTGGCTTTTACGGCATAACACACTAAATGAGGACGATCGCCAGCCGCTTGGTCAAAAGCATGCCAATGACGTTCTATGGTTGCACGTGAGTATATATATAAAGGCGTGCCGTGTGTTTTCGCTAAATCGGTAACGCTACACTCTTCGGCATATAACTGATTTTCGTTATAATTAAAAAAATCCACAACTACGGTTCCTGTTGATCGGTTGGACGGTTTTGGCTACTGGGTTCTGATGAACTATTCGCTTGTTTTTCAGAGGGTTGATATAATGGCCCAGACATACCACAACCGGATATATTCGCCAAAATCAATAAACAACCGAAAATAATTGAATTTTGTTTACGCATTTTTTGATTAATTCGATTTTTTTCCCATGATAGACGTTTTATAATCCAATGACTATAGATTACAAGCTAAACCAAACTTATCGATAAAGTTTTTCTCAAAAGGGCGAATAAATGAACGATTCACAGTATAACATCATGGCCGAAGACTTATTATTAGCACTTGAAGAGGCTATTGAAGATTGTGGTGTCGACATTGACTATGAAGGTGTTGGCGGCATGTTAACCTTAACCTTTAAAAACGCATCTAAAATCATCATTAACAAACAAGCACCATTACATGAAATATGGGTGGCAACGAAATTTAATGGTCACCATTTTCACTTTGAAAATGACCAGTGGATAGATAAACGTGGTGGTGATGAATTTTGGTCATTTATCTCGCAAGCTGTCAGCACCCAAGCAGAAGCTCAATTAACGCTTAACGCAGAATAAGTAGGAAAAAACATGACTCAAACAACGGTACGCATTGCCACCCGTAAAAGTGCGCTAGCGTTATGGCAAGCTGAATATGTTAAAGCCAAACTCGAACACTTTCATCCTGATATTCAAGTTGAATTAGTGCCAATGACCACAAAAGGTGATGTGATTTTAGACACGCCTTTAGCGAAAGTTGGTGGTAAAGGGTTATTTGTTAAAGAGCTTGAAGTAGCCATGTTAGAAAATCGTGCCGATATTGCCGTACATTCAATGAAAGATGTACCTGTGGAATTTCCTGACGGCTTAGGCTTAGAAGTAATTTGCCCGCGTGAAGACCCACGTGATGCCTTTATTTCAAACACAATTAACAGTTTTGATGAATTACCCCAAGGCGCGATAGTTGGTACTTCGAGTTTACGTCGCCAATGTCAAATTAAAGCCTTACGTCCTGATCTAGACATTCGTGATTTACGCGGCAATGTAAATACCCGTTTAGCGAAATTAGATAAGGGTGATTACGATGCCATTATTTTAGCAGCAGCAGGCATGATCCGCTTAAAAATGCCTGAGCGTATTCAAGAATTTATTGAACCTGAGGTCATGCTACCTGCTAATGGGCAAGGTGCGGTGGGTATTGAGTGTCGAACCAATGATCAAACAATCAAAGCATTGCTTGCGCCGCTCGGCTGTGAAACAACTCGCATTCGGGTTCTGGCTGAACGTGCGATGAACCGTGCTTTAGAAGGTGGTTGCCAAGTACCCATTGGCAGTTATGCCGTCATAGATAACAAGCAAGTGTATTTACGTGGTTTAGTCGGCGCGGTAGATGGGTCAAAAATCATCACGGATAATGTTACGGGAGATATTGCTGACGCAGAACAACTCGGCCTGACACTTGCTGAAAAATTATTAGCGCAAGGTGCTGATGTAATTTTAAAACAGGTTTACGAGCAGCAGTAAATGTCAAAACCGTTCAAGGTAGCGATCACAAGACCACAACAACAAGGCCTAGCATTACAAGATGCGCTTAATGAGGTTGGTATATCTTCTCTATGCCAACCGCTATTCACTTATCGCCTAAATACCAGTCAGTTAGCCATTGCTGAGCAAGTTGAAAAACTTCAACCGAGCATAGTTATTTTTATCAGTGCAGCGGCCGTTGAATATGCCAATCAAGCATTTTCGTTATCATCTTGGATTAATAGTAAGCAGTTGATAGTCGCCGTTGGTAAAAAAACTTTAACGGCATTAACCACGTTAGGTATTCAAGCGATTTGCCCTGAACTACATAACAGTGAAGGTATTTTAGCTTTACCTCAATTTATCCCAGCTCAGATCAAGCAAAACCATAAAAATATTTTAATTGTTCGAGGTGATGGTGGGCGTGAATTTCTTGCTGAACAACTCTGTATTAGAGGCGCTGATGTCGAATACTTAGAGAGTTACCGACGCGAATGGTTAGCACTTTCTTCACAAGACCTTGACCTTTGGCAACAGGAAAATATTAATACTATTATTATTACTAGTAACGATTTATTAAAACGTGTAGTAGAATTAATAGACGTTACCGATAATTACTGGCAAAACACATGCTTATGGCTAGTAGTAAGTGAACGTATCGCACATACCGCCAAGCAACTAGGTTTAAAAAATATTGTTAACGCGCACAGTGCAAATAATCAAACAATTATCTCAACCTTGCTGAACATGGAATCAAAGAATGACTGACACTAATAAACCTAAAGACAGTGAAAATTCAGCAACAGCGTCATCATCGCCTTCTGATGAGAGTACGCAAGATAAATTAGCTAAAATTGCTGCAAGTCTCAACCAAACCACTGACTCTACCAACGTAGACTCAGCTTCAAGTTCTGTATCCGACAAACGTTCAAGCGCAGCACCAAAACACAGCTCAACTTCAACGGCTACTAGAAAAATGAAAGCAACTCAAACGTTCGAAAATAAAAAATCTAAAACCGCAATTGTTGCTTTATTAATCGCAATAATCGCCATCATAGGGGTTGGGGGTGTACATTATTTACATGACAAGCAAAATAAACAACAAAGTGATGCTATTGCCCAACAATTAATTACTCTGAACACTGCTAGCGAACAACGTATTAATCAATTGATTTCAGAACAAAAATCAGCCATTGAAGCACAAGTAAATAATCAACTTAGCGCCATTACCGAGCAAAGCGAAGACCGCATTACACAATTAACAACACAACTCGAGGCACTGAAACAAAATCAACCAAGCGATTGGTTAATTCATGAAGCGGAATATTTAATTCGTATTGCAAGTAGAACTATCTGGTTAGAGCATGACACAACGGCAGCCATCAATTTATTACAAGATGCCGATGCTCGCATTAAAGAATTAAATAATCCTGAGTTTTTACCGATTCGACAGCTTATTCGAGAAGACACTGTCGCTTTAAAACTGATGCCCGCCTTAGAAACTGAAGAAGTGATCTTGTCATTATTAGCTTTGACCAAACAAATTCCACAATTAAGTTTTGCGATGGCAAAAATTCCAGACAGCAACAATCAAGAGCAAAGTTTAGAGTTATCTGAAAATACTGCTGATTGGCAAAGTAATCTATCGAAAACTTGGCAAAGATTTTTAGCCGATTTTATTACCGTTCGTCGCAGAGAAGGTAATGTTGAACCTTTAATGTCAGCAAAAAATCAACAACATTTGAAAGAAAATTTAGCGTTAAAACTACAACAAGCGCAATGGGCTGCTAGTGAAGAAAAGTCCTTATTATTCACTGAAACATTAGCAGATATCTCACAATGGTTGAGTGATTATTTTGATTTGGGGCACCTTGAAACCGCAAAATTTTATCAAAACATTCAACTGCTCAATGATAAAACTATCAGTTATGATTACCCAACCAAGTTAAGTGCTTTGGGTGCCATTCGTCACATTATTGCAAATAAGTCGCAAACAACCGTTTTAGAAAATGTGATTGACGAAAATTCAACAAATAGTCCTCAACAAACCACCATTTCTGAAGAGGGAGCAAAGGAGACTCTTCCTGAGAAACCTGTCAAGAAAGATAATATACAACCAAGTCAGCAAGCTCCTAAAACGCAAAAAGAAACTCAGCAAAAAACTATTTTAGAGGATGCCTAATGAAACGGATTATCCTACTTATAATTTTATTTTTTGCTGCGATTGCCATTAGCCCTATGCTAATAGGTGAAAAGGGTTACATTTTAATCGCGCTTGGCAACCTAACAATTGAATCTACGGTTGTGACAGCAACCTTAATGCTAGTCACGCTATTTATTATCTTGCTTATCATCATTAGAGTCATACGAGGCGGGTTTAATTTAAGCCTAGGCGCATGGAATAAATTTGCTTTTGCCAGCCAACGTAGAGCGTTACGAAACTTAAAGAAGGGCATTGCGGCCTATATTCTTGGTGATCATCAACAAGCAGAGCATTTATTGGTAAAAAGTGCCGAGCCAAGCCACTTTGAACAAATTGCCTATTTATTAGCAGCCAGTGCCGCTAATAAACAAGGTTTAACAACCAACACAAAGCACTATCTCGCTCAATTAGCTCACAATCAAGAAAACCTTAAAGATGTTGGTCTAGAGTCTGTGTTAGTGACTATTCAGCTATTGATTGACAATGAAGAGTACGGCCAAGCTCGTCAGTTAATTGATAACCATCATAAACATATTGGTCATGATGATAGATTACTCGCCCAAGAAATTACCTTGAGTTTGATTGAAAATCGCTTTAGTTATGTCGTGGAACAATTAATTGCTGCAAGAAAAAGTAAAACCATCACAAATGACACGATTGAACAATGGGAAGCCACTGCATTTTTTGGTGTCTTTAATGAACAAATACAGCAACAAAATAGTGAAGCACTCAATACCTATTGGAACAATCTCGGCAGAAAAATAAAACAGCGCGAGCAAGTAGTTTTTGCCTATTGCCGTGTATTAGCAGAAAACCAAATTACTCAGCCATTAAGTAAAATTTTGCTACCGGTTATCAAAAAAGGGGCGAATGAAAAGCTATTAAAGCAAATGCGCAGATTACCTTTAACTTCGTCAGATGAATTAATACAAGCGGTTCAAAAGCATTTACATCATGATAAACACAATGCGCAATGGTTAAGTTGTTTAGCGCATTTAGCCGCAAATTCACAACAATGGTCCATGGCTGAAAAAGCGTTTAATTCACTGGTACATTTAGCAGGTGAGCAATATGATAGGGTTGATTTAATTACCTTTGCTCACGTGCTTGAAAAGCAAAATGAGTTAACAAAAGCAATTGAAGTGTTGAATAAGTTAGTGGTTGAACACCACTAACTTATTTTCTTTTTTAGCGATATTAAAAATAACGAAAACTCTTATTTAATAAACACTTAATCATCATTAAATGATAAATAGTTAAACGGCTATTAAATAAGAGTCTTGCTTGCTTTTTCCTTTGTGTTTGTCGTTACGCTGGAAAGAACCTTTACCTTTTTTCGCTTTCACAACTTGTAACTTGTACATTTTAGACGTCACGATTGCGGCTAAAAAATTATCGTTAATGGAACCACGTCCAATGTCTGCTTGACTCGTTGGCGTAGATTTTTTACTACGTTTACTTTTACTCATTCTATTTTTCCTGTTTTGAACATTATATTGTTAAATCATCAATCCCCATAAACCAAACTAGCTCGCTTTCTTATCTCTTCAATAAGTTTATCGGTAGCAATAACGGCTTTGCTATCACTAGAGACTAGATCTGCGGCATTGGTTACTACAAAAATCGCGGTATTATTTTGTGGTCGAATAACGGCTTTTGCTAACCACATTGTATTACTACCACTATGTATTAGTACACCATCATTGATCCCCCAGCCTAACGAATAGCCTGTGCCGCTGGTATCTTGATGCAACACTGCAAACATATCCGCACTTAGAAAACCGTGAACACTTTCTCCTCTTGCGCCCGTTAAATGTGCCGATAGATAACGTGCCATATCAGTTAAGCTTGCATGCACAGTTCCTGCTGGGCCAATAACGGGTGGATTATCTGCTATTTCACTGTCGGTTACCATAACCGCTTGCCAACTATTTCCTGATTGGCTATGGCCAACTGGCTGTTGAAAGTCACCTTCAATATCAGGCGCACCAAACCCGATATTTGTCATATTGAGTGGTTGAAAAACATAATTATTTATTAGCAATTCCCAACTTTGCCCTGTAAGTTTTTCCATCATCGCACCCGCCACCATATAACTTAAATTACTATAGTGAAATTCTCCTCGAGCATTATTTGGCTGAAGCATTAATGCTTCTTCAACCATCTTTTGTCGTTGAATAGTGATCTCGTCATTATCTTGATAGTAATTGGCAAGGCTCGGTAAATTTTCTTCAAAGCCTGCGGTATGTGAAAGTAACTCAGAAAGCTTTACCGATACATACTGCGATTGCATGCTGTCAGACAATTCAGGATATACTTCTGCAATCGTGGTATGCCATTGTATGATATTTTCTTGAACTAACTTAGCGGCCAGTGTTGATGTCATCGATTTAGTCAGCGAGCCAATATGCCACTTATCTTCGAGTGTCACTTCGTTGTCACTTGTGATTGCTCTGCGACCACTCACACCAAGCTCTATTATTTCACCATCGTAAATTAATACTCCCGCTAATGCGGGTAAATTTGATTCAATACGCAAATATTCAATAATTTCGGTTAAGCGACCATCACCTGCTTCACCGGTTGCAGGTACTTGTAAAACGGGCGCGTTATCTATGTTATTCCCTACATTAGTACTCTTACTACTGCCACCACCGCAGCCAGAAACTGACACTAGTCCGAGGAAAAGCAACAAGGTGCTAAACGTTAATCGTTGTTTTGACATTGGCGTATAAAACATTAACTTTTTGCGCTCTCTTTTGGCTTGGTTTAAAAAGTAATCCAGATTAAATGAAAAACCACCTAATAAAGGTGGCTTAAAATATTACATGTTGCTTCTATTAAATATAGGCAAAAGCATCGCCATACATATGATTGATGTTTGCACCGCGGGCAATAAAGTCATCACGAACCGCACCTACCATATCGAAACGGCCTGCAATATAAATATCATAATCACCTAAGTTATCAATATCTTTCATGACCACTTTATGCACCATACCAATTCGACCTTGCCAATCATCATGAGGCGTTTCAACAACCGGATTAAACTTCCCGTGAGCTAATTGCTCAATAGTTGCTGCTGTTTTCTCTAATTCATAGCAGGCACTTGGATCACGTAAGCCCCAATACACTAGAATTTCTTTTGTCGATTTTTGCTTAGCTAAATATTCAAACATTGATTTAATATACGAAAAGCCTGTACCACCAGCAATCAATAAAGCAGGTCGCTCACTGTCCGTTTTCAATGCCGCATTTCCAAGAGGTATTTCAATGGTTACTTGAGAATTTTCTTTTATAAACTCAATTACTTGCATTGGATAACTATCAGCGCCAAAAGCACCGATTTGTAATTCAATCAGATCATCACCAGGCGAACTAGCAATGGAAAAGGGTCTTTTGTCTTCATCACTCATGACAAAATTCAAATATTGTCCCGGTAAAAAGTCAACTTGTTCGGCGGGCTTTAATAATATTTTATAAACATACTCAGTTAATGCCGTAATTGACTGAACCTGACACTGTATTTCTTTCATTTATTAACCTATATATCACAGTTTTACACTGTTAAATTTAAATATTTACGTTACTCAAAAATATTGAGTTCATTCCAAAGTTCATCGACTTCACTTTTAACGCTCTCGTCCATTACTATGGGTTCGCCCCATTCTCGAGTGGTCTCACCTGGCCATTTATTGGTTGCATCCATCCCCATTTTTGACCCAAGTCCTGAAACCGGTGAAGCAAAATCTAAGTAATCAATCGGGGTATTTTCAATTAATACAGTATCTCTACTAGGATCCATTCGAGTAGTCATCGCCCAGATAACGTCTTTCCAATCACGCGCATTAACATCGTCATCACAAACGATAACAAACTTAGTATACATAAATTGACGAAGGAAAGACCAAACGCCCATCATGACTCTTTTCGCATGACCAGCATATTGTTTCTTAATAGTCACCACCGCTAATCGATAAGAGCAGCCTTCTGGTGGCAAATAAAAGTCCTGAATTTCTGGAAATTGTTTCTGCAAAATTGGGACAAATACTTCGTTAAGTGCAACACCTAAAATGGCCGGCTCATCAGGCGGTCGTCCGGTATAAGTACTGTGATAAATAGGGTCTTTTCGTTGGGTGATATGCGTTACAGTCATCACAGGAAAATTATCAACTTCATTATAATAACCGGTATGATCGCCGTATGGACCTTCAGGTGCCATTTCATTTGGATCAATATAACCTTCTAAAATAATTTCAGCCGTAGCTGGCACTTCTAAATCATTACTTATACATTTCGCGACTTCTGTTTTAGCTCCACGCAATAAACCTGCAAAAGCATATTCTGAAAGCGTATCCGGTACTGGCGTAACCGCCCCTAAAATAGTGGCAGGATCAGCACCTAAAGCAACAGAAACTGGATAATTTTTACCGGGATTTTCTTTTTTAAACTCTTGAAAGTCTAATGCACCGCCACGATGAGACAACCAACGCATGATAATTTTATTCTTAGCAATTAATTGTTGACGATAAATACCTAAATTTTGGCGTTCTTTATGAGGACCACGTGTTACCGTTAACCCCCAAGTAATAAGAGGAGCAACATCACCTGGCCAACAATTTTGAATCGGCAGCTGAGTTAAATCAACGTCATCACCGCTAAAAACGTGTTGCTGGCATAGCGGCTTTTTAATGACTTTTACCGGCATATTTAGCACTTGCTTATACAAAGGCAACTTATCCATCGCATCGCGAAAACCTTTGGGGGGCTCAGGCTCTTTTAACGTGGCAAGCAACTTACCAACATCTCGTAGAGCATTTACATCTTCTTGCCCCATAGCTAAAGCAACTCGTTCTGGCGTACCAAATAGATTCGTTAAAACTGGTATTTTGCTTGGCTCGCCATGCTCATTTACTGGGTTTTCAAATAACAATGCCGGACCTTCTTGCCGTAAGGTTCGATCACTGATCTCTGTCATTACTAAATGAGTAGATATTGGCTGCGTAATGCGCCTTAACTGACCCAATTTTTCGAGTTGGGCGATAAAATCTCTTAAATCACTGTATTTCATTATCGTTTTTACTGAGAAATTTTTCGTTATTATACTGATATGTACATTAAAGACATCATTATTAAAGAAACTTACGGGGACTTACTCAGCAGAGCGCTGCATAACTGTTTGATAAGCTTTTGTTATTTTATCAACAACTTCATTTTCAGTTTGCTTACTTAATGCAAAATATAGCGACGTTGAAAGCTGCTCTAAATGATAAAACGGTTTTATCGCTTGGCAGTCTACTTTCAAATGCAAACAAGACAATTGAAAACTAGAGTAATTCGACGGGAATAGATCTATTCGCCCTAATTTCAACATATTAATACTTTGTGATGGCTTACTGACTAAATATAAATTGTTAAATCCTTGCGAGATTAAGTACTGCTCAGTCGCGCTGCCGCGTATAACACCAATTTTATACTTCTTTAGTGACGCTAAAGTTACCGGTGACGTTAACTGCAAAGACTCCATACCTACCAAATAGTAATTTAAACGTAATACACTACCGATCCATTGAAACGACTCTTCTCGCTGGGGCGTTCGGGCTAATGAATATATCAAGGTATTTGGTTGAGTTAAGGCAACATTATAGGCTCTCGCCCATGGCAGCACTTCAATAGAATACGGAATTTCCGCTTCATCAAGCACTGATTTAACTAATTCAGTAGAAGGACCAAGCACTTTGCCATTTTCAAGATACTGAATAGGAAAAGAATCTTCTGTTACAACTCTTAATTGTACTTCAGGGTGCTCAGTTGCCTGCGAAAGTGGTTCTTGGGCGTATGAAAAACCAGCTGTTAATTGAACGAGAAACAGGAAAATACCACTTAGAAAGTTCCGTATCATGTAAATTACCGCCGATTAGGGTTAAAAAAGGGGCATTCTATAATATCTGCAAACGATTGTCGTATGAAAAATGCACGAATTTTGCCCACTATATCTACCTCAAGTTTATATTGAAATAGATACGTTTAATAAAAGCATAGGGGTAATTTTGAAATTGACAACATTCTTAAGCAATAAAAAAGCGCTAGTCTTGCAACTAACGCTTTAAAAATAAAGACAAGGATTAAAACGGATTATTTACGCTTCATCGAATCAAAGAAGTCATTATTCGTTTTAGTCATGGCAAGTTTATCAATCATAAACTCCATGGCATCAATTTCACCCATCTCATGGACAATTTTACGCAATATCCACATTTTTTGCAGCTCATCTGGCTTCGTTAATTTCTCTTCGCGACGTGTGCCACTACGGTTAAAATGAATAGCAGGGAAAACACGTTTCTCAGCAATTTTACGAGAAAGGTGTAATTCCATGTTACCGGTACCTTTAAATTCTTCGTAAATCACTTCATCCATTTTAGAGCCAGTATCAACTAAGGCAGTTGCGATAATCGTTAAGCTACCACCTTCTTCAATGTTACGTGCTGCACCAAAGAAACGTTTTGGACGATGCAATGCATTAGCATCAACACCACCCGTCAATATTTTACCCGATGAAGGGATCACCGTATTATATGCACGCGCTAAACGTGTTATTGAATCAAGTAAAATAACAACATCTTTTTTATGTTCAACTAAACGTTTAGCTTTTTCAATTACCATTTCAGCCACTTGAACGTGACGGTTTGCAGGTTCATCAAAAGTTGAAGCAACCACTTCACCTTTAACCAAACGTTGCATCTCTGTAACTTCTTCAGGACGTTCATCAATCAGCAATACCATTAACTCACATTCTGGGTGGTTATAAGCAATACTTTGCGCGATATTTTGTAAGAGAAGCGTTTTACCTGCTTTCGGGGGCGCAACAATTAAACCACGTTGACCTTTACCAATAGGAGAAGCTAAATCTAATACACGAGCCGTAATATCTTCAGTAGAACCGTTGCCGCGTTCCATGGTGACTCGTTGATCAGGATGAATTGGTGTTAAGTTTTCGAAAAGGATTTTATTGCGAGAGTTTTCAGGTTTATCAAAGTTAACTTCATTAACTTTCAGTAAGGCAAAATATCGTTCGCCATCTTTAGGCGGGCGAATCTTGCCATGAATCGTATCACCCGTTCGCATACTAAAACGACGAATTTGGCTTGGCGATACATAAATGTCATCCGGGCCGGCTAAATATGAAGAATCTGCTGATCGTAAAAAGCCAAAACCATCTTGAAGGATTTCAAGAACACCACCACCAAAGATATCTTCGCCACTTTTAGCATGCGCTTTTAAAATAGCAAAAATTATATCTTGCTTACGATTTCGAGCAAGATGCTCAAGTTTCATTGATTCAGCTAATTTTACAAGTTCACTGATGGATTTTTCTTTGAGTTCGGTAAGATTCATATTAGAGGTTCTTAGATGTTTAACGTTGTTTGATTTTGCCAATTTGGCATTGTGTTAATGGATAGAGTTTGAATTTAGAAATGTTATTTTCCGTTGAGGTATAAAGTTAGCACTAAATTCTCAGGAGGTAAAGTAACAAAAATTATCTCTGCTTATATTTAAGGTTAAGCAAAAGTCGGGTAACAAAAAGGCTCGCATTGTACGAGCCTTTTTATCGTTATAAGTTGTTATCGATAAACTCTTTTAATTGAGTTTTTGATAATGCACCCACTTTAGTATCAGCTACCGCACCGTCTTTAAACAATAATAGCGTTGGAATACCACGAATACCATATTTAGGTGGTGTAGCATCATTTTGATCTATGTTTAATTTACCAACAGTCACTTGACCTGCATATTCTTCTGCAATGTCATTTAGTAAAGGCGCGATCATTTTACATGGACCACACCATTCAGCCCAAAAATCAACCAAAACTAAGCCTGATGCGGTTAATACATCAGCTTCAAAGCTGTCATCTGATAACTGAATAATTTTATCGCTCATTTTTCTCTCCGTTAATGGTGGCATTTATCGCCAAACTGATCAGGATTATACCCGCAACAAAATGAATTACCAATACTCTTGTATTTTATAAGCCATCATGGCCAAATTAAGTGTTTTTTTTCACGTTAAAAACGGCTATTGTTAAAAATTATACCATCGTATTATCGAGACAGTATTTATTAACTAGATAACCTGTTAAGCTAAGCGCCATGAATAATACACACTTATCAGATACAAAGTTCACAGAGCTTAATTTAGCGCCTCAAGTCGTTGCTGGATTAAATGCCATGGGCTTTGCACAATGCACAACCATACAAGCAAAATCTTTACCCGTATTACTTGAAGGCAAAGATATCGCCGGGCAAGCACAAACAGGTGAAGGTAAAACCATTGCCTTTTTAGCGGCAACCTTTCATCACTTATTACAAAAACCTGCGAAAGTTGAAAAACAGCCAAGAGCGTTAATAATGGCACCTACCCGCGAGCTTGCCATACAAATTCATCGTGACGCGCTAGAAATGGCGAAAAGTACCGGACTTCGCTTAGGCGTTGTTTATGGTGGTGAAGGCTACGACAGCCAACGTCAAGAACTGGAAGCGGGTGTTGACATTTTAATTGGTACCTGTGGTCGATTACTCGATTATATGAAACAGGGCATATATAACTTAAGTAATATTGAAGTGGTCGTCTTAGATGAAGCTGACCGTATGTTTGATTTAGGCTTTATTAAAGATATCCGTTACATGTTTAATCGCATGCCAGCAGCAACCGACCGTTTAAGTATGTTGTTTTCTGCAACCTTATCATTTCGGGTCAAAGAGCTTGCTTTTGAACACATGAACGACCCCGTTAGTGTTGAAGTTGAGCCTGAGCAAAAAACCAATTTACGTATTTCTGAAGAGCTTTTTTATCCTTCTAACGAAGATAAAATGAATTTACTACAAACGCTAATTGAAGAAGACTGGCCAGACAAAGCCATCATTTTTGCCAATACCAAACATAGTTGTGAAAATATTCATGCGCATTTAGCTGCAGATAATGTCCGAGTTGGTCTATTAACAGGCGATGTAGTCCAAAAACGTCGTTTAAAAATATTAGAACAATTTACCAATGGACAGCTTGATGTTTTAGTGGCAACAGACGTCGCAGCTCGAGGTTTGCATATCCCACAAGTCACTCATGTCTTCAATTATGATTTACCGGATGACTGCGAAGATTATGTTCACCGTATTGGTCGTACCGGTCGTGCAGGTGCAACCGGGCATGCAATTAGTTTTGCTTGTGAAGAATATGTCTTTAATTTGCCTGCTATTGAAACTTATATCGAGCATACATTACCGGTCAGTAAATATGATCATGAATCATTAATCACTGACTTTCCTAAACCTAAGCCTCGCCAACGTCGCCATAAACCACATAATAGTGGTCAAAATCGTGGTAGAACAGGTGGCAATCGCAATCGTAGATAACATTTAGGTGTAGTGTTGATCAGCAAAAACTCTGCCAGTTCACCTTTGTATGCCATCATAGATTTAGGCTCAAACAGCTTTCATATGATGATCACCCGACAACTTGCTGATAGTGTGCAAGTTGTCGATAAGGTTAAAAGAAAAGTCCGTTTAGCAGCAGGGCTAAACAGTGATAATCTTTTAAGTGAAGAAGCGATGGCTCGCGGCTTAGAATGCTTAAGTTTTTTTGCTGAACGTCTACAAGATATCCCCACTGAAAATGTTCGTATTGTCGCAACCGCCACGCTTCGACTCGCGCAAAATAGTCAACAGTTTATCAATCGCGCTAACAAAGTACTTGGTCAAGAAGTTCGGTTGATTTCAGGTGAACAAGAAGCGGAATTAATTTATCTCGGTGTAGCACATACCAGTTGCTGCCAAGAAAAACGTTTTGTCATTGATATCGGTGGCGCAAGTACCGAACTTATTGTCGGTACGGCTCTTAAACCGACAAAAATATGTAGTCTTGATATAGGATGTGTCACCTTTAATCGTCAATATTTTTCCGATGGTTTACTCACGCAAGCAAACTTTAACCAAGCCATTCTTGCGGCGAAAGAAGTCTTATCGCCATTAATAGCACCTTATTCATCGATAGGCTGGCAATCGGTTTTAGGCGGTTCAGGTACCATGCAAGCCTTAGCTGAAGTATTACTGTTTCAAAATAGACCCAGCATTATTTCTTATAACTTTCTGAAAGAAATTCAACAGCAACTGATTGAAAATCAATCTGTCCAGCATATTAATATTGCGGGGTTAACCAGTGAAAGAACGCCGGTGATTGCCAGCGGTTTGTCGATATTAATTGCCATTTTTGAAAGCTTTGCCATTGAACAGTTACAGCTTTCTAGTGGCGCGTTACGAGAAGGTTTGCTGTATGAAATGCTGCCTTGTAATAAAAAAGTTAGTATCAGAAAACGTACCACACGTTCATTAATGCATAGATATCATGTTGACGAGCAACACGCGTATCGCGTCAAAGCTCAAGTTAAATCTCTTTTTCAAAGCTTATCTTCTGCATGGCAGTTAGATAAAGATAATAGTTATGAGTTACTACTAACGAGCTGTGACTTACATGAAATAGGTTTATTATTAGAATTTAAACATCACCAAAAACATAGTGCCTATATTATTGAAAATGCTGAATTACCCGGCTTTGATCAAGCAGATAGACAATTGCTTAAAGCGTTTGTCAAACTCTATAAAGGTGATATTGATATCAGCTTATTAAAACAATCGGTCACTGACAATCAAACCGCCGGCTACTTATTGGTGATATTGCGCTTATCAATTATTTTATGTCGCTTAAGAAAAGACGATGTATTACCGCATTACCAATCATCTGTGGACGTAAATAACACGATAAATTTATGCTTACCAAAAGATTGGCTAGCTGAGCACCCTTTAATTGCGGATGAACTTGTTTCGGAAGAAAAACACTTAGCCACCTTAGGGCTAAGTGTGAATATTCAATGTAATATTTAAGCCAACAACAGCCTTGTTTTCATTAGGACAGAAATGCTTGATAAGCTTCATTATCTGTTTCTTCCTGCCATTGATAACCCAAGTCTTTTAAATGATTAAAAAAGTCTAGCTGTTCGTCATTTTCTACTTCAAAGCCTGCTAACACTTGACCGAATGCGGCACCATGATTTCGATAATGAAATAAACTGATATTCCAATGTTCACCTAACGTATCTAGAAATTTCTCCAACGCTCCTGGATATTCAGGAAACTGAAAGCGAAAAATTCGTTCTTGGCTATTGGTCGGATTTAACCCACCGATCATATACCTAACATGTAATTTTGCTAATTCGTTTTCGGTTAAATCAGTCGCCTGATAGCTCTGTTGAGCCAACGAAGTTAATAGCTGATCTCGTTCTTGCTCGCCACCCGTTCTAACACCAACAAATATATTGGCGCTATTCTCTTTATTTTGAGCTGTGTGGCGATAATTAAATTCAGTGATCACTCGACCATTCAACGCATGACAGAATTTTCGGAAACTGCCTTTTTCTTCAGGAATAGTCACGGCTAATACCGCTTCTTTTTGCTCGCCTAATTCACAACGCTCTGAGACATAGCGTAAGGTATGAAAATTCATGTTAGCACCAGATAGAATCGCCACTAACGATTCATCGCCGGTACTGGTTTTACAATATTTTTGTAATCCCGCTAATGATAACGCGCCTGCAGGTTCGGCAATGACACGAGTCTGTTCAAAAATATCTTTTATCGACGCACAAATTTCATCCGTATTTACCGTGATCACTTCATCACAATATTGTTGAATTAACTCAAAGGTATGTTTGCCAATGCGTTTTACTGCAACGCCATCAGCAAATAGGCCAACTTGCGCTAAATCGACAGGCTGCCCTGCCAACATTGCGGCTTGTAAACAAGCAGAATCTTCCGCTTCAACGCCAATCACTTTAATATTTGGTTGCAATTGCTTGAGATAAACAGCCATTCCAGCAAGTAATCCGCCGCCGCCTACAGGTACAAATACCACATCCGTTTTCGGTTGTTGTTGCAGCAACTCTTTCGCAACTGTACCTTGCCCAGCGATCACATCCTTATCGTCAAATGGATGAATAATGGTTTTATTTTCACGCTCAGCATACTCAATTGAAGCCGCTTGTGCTTCATTAAAGCTTTTACCAACTAAACGAACGTCCGCGCCAAAACGGCGAACGTTATCCACCTTAATATCTGGCGTAGTAATCGGCATAACTATGGTCGCTTTAATGCCTAACTTATGGGCAGCTAGTGCTAAACCTTGTGCATGATTACCCGCAGACGCAGCAATCACGCCATGAATACATTGTGCTTCTTGCAAATTCGCTAGTTTATTATAGGCACCACGTAACTTAAAAGAATGAACCGGTTGTTGGTCTTCTCTTTTTAAGAAAATTTGGTTCCCTAAACGCGAAGATAATTTGGTTAAAGGCGTTAAATCTGTTTCAACCGCGACATCATAGACAGGGGCTAATAAAATACGGCGAAGGTATTCGAGTCCTTCGCCTTGCATTGTTTGACTTTCAGCTTCAGTCATTCGACTCTTCACCATCAAGTAAGGCACGATTACGCACCGCACCTTTATCGGCACTGGTGGCTAACATTGCATAGTTTTTAAGTGCATAACTAATTGGACGTTCACGGTTAACCGGCTTCCAAGCATCCTTACCTTTGGCATTCATCGCTGCACGACGAGCTGCTAGCTCTTCATCAGAAACCGCCAATTTAATGGAGCGATTAGGGATATCAATTTCAATAATATCGCCTTGTTCAACTAAACCAATAGTACCGCCACTGCCAGCTTCCGGAGACACATGACCAATGGATAAACCTGAAGTACCACCAGAAAAGCGTCCATCCGTTAATAGTGCACAGGCTTTTCCTAAACCCATAGATTTTAAATAAGTGGTGGGATAAAGCATTTCTTGCATACCTGGCCCACCTTTAGGACCTTCGTATCGAATTACGACTACCTCACCAGCAACCACTTTACCGTCTAAAATACCGGCAACAGCAGCATCTTGGCTTTCAAAAATATGAGCAGGTCCTGTGAAAGTTAAGTTGTCATCACTCACTCCGGCAGTTTTCACCACACAACCATCAACCGCTATATTCCCAGAAAGTACCGCTAAGCCACCTTCCGTAGAGAACGCATTATCAATATTGCGAATACAACCATTTTCACGATCGTCATCTAAGGTATCCCAACGACAATCTTGACTGAAGGCTTTAGTTGTACGAATGCCTGCCGGACCAGCACGATAGAATTTTTTCACGTCTTCATCGTCAGTGACTTTAATATCGTATTGAGCAATAACGTCAGCAAGTGAAGTGCCCAAAATATTCGGTACGTCAGTATTTAACAGGTTAGCACGTGCCAACTCACCTAAAATACCAATCACGCCACCAGCGCGATGCACATCTTCCATATGATACTTTGGCGTAGACGGCGCAACTTTACACAGTTGTGGCACGATGCGAGATAATTTATCCATGTCTTCCATGGTGTAATCTACTTCAGCTTCTTGCGCAGTGGCTAATAAATGTAAGATAGTATTGGTTGAACCACCCATAGCAATATCTAAGCACATGGCATTGTGTAACGCTTCTTTACTTGCAATATTACGAGGTAAGGCTGACTCGTCGTTATCTTGGTAATAACGTTTGGTTAATTCAACAATTTGCTTACCTGCTTTTAAGAATAACTGTTCACGGTCGGCATGCGTCGCTAACATAGAGCCGTTACCAGGTAAGGCTAAACCTAACGCTTCAGCTAAACAATTCATTGAATTTGCCGTGAACATTCCTGAACAAGAACCACAAGTTGGGCATGCAGATCGTTCAACTTTATCTGAATCTTCATCGGTAACTGTTGGATCTGCGCCTTTGATCATCGCATCGACTAAATCGAGTTTAATAATTTGATCAGAAAGCTTAGTTTTACCTGCTTCCATCGGGCCACCTGAAACAAAAATAACCGGAATGTTTATACGCATTGCCGCCATTAACATGCCCGGAGTAATTTTGTCACAGTTTGAAATACACACCATGGCATCAGCACAGTGAGCATTAACCATGTATTCAACTGAATCAGCAATTAAATCACGAGAAGGTAAGCTGTAAAGCATACCGCTGTGACCCATCGCGATTCCGTCGTCTACCGCTATGGTATTAAATTCTTTTGCAACGCCGCCAGCTTCTTCAATAGCGCCTGCGACAAGCTGGCCCATATCTTTAAGATGTACATGACCTGGAACAAATTGAGTAAATGAATTCACAACCGCAATAATTGGTTTGCCGAAATCGCCATCCGTCATCCCAGTAGCGCGCCATAATGCACGAGCACCAGCCATATTACGGCCTTGAGTAGAAGTTGCAGATCTTAATTTAGGCATGATTTGTATCCCGATTGATATAGTTGATAAATTTTATTTTGAAAATAGCGATAAACTGCTTTCGAAATAAAACTCATGTTTTACGGTAAATTTTCACTCGATTTTTTAAACGGTTCACGTGCATAGCATAATATCGCTAAACACGTGAACGCTATGGTTTGACGTTATTTAACAGCGTCTAACCAGCCTTCTGGAATTTCAGTAGAACCATCAAAAATACCAAAAAATGCTTGTTGAATCGCTTGAGTAATTGGTCCTCGAGAACCTGTACCAACAGCAATACCGTCAACGGTTTTAACCGGCACAACTTCAGTTGCGGTACCAGTCATAAAAAACTCATCCGCTAAGTATAAAGACTCACGAGAAATGGGTTCTTCACGTACTTCATAACCTAAGTTTCTTGCAAGTTGCATCACGGTGTCACGTGTTAAACCTGGAAGTATTGAAGCGGTACTAAATGGTGTGTAAATAACGCCATTTCGCACTAAAAATAAGTTTTGACCCGCCCCTTCACTAACCATGTTATTAATATCTAAAGCAATGCCTTCTGTATAACCGTGGCGACCTGCTTCCATAGAGATCAATTGTGAAGATAAGTAATTACCACCCGCTTTAGCTGCAGTTGGCATAGTGTTTGGTGCTAAACGATTCCAACTTGAAACGCCAACATCAACACCATTTTCAATCGCATCTGCGCCTAAATAAGCTTCCCAGCTAAATGCAGCAACCATTAAATCCGCTTGTGCATCTGTTGGTGGACGTAACCCCATACCCACATCACCAAGAAACGCGAGTGGTCTTAAATAAGCAGAATCTAAATTATTTTCTGCTACGGCATCTTTACACGCTTGGACAACTTCTTCATGCGTGTAAGGAATATTCATACGATATACTTTCGCCGAATCAAATAAACGTTTGATGTGTTCTTCTAGACGAAAAATACAAGTACCTTTATGGGTTTTATATGCACGGATCCCTTCAAATACAGAAGAACCGTAATGTAACGCATGGCTCATTACATGAACTGTTGCGTTTTTCCAAGGCATGAGTTCACCGTTAAACCAGATGAGTTCAGCATTTACTTTTGCCATTTTAATTTCCTAATTTATATTTCTATGAGAATACTTTGCGATTTAGCTGAAAATATTCTTTTTTATTTTTTAAGTGCGTGTTTTCAACGCAAGTATTATAACGTGTAAATCAATAAATTACTGCGCTACTACGTCGTCTATTTTTACTTCTTTGATATCGATCAGTTTATTAATTTGATCCACCAAAAGTGTGATAGAACGCTCACTTCTTACCATTAAGATAATGGTACCTATGTTAGTACCTGTATTGACCTTGGCATTGATGCCATCAATTAAAAAACCACGATAGCGTGCAACTTGCAAAATACGCTCTAACACCACCTGCTTATCATCAGCTTTGATGGTTAATTGATATTGATTCATTAGATACTCTCCATCATTTGATCATTAGCAGTATTGGGTGGCACTAAAGGCCAAACGTTATCTTGCGCATCTATTTTGACTTGCAATAAAAAGGGTCCTTCATGGTCAAGCATTTCTTCTACGGCAGCAGAGACTTCACTTTTTTTGGTTATTTGTTTTGCTTTTATATCAAAAGCCGTCGCTAACATAATAAAATCAGGATTATCAGAAAGATCCGTTTCACTTAAACGACCATTAAAAAATAAATCTTGCCACTGTCGAACCATACCTAGCTTGGCATTATCAATCAGTAATATTTTCACGGGTAATTGAAAACGTTTTATCGTTGATAATTCTTGTACATTCATCATAAATGAACCATCACCTGAAACAGCGATAATACAATCGGTAGGTCGACTCACTTGTGCGCCAATTGCCGCAGGGATACCAAAGCCCATGGTTCCCATACCACCACTGGTTAAGAAATTGCTCGGATCATTAAAAAGCATATGCTGAGCAGCCCACATTTGATGCTGACCTACATCCGTGGTGACACAAGCATTTTTCGGCATTTTATCGCTGATTTCTTTCAATACTGCTGGCGCAAAAATATTTTCGCCTGGATGATCATATCGCCAAGCGTAATCTTGCTTCATTTTTTGGCATTCTTGTTGCCAGTCGGCGATTGAAAGTGGAATAGCTAACGCTGGTAAGTTAATTTTTAAATCACCTAAAATGGCAGCATCAGCCGCTCTGCGTTTATTAATTTCCGCAGTATCAATATCAAAATGGATAATTTTTGCATGTGGCGCAAATTCATTTAATTTACCCGTGACACGGTCATCAAAACGTGCACCAACAGCGATTAATAAATCACACTCTTGTACGGCAATATTAGACGCTTTCGTGCCATGCATGCCAAGCATTCCGAGATAATTTTCATCCTCAGGGTCAATAGCACCTAGTCCTTTTAACGTGGAAACACTAGGAATTTTTGTTGTTTGAGAAAATGCTCGTAATTCGTCGATAGCGTTTGCCATTCCAACGCCGCCACCAACATACAAAACAGGCTTTTTGGCTTTACTCAATAAAGCAATAGCACTACCAACATTGGCTGGCGGTAATTTTACTTTATTGCGCAATTGAGAAAAATCATCAAGGCTATTTGTTACTTCTGCTAATTGAACATCTTTAGGAATATCAACTAAAACTGGCCCCTGACGGCCTTCAAGAGCAATTGCAAAGGCTTTATGCAACACCTTAGGTAAATCATTCACATCAGTCACTTGAAAAGAATGTTTAGTACAGGCTAATGACAAACCAAACACATCAATTTCTTGGAAAGCATCAGAGCCCATAGCTGAGGTAGGCACTTGACCCGTTATTGCAACAATTGGGATAGAATCAGCTAAAGCATCAGCAAGACCTGTGATCAGGTTAGTAGCACCAGGGCCTGAAGTCGCTAAACATACCCCTACTTTTCCAGATGCTCGTGCATAACCAACCGCAGAAAAAGCAGCTCCTTGTTCATGACGACAGAGAAAATGTTGCACGTCACTGTCATACAACGCATCATAAATTGGCATAATGGCTCCACCAGGGTAACCAAAAACATGCTCAACACCATGCTGTTGCAAAACATTGAATAAAACTGAACCGCCTGTTTGTTTTTTCTCGGTTGTCATTTGCTTAGTAAAACTATTCAACAATTATTCACCTTAATCGTTTGATAAAAATGATAAAAGTTAACTAGTATTCTCCTTTATTAAAAAATTATTGTGCTGATTTACTTCGTTATTTGAAATGTCACTATTTGCATTTCCAATTAAGCAAAAACCCCTCGGTCCTTTCGGAGCGAGGGGTTTGTTAATACTCTTAGCTTTATTTTAGCTCAACAAACGACCTCGCAGTGATTGAATAATCACGACGACGAGAATGTTAATAATGACTGAACTAAATGTTTGCATGTTTATTCATTAAACCTAAATAAAACTAATAAATTTGTTGGCGATTTCCAGCCTATTTAAATTAGTACCATAGCTCTAATTCATTGTGCAAGCTTTTTTACTGACCTTTTTATTATGCTATTAAATTTTTTGTTATATGAACGCCTAATTTAACGCGTTTCTACTCGCAAAAAAGTAAATCTATAACTACACTTCGAAAACCTAAGGATGATAAATAAATGGATTTATATGTCACTTGCCTGTGTTTTCTCTCGTGCGCGTGTGGGTTTAGAGTCACCGCTAGTTACCGTTGAAGTTCATTTAGCCAACGGATTACCCGCCTTTAATATTGTTGGTTTACCTGAAACCACAGTGCGTGAAGCAAAAGATCGCGTGCGTAGCGCCATCATCAATTGCGGATATGAATTTCCTGCTAAACGCATCACCATTAATTTAGCGCCCGCTGATTTACCCAAAGAAGGTGGCCGGTTTGACTTGCCGATTGCGGTTGGCATTTTAGCCGCATCAGAACAAATCCCACACCAAGAATTATTAAACTATGAATTTGCCGGTGAACTCGCCCTTTCCGGTGAATTACGCGAAGTAATTGGCGAGATCCCCATGGCGATGGCATGCGAGAAAAGTCATCGAACGTTAATCATACCAGCACAAAACGCAGAGCAAGCAAGTTGGGTGAAGGGCGCGAAAATCTTTGCCCTTAGCCATTTAACCCAATTGTATCCACATTTGTTAAAACAACAATCTTTACCTATGGTTACCGCAAAAACACCCCAGCAAAATGATAAACAATCTACCTTAGATATTTGTGATGTTATTGGTCAGCCATTAGCCAAAAGAGCGCTAGAGATTGCCGCTTCTGGTGGACATAATTTAATGTTTATTGGCCCGCCAGGCACGGGAAAAACCATGTTAGCCAGCCGATTACCCGGCATTTTACCCCCCATGACAGAAGACGAGGCTTTAGAAGTTGCTGCCATTCAATCCATCAGCCAGCAAGTGATCAATGAACAATCTTGGCAAACACGTCCCTTTCGTGCGCCCCACCATACCGCCTCTTCTGCCGCTTTAGTCGGTGGAGGCAGTCAACCACAGCCGGGAGAAATTTCGTTAGCACATCATGGCGTGTTATTTCTTGATGAATTGCCTGAGTTTGAACGAAAAGTTTTAGATGTATTACGCGAGCCTTTAGAATCAGGGGAAGTGACCATTTCCCGTGCTTTGCATAAACAAACCTACCCAGCAAAATTTCAACTCGTCGCGGCGATGAACCCGAGTCCAACAGGGTTTTATAATGATCGTCGTAGTACGCCCGAGCAAGTGTTGCGCTATTTAAATCGTTTATCTGGGCCGTTTCTTGATCGCATTGATATTCAAATTGAAGTCACCCGCTTACCGAAAGGCATGTGGAGTAAAAATTCTAAAACGAATGAAACCACAGCCAAAATTAGACAACGCGTGAAAAAATGCCGTGACATTCAATTGCAAAGGCAAGGAAAACCCAATGCACAATTAGCCAGTGCGGAAGTGCGAAAATTTTGCGTTTTATCAGAAGAAGACAATGAATTTTTAGAATTAGCCGTTGAAAAACTTGGATTATCAACACGCGCTCATCATAAAATTTTAAAGATTTCTCGCACGCTAGCTGATCTTGAAGGAGATGAAAATATTCATCGTCAACAACTTATCGAGGCATTGTCGTATCGAGCGATGGATAGAATATTACGTCACCTTAGCGAAGCAGTTTCCGTGTAAAAATGCTAATTGGTGTTTGCAATGGCAGCTAAAAATGCTTGGATCAGTGCATGCTCTTTGTTTTGATTTAATGAGCAAATGCCTAATTCAAAGGGTTCTATTTCACCAACATTTGCCAAGTACTGTACGCGATCTTTAACCGGACTGTTTTCCACCACCACATAGGGTGCCACTCCTACACCACAGCCTAAAGCGACCATACTAACCAAGGCTTCGTGCCCCGATACCGTCGCATAAATATTAGGTTTACCTTGTTGACGTCGACGGAACCAATAATCAAAGCGCTTTCTAGCAACACCGTGCTCCGGCAAGATCATCGGCACTTCATGCCAAGGTATCGTTTGATTTTTTACTAACTGCTGCACTTGGCAAGTCATGGTTGGCGCAATCACTGATAATGGAATTTTCGCCAGCGGCTGAAAATGAAACAGTCGAGAGATATTTTCAGGTTTTACCGCAATAGCCAAATCAACCGATTGTTGTTGCACTTGCTCAAAAGCATCAGCGGCATCACCGGTAGTTAACATAATTTCGACTAATGGATGTTGTTGTCTGAAACGCTCTAGCAGTGGAGGCAAATGACTATAAGCGGCAGTAACGGAACAATAAATATGAAGTTTTCCTTGCAACTGCTCTTGCTTTTGATTCAAGGAAAGTTGTAATAATTGCCACTGTTCAAGTTGCTGCTCAGCGTATTGTTGAAACTGTTTTCCAGACTCAGTTAAAACGACAGTGCGGTTGTCTCGATGCAGCAACGAAGTCCCCACTTCATCTTCAAGCCTTTGAATTGCACGACTCAAGGTTGAAGTACTGACATGGTTTGCTTCTGCTGTTCTGCCAAAATGTAAATTTTGCGCAAGGTGAACAAACATTTTTAGTGATTTAAGATCCATCAAATCCCCCATTTTAG
Organism: Thalassotalea castellviae; assembly: GCF_031846185.1. Taxonomy (NCBI): domain Bacteria; kingdom Pseudomonadati; phylum Pseudomonadota; class Gammaproteobacteria; order Alteromonadales; family Colwelliaceae; genus Thalassotalea; species Thalassotalea castellviae. The sequence goes on from NZ_JAVRIF010000014.1 coordinate 52,789, forward strand.
TACATTAAAAACTATATCGTTGCGTTTTTTGCAACGTAATGATGCAAATATATCATTTTAAGCAACATAAGTCTTGCGCTATCATCGCCCCATCGTCAGAGATCGCTGACAACGAAATTAACTTTATTGGCCAAACATTTCGAACAGAACTGCCAAACGCCAGTGAAAAGGAATCAAAATGAGCAACTATTTTAATACATTAAGTTTACGTGAAAAATTAGCCCAATTAGGCAAATGTCGTTTTATGAAACGTGAAGAATTCAGCGATGGCTGTAACTTCATTAAAGATTGGAACATTGTCATCGTCGGTTGTGGTGCTCAAGGTTTAAACCAAGGTTTAAACATGCGCGATTCAGGTTTAAATATTTCATATGCTTTACGTGACGCAGCAATTGCAGAGAAACGTCAATCTTGGCAGTGGGCCACAGAGAACGGCTTTACCGTTGGTACGTATGAAGAATTAATTCCACAAGCTGATTTAGTTTTAAACTTAACGCCTGATAAACAGCATACTTCTGCAGTAACGGCTGTTATGCCTCACATGAAGCAAGGTTCAACGTTAGCTTATTCGCACGGTTTCAACATTGTTGAAGAAGGCATGCAAATTCGTTCAGATATCACGGTTGTAATGGTTGCACCTAAATGTCCGGGTACTGAAGTACGTGAAGAATACAAGCGTGGATTTGGTGTTCCAACACTTATCGCTGTTCACCCAGAAAATGATCCGCAAGGTAATGGTTTAGCCATTGCTAAAGCTTATGCTTCTGCTACTGGTGGTGACCGTGCTGGTGTACTTGAATCCTCTTTCATCGCTGAAGTTAAATCAGACTTAATGGGCGAGCAAACCATTTTATGCGGCATGTTACAAACCGCTGCTGTTTTAGGGCACAAGCAACTAGTATCACAAGGAATTGATGCAGCTTACGCTCGTAAGTTATTACAATACGGCATTGAAACCGTTACTGAAGGCTTAAAACACGGTGGCATCACTAACATGATGGATCGCTTATCAAACCCTGCAAAAATTAAAGCGTTTGATATGTCAGAGGAATTAAAAGTTATTTTACGCCCATTATTTGAAAAACACATGGACGATATCATCGAAGGTCACTTCTCTGCCACTATGATGGAAGACTGGGCGAACGATGATGCTAACTTATTAAAATGGCGTGAAGAAACCGCTGAGTCTTCTTTTGAACAAGCACCAGATTGTGACGTAGAAATTACTGAGCAAGAATATTACGACAAAGGTATTTTCGTTGTTGCTATGGTCAAAGCTGGTGTTGAATTAGCATTTGAAGCGATGGTTGCTGCAGGTATTATTGAAGAGTCTGCTTACTACGAATCACTTCATGAAACACCATTAATTGCTAACTGTATCGCCCGTAACAAGTTATACGAAATGAACGTTGTTATCTCGGATACCGCTGAATACGGTAACTACTTATTTACGCACGCTGCGCAACCATTATTGGCTGAATACGCGAGTAAATTAACCCTTGAAGAATTAGGCGAAGGCTTAAAAGAAAGCTCAAACGGTGTTGATAACGTTCGTTTAATTGAAGTTAACGAAGCAATTCGCAGTCACGGTGTAGAAAGCGTTGGTAAAACATTACGTGGTTACATGACTGACATGAAGCGTATTGTTGAATCAAATCTTTAATTTATCTTTAAAGAATAGTTAGAAGATAAGCACTTTCTCGGCCTGACATTATTGTTGAAAATAATAGTTAGGCCAAAAGCCGATATTAGTACTCTCTGGCGCTGATATCGGTTTTTTATTGCCAGAAATTTAATCATTAGGAATTTAACATGTCACAATTTAACAATGTAACCGTAGACGTAGCTGCCAATGTGTATTTTGACGGTAACGTGACCAGTAGAAAAGTAACATTTGCCGACGGTAGCTTTAAAACATTAGGTATTATGATGGCGGGTGAATATGAATTTGGCACCGAAGCTGCGGAGTTGATGGAAATAACCGCTGGTGATATTTCCATTTTATTACCCAATAGTGACGAATGGTTAGATATTCAAGGTGGCCAGTCTTTTAACGTACCGGCCAATGCAAGCTTTAAGGTTAAAGTGAGATCATTAACTGATTATTGTTGCTCTTACCTTTAATCATGAAATTTATATTCGGTGAGAAGCGCTAAATATAGCGATAGATCTCACCGGAATAATGCTGAAAAACCAGAGTTTACTCGCTTACGACTATATTTCGACCCTCGGCCTTTGCTTGATACAGTAGGTTATCGGCTTGTGCGATTGCCTCATCAAGACTATTTTGTCCCAAACAATTGACCACACCAATACTAACCGTTAATTCAATAGGTGAAATTTCCGCTAAATAAGCCTCTTGAATATCCGCCCGTATTTGTTCAGCAATATCATAGGCTGTTGCTTGATTAACATGCTTGAGCACCACCAAAAATTCATCACCGCCTAATCTCCCCATAAATGCGTTCTTTGGCAGATTTTCTTGACACTTTTCCACCACCAGCTTGATGGCTAAGTCACCCGCATAATGTCCCTTAGAATCATTAATCTTTTTAAAATTATCGATATCAAATAACAAAATTGATACTTCAATCTTTTTAAGTCTTACTTCTTTCAAAGCACGTTCACCTTCTTCAAAAAGGAAGCGGCGATTAAAGACACCCGTTAAATAATCAATTCTTGCATGATGTTTAAAGTACTGTCTCGTTTTATAAAGATAAAAACTGAATACCGAAACGGCTAAAAACAAAATCAACGCGAAAACTAAAAACAGGTAAATAGCATGCTTATCAGATTGCGCTTTTTCGATATTTAAATTTTGTATCTCAATGGTTTTCTCTAAAAGCTTTTTATCTAGCTCAGTGATATTTTGAGAATTTAATAAAGATGTGCTCTGTACGGCATGTTTTATAAATAAACGTCGTTCATTCTGCTCATGGTCAACTTGCTGATACATTTTCTTGATAGCGGTTAAATAATCACCTTGTTGGTATGCCGCGAAGGCGTTTACCAAATTTGATTTAATTTGATGCTCAGGAAATTTTGTTTTCAATTGAGATAATAAATCACCGGCTTTGGTTATTTCTCCCAACCGAAAATAATTGGAGATATTGACTTCATAAGCACTTTTAACAAAATAACGTTCTTGGGTATTTTTCTGCTCTGATAATGCCATCTCATAAGCGTTTACACTTTCCTTAATATCACCTTTGGCCAAAGCTAAAAATCCAGAGTTATAATGAGCAAAAAATAAGAAATCTTCGAAAGTGTTTTGTTGGTCAGCGAGCAAAAACATTTCATCAACATGCTGTTTTGCCTTATCAAATTCACGCATATATATCGCGTTATGAGTTAAGGTATGCAACATATTAAACATATCTTGATAATCATTTACCAACGACCACTGGCGATAAGCATTTAATAAATACTCGTAAGCTTTGGCATATAATTGATTTCGGCCATATATCAAGCCTGAAGCGTTATAAATCATCGCATGAGTGTTAGGTGATAACTTATGCTGTTTAGCAAACTTTAACGCTTGGTCTAATAAAGATAAACCTGTTGAAAAATTAGCTTTGTCATTTTGAAAACAAAAAGCATATTGCACATTCGCTCGCACCTGCATCTCTATAGAAACCGTTTCATCTAAAGTGTTATATGCAAGGGCTCTATCTGGGCAATACTGTTTAGTATCGTAAGTTTGTAAATAAGTAATATAAGAACGCTCAATCAAAGCCTTAATATAAAGCTCACGATGTGTGTTAATTGCTGATTCCAGTACTGTAACGGCATGACTATAAACGTTAAATGCTTCATCTAATTTACTATTTTCCTCTAAAGCTAATCCCAGAGATAACCAATATTCAGCTTTAATAGATAAGTCTTGATCTAGATATATATTTTCATTGTCTTGCAAATAAGCCAATCGGGTTTGAGCATTTTCTAAGCCAGCGAGAGTTTCTTTTAATCGCTCATCTTCAGTGGCATGGAGCTTACTGATGAAAACGAAAAATATAAAGGAGATGAATACTACTTTCATTTATTCTCCAACAATTTAATTAAATTAATAATAACCATACCACTGTAATCATTATTCTTTTCTTCACGGTACGAAAACGTTACTTACAATAGCTATTGTCTAAATCAATATTTTTCTATACAAGTGCTTATAGATGTTAACAAATAATCAAATCCATGACAGAGAAATTGTACAAATTAACCAATTCGCTGTGACGAGAGTACCTCATTAAGTTATGATCATCATCCTAAAATAACGGATTAAATAAATATCATGAAATTAACCAAAACGACGCAAAAACTTGATAATAATATCTGTAAGGCATTAACCATTGCTTGCGAAAACTCATTACATAAAATTGCAGGTTTTAGTTGGTTAACGCATCGAGCAAATTATACAAATTTCCCCGCCAGCCTCATTGTTACTTGTGTGTTTGAAACTGAAAATGATATTGAAGAAATGAAAGCAAAAAACCTCGCGACAGCCTTTCAGCAAGATATTCAAAAGCAATTACTTAAAATTGGCGTTATCGTAAAAAATGTTAATCAGTGTATTCATTTTGACAGTGAAGAAGCTTGCGAAAAACATCACCAAGGACAATGGAGCGAGCGATTAAAATTAAAGACCACCAAACAAAAGCCTAATATTAATAATCGTCGTATGCATTAATTGTTGAGAATTGATCAGAAAAAACACATGAAAACAGCCAATAAATATTGTATGTATTTTGCTGGGTTACGTTAAATATTGGCGTGCAATGTTAATGTAAATATTCGTTATAATTTTTTACCGAGTCTTTTTTCAATTTGTTTCTTTTCCCAGTCTGCCCCAAAAAAAGTAAACACTTCGAAAACACTCAAGCCGTGAGACAAAACACCAATGCCCCACCCAAAAGCAACCCACCATGCCCAAATGTAGCCGGGACTAATAAAATAATTAATCACAAACAAAAGTATTATCACAACCGAGTAGTTTATTAGGTGTGTGTAAAAACTTTTAATATCTTTAACGTGTTCAATAACTTCAATTTCATGATCACTAAGCTGCTCTGTTTTTGTCGGTGTCATAGTATTTCCCTCTTGTAGTTCAGATAATGGAATATCAAAAACAGCCGCTAAAGATTTTAATGATTCTAATCCTGCATTTTGTCCTCGTTCAATGCGTTGAATAGTTCGGATACTTAAGCCACTAAACTGTGAAAGTTGCTCTTGTGACCAACCATGTTTCAACCTTAATTTACGAACGATCATTTTTTATCCTTAACCAGTTGTTCTACATTTACTATGAACAAATTTAATTCTATTTGTTACGTCACGAAGGCGACAAACACATGACACCCCAATAAAAATAAGGCATTCAAACGGAAGATGTTACCGCCACACAATCTAGATTAATAGAAAATCAGCAGTTTAACTATTAATAATTGCCATAATAGCTTTACATTTACTCTCGATGATAACGCATGATTATCATTACATGGGATGACACCAGCGAGAAAAATGATAAAGTATCTCCAAATCGTCGTAAGAAATTAAAACCTTGATTTTAGTTTCATCAATCAGCAACGCAGAAATATCAACAATACAATGACAACTTGCTAATCAAATAATCCAAGGAACAAAATGAGTACTAAGAATTTTGCTGACTTACAGCGCATGGTCATGATTTCAAATGAAGAGTTTTTACTTGATAACCCGCAAAGTAAAACAGAAGTAGGATTACAAACCGCCATGCGAGAAGAGGGTTTTATGGCTGACGGAGTCGTTATTGATCAACCTTCAACATCAAAAAGAATCGTTTTTCATATGCATGACAATCACCCAGGTGTTGTAGGTTATGCGTCGGGTTATTCTGATCGCGCCAGCAACACTGAAATGCAATCGATTGAATTAGATAAAGTCAGCATTGCATTTATCAAAGAGCAAATGAAAAACCACTTCTAATTTAAGCTGTATGTCACTGAAGTAGTGTATCGACATTAAAAATGTGCAGTCAATCAAGATGATTGCTGCACGTTTTGATAAAAAGTAATAGCTGTTTAACTTGATGAAGTTAAAGCTAAACTAATGCTTTTGCCAAAAAATCCACCAACAACCTAATTTTTGGTGATAAATGGCGATTTTGAGGATAAACCGCCCAAACGCCTTCATCAGCAACTCGAAAGTTATCTAAAAACGAAATTAGTTCACCCGTTTGTAAATAATTTTCAACATAATAATCAGGTAATTGTACGATCCCCAAGCCTTTTAAGGCGGCATCAACTAAGCCTGGTCCACTATTGTATCTTAATCGGCCATTCACACGCAGATTACGCTCTTTGCCTGATTCGTTAAAACGCCAATAATCAATAGTACCTAATAAACAGTTGTGTTTTGTCAGCTCTGATAATGTATGAGGAATACCAAATTGCTGCAAATACTTAGGTGATGCACAAACATAGTTTGTTCTCTTACTGAGCTTTTTTGCCATCATAGAAGAGTCACTTAACTTACCAAGGCGAATGGCTAAATCGTAACTTTCTTCCACGAGATCAACCTGTTGATTACTCAAATATGCGGTTATTTCTACATCGCGATATTGCAACATAAAATCATTTAATAAAGGCAATATTTGCTGTTCGCCATAAGTCACTGGAGCGGAAAGTTTTATTTTACCTTGTGGTTTAGATTGTAAATTTGTGATGGCTCGTTCTGCTTCAGCTAACCCATCAAGCACACTACGACAATGCTGATAAAAAACACGCCCTTCTTCGGTTAATGAGACTTTACGCGTTGTTCTATAAAAGAGTTTTATATTCAGCCGCTTTTCTAATGCGCTTATTTGGCGACTGACTTGTGCGGTAGAAATTGCCATTTTTTTCGAAGCTTGCGTGAAGCTTTCATTTTCGGCCACGTAAACAAATTCACTAATGCCTTCCCACTGCATAGATTATTACCTATATGTAAAAGTTATTTGCATAAACACTATATTATCATTAATTGAGAAAAAGTTATGATGACTGCAAGTAATAAATTTTAATCTAAAATCACGACAGAACTTTTGTCGTGTTACGACTATATTTAACAAAGAATCTTTAACGGCTATTGGCAACAGTAAACATGCATGAACAGGTATCAATAAATAAGTGAGCACAAAACTTTGCCATGTCGTTTCAAACTAAAAAAATTTACAAACAGTACTCAATAAGCCGAATAACAAGTTAAATTGTTACAAAGCAATGTCATTAATAACCATAAAACACAGTTGGTATTTATTTTTTACCAATTATTTATGATGAAAAGCACAAGTGAGAATTTACATGACTGACCAATTTATTAAATCAAAAGCCGCAATAGCTTGGGGTCCAAAACAAGCATTATCAATTGAAGAAGTAGACGTAATGCTCCCCAAAAAAGGCGAAGTGTTAGTGAAAGTGATAGCTTCGGGGGTTTGCCATACCGACGCTTTTACATTATCAGGTGAAGATCCTGAAGGTATCTTTCCAGCCATTTTAGGTCACGAAGGTGGTGGTATTGTTGAGCAAGTGGGTGAAGGAGTTACTAGCGTACAAGTGGGTGATCATGTGATCCCTTTATACACACCTGAGTGTGGCGAATGTAAGTTTTGTTTATCTGGCAAAACTAATTTATGTCAAAAAATTCGCGAAACCCAAGGTAAAGGCTTAATGCCCGACGGCACGACTCGTTTTTATAAAGACGGTCAGCCAATTTATCATTATATGGGCTGTTCTACGTTCTCAGAATATACCGTATTGCCTGAGATATCATTAGCGAAAGTTAATAAAGAAGCGCCATTAGAAGAAGTTTGTTTACTGGGCTGTGGCGTTACAACAGGAATGGGTGCGGTAATGAATACCGCCAAAGTTGAAGAAGGGGCAACAGTCGCTATCTTCGGTTTAGGAGGTATTGGTTTATCTGCAGTTATCGGAGCAACAATGGCAAAAGCTAGCCGAATTATTGCTATTGATATTAACGAAAGTAAGTTTGATCTAGCGAAAAAATTAGGCGCAACCGACTGTATTAACCCAAGAAACTTCGACAAACCAATTCAGGATGTCATTGTTGAACTAACCGACGGTGGAGTTGATTACTCATTTGAATGTGTCGGCAACGTAAACTTGATGCGTTCGGCATTAGAATGCTGCCATAAAGGGTGGGGCGAATCTGTTATTATTGGCGTAGCAGGTGCTGGACAAGAAATATCTACCCGACCTTTTCAATTAATAACAGGGCGTGTGTGGCGCGGCACCGCATTTGGTGGTGTAAAAGGCCGTACCGAATTACCTGATTATGTTGAACGATATTTAGCGGGTGAATTCAAATTAAGTGATTTTATTACCCATACAATGCCATTAGAAGATATAAACGAATCGTTTGATTTAATGCATAAAGGCGAGAGTATCCGCACGGTTATTCATTTTGGCAAATAATTTAGCGCCAGCTTTAGCCGGTTAAAAATTTTAGTAACAACGAGCAAGATGAATAAGGAATACACATGACAACTGAACAGTTGATCGAAAATGTTAGTGCAAATAAGGTATTTGCTGGCTGGCAAAAACAATATCGCCATCAATCACATGCCTTAAATTGCGCCATGCAGTTTGCCATTTACTTACCGCCGCAGGTTTCTAATGGTGAAAAAGTACCCGTTTTATATTGGTTGTCAGGGCTAACTTGTACCGATGAAAACTTTATGCAAAAAGCAGGTGCTTTTCGCGTAGCCGCTGAATTAGGCATTGCCATTGTTGCACCAGATACAAGTCCGCGCGGTGAGAATGTTGCAGATGATGACAATTATGATTTAGGACAAGGCGCAGGCTTTTACGTAAATGCCACACAAGCTCCCTGGAATCGTCATTTTCAAATGTATGATTACGTTGTGAATGAATTACCGGCGATCGTTGAAGCCTCTTTTCCGGTCACCAATAAACGGGCAATCAGTGGTCATTCAATGGGAGGCCACGGCGCCCTAACCATTGCTATGTTAAACCCCGAACGCTATTGTTCAATGTCAGCATTTAGTCCTATTTGCAACCCAATTAACGCACCTTGGGGGAAAAAAGCCTTTACCGCTTACTTAGGCAAAGACCAATCAACTTGGAAAAAACATGATGCGAGTGAATTAATGCGACAAGCCACTCGCTTTGTGCCAGCAAAAGTTGATCAAGGGGCTGCCGATGATTTTTTAACCGAACAACTTAAGCCAGAAACGTTAGAGGCTGCGGCAATCGTTAACAATTATCCGCTAGAATTAGTGCTGCATGACGGTTACGACCACAGTTACTACTTTATCGCTTCGATGATAGAAGAACATCTACGTTTTCACGCTGCATACCTACAAAAATAAGCTAAAGCCGCCGTTTAGTTCAAAATTAACGGCGGTTGAAATGCCTTATTTTCGTTTAGTTTCACGCATTACTTCATTCATCAAAGCGAATAAATCGTCGCTAGTACTGTTAAGTGTATTTACGAATCGATTTAGTTTTCTTTATCTTTTAACTCAGAATTTTTTAACCACTTTTTCTTTAGCCATTTCCAACCATAAACGAATGGTAGAAACAGAATAAACCAGAACTTTTTAGCAAAAATAACTGCCGCAGCGAGTACTCCAGCTTTTGCTGCAGCTTTGCCAGTGGCAAGCTTATAAACTAATGCACCAACACCAGCAGCCGCTATGCCATCTTGCCCCGGAATATAATCTGCGTAGCGAAAGCCTTCACTATAATAATAATTTTCAAGTATTGGTTTAAGTGCAACTTCAGAGCTAGTAAATTGATCGGGTGAGCCTATCCACAATATTTCTGTATATCCTTCGCGCCCAAGCTTTAATGCTTTAGCATTAATAAAACCATTATTCTCTGAATCATGACCCGAAATAGCCCAATATACCGTGTTATTTTCCTTGTCTAAAAAAGGCTCTTGCGCCCATGCGTCAACAAAAATATCTAAATACCCATCACCACGCAATTTATTAGTTTCAATAGTGCCTTCTTTAATCTCCTCTAACATCTGATCTTTATCAATATTATCAGCCCAATCATCTTGAGTTAAATAGCCAATTTTATTGATGGTATAGATCACTTGAGAATCAGCTTCTGGGCCTTGTATTCTAAGAATTGCTGCATCAGGTTGATAGTTTTTGTGTCCTTGCGTAATAAACATATATTTACTAGCTTCCTCTCCAATAACTAAAAAGTCATTTTCAGTGGTGGTCACTGTCGCTTGATCATTAGCTATTGAATAGGATCTAGGTTCTTGCTGCCAGTTAAGGGCTTGTAGTTTGGCAATGATCTCTTCTTGATTAGCGCTTGCCTGCACTAAGTAAATAGAAAGTAAAAATGTAAGTATTTTCATAACAATCCTTTGTTTATGTTATTTGTTTATAATATTGAACGAAGCGAATATAGCCAACGGTAAATTTTGTCCTTGTTTAATTTTTTGTTCTGTTTTGATTACCCCATTCGCTTAACTTCAGATGAAATTTTAACTTTAACGGGTATTTTATTAAGGTTAGTTTCAGAAGGCTTATACTGTTGCTTTGGCATTTTATCTAGAAGTTTTTGAGTTATCCACCCATCAGGAATAGAGTTGATTAGTTCTTTACTAACTTCAGTACCGTTGGAATCAATAGTAATAAAGTAAGACGCTTTTCCTGCTCCTTTTGGCAACCAGTCAGGGCGACCAGATAACATTATGACTTTGGAAGAGTCATATTTCCAATATTGACTTAATTCAGAGGAATCGATCTCTACGGTTTCTCCAATAAAGGTTGGGCCTTTCGTGGCGCTACATCCAACTAACCAAACCGTAAGTAAAATTACTAATAAAATAAATTTATCCATAAAACTCATCCTTGACTCAATATTGATTTTGAAACATAACGCTTCAATAAGCGGTACATAACAGTTGATTAAAATAAACGACGCAGTAGTAAAAGCCAACTTGTTATAAAGCTATTGGTACGTACTACCGTTATGCTTTAACCAGCCGCCAACATGACGAC
>NZ_JAVRIF010000015.1:0-5668 GCF_031846185.1 Thalassotalea castellviae
ACCATATCCTTGTCGAAGTATTACGGTGAGTGAGCCTGAGCCAGAAAACAACCCTCCAACTATTTCAGGGACTCCTTCAACATCGACAACAGTTAATCAAGCATATAGCTTCATTCCAATAGCAAATGATATCGATAATGATAATTTGACTTTTAATATTGAAGGGAAGCCAACTTGGGCGAACTTTAGTAACTCTACGGGTCAATTATCAGGCACCCCAAAAGCAAGCGATATAGGAATTGTTACTGATATAACTATTTCAGTCACAGACGGGAAGGTGTCCAAACCGATACCCTTGTCAACATTTGATATAAAAGTTTTAAACGAAGTGCCGACTCACAAAACTATTTTTATCCACACGGATGTTTTAGGGACACCTGTTGTCGAGACAGGCTCAGAAGGAGAGATATTATGAAAATAAGCCCATTGGAAAAATTCATCTATCACTGTGTGGTTATTGCCTCTTGTATACTTTCTTCAAATATCATCAGTGCGCCTTATGATATTAGCTTACCCCCTTTAGGTTTACCAGCGCCAGCCTATATTCCCAATCCTTATCCTGGATTTGAGCCCTATCTAATAGCTGAACCCGATCCTGATGATCCTGGCTCTAATCAGGATGAAGTTATTTCTGAATTATTTACCATCCAAGATCGCAATCAAGTCAGGATGTTAAACCCTTCCTCTTTCATGGGCGACAGTATTGACCCTAATACAGGAACGCTGAACTTTCACCATACGGACGTGACTATTCCTGGTAATTTTAATTTGCCGGTTAAGTTAAGTCGTCATTTACCTACTAATTCATCTCCTATTACGCCTTTTATCCATTGGGGGCTTGATGTGCCTTATATCTCTGGGCGATTAGGGTTTAGTTGGCATGCTAACAGATGCTCACAAATGTTGCCCCATGAGTCTAATCAATATGTACTTGCTACACATTTTTTTGGCGGGCTAACGCTCAACGATGGTAACGGCTATAACGGCATGATATTGGAGCCTGACGCTTCTACTATTCCGTTTAATTTACCGGCTGGTTATACCCGTATCACTAAAGATAACTGGGCGATAAAGTGTATAAATACAGACAATGGCGAAGGTTTTGAAGCCTTGTCACCGAATGGTACTAAATATACTTTTGATGTTTTTGTTTCCAGAGAGCAGGCACCAGCGAAGTACAATGGTCGAATACGCAGAACTATGTTACACGGCGCGATGGCGAGTAAAGTTGAAGACCGTTTTGGCAATACGGTGACTTATGACTACAGCTTACATATTATAAGAACTCCAAATGGTTATGACTCAGGTAATAGGGGGGGCCGTCTAGAAAGCATTACTTCAAGTGATGGTCGTACCATTACCGTAAATTACGCGACCGCTGATGACCCATATATCCAATCAGTTACTGCCAATGGGCGAACATGGCAATATGGCTATGTTAATGAAACGATTGATAATCGAATAGTTAAACGCCTTGAAACGGTAACAAGACCCGATAATAAATTTTGGCAGTTTACGAATTTATATTCGCTTGCTAGTCGTACACCTAGAGCAGGTGTGCCCAAACAAATATTCAGTATTAGCTTAAAGCACCCAGAAGGAGCTACTGCTACCTATGAGATTTCAGACGTATTACGCTTTAAACCGGGTATGAACGTTGAGATTACGGCGGGTAATTCAGCCGTTGAGTCTCAATATATAGAATACTTAGGCGTAAACAAGAAAACCGTTAGTGGTGAGGGCTTTAATTATACATGGAAATATGAATATGGCGATAGCACATATGGCTCATGGGAAAAAGACGGCAGCTTGCCTAAGAAAACGCACACAACAACTATTACTACGCCAACGACGATAGAAGAATATACTTTTTTTCGCTGGGCTGAATGGCAAGACGGTAAATTACTGAAACATATCATCAAAGATAAAAATGGGTCGGTCATTCAAACCATTGATAACTCTTGGCGTTATGGTGACGATAATTGGCCAGCTAACACAGGGATGATAGGTAGTATTGACCTTGACTTTGGTAATGAACTTGCTGGTTTTACTGAAGGTAAATCAGGCCAAAAGCACTTTTTAACGTCAAAAACTGTTACCGAACATGGCTCAACGTATACCACCAATTACCCAAGTTATAATGTCTATGGCGCTAATTTGGTGAAACAAGAAAGTAATTCATTCAACAACAAAACAAAATACACCAAACAAAGTTATTTGCATGATACTTCAGCATGGTTAATTAACTTACCCACAACCACTGAGTTGGGTAGTCATTTGGGGTCATTAACTGCAGTGAGTGAAATCCAATATTATCCAAGCAATCATGGTAGTTATTCTAATCTACCTCAGATGAAAAAATCATTTGGCATATGGCAAAAAGAATATAAATCATATGATAAAGGCAATGTCACACGAATTGAATTTAACGCCCCATTAACTACTGGAAGTGGTAATAGATATCAAAAGTACAGCGATTATAAACGTGGTCAACCAACAACCATCACAATACCTGCACGTTACTCATCTGGAGGAATCAGCGCTAGCCGTGAGATTGATGATAATGGCTGGGTGAAATCCATTACCCCACTTGATGGCCCAAGCCATAAAACTGAATATAAATATGACATTATGGGTAATTTATTATCGGTTAAATTACCCTCAAACTTCTTAGGGAGCTTATATTCATGGCGTTATAATGGTGGTTCAACCGGTACACAACCCGTACGCACGTTACAACGTTGTACGTTAAACAGTGCGAGAAATGCTTGTGCCAGTAATACTAACCTCACTGAAACCACTACTTATGATGGTTTATATCGCCCGTTATCTGTGGTCACCACAGATAACACCTCGAATATTTCAGTGCATCAAAACTCAAGATACAACGCGAATAACCAAGTAACCTTTCAGTCATTTCCTTCTGATGTTGCGGGTGAAACGTTAGGCACTTCTTTTACGTATGACGCGTTACAACGTCAAACAAGACAAACAATTAGTTATGGTGGTAGTACAACCACGCAATACTTGCCTAACAACCAAATTAAAACAACGGATGCAAAAGGACATGTAACCACCACCACGTATCTTGCGTATGGGGAGCCGAGTTACGAGCAAGCCACCAAAATAGTATCACCTGAAGGAGTTACCACTGACATCGCCGTTAATCTCTTTGGTAATACCACATCCATTACTCAGGGTGGGCAAATTGAAACACGTTTATACAATAATGCACAGCAACTGTGTATGACCAAACGCAATGATGTAGGGAATACCTACTTACAACGTGCAACTAATGGTGAAATTACTTGGCAAGCACAAGGAGTCTCAGGCTCAAATTGTACAAATCATGGCGCAACCAATGCACAAAAGCTCATCTTTGGTTACGATAATCGTGGTGAGCAGCGCACGATAGCCTATGGCGACGGCACACCAACGCGCACCTTTTCCATGAGTAAAGGCAATAACTTGTTGAGCATTACAGGTGATGGCTATAGTCAGACATATAATTATAACAGTGTGAACCTACTAGAAGATGAAACCTTAACAATTGCAGGACGCACTGCTGGGGGCTTAACACTTGATTATGATTACGATAACTTAGGTCACTTGTCTTCATTGATTTACCCTAATGAAACAACGCCAGTAACGTTTTCCCCCAACGCATTTGGTCAAGCCACACAGGCAATAAAGGGCACAGAAATATTTGCGGAGTTAGCCAGTTACCACCCCAATGGCATAATAAATACTTTTACTTATGGTAATGGCATTACCCATCAAACGCAGTTAAATAACCGTCAAATTCCGTCGAAAATTATGGATAAATTAGGTGGACAAGACAAAGTTAACTTAAGTTATAGTTACGATAACAACGATAACATCACCTCTATCACTAATACGCGTGATGCAGATATTTATAGCTTAACTCATTTAACTTATGACGGATTAGACCGTCTTAAAACCACCTCTGGCGGCTCAGGTATTGGCTCAAGTAACCTAACCTATGACACATTAGGCAATATAAAGTCTTACAGCAATAATAGCGCTTTCGACAGCCACGCGTTAACATATAGCTATACCAATAATCGTTTAACAGGGCTATCAGGTAACGGCAGTGAAGGCTATGACTTTACTCAAAGTAACAGTTACGACAACCGAGGTAATATAACGCATAACGGTAAGCGTTCATTCACCTATAACTTAGCCAATCAAATGACAAGCTCAGGTACTAATACTTATGTTTATGACGGCTTTAATCGCAGACTAAAAACCACCGACAGTAAAGGTACCAGTTACAGCTTTTATAGCCAGTCAGGCAAACTGCTGTATCGAGAAACCGATGATGGTGGTATTAACTATATTTTCTTAGGCAGTAAACTCATTGCTAAAGAAGGCTATGGGGTTAAAATACCAGAAAATGGCAGTATCATGAACAGTAAACCATTTGGTGATACCATTGAAGCACCAAATGATGATGTCGGATATACGGGGCATAAATTTGATACAGATTTAGGGTTAAGTTATATGCAGGCACGATACTATGATCCAGTTATCGGGCGTTTTTATTCGAATGATCCGATTGGATTCCGTGATATACATAGTTTTAATCGTTATAGCTATGTTGCTAACAATCCATATAAGTATATAGACCCAACGGGGATGATATTAGAATGTTCTAGTAATGAACATTGCACCACTACTCAAAGTCTTGCAGATATTGAAAAAGAAGAAAAACAAAGAGTTAGGCTTGAAAGGTTGGAATTAGAACGAAAATATAATGAATATGTTAATACGGGTAGTATAATTAATAACTCATCAGGATATGGTGCTGCCATAGCATCACAGGTAATTGTCAATAGTGATGGTGTTTGGCTAGGAAAAAATGGGAAATACTACTCATCAAAATGGGGTGGGAATGGTTCTACAGGAGGTAGAAGTGTTGCTACTAGCAGAGCAAATGGGCTGAAGCTATTCGGGCGATTTTCATTTGTTACATCTGCTGGTATATCTGTATATAATTATAATACGCCTAATGGTCCTTCGGGGATGAAGACCTCTTTAGATATCGGTATGGCTGCCTTAGGTTTCGTCTGGCCAATTGGGACAGCAGCGAGTGCAGCGTACTTTATGGTTGATATATCTAATGGCGGTAATTGGACAGGACATTAGATGATTACAGCATACTGAGAATTATATGATTTTATTTGGTGATCTGAATAAGGCTCTTTATTTTCGATTTAAATTG
The DNA here is from genome assembly GCF_031846185.1 of Thalassotalea castellviae. Taxonomy (NCBI): domain Bacteria; kingdom Pseudomonadati; phylum Pseudomonadota; class Gammaproteobacteria; order Alteromonadales; family Colwelliaceae; genus Thalassotalea; species Thalassotalea castellviae. The sequence goes on from NZ_JAVRIF010000015.1 coordinate 5,246, forward strand.
ATAATGATCTTTATCGAAGGTGAGAGCGAAATCACTCACGTTTCAAGTGTTTTGCTTTTATCGTTGTTTCAGCTTTGTTTGATTTTTCTGATAATGCTTTTTTTAAATTATTTTAATATTCCATTTGTAACATTTTCAGGTGGCATTGAGGGGAAAATAATTGCTGTAACTTTTATTCTAATGTTAGTCGTAGCGAATCTTATTACACTTAAAGTAAGAGATTTTCATGGTGACTCAATATTTATTAAGGAGAAGAAACCTACTCTCGCTACAGATATATTTATTCTATTAGTGATTATTTTGATAGTATTTTTTTCATATATTAATTAGAAAATCAATGGCAAATCAATGGGGTCAGAGCGTTTGAAATAACACTCTGGTCTTTTGTTTTTATTTGCTTTACTTATGGTAAATGGGGTCTAT
>NZ_JAVRIF010000016.1:0-2997 GCF_031846185.1 Thalassotalea castellviae
TAACAACGTAATTAAAAACGACGTGTAGGTTTCCTACAGGATTTTTCATTACTAAGTTAGTAAGTGACTTTAACCAGTCAATACAAAACCACTTGGGTGTTGTATGGTTAAGCCTCACGGGCAATTAGTATCAGTTAGCTCAAGGCCTCACAACCCTTACACACCTGACCTATCAACGTTGTAGTCTCCAACGACCCTTTAGGGAGATTAAATCTCCAGTGAGAACTCATCTCAAAGCCTGCTTCCCGCTTAGATGCTTTCAGCGGTTATCAGTTCCGAACGTAGCTACCGGGCAATGCTATTGGCATAACAACCCGAACACCAGCGGTTCGTCCACTCCGGTCCTCTCGTACTAGGAGCAGCCCTCTTCAATTCTCAAACGCCCACGGCAGATAGGGACCGAACTGTCTCACGACGTTCTAAACCCAGCTCGCGTACCACTTTAAATGGCGAACAGCCATACCCTTGGGACCGACTTCAGCCCCAGGATGTGATGAGCCGACATCGAGGTGCCAAACACCGCCGTCGATATGAACTCTTGGGCGGTATCAGCCTGTTATCCCCGGAGTACCTTTTATCCGTTGAGCGATGGCCCTTCCATACAGAACCACCGGATCACTATGACCTACTTTCGTACCTGCTCGACGTGTCTGTCTCGCAGTTAAGCTGGCTTATGCCATTGCACTAACCGTATGATGTCCGACCATACTTAGCCAACCTTCGTGCTCCTCCGTTACTCTTTAGGAGGAGACCGCCCCAGTCAAACTACCCACCAGACAGTGTCCCCAAGCCCGATAAGGGCCCTAGGTTAGAACATCACGCATACAAGGGTGGTATTTCAAGGTTGGCTCCACCGCATCTAGCGACGCGGTTTCAAAGCCTCCCACCTATCCTACACATGTAGGAGCAATGTTCACTGTCAAGCTATAGTAAAGGTTCACGGGGTCTTTCCGTCTAGCCGCGGGTATACGGCATCTTAACCGCAATTTCAATTTCACTGAGTCTCGGGTGGAGACAGTGTGGCCATGATTACGCCATTCGTGCAGGTCGGAACTTACCCGACAAGGAATTTCGCTACCTTAGGACCGTTATAGTTACGGCCGCCGTTTACCGGGGCTTCGATCATGAGCTTCGCAGAGCTAACCCAATCAATTAACCTTCCGGCACCGGGCAGGCGTCACACCGTATACGTCATCTTTCGATTTTGCACAGTGCTGTGTTTTTAATAAACAGTTCCAGCCACCTGGTTACTTCGACTGCTCTGAGCTTAGGAAGCAAGTTCCATCACCCATATGCAGCGTACCTTCTCCCGAAGTTACGGTACTATTTTGCCTAGTTCCTTCACCCGAGTTCTCTCAAGCGCCTTAGTATTCTCTACCTAACCACCTGTGTCGGTTTGGGGTACGGTTCCTATATATCTGACGCTTAGAAGCTTTTCCTGGAAGCATGGCATCAATGACTTCAACTCCTTGGAGTCTCGTCTCGTATCTCAGTGTTGAATGAAAGTCCGGATTTACCTAAACTAACCACCTACATACTTTCACACGGGCTACCAACGCCGTGCTCACCTAGCCTACTCCGTCCCTCCTTCGCAATATATAGAAGTACAGAAATATTAATCTGTTTCCCATCGACTACGCGTTTCCGCCTCGCCTTAGGGGCCGACTTACCCTGCCCTGATTAACATGGGACAGGAAACCTTGGTCTTTCGGCGGGGGAGTTTTTCACTCCCCTTATCGTTACTCATGTCAGCATTCGCACTTGTGATACCTCCAGCAGACCTTACAATCCACCTTCAACGGCTTACACAACGCTCCCCTACCACTTGAACCTAAGTTCAAATCCGCAGCTTCGGTGACTAGTTTAGCCCCGTTACATCTTCCGCGCAGACCGACTCGACTAGTGAGCTATTACGCTTTCTTTAAAGGATGGCTGCTTCTAAGCCAACCTCCTAGCTGTCTATGCCTTTCCACATCGTTTCCCACTTAACTAGTACTTTGGGACCTTAGCTGGCGGTCTGGGTTGTTTCCCTCTTCACAACGGACGTTAGCACCCGCAGTGTGTCTCCCGCATATCACTCATTGGTATTCGGAGTTTGCAAAGGGTTGGTAAGTCGGGATGACCCCCTAGCCTTAACAGTGCTCTACCCCCAATGGTGTTCGTGCGAGGCTCTACCTAAATAGATTTCGGGGAGAACCAGCTATCTCCCGGCTTGATTAGCCTTTCACTCCGACCCACAAGTCATCACCGCATTTTTCAACATACGTGTGTTCGGTCCTCCAGTTGATGTTACTCAACCTTCAACCTGCCCATGGGTAGATCGCCGGGTTTCGGGTCTATACCCTGCAACTAAACGCGCAGTTAACACTCGCTTTCGCTACGGCTCCCCTAATCGGTTAACCTTGCTACAGAATATAAGTCGCTGACCCATTATACAAAAGGTACGCAGTCACCCGAAGGCTTCCACTGCTTGTACGTATGCGGTTTCAGGTTCTATTTCACTCCCCTCACAGGGGTTCTTTTCGCCTTTCCCTCACGGTACTGGTTCACTATCGGTCAGTTAGGAGTATTTAGCCTTGGAGGATGGTCCCCCCATATTCAGACAAAGTTTCACGTGCTCCGTCCTACTCGATTTCACTTAAAGGTTGTTTTTGTGTACGGGGCTATCACCCTGTATCGCTGTCCTTTCCAGAACATTCCACTAACGCCCAATAAGCTTAAGGGCTGATTCGCGTTCGCTCGCCGCTACTAACGAAATCTCGGTTGATTTCTTTTCCTCGGGGTACTTAGATGTTTCAGTTCTCCCGGTTCGCCTCCCTGAGCTATGTATTCACTCAAGGATACTGACTTATGTCAGTGGGTTTCCCCATTCGGAAATCGCAGTCTATAACGGTTTTTATCACCTTAACTACGCTTATCGCAGATTAACACGTCCTTCATCGCCTCTAACTGCCAAGGCATCCACCACATACGCTTAGTCACTTAACCATACAACCC
>NZ_JAVRIF010000017.1:0-2743 GCF_031846185.1 Thalassotalea castellviae
GGTGTCTTTACTGAAAACTACTTAATGGAATACTATATCGTAGACCACCGTCGTTTACTGGAGTTTCGTACCCAACAAATACAAACGAATTATTAATTTTTCCTAGCTTAACCTTAAACTGCATTTGACACTTATCAGGTTCGTCATTATAAGAAGTTAAAACCGTAGTTGATAAGATATTCTCATTAACTACTAGCTTATTAAAGTGACTTTCAAAGTTTAGGTTTTTAGACGGTAACGAAACTCTAGTTTCTAGAAGCCATGCTGATTTATATATTATTTCACCACTAGGTCTCACATAACGATCAACTAAACAAAATTCTATGAAGTCATCATTTTTTGAAAGTTGTACTAGCTCAATACCATATTCATTCATATTTTCGGGAGTGATTACTCTGAAAGCACCCCATCCTGCATTCGCAAGTTTAATTGAGCCAATAATAAGAAGAAATAGCACAAACTTCATAGGACACCTAACCTTCCATTAAAGGGTAAAAACGAATTACACACGAATATTAATTATTAACACAAATTTAGCAACGCAAAACAAACTGTTTTTATCCCGTTTGAATGCGTTGTTATGTGACGTATTGGAGGGGGATATGAAAGAATTCACAGGTAGGAAAACCATTACTGGTGAGAAAGTTTACGATGGGGATTTGGTTCATTGTTGGGATGGAACTCATGATCAAAGAGAAGTGACCGCATCACTAAAAGGTAAGGTTGTAAAAGTTGAGTATTCAGATGAAACACAATTTGAGGTTGACGGAAATAACTTGGCTTTATATTGCGCCGAACATGTAGAAATACTGAAAGACACATAACGCCCAAATAATGGGCTTAAAAAATTGGATTGGTTTTTGCGTTTCTTTGCAAAAAACGAGACAAGCTTTTTAAGTCCCTGTTTATTTTCTTGTTATATTATTATTTAACAAAAACATAAAGCTAACAGCCTTTATAATAATTAGCAACTCGCGCAAGCGAACCTGCAACCGACTTTACCCCACGACAAACCAAATGCCGATTTTGAGCCACAAACAAAATGTTGATTCGTGCTAACCCAACTACTTTGGCGAAAACAAACCAAAGAATTACACACAAAATTTAGCTTAGTTACACCACGGTTTTGAAACAATAAAAACATGAATTCGTGGGGTAATATAACGCCCAAATAATGGGCTAAGTAACGTTGGCTAAAATAGTGAGGAACGAACGAAAGCCAACTGTTACGTGTCCCTGTTTATTTGCTTGTTATATAATTTCTAACTACATCATTACGTTACCAGCCTTTTTATTGGCTAGCAACTCACATAACTTTATAAGCCTTTACCCACCGCAACGTAAACCTAAATGCGAATATTACAGAATTTACGACTTTATTTGCCGAAAAGCTGCAATGTAAAAACCTAAAATATACCCGAAGAATTTACAACCAAATTTCAATTAAAAACACCAAAACCTGAGAAACTATTTATCGAATTAGTTGCGGTATATAACGCCCAAATAATGGGCTAAGTATCGTTGGCTAAAATAGTGAGGAACGAACGAAAGCCAACTGTTACGTGTCCCTGTTTATTTGCTTGTTATATAAATACTAACTACATCATTACGTTACCAGCCTTTTTATTGGCTAGCAACTCACATAACTTTTCCAGCCTTTACCCACCGCAACGTAAACCTAAATGCGAGTATTACAGAATTTACGACTTTATTTGCCGAAAAGCTGCAATGTAAAAACCTAAAATACACCCGAAGAATTTACAACCAAACTTCAATTGAAAATACCAAAACCTGAGAAACTATTTATCGAATTAGTTGCGGTATATAACGCCCAAATAAGGGGCTGATTAATAGTTTGCTAAAATGTGAAGCGGAGCGAAACCGAGCAAACTATTAGCAGTCCCGCTTTATTTTCTTGTTAGGTTTTCGATTGCTCATTAGATTAAATATTGCCACAAAATGGATAAGTAAAACACCAAAAAGGGCTTGATTAAAATGAGAATATGTATCGATGATATTGTGACTAATTTCGTTACCCGATGTTTCCAACTCTTTGAACTCTTCCAAGGACTCAATAAATAATTCTGTTGGAATAGTTGTCTTTTCTTTTTGTGCTTTAGCTATTAAATTATCGATAGAATTTAAGCTATTTGAATGCGTAATATCTATCTTTGAATTTTCAACAATGTAATCAGGAAGAAAATACAATACACCCACATTAGATATTAATAACAAAGAACTGAATAGCAGAAATAGAACACTTAAATTTAAATTTTTCACCAATCCTCCCTGAAAACCTAACGCCCCATTCAGGGGCTTTTAATAGTTGGCTAAAATAACGAACGCAGTGAGGAAAGCCAACTTTTAAAAGTCCCGCACTGCAATGGCTTGTTATATGCCAATTACATCGACACCTGATTTAGTGTCTAATGAAAGCATATTAGCAAACTCAATAACTTCATCAATAGATTCATCAGGATGACTAGTTGTAGTCACAAATTTAGGGTTTGAACCATCACCAACAGCTAACTCATCAATGATATCTTCCCATTTTTCGCAATCAACGCCTACGACACAAAAGAGAATGTAGTCTTGTTCAAGAAGTGACAAGATTAGTTTGTCTTTTTCTGAATTATATTTTTGCTCTGAAGCTAAAACTACTCTCGAATTTCTCATGGCATATAACGCCCAAATAATGGGCTAAGTAACGTTGGCTAAAATAGTGAGGAACGAACGAAAGCCA
>NZ_JAVRIF010000018.1:0-2199 GCF_031846185.1 Thalassotalea castellviae
ACTGTTACGTGTCCCTGTTTATTTGCTTGTTATATAAAAACTAACTACATCATTACGTTACCAGCCTTTTTATTAGCTAGCAACTCACATAATTTTACCAGCCTTTACCCACCGCAACGTAAACCTAAATGCGAATATTACAGAATTTACAGATTAACTTGCCGAAGCATTGCAATGTAAAAACCTAAAATACACCCGAAGAATTCACTAACAAATTTGAATTAAAAAGACCAAAACCTGAGAAATTTTTAGTCGAATTAGTTGCGGTATATAACGCCCAAATAATGGGCTAATAACAGTTGGTTAAAATAAGCGACGCAGGAGCAAAAACCAACTGTTATTTGTCCTGATTAATTGGCTTGTTAGGCTTATTTTTACGCCACTCTTTTGTCCTTAATTTTCGCTCAATATGCCTATTAATTCTAGAGTAATACTCGTAAACTGGCTTATCATTGATAGCCAAAGTAAAATTACAACCTTCACAATAAAACTCTTCTTTAGTTTGATGTGAATAACCAAGTTGGCGAATATCCCTCTGAATTATTTCATGTTTACATTGAGGGCAAAGAGGTTTCAATTCAGAGATTTTTGACCCAGAGTATTTCCATTCCCAACTCAAGCCTTCAATATAATCACTCGTATACTTATCGTTACCATAGGATATTCTTAGATCCATTAATAGCTTGATAACAAAAGAAATACTAACAGTTAATAGAACAGTAAAAAACCAAATCGGAATAGTTATAAATGCAGTTAATTTATTAATAATAAAAATGAAAAATTCATTAATCAACTGTATTTTACTAAGCAACCAAACAAATCCGGCAGTTAATACTGTTGCGATTATTTTGCTCCCTACAGGATCTTTCCAAATTTTTTTCAATAATTCCATTTGACTCCAGATTTCGACATAAGCCTAACGCCCTAATAATGGGCAAAAAATTGTTGGCTAAAATGTTGAGGAACGAAAACAGCCAACTATTTTTTGTCCTTATTAATTAGCTTGTTAGGTGTCTTTTACTGAAAACTATTTAAGTGAATAGTATATCGTAGACCACCGTCGTTTGCTGGAGTTTCATAGCCAACAAACACAAACGAATTATTTATTTTTTCTAACTTAACCTTAAACTGCATTTGACACTTATCAGGATCGTCATTGTAAGAAGTTAAAACGGTAGTTGATGAGATATTTTCATTAACTGTTAGCTTATTAAAATGACTTTCAAAATTTAGGTTTTTAGACGACAACGAAACACTAGACTCTAGAAGCCACGCTGATTTATATATTATTTCACCACTTGGTCTCACATAACTATCAACTAAACAAAACTCTATGTAGTCATCGTTCTTTGATAATTGCACTAGTTCAACACCATATTCACTCATATTTTCTGGAGTGATTATCCTGAAAGCGCTCCAGCCTGCATTCGCAAGTTTAATTGAGCCAATAATAAGAACAAATAGCACGAACCTCATTTGACACCTAACGCCTAATTAACAGGCAAAAAATTGTTGGCTAAAATAGGTGAACGTAGTGAACAAAAAGCCAACTGTTTTTTGTCCTTGTTTAATTTCTTGTTAGGCATTTATTCACCACCCGTAACCGTTGCCTTTATAGAAAATACTGGTGCAGGGATTGAAAAATTAATTTCTGACAAGACCAGGTTCTTAAACTCGCCACTTACATTAGCTTTCTCGATAAACAGTTTAAATGCTTTAATTTTTAGATCAGTAACCTTATAAGGTGATAATTTTGATTCAAAGTTATTTTTTGAGAATGTTAAAGCATAATTATTTTTATTGTTTAGGTTCCACTGCCTAACCTCATTAGGAAAAAACATATATAACTGTGGTTCAACTAGGGGAGCATCAATGTATAAAAAAACAATAAATCCGTCTGTTACATAATCAACAGGAATGTGTACATTAGAATTGTCGCTATTTAAAAGTGAACGGCCTTTACATTGAATTCTACAGAATTTAACACCGTCACTCATTTCTGCAAAAGCTAATAAGTCTGTACCAATAACATCAAATTTTGGTTTGGCAATAAGTAAATGACGTCGATTCAAGTAACTTGAAATGTAATCTTCGGCTTCATGTTCGAGTTGAGATGTATCCATACTTTCCTAAATGCCTAACGCCCAAATAATGGGCTAAGTAACGTTGGCTAAAATAGTGAGGAACGAACGAAAGCCA
>NZ_JAVRIF010000019.1:0-1929 GCF_031846185.1 Thalassotalea castellviae
CCTTGTTACGACTTCACCCCAGTCATGAATCACAAAGTGGTAACCGTCCTCCCGAAGGTTAGACTAGCTACTTCTTTTGCAACCCACTCCCATGGTGTGACGGGCGGTGTGTACAAGGCCCGGGAACGTATTCACCGTAGCATTCTGATCTACGATTACTAGCGATTCCGACTTCACGGAGTCGAGTTGCAGACTCCGATCCGGACTACGACATACTTTGTGTGATTCGCTCCACCTCGCGGTCTCGCTGCACTCTGTATATGCCATTGTAGCACGTGTGTAGCCCATCCCGTAAGGGCCATGATGACTTGACGTCGTCCCCACCTTCCTCCGGTTTATCACCGGCAGTCTCCTTAAAGTTCCCGCCACTACGCGCTGGCAAATAAGGATAGGGGTTGCGCTCGTTGCGGGACTTAACCCAACATTTCACAACACGAGCTGACGACAGCCATGCAGCACCTGTCTCAGAGTTCCCGAAGGCACTAAACTATCTCTAGTAAATTCTCTGGATGTCAAGGGATGGTAAGGTTCTTCGCGTTGCATCGAATTAAACCACATGCTCCACCGCTTGTGCGGGCCCCCGTCAATTCATTTGAGTTTTAACCTTGCGGCCGTACTCCCCAGGCGGTCAACTTAGCGCGTTAGCTACGCTACCCACGACTCAAGGTCACAGACAGCTAGTTGACATCGTTTACGGCGTGGACTACCAGGGTATCTAATCCTGTTTGCTCCCCACGCTTTCGTGCCTCAGCGTCAGTATCTGTCCAGGTGGCCGCCTTCGCCACTGATGTTCCTTCCAATCTCTACGCATTTCACCGCTACACTGGAAATTCCACCACCCTCTACAGTACTCTAGTTTGCCAGTTCAAAATGCAGTTCCAAGGTTGAGCCCTGGGCTTTCACATCTTGCTTAACAAACCGCCTACGCACGCTTTACGCCCAGTAATTCCGATTAACGCTTGCACCCCTCGTATTACCGCGGCTGCTGGCACGAAGTTAGCCGGTGCTTCTTCTGTTGCTAACGTCACAGTACAAAGGTATTAACCTTACACCTTTCCTCACAACTGAAAGTGCTTTACAACCCGAAGGCCTTCTTCACACACGCGGCATGGCTGCATCAGGGTTTCCCCCATTGTGCAATATTCCCCACTGCTGCCTCCCGTAGGAGTCTGGGCCGTGTCTCAGTCCCAGTGTGGCTGATCATCCTCTCAAACCAGCTAGAGATCGTCGCCATGGTGAGCCATTACCTCACCATCTAGCTAATCTCACTTGGGCTAATCTAAAGGCGAAAGGTCCGAAGATCCCCTCCTTTGGTCCGTAGACATTATGCGGTATTAGCAGTCGTTTCCAACTGTTGTCCCCCACCTAAAGGCATATTCCCAAGCATTACTCACCCGTCCGCCGCTCGACGCCGAATAGCAAGCTATTCTCGTTTCCGCTCGACTTGCATGTGTTAAGCCTGCCGCCAGCGTTCAATCTGAGCCATGATCAAACTCTTCAATTAAAAAATCGTTTGTGTAGGAACAAGTCCTACTGCTCAATGAATTCTGTCGTGTTACTCAATTCCGACTAAGGATTAAGTAACTACATAAAACGTACTAAATCATCCCGAAGGAATCTTTAATACTTATTTTGTGTGACATTCATCATTAAACTGTTTTACGTCTTTCTTTATAAAATAAAGACCGACTGTGTAAAATCAATGTAACGTGAGTGCCCACACAAATTGCATGATAACTAATTGTTAAAGATGCCTACTGAAGTAGGTATGCCGAAATGTTCACGGATGAACGTTTTATTCGGCGCGAACTAACAATCTCATTCGTTGTTAAACCGCGTTGCTTGATTCAGGTTCTAGCCCTTGCCTCAAGCGAGATGCGCATTCTACGCACCTGAGATTTAATGTCAACATTTTATTTAAAGTTTTTT
>NZ_JAVRIF010000002.1:0-594193 GCF_031846185.1 Thalassotalea castellviae
GTCATCCACCGCACTTTCAGTTGCTTCGCTGGCTGTTTCTGGCTCAGGCGCACTTGCCATTGAATCCATCAGCGCGTCAATATCATCTGGATCGGTTAATTCGGCATTGTCGGGTAATTCATCGGCAGACTCTGAGGCCTTCGTCGATTCAGGCTCATCAGTCTCAATTTCATCAATAATACTATCAACATTTAGCACATCATCAGTATCTTGACTTTCATCTTCATCACTAACATCAAGCAATAAATCATCTAACGAGCCTTGATCTAACATACCGCCTTCAAGAGGTTCAGCTTCTTCCTCTTTTTCATCTGTAAGATCATCATCTATATTTGATAGAAGTGAATCTAAATCGCCTTGATCTAATTCTCCGCCTTCAAGCTCTTCAGCTGGTTCATCAATATCTAACGATATTTCTTCTAAATCATCGAGATCATCAAGGTCATCAAGATCACTCAAACTATCATCTAAATGAATAACTTCATCATCATCAAGAAGATCATCATTGAGTGAATCTAAATCAGCACTTAATAAGTCATCACCACTATCTTCCGATAAATCAATAGATAACTCATCATCTAATGATAATTCGTCATCTAACGACAGCTCATTATCTAAAGATAATTCATCGTCTAATGATAAAGAATCCTCAGCTTCTTGAGTGGGTTCAGATTTGGTTTCTTCTTTTGCTTTACTCTTTGCTTCAACCGCTTTTTCTGTGTCGTTGCCTTCATGCTCTGTTTTTTTCTTTCGACGTAAGAAAAATACGACAGTGCCGATAATAATGGCCGCAGGGATACTCCCCATTAAGACAAGAAACCATGCACTCGTCATAAAGTTATTTTTTTCTAATTCGGCTTGTTGTTTTTCTAATAATAATTCTTGCTCTCGCGCCGCGGCTCTTTCTTCTTGTTTTAAAAGCAAAGCTTGCATTGCAGACAGTTGTTCTTTTAATTCATCAACTTCTTTAGCGGACTCTTGTTGAATAACTTCTAACTGTTCATTAAAGTTTGACAGTTGTTTATCAACCACTTGATTTTCTTTGAGTAATGCTTGTAAACCATCGATTGAATCAGAAACGTCATTTTGAATATTTTCTAAACGTTCTTTTTGAGAGTTATCATAGGTTTGTAATTTATCGTTAATTTCACTTTTTGCTAATTCTAAATCTTTTTTCTGGACACTCTGCTCAGGTGGTTTAGTCGTTTTTACTTTTTCAACCACTTTTGATTGCCACGTTTGATCGTCTTGATCAGATTTTTGTCGCGCAGTATAAGGGTTAATTTGTGCAATTTCAGATTTTGATGGTATGGCAAGATATTGACCATCAACTAAATGATTTAAATTGTTATCTTTAAAGGCCGCAGGATTTTTTTGATACAGCGCTTGCATCACTTGATAAATAGTTAGGCTAGGATCAGGGCGCACTTGTAAAGCTATATTCCATAAAGTATCGCTTGAACGAATCGGTCCATATCGTTCAAAAGGAAAAGCGTCCATACTTTTAGGACCGCGAATACGAATACCGCCTTCTTCTAACGCGAATGAATTAAGGCTGGTTGTACTAATGCTGATAAATATAACCTGCCACAGGCACAGGCGTAACAGTCGTTGCATTAAGATTTCCTAATTATTTTTATAGTTAGCCAATTGTTTGACTCGTCCAAGTACTGAAAAAACAAAGCAAAAATTATTCCAATGTCAAAACAGCGTATTTTTTATATCAATAGGTTTTATTTATTGAACCCTTTTTATAACAAAAAAACTCGTCGTTAACTATAACGACGAGTTTTTATTTTTCTTTAATAAATCTTGAACTTAGCAATAGCTAAGTGATTTCAGCAAAATAGATTTTATTATAGATGCTCTTTTATTAATAATTCTGCGATTTGTACGCTATTTGTTGCAGCACCTTTACGAACATTATCGGCAACAATCCACATATTTAAGCCATTGTTATGGCTAATATCTTCTCGGATACGACCAACATAAGTGTCGTCTTTACCGCTCGCATCACTAATTTGAGTTGGGAAGTCTTCGTCATTTTCACAAACAACAACACCAGGCGCCTGTTTTAATAATTCTTTCGCTTCTTCAGCCGAAATTGGAGACTTAGTTTCAATATGAAGCGCTTCAGCATGGCCAAAAAATACCGGTACACGAACTGCTGTTGGATTCACACGAATGCTGTTATCACCTAATATTTTATTGGTTTCCCACACCATTTTCATTTCTTCTTTGGTGTAGCCATTATCTAAAAACACATCAATTTGCGGGATCACATTAAAGGCAATTTGACGAGAAAAGTTTTTCGTTTCTACCGGCTTACCACTTAATAAATCAGCAGTTTGTTTAGCTAACTCATCCATTGCAGATTTACCGCCACCCGACACTGACTGATATGTACAAACATTAATTCGGTCAATACCAACAGCGTCTTGAATTGGTTTAAGCGCTACCATCATTTGGATGGTTGAACAATTTGGGTTGGCTATAATATTACGGTTACGATAATCCGCTAAAGCACTAGGGTTTACTTCTGGAACAACTAATGGAATATCATCTTCGTAACGAAATTCTGAAGTATTATCAATCACCACACAGCCTGCTTCACCCGCAATAGGGGCAAACTTTGCAGAAGTACTACCACCGGCTGAGAAAAAACCGATTTGAGCAAGACTAAAGTCAAAGGTGTCAGCATCGATCACTTCAATATTTTCGCCATTGAACTCAATTATTTCACCCGCAGAACGAGCACTTGCTAATGGATATAATTTATTAATAGGAAAGTCTCTTTCTTCAAGAATTTCCATAATTGTTTTACCAACTAAACCTGTTGCACCTAATATGCAAACATCAAATTTCTGTGTCATGCCCTTCTCTCTTTTACGCTACTATTTACTGCTTACTGCCTTTTCGAAAACCGAGTTGATATAAAACATCACTCTCTATTTGTTTTGTCATCGCTATTTGAATGGCCGAAAATTCCCTGCGAGCTGGGTAAGTTTTACGAATATAATCAAATGAATGACAATTTACATGTTGATAGCCTATTTGTTGACGGAAAAGGCCATCGTCACGACGCACATCGTAAACTATTTTCACCAGTTGGTTTAGTAAAATTTCATCAAATTGTTGGTTTATTTCAATTTGATTGATACCTGATTCAGGTAAGAAATTTTCTAATGATTTTTCTTCACGAACCTCCAAATGTTGACATAATGCACGATAAAGCATTTCCGTACCACGAGCTTTTCCTTCTAAGCTATAACCAGCAATATGAGCAGTGGTGATTTCACAAAACGGAATTAACTCTTGCAAAATATTAGGCTCATTTTCCCAAACATCTAAAACAAGTTTCAGTGGATGTCCTGATTGCTTTAATCGCAATAACGCCTGATTATCTATCACTTCACCGCGACAGGCATTTATCAAAATTTGTTCGGCAGTTAATGCGGCTAAACGTTGTTCATCTAGAAGATGATAAGTTGGATGTTCGCCTTGGGTAGTTTTAGGTACATGTAATGAAATAACATCACAGCTTAACGCTTCCTCTAAAGTAACAAAATTTCGCTTATCAGAAGCATCTTGCTCAAGGTAAGGATCAAATAAGACATGCTGGATCCCTAATGCGGTTAATTTTTCACTCAATCGACTGCCCGTATTACCTGCACCAACAATACCTACCGTCATATCCAATAGTTTGAATTGATAACGTTCAGCCAATACAACTAGTGCAGACAGGACATATTCAGCAACAGACACAGCATTACATCCAGGGGCGGAAGTAAAGGCGATATTTCTCGAATCTAAATAATTTTTATCAATATGATCAAAACCAATGGTCGCTGTCCCTACGAATGTTAAGGCATGATTTTGCTTTAACAAGGTTTCATTAACCTGAGTAATAGAGCGCACTAACAGCACATCAGCATTGGCAACTTGCTCTGCAGTTAAATCACGACCAGAAAATGGCGTTAACTCACCAAAGTCTGCAAAAAATTTTGCCGCAAACGGCATATTTTCATCATAAAAAATATTCATTTAAGTAAACACTTATTTTAGTTTTCACTACTAACTTGTTTCAACATTGTATCTTTTCACATCGACGTGCATAGATGCACTAATGCTTTGAAAGGCAGGAAGCCTGTACATACACGCTCCTGTTCATCCATGAATCTGCGATATACCGTACATCCTGTACATAACGCTCCTGTTCATCCATGAACCCGCGATATACCGTACATCCTGTACATGCACGCTCCTGTTCATCCATGAACCCGCGATATACCGTACATCCTGTACATGCACGCTCCTGTTCATCCATGAACCCGCGATATACCGTACATCCTGTACATGCACGCTCCTGTTCATCCATGACGTACATCCTGTACATACACGCTCCTGTTCATCCATGAACCCGCGATATACCGTACATCCTGTACATACACGCTCCTGTTCATCCATGAACCCGCGATATACCGTACATCCTGTACATAAAAAAGCCACTGTAAAGTGGCTTAATGTAATAACGAATGAATTCGCAGTTATTTAAGTCTGTAACAAAGAAGAAACACGGAATTGATGACTATCAATGAGTATTTCTGATGCAGTTACAATGAAAAATAGCAAAGAATTAATCGTTATTTATATTTTTTCATTACTAATGTGGCGTTAGTCCCACCAAAACCGAAACTATTTGACATTACTAAATCAAGTTCAGCTTCACGAGCTTCAGTGACAATATCTAGGCCTTGTGCTTTTTCATCAAGCGTATCGATATTAATAGAAGGTGCTATAAAGTTATTTTCCATCATTAATAAAGAGTAAATCGCTTCATGAACACCCGCAGCACCTAAAGCATGACCTGTCATGGCTTTAGTCGCACTGATTGCCGGAGAATCATCACCAAACAATTCTTGAATAGCACCTAATTCTTTAACATCACCTACTGGCGTAGAAGTACCGTGAGTATTTAAATAATCCACTTTACCTTCAACACCTTCCATCGCTTGTTGCATACAGCGCACTGCGCCTTCGCCACTTGGCGCAACCATATCGTAACCGTCAGAAGTTGCACCATAACCGACGATTTCAGCATAAATATGTGCGCCACGTGCTAATGCATGTTCTAATTCTTCAACAACAACCATACCGCCGCCGCCTGAAATAACAAAACCATCACGGTCAGCATCATAAGTTCGAGAAGCTAACTCTGGTGTATCGTTACGACCCGCTGATAATGCGCCCATGCCATCAAACATCATTGCTAATGACCAATGTACTTCTTCACCACCACCAGCAAAAACGACATCTTGTTTGCCTAATTGAATCAGCTCAACAGCATTGCCAATACAATGGGCACTTGTTGCACAAGCTGAACTAATTGAATAATTCACACCTTTAATTTTAAATGGGGTTGCTAAACAAGCAGATACTGTACTACCCATTGTTTTAGGTACGGCATAAGGGCCAACACGACGAATACCACGATTTCGTAAAGTGTCAGTTGTTGCAACAACATTTTCTGATGACGCGCCACCTGAGCCAGCAACAATACCGGTACGGAAATCAGAAACTTGTTCTTCTGTCAATTTAGCATCAGCGATCGCTTGCTCCATTGCAACATAAGCATAACCAGCAGCATCTCCCATAAAACGGAAGGCTTTACGATCAATATGATTTTTTGGTTCAAGTGAAGGTTTACCCCATACTTGGCTACGTAAGCCTTGTTCTTCAAAGCTGTCCGCTTTAGTTATACCTGAACGGCCTGCTTTCAAAGACGCTAAAACTTCTTCAGCGTTATTACCGATACTTGATACAATTCCTAATCCGGTGATGACTACTCGTTTCATTTAATTAACCATTTAAAATTTATAAAAATCGGGCATATCATACAGAAATTTACCCGGAAACTGGTCTGCTGAGTGTACACGTGTACTCTCATTTATTCAAACCATGACAATGTTGATGAATTATAGGTAAAATAGTCCTTGTGTATAGTGCTATTTATAAAAATTGATCATAAAGTGACCTCTATCAATAAAATAACGTTTCGAGACGACGGCTCTCCTTATTCTGAAAAATTTAACGACATATATTTTGATACCGAATCAGGATATCAGCAGAGTGAACACGTGTTCATAAAAGGCAATAATATTGCTGAAAATTTAATCAGAGGAGCAAAAGAATTTACCATTGCTGAAACTGGTTTTGGCACAGGGTTAAACTTTTTACTAACGTTAAGATTATATAAAAAGCTCGCGCAAAGTCACCAATTGCCTGTGTTGCATTTTATTAGCACTGAAAAATATCCACTCACGAAAAAACAATTAGTAAAATCACTAGCCAGCCTAAACGCTTTAACTGATGAAAAAGACGAGCTGATTGCCTGTTATCCTGATTCGCCCGTGTATCTATCTGAACTTCAAGGTGAGCTACAACCTAGGCAAAAAGCAGAATGTTTGTTTTTTGATAATAAAATAAAGTTAACCATTTTCTTTGATGATTCCACAGCTGCGCTTAACGCGATAAAACTACCTAGAAAACAACAAGGACTCGTCGATGCATGGTATCTCGACGGTTTTTCACCCGCTCGAAACCCAGAAATGTGGCAAGACGCACTATTTGCCGAAATGGCTCGATTATCAAAACCACAAGCAACCGTCAGTACCTTTACTATTGCTGGTTTTATTCGACGAGGGTTAGAGCAAGTTGGTTTTCGGTTAGAAAAAAAACAATACTTGGGCAATAAAAATGAAATTTTAACCGGGAAATATCAGCAAAATAAACTTCAAGGTAAAGGTTACCAATTAAGACCTCAGATCACTAAACCACAACATGTCAGCATTATTGGCGGAGGGATAGCATCTGCATGTGCGGCTTATTTATTAACGAAAAACGGCATCAAAGTAACCCTTTATTGTAAAGATATAAAAGTCGCGCAAGGAGCGTCTAGCAATGCTATCGGAGCTTTGTTTCCACTTATTCATCAGCAACAAGACGACATTAGCCTGTTCTATCAAAAAGCCTTTTCGGTTGCATTAAATTTTTATAATGAACTTGACGCTCAAGAGTATCATTTCAGCCATAATTGGTGTGGTTTACTCGAAATTTCATATAAAACGTCTCTTGAAAAGCGTCAACAAGCATTTGACAAAATTCAAGCTTGGCCAAGTGAATTAGTCACCAGTATGGATAAATTACAAGCGAGCCAACAAGCACAAATTCCTTTAGAGCATGGCGGGTTGTTTTTTCCTCAATCAGGTTGGATAGCCCCACAAGAATTAGTCGAACAATTACTCAAAGCGGCGGCTCACACGAATCGTTTACGCATTGAAACCTCGACGCAAGTTTCGAGTATTTCACAACAAGATGACGACAGTTGGCGATTAAAAACCAATAAAGGCGAGTTTAATGCTTCTGTTCTAGTGTTTTGTGGTGGTGCTGACGGCATAAAAATAAACACAATCGATGACTTGCCTTTAAGTTCAGTAAGAGGCCAAATTACCTCAATGAAAACCAATAAACATCTTGGCAAATTGAATACGGTGATTTGTCATAAAGGTTATTTAACGCCTGAACATAAAGGAATACATTGTATTGGCGCCACTTTTGATAAAAACAGTTTTGATACTGTACCTCGAGACGAGGATGACCTGTATAACTTAACCATGTTAGAAAAGTGCTTACCCGAATTAAGCGCTAATATATCATCATGGCAGTTATCAGACATAGTAACCCGAAAAGCACGTTTACGCTGTATGACGCCTGATCATTTGCCAATGGTTGGCGCCATGCCAAATATAAAGGAACATATCGCAAATTATCAGCATTTAGCGAAAGATAAAAATTGGCGATTTTATCAACCAGCACCCCAGATTAAAAATTTGTATCTGTTAACTGGTTTGGGTGCTCGAGGGCTTTGTACTGCCCCTTTATTAGCACAAATTTTAACCGCTGATTTGACGGGCGCACCTTATCCAATTGATAGTGACATGCTCTTTAACCTCTCACCGAATCGTTTTGTGATCCGAGATATTATTAAACGAAAATATAGCTAAGCAAAATTGAATTTTGTCTATATGACAGTCCAAAACAGTTAATTTCAAAGGGATTCATTTGGCAGCTCATTGACAATAAAATCAATAAAACACCTAATTTTAGGCGACAAATATTTGCGACTTGGGTAAACCACAAAAACATCAATGGCAGGCTCTTGATAATCACTAAAGAGCACTTCTAACTGATTATTTTTCAAAGTATCTTCTAATGCAAATTCTGGCAAACGTACTATTCCATGACCATCTAACGCCATTTTTAATTCAAGTTGTGCGCTATTACAAAGCAGTTTAGACTTCACATCAACCACAATCATTTTGTCATTCAATGTGCGGTAAACCCATTTATGTGGCAAGCGTAAATTACTATAACACAAGCAGTTATGTTCAGATAATTGGCTAGGATTTGTAGGTCGACCATATTTTTTAAGGTATTCAGCTGAAGCAACCGTTACTCCTTTTGATTGAAATATTTTTCGACAAATCAGGCTTGATTCTTCGAGCTGTTGAGTCGCCCTGATCACTAAATCGAATCCATCTAATACCACATCAACTTGTCTATCATTAAAATCAATGTCTAAGCTCATTAACGGATAGTGCTGAAGAAATTTCGATAATACTGGCTGAAGATAATTAAGGCCAAAACTAACAGGACAGCTGATTTTTAAAACACCTTTAATGGTTTCTTGGCTTTGATCTAATTCGCCTAAAGCTTGTTCGGCATCGTTTACCATTTGCTGACATTGTTGATAATACACTTCCCCTTCAGAGGTCAAACTAATAGATCGCGTAGTCCTGTTCAATAACCGCACTCCTAATCGAGCTTCTAATTTATTGATTTCTTTACTGATATATGAACTTGAATGCCCCGTTTTTTCTGCGGCAGCACTAAAGCCACGACAATTAACCACCTGGGTAAAAATTACGATACCATCAAATAAATTTGTATTAGAAGCCATTTGGAAACAGTTTATCCTTAAAAGTGATATTAATTACATATAACACTTAATATATACTAGCGCTAGTTTACAAAACAACCTGAATAACTTAAGGAGTTAACTATTATGAAAATATTAACCTTTGCCGCGAGTAGCAGTAGTAAGTCTATCAATAAAACCTTAGCTACCTATGCAGCTTCTTTGGTAAAAAGTGCAGATGTTGAAGTGTTAGATATTAATGACTATGAAATGCCTTTATTTAGCGAAGATAAAGAAGCTATATTAGGGCAACCGAAGGAAGCAAAAGCTTTCTATCAAAAAATAACGCAAGCAGATGCACTGATCATTTCATTTGCCGAGCATAATGGTTCATATACTGCTGCTTACAAAAATTTATTTGATTGGACGTCGAGAATAAATCAAAAACTTTTTCAAAATAAACCTATGGTTCTATTAGCGACATCACCGGGCCCTGGAGGTGCTGCAACCGTATTAAATGCAGCTGTAACATCAGCGCCATATTTTAATGGCGATGTAAAAGCCTCTCTTTCGATACCTAGTTTTTACGATAACTTTGATGTAGCAAAGAATACATTCTCGTCACAAGAGCTACTCACGATACTAACTGAAGCGGTATCAAGTCTGAGTAAATAATTTGTCAGATTATTTCAGGTAATAAGAAACTCTTAAACGAGTAAAGTTTTTTGTAAACTTAACCAGTAATTATTCACAATGGCATTGTCTTGGGGAGTCAACTCAGTTTTAGCTTTGCTGAGCTCCTCGCTGACACGATCACAAAGTTCAACACTAATGACTTGGTTTTCATCGCCAAATTGAGCGGCGACTAAGGCGATAAAACCTCGAATATAACTACTGGCAAATAAAGTATCACTGTCAGCTTCTTCTGCTACCAATTCATCAAAATATTGATATAACGCTTGTAAATTCATCGCTTTCACGCATGTATCCTTTGTATGATTATTTTATTAGGTTGACTTTTATTGTGGGCTAGCAACAGGATATAACACTTGATCATGATACCCTGTCGTTACTGTCATAAAACCAGCGAGTAAATTATCCACATCACTATCTCCGGTATCAGCAATCAGCGGTCTTGATTGCAGAGCGCTAAGTTTGGTTTTTGTGGCAATAATGATAATATTTTCTTTACCAATCGCTTTTATTACGCGAGGGCTCAATTGCTGATTACCACGACCAAATATATGACCTTGACCACCAATTAAGGTGATCACCAACTTAACGTTTGTCGCTGAGTTATCTTGAAGGTATTGCCATAATTGAGGTTCAGTAACATCATTTGCCAATAACCTTTGTTGTTGAACCAAATCAACCCCTAAAAGGGTATTTTCTAATGCTAACTCTGCCATTAAATAAGCGGTTGTTGATCCTGAGCCAATTATAAATAACTGTTCATCCATTTGATTAATAACATCAGCAGCAATGTCTTGTAACACCAATTCATCAGACTCTTTCCCACCCGATTTAACCGCTTGAATATAACGTAACTCACATGGCACTTTCATTTCACCAAATCGTTTGGCTTTTACAATACCTTGACGAAATAATGATTCGTCAATATCCATCACATCCGCTTCTGTTAATGTAACCAACTGGTTTGTCACCATCATTTCAACTACTCGCCCTGCTGCTTTCGGTGTAACAGCATAAACACCTGAATGTATTTTACAGCCTGCAGGCACCCCTAATACAGGAAAAGTATCACCAACCATATGACAGACGTTTCGTGCAGTGCCATCACCGCCGGCAAATAACAATAAATCTATATCTTCCGCTAATAAAGCTGTTACGGTATCTTCAGTATCTTGCGAAGTTGTATCAAGTGACGGGGCTTGATAAACCACTTTGACTTTAAAGCCCAAAGTACGAGCGATGTCTTCCCCCATCAATGCATTCGCAGTATAAATTTCAATATTCTCTTGATACGGGAGTAAAATTTCTAACGCTAACTTAGCTCTGTCATTGGCTTTAGCTTGAGCGCCTAATAATTTTGCTTTATCAGCAATCCCTTCCCCGTCACTCCCTTTTAAGGCAACGCTACCGCCAATACCGGCAATAGGATTAATAATTAAACCTAGTTTAAATAGACTCATATGACTCTTTTTCATAAATAAATTGTTCTATGCTAAGTGGTAAAGTAACCTGATAGAAAGTCGCCAATGCCTCGATAAATTGTTGCGCGCGTGATGGAAAGCCTTGTTGAATATACACTTTAACTTGTTGGTATACTGCATGTTTAAATTGAACAGTATCCGCCTGTGCACCATTTAAATTATCCGCAGAAACAGAAAATGCTTTTCTTGAAGCGACACAAAAAGCCCATTCTATTGCTTGTGGCTTAATTTCAACTTGCTCAAACCGTTTTTGTTGCTCGGCATTTCGTCCATCAGGTAAATACCAATAACCAAAATCTTCTAACAGACGACGAGCCTCACCCGCTAAACACCAATGAGAAATTTCATGAAGTGCGCTCGCAAAAAAGCCATGAGCAAAAATAATTTGGTGATAACTACATTGTTCACTCGAAGGTAAATAAAGCGGTTCACCACCACCTTTTACTAATCGAGTATTATACGTTTGATAAAAGCATTGCTCGAATAACTTTATCAAGTCCTGATAGTCGTGTTTCATACGGCAAATGAATCGAAGAAAATTGTCGGTATTTTAACGAAAATTGGCGACAAAAAACATCGCCAATTTTATCACTAAAGATTTATTTTTTTTCAGGAGAATTCGGTAAGTGTTTTACCGCGCTATTAATTAATAGGTAGCCGCTGATCCCAGAGATAAGGGAGCCGACAACTATGCCTAATCTATCTTGAAAAAGCGGACTTGTCGCGTCTTGCTCGAAAGCAAGTGAACCAACAAATAAACTCATGGTAAAGCCAACGCCACATAACATAGCAACGCCATATAACAAGGTCCAATTTACATTATCAGGCAACTTTGCCATACCGAGTTTAATTGCTATAAAGCAAAAACCAAAGACACCAATTTGTTTGCCAACGACTAAACCTAAAATGATCCCAAGCGGTACAGGGGATATAATTTGTTCTAGACCGACACCGCTGAAATTGATCCCTGCATTAGCAAAAGCAAAAATTGGCAAAATAATAAACGCAACTAACGCGTGTAAATTATGTTCAAGAGACTTTAACGGTGAAGGCTCGCCTTCTTTGCCTTTAATGGGAATAAATAACGCTAATATAACTCCAGCTAATGTGGCATGAACACCTGATTTTAACACGGCAACCCATAAAATAATGCCGATAAAAATATAAGGGGCGGTATCGGTAACCCCTTTACGATTTAACATAAATAAAAGTGTTAACATTACTGCCGAAATACTCAACGATAGCAACGACAATTGTTCCGTGTAAAAAAATGCGATAACAATTATTGCGCCTAAATCATCAAAAATCGCCAGTGAAGTTAAAAATACTTTCAGCTGTAAAGGCACTTTCGAACCAATAATCGCTAAAATTCCTAATGCAAAAGCAATATCAGTTGCCGTAGGTATTGCCCAACCATTTAACGCAACTGGATTATCATAATTAAGCATGGCGTAACAAAGCGCCGGCACTAACATACCACCGATAGCACCTATTGCTGGTAAGGTAATTTGTCCTGGCTCTGATAAGTCACCTTCTAGAAATTCTCTTTTCAGCTCTAAACCTACTAAGAAGAAAAATAACGCCATCAGTCCATCATTAATCCACAATAATAAAGGCTTAGCTATTTCAAAGGATCCAACGGCAATTACTACAGGAATATTTAGCAGCATGTCGTAATAAACTGACCAAGGAGAATTAGCAACAATCATGGCAAAAATTGCCGTAACCATGAGAATAATCCCACTTGATGCTTCTAACTTTAAAAAATCTTGAATTGACTTAATTGGCATAAAACCTCAATTTTCCACTGCTTTTATTTGCGACATAATATGTCACAAATACGCGTGATGATCATCCATTTTTTACTAAATAGCTTAGTCCAACTCAATAAGAAAAAACAATGGCGCGTCTTTAATTCGGAATAAACTGACTTTATCGATAATAATTTCTTTTATTATCCGTTTTCACTGGTTTTTCAAACAATAATAAGTGTAGTATGCAATTAATAATCAGATGTAAATGAATGAGTAAACAATAACAAATGAAAAAATTAGACGAAATCGATTTACGAATACTCACCATTCTTTATAAAAACGCAGATATCACCAATAAAGAATTAGCGTCGCAAATAGGCATTGCGCCATCTACCTGTTTAGAGCGTGTGAAGCGAATGAAAACAAATGGCATTATTAAAGGTGCTTTTGTTGATATTAACTTTAAAAGTATTGGCGGGAATATAGAAGCGATTGCCGCGATACGGCTGCAACCTTACTCAGAGGAAATCGTCAATAAATTACGAGACGACTTATTGAAACTACCAGAAATAGTGAGTTTATATCATATGGGGGGGAGTTATGATTACTTTATTCATATGTCCGTTAGAGATAGTGAACACTTACGTCAATTTGTCTTTAATGCCGTAACCTCAAGAGATGAAGTGACAACTGTTGAGACCTCTTTAATTTTTGAGCATAGCCGAAGTGGCGTTTTACCTAATTTTGAAGAGGAATAGTTATTCTCAATAACAACAAAATCTTATTCTTTTTTTGCTCGGTGAGTATAAGTGTACTTGG
This sequence comes from Thalassotalea castellviae, assembly GCF_031846185.1. Classification (NCBI taxonomy): domain Bacteria; kingdom Pseudomonadati; phylum Pseudomonadota; class Gammaproteobacteria; order Alteromonadales; family Colwelliaceae; genus Thalassotalea; species Thalassotalea castellviae. The sequence continues at coordinate 13,725 of NZ_JAVRIF010000002.1, forward strand.
CTAATAGTTTATCCATCTCACCACTTTCTTGAAGCGCTCGAATATGTTCATCTAATAATTGTTTTTCACGAGTAAATTCAGGCCGTAAAATAATATTGAGTGGTACACTGCTTATTGGTTGTTTGGCATGATAAAGTTGTTTGCCCTCAAAGAAGGGCAATTGCATAATATTGATGGCATTAAATTCGTTCATCACTAAATAATCACAGCGTTTTTTAAACAGCATTTTTAACATCGATAAATGATTTGATGCATCGACTCTCATTAGTCGTTTACTGTCAAAATAAGAATTTAGCTTTGGATAAAAATAACTTTTTCTCGTACATACAGTGTTAATTTTTTTAGACTCAGCAAGAGAAAAGTTTTCGGGGAATTTACGAGGACTGTATAAAAAACTTCGGTGCTGATGAATTGGAATCGTTGATATCACCTTTTCTGGTTGTTTCAGCCAAGCCACACTTAACATCATCATGTCAGCTTTGTTAGCATATATTTGTTCTTCACTCCTTTTTCGACTATTTGAAACAAACCGATAATTGAGCGATTGCATGCCATGTAATATATCAGGGATCACTCCTATGTATGAATTTTGATCATGATCAAAATACAAGTAAGGTAGTGAGCCAGGATCATTTACCACAAATAAAAGTTGCTCATCTGCTTTAGCCAATAAAGTAAATAAACAACTACAAAACAGCATAAATCTAAGCAAAATATTTTATTCCCTTAAATAAAGACTTTTGGCATTTTTTTAGTAAAATTCTAACGATAAAAGTGACAAATCTATAAAGCAGAAAAGTCTTGGTTCTCATAATACAAAGGCGTCATAGTTCCACAATTGATAAATTTAAACAGCAATTCATTTTCTTTAGGAACAGCAGAGCTGGTATTAAAACGCCCTAAGCAGCCCGCTTCTACATCAATATGAAGAATATGATCATAGCTAGGGGCTTTCTGGATGCGATGTATATATAATTTGTTATTTTTATTTATGTTTACAACATCATACTCTTGTTTATTCGAAGAATCGGTTAAGTCCACCATGTCTCTGACATACATCAATTTAGCAAAGGTAAGTGGGATACTTTCATAGACAAGCATGCCGTCTCGCTCAAAATGCCCTGAATATACATCGGCATTAATCACCATTTTTTCACCACGCATAAGTCGTTGTAAGTTAAATGGTTTAGGTTTAATAGTGACTAAATCCCCATCCCTGACACTTTGTAAAAGTGCTAAATCTTTATTTTCAAGTTTATAAATTAGTTGTACGTTATGAGGCTTATGATACAAGGGAAGATGAGAAGCATAAATACTCGATGATTTCGTAAATAATACCATACCATGAACTCCTACATAGCCTGGATCTAACGGCGGTAATTCCGCAGCTTCCTCTGCAGACAAAGTAAAAGAACACATGAAACTTACGACAATAAATAATATTTTGGCCATGAAAAATACTTCTGTAGGATTACTAATTTATATTAAATTATCCAAATATTCCCTTAGCAAAAATAGGCAATATTGGAAACATTCAACGATTCAAGATTGAGTATAGAACAATTTAATACGCTAAAAAAAGCCATAGAAAATTTATTTTCTATGGCTTTAATTTTTTGACTATTTCTGAAAGACTTAACTTTTTAAATCATCAAAAAAGTTTTTTACGCTGTCGAAAAATCCAGTTTCTTTTGGGTTATGCTTGGTTTGATTTTTACCCATTTTTTCTTCAAGTTGACGCAATAAGTCAGCTTGATCACCGGAGAGATTCACGGGAGTTTCAATTACCGCTTTACACATTAAATCGCCCGTCGCATGACTTCTTACTGATTTAACACCTTTACCTCTTAAGCGGAACATTTTACCTGTTTGTGTTTCTTTAGGTATTTTCAGTTTAACTTTACCGCCAAGGGTTGGCACTTCAATTTCACCACCTAAAGCTGCAGTCGTAAAACTAATTGGCACTTCGCAGTATAAGTTATTTTCTTCACGAACAAATATCGGATGATCTTTAACATGTACTTGCACATACAAATCACCAGCTGGCGCACCATGCTCACCTGCTTCACCTTCACCTGATAGCCTAATACGATCGCCTGTATCAACACCTGCAGGTACTTTCGCATTAAGGGTTTTAGTTTTTTCTACTCGACCTTGACCACGACAAGAAGTACAAGGGTCGCTAATGACTTTACCTTTACCTGAACAAGTTGGACACGTTTGTTGCACTGCAAATAAACCTTGGCGCATTTGTACTTGGCCGTGGCCATGACAAGTCGAACAAGTTTTAGCACTTGTGCCTTTTTTCGCTCCAGAGCCATCACATGGCTCACAAGCTACATAAGTCGGTACTTTAATTTCTACAGATTTACCTTTTACGGCATCTTCTAAGCTCATTTCAAGGTTGTAACGTAAATCACTACCACGACGTTGACGAGATTGACCACCGCCACGTCGACCGCCACCAAAAATATCACCAAAGATATCACCGAAAGCATCACCAAAGTCTTGACCACCGCCAAAGCCGCCACCACCGTGACCACCTTGTTCAAAAGCAGCATGACCATATTGATCATATGCCGCACGCTTTTGATCATCACTTAGAATTTCATAAGCTTCTTTAATTTCTTTAAACGTCTCTTCTTTCGATTTATCACCTTGAGTACGATCGGGATGATATTTCATCGCTAAACGTTTATAAGCTTTTTTTATTTCTCTTTCGCCAGCATCTTTTGTAAGGCCAAGCGTTTCATAATAATCGCGTTTTGACATAATTCTCTTTACTTCACATCTATTGATATCAATTTGGTTAATTACTTATTGGATAAAAAATAACTAATAAAATTAATACGTTAGCAAGAATAATAAAACAGAATAAAGCGCCGATAACGATCGACGCTTTATTATTTATCAACCTTAATGAACTAAGGTTGTAAAGCTTTAAGCTAGTTAGTTTCAGTACAAGGCGGAAGCACGGAGCTTGGTTTACCAAGTGAGTACTTCCAACGCAGTAATGGGACTAACTAGCGATAAGCTTTTCAGCCGACTTATTTGTCGTCCTTAACCTCTTCAAACTCAGCGTCTACTACATCATCAGCTGGAGCTGCGTCACCTTCAGGAGCTGCACCTTCTGGTGCGCCACCTTGTGCTTGAGCTTTCGCTTGTGCAATTTCCATTAACTTAGCTGAAGCTTCGATAACCGCTTGAGACTTAGCTTCAATCGCTTCTTTATCATCGCCTTTTAAAGCAGTTTCAAGTTCCGCTAATGCCGCTTCGATTTTCTCTTTATCTTCTGCAGGTAAATCATCACCGGCTTCTGTAATTTGAGTACGAGTAGCGTGGATCATGCCGTCAGCTTGGTTACGTGCTTGAACTAGTTCTTCAAACTTCGCATCTTCATCAGCATTTGCTTCCGCGTCACGTACCATTTGTTCTACTTCATCGTCTGATAAACCAGATGAAGCTTTAATGGTGATTTTTTGTTCTTTACCTGTGTTCTTATCTTTAGCCGTTACATGTAAGATACCATCGGCATCAATATCGAAAGTTACTTCGATTTGTGGTGTACCACGTGGCGCTGGATCAATACCTTCAAGGTTAAATTGACCTAAAGACTTGTTAGCCGAAGCTTGCTTACGCTCACCTTGTACAACATGCACAGTTACCGCCGCTTGGTTATCGTCAGCTGTTGAGAATGTTTGTGATTGCTTCGTTGGGATAGTGGTATTTTTATCGATAACTTTCGTCATCACACCGCCCATTGTTTCAATCCCTAATGATAATGGCGTAACATCTAAAAGAAGTACGTCAGTCACATCACCAGAAAGTACACCCGCTTGAATTGCTGCACCAGAAGCTACTGCTTCATCAGGATTTACATCTTTACGAGGCTCTTTACCAAAGAACTCTGACACTGCTTTTTGAACCATTGGCATACGTGTTTGACCACCAACCAAGATAACATCATTCACATCACTTACTGATAAATCAGCGTCTTTAAGTGCTTGTTTAAGTGGTTCTAATGTAGCTTTAACCATATCTTCAACAAGTGATTCTAGTTTTGCACGCGTCACTTTAATGTTCATGTGCTTAGGACCAGAGCCATCTGCCGTAATGTAAGGTAGGTTTACATCAGTTTGTTGTGCAGAAGAAAGTTCACATTTCGCTTTTTCTGCAGCTTCTTTCAAGCGTTGCATTGCTAATGGATCTTTTGTTAAATCCATGCCTTGGTCTTTTTTGAATTCTTCAACTAGGTAATTGATTAAGCGGTTATCAAAATCTTCACCACCTAAATGCGTATCACCGTTAGTCGCTAATACTTCAAAAGTGTGCTCACCTTCAACTTCATCAATTTCAATAATTGAAATATCGAATGTACCACCACCTAAATCATATACAGCAACAACTTTATCGCCTTGTTTTTTATCCATGCCGTAAGCAAGAGCAGCAGCCGTAGGCTCGTTAATAATACGTTTTACATCTAAGCCCGCAATACGGCCAGCATCTTTCGTTGCTTGACGTTGTGAGTCATTGAAGTAAGCAGGAACTGTGATTACCGCTTCAGAAACGGTTTCACCTAAAAAGTCTTCTGCCGTTTTTTTCATTTTCGCTAAAACTTCTGCTGAAACTTGTGGTGGAGCTACGTTTTTATCACGTGCCGTTACCCAAGCATCACCGTTGTCTGCTTTAACAATACCAAAAGGCATAATGCCGATATCGCGTTGCACTTCACTATCATCAAAGCGACGACCGATTAAACGCTTAATAGCAAATAATGTATTTTTAGGATTTGTTACTGATTGACGTTTAGCTGGTTGACCCACTAACGTTTCACCATCTTCTGTATAAGCGATGATAGAAGGTGTTGTACGATCGCCTTCTGCATTTTCAATAACACGTACTTTGTCGCCATCGAGTACAGCAACACATGAGTTTGTTGTCCCTAGGTCAATACCAATAATTTTGCCCATCTTGAGGATCTCCGAATACTAAATTAAATTAATCTGTTGTTGAAAACTAAATTGGGGGCGAGAAAATTGTTTTCAACTCTTTTTGTTAAAAAAAGTAAAAAAAATGACATATTTTTTGAAAATAACAAATAAAGCAGAATTACAGGCAAATTTACACAAATCCTGCGTGCTTTTCTCGAGCGTCTTATTCAATGTAAACCCATAAAAAAACCAGACATCATGTCTGGCTTTTCTGGGTGCTTATACAATGAATTTATGCTGAAGTATCTACGGCAGGGGCAGCTTTAGATACCATCACCATTGCTGGACGAATTAATCGACCATTTAATTCATAACCTTTTTGCATTACCGCAATAACAGTATTTGGCTCAACACCTTCAACTTCTTGCATCGACATCGCTTGATGAAGCTCTGGGTTAAAAGGTTGATCTTGAGGATCAATCGCTTTAACACCAAACTTCTCTAGTCCTGACAATAAACCTTGCAGAGTTAAATTAACGCCTTCAAAAGTAGCTTTTTGCTCTTCAGCTTCCGCATCAATGGTTGCTAAACCACGTTCTAAGTTATCCACGACAGTTAACATTTCAGCGGCAAATTTTTCTAATGCAAACTTGCGTGCTTTCTCAACGTCTTGTGCACTTCTTCGACGCACATTATCAACTTCTGCTTTTGCTCGAATCACCGAATCTTTTTGATCCGCTACTGTAGCTTGAGCTACTGATAAAGAGAGCTCTAATTCATTTATTCTTTCTTGCTCAGGACTAATATTATCAGCGGCTGCATCTAACTGCACTTCAACTTGCTCTTCTGCTTCACCAATAATTTCTGCGGCTAAATCTTCTGCTGAAATTTCTTCAGCACTCTTATTCTCTGTAGACTTGTTAGTCATGAAAAACTCCAAGATAAATCGTAAAATGCGACTAATTAAAACTAATATTGTGCTAATTATGGGGGCTTGTTTAAATGATTCAAGAACAAATGTGAAACATTTATAAAAAAGTCAACTTTACAAGTTTCCAAAATAGCGCCAAACTGCTGTTAACCGTGTAAAATCCCTAATTATAGCGAATATGAGTAAACTATATAAAACAATCGGCTTAATTGGTAAGCCAAACCATAAGGGAGCAGGGATTACTATTAATGCTCTGTACCAATTCCTTTCAACGCAAGGATATCAAATTCTTGTGGAAAATTCGGTAGCGAGTGCTCTCGAATTCAATGATATTAATATTCGTTCAGTCACTGAAATAGGTGATCAAGCAGATCTTGCCATCGTTGTCGGTGGCGACGGTTATATGTTAGGTGCCGCACGCGTTTTATCTTGTTATAACATCGGTGTTTTAGGGGTTAACCGCGGTAATTTAGGTTTTTTAACTGATTTATCGCCGGATGATATCAACGAACCATTAACTAAAATATTAGCGGGTGAGTCTCGTTCAGAACAACGATTTATTATCGAAGCTGAAGTCTATCGCCATGGCAAACTAAAAAGCTCTAATAGTGCGGTTAATGAGGCAGTATTGCATGCGGGTAAAGTTGCTAGCATGATTGAATTTGAAGTGTATATCGACGGCAGTTTTATGTTTAGCCAACGCTCAGATGGTTTAATCGTTTCAACACCTACTGGTTCAACGGCTTATTCAATGTCTGCTGGCGGACCTATTCTAACCCCAAATTTAAATGCATTGTCCTTAGTGCCAATGTTCCCCCATACATTAACTAGTCGTCCGATTGTAGTTGACGGGAATAGTGAAATTAAATTAGTGCTCGCTAATGAAAATTACGAAAACTTACAAGTCAGTTGTGACGGCCATGTTATTTTAGCTGTGATGCCTGGTGATGAAGTGATCATTAAAAAGAGTAAAAATACCCTTCGATTAGTGCATCCCCTCGATCATAATTATTTTAATGTTTTAAGAAGTAAACTAAGTTGGGGACATAAACTTTATTAAAAAAATAAACACTCTGCGTGCCGCCAGTCTTTTCCTCGTTCTACTTGTAGGATTTACTTCAGGTATCGCCAAGTGTGGTCAATCACCAAAGATTGATATAATTTGGGCTACTGACTCGTGGGAAGGTTTTACAAATCGCGACGGCACGGGTATTTATCATGAAATTTTTAATAAAGTTTTTGAGCACTCCCCTTACAACGTATCCGTACAGTATTTACCTTGGAAAAGAGCATTAAACCAAGTCGCCATTAATCAAGCACAAGTTAGTGGCGCTTTACCTAAAAGTGACAAATATCTTTTTGCCGACCTTCCTATTTTAACTCAGCCTTTAAGTATTTTAACACGCGCAAAACAACCTTTATCGTTAACTCAGATTAAAACCTTAGTTGGTGTATGGCCTTTGACATATACCGAACAATTGATGCAATCTGATATCTCGCAATTTTTAGACGGAATTACTGCACATTATAGGGCTGATGCAATGGCTTTGTTGCAAAAAAACAAAGTAGATTATTATTTGGATATTAGATCCATCCTAGAACTTCATTTAGCTAGTTTGCCGATAGAGCAGCAAAGTCATTATCAGATTCAAGATTTATCAACATTAAATTTATATTTAATTTTTAGTAAGGATGAACAAGGTATCGCGCTAAAAAAATATTATGATACAACCACAAAACAGTTATTAGAGCATAATACCCTCCAAGCTATTTATAAAAAATATAACCTTTCTATAAAAGTTGATGATAAAACCATCACGGAAAATTAAAATAATTATTGCAAAAAACCTAAACACTGTATAAATTAACACCTAAGTATTTATACAGCAATTTGGATTGATTATGTTATTACATTTAAACATTCAAAATTTTGCAATTGTCCGAGCGTTAGATATTGACTGGCGTAATGGGATGACTACCATTACAGGCGAAACCGGCGCAGGTAAGTCGATTGCCATAGATGCATTAGGGTTATGTTTAGGCGATCGTGCAGTCACTGATGTTGTTCGACCTCATTGTAAAAAAGCAGAGTTGTCTGCCACTTTTGACATCAACAATAATAATATAGCAAAGCAATGGTTAGAAAAAAATGACATTTCATTTGAGGATCAAGAATGCATACTTCGCCGATTGATCTCTGCCGAAGGAAGATCTAAAGCATTTATAAATGGCAGCCAAGTACCTTTAGCGCAACTGAAAGAAATCGGACAATACTTGATCAACATTCATGGCCAACATGAACATCAATTAATAGTCAAAGCTTCACAACAACGTCAGATATTAGATGATTATGCAGATCATAAAAATTTAATCGATACTTTGCAGTATTATTTCAAGCAATGGCAAACATTAAATCATGAATGCAACAAGTTACAAGAAAGCCAATCTCAACGAAATGCCCAACGTCAATTATTACAATATCAAGTCAATGAACTGGATGAATTTGCCTTAGCTGAAGGCGAATTTGAACAACTAGAAACGGATTACAAACGACATAGTAATAGCCAGCAACTATTAGATATTTCTTTACAAGCATTACAAGATTTGTCAGAAAATGAACAATTTAATATTACAGATAGTTTAAGAACGACTTGTGAACAAATTAATCATCTCGCTAGTTTAGATATAAATATTAAGCCGTTGGCTGCACAACTTAATGAGAGTTTATTACAACTAGAAGATGTAAATAGCGAACTAAGACATTATTACGAGCGTTTAGAGTTAGACCCACAAACCTATCAAATCATTGAGGAGCGATTTTCAACCGCGGTTCAATTAGCAAAGAAACATCATGTTCCCCCAGAGAACTTAACTAAATTTCACCAGCATTTAAAACAAGAATTAGCATTGATCTCAGGCGATGAGTCACGTTTAGATAATATTTATCAAGAAATTGAAACCGCAGAAGCTAATTACATCTCTAGCGCAAAAGCGTTAACTCAATCTAGAGTTTCAGCTGCCAAGACCTTAAGTACAAAAATTACGGAAAGTATGCGCGAACTAAATATGGAACACGGCCAATTTCAAATAAGTGTGACTCAAAACGAAAACGAAAAACTCACCTCTCATGGCTTAGATGATATCAACTTTTTAATTAGTTTAAACCCAGGTCAACAATTAGCCGCCATGAATAAAGTAGCCTCAGGAGGCGAGCTATCAAGAATAAGCCTAGCGATGCAAGTGATCCTTGCAGACAAAGTTATAACGCCAACGTTAATATTTGATGAAGTTGATGTTGGTATTAGCGGACCAACAGCCGCAATGGTTGGCACAAAACTGCAACAATTGTCAGCCAACACCCAAGTTATTTGTGTAACTCACTTGCCTCAAGTTGCGTCTAAAGGACATCAACAATTATTTGTGACGAAACTTACAGACGGTGAACATACTGAAACAAAAGTTACGGAACTAAGTAACGATGGCCGAGTCCAAGAAATTGCTCGCTTGTTAGCCGGTGATAAAATTACCGATAACAGCATTGCAAATGCCCAAGAATTACTAGCAAGCTGAACAGAAAGTGAAATAAACTAAAAAACTTTTGTATCTGATGGCTGGCTTAGTTATTATCCCCGTTCACAGTTTATAGGATAAATACATCATCATGTTGTTTCGAGTTTTAGCTTTAAGTTTAGTTTTATCAATTTCTGCCTGTTCAAGCTGGGTCTTCCGGATTGATATTCCACAAGGAAACTATTTAGAGCAAAAAGATGTCGACAAGTTGCAAGTGGGTATGACCAAAGAACAAGTAAAGTTTGTACTCGGTAGCCCGGTAGTTTTAGATGCTTTTAATAAGGATACATGGCATTACGTTTATCGTTTTAAGTCAGGTAGAAGTGAAAATTTAAACGCGAAAAAACAATTTACCGTGAGATTTGAAGATAACAAACTAGTTTCTGCTGAAGGCGATTTCGAATTACCAGAAAGCTACTACACACCAATGGTTAACTAACCTAAAACATTTAATCCCCTTTAATCGAATTCACAGGAGCTTAATATTATGCTCCTGCAATGTCGATATACCCCTAACTACAGTGATAGCGATAATACAATAATGTTATTCGGATTTAGCACGTCGAGGATCAACCCGTCCACCGGTTACTTTATCAGCTCGACCTTCTTCTTTGGCTTTTTCAGCACGACGTTTACGCACTTCTTTTGGATCAGCAATTAACGGACGATAAATTTCAATTCTATCTAAATCATTTACCGTATCAGTGAGCTTAGCAGTTCGATTCCAAATCCCGACCTTATTTACCGTTAAATCTATTTCTTTGAAACTTAACAAAATGCCTGATGAGATAATAGCCTGCTCAACCGTTACTCCCTCTTCAACCTCTAAGGTTAATAGCGCTTGCTCCGTTGGTGTGCCATAAACTACTTCAATCTTTATTAATGTTTGTTTTTCATCAGCTTGTGAGCTGTTTATTTCTAAACTATCCAACTTTTGCTCCATAAACATCTTTTGCACGTTGCGTAAACGCTTGAACCATATTATTTGCTAAGCTATTAAATACTCGACCAAAAGCTAAATCAAATACCTTACTCGAAAATTCATAATCTAAGTGTAAACTTATTTTACATGCTTCATCTGATAACGAAGTTAATTGCCAACTTCCGGTTAAAGATTTAAATGGACCGTCGACGAGCGTCATCTTAATTTCACTATTTGATATTAGCGTATTTTTAGTGGTGAACCATTTTTTCAAACCGCCTTTGGCCACCAATAAACCTGCAACCATTTCATGCTGATCTTCAGAAATAATTTTACTATCGCCACAATCGGGGATAAATTGCGGATAAGCAGCGATATCGTTGATAAGTTGATACATTTGCTCAACACTAAACATGACTAACGCATTACGACTAATTGACGCCATTTAACCCCCTAAAAATAAAGCGATATCATAGCAAAGCTTATCAAAAAAGGCATTAACCTAAATCAAGTTTGGAAAAATCAAAAATAGTCATTTAATTAGCGATAATTCTCCGTATAATGTCGCCGTTAACAATGGAAAGATAATGGCAAAAAAGAAATTAAAAAAATCAAATAGCAATACGATTGCACTCAATAAAAAAGCGCGTCATAACTACTCTTTAACGGATAAGTTTGAAGCGGGATTAAGTTTGCAAGGTTGGGAAATAAAAAGTATCCGTAGCGGAAAGGTAAACATTTCCGATTGTTACGTGCATATTAAAAACCGCGAAGCTTATTTACTGGGTGCTGAAATCATGCCCTTAAACGCGGCTTCAAGCCATGTAGTTTGTGATGCTAATCGGGATCGTAAATTATTATTAAATCGACGCGAGTTAGACAAACTTATTGGCGCGGTAGAACGTGACGGTTATTCATTAATTGCAACAGCAATGTACTGGAAAGCCTGCTGGGTAAAACTTGAGTTTTATTTAGGTAAAGGTAAAAAAGATCACGATAAACGTGCAGATATCAAAGATCGTGAATGGGCCGTAGATAAAGGTCGCTTAATGAAAAATAAAAATTTAGACCGTTAGCACGCCACCAGAAAACAGCGTAGCCAATCCTCTGGACAATTTTTATCAACTCCCTAGCTCAGATAAAAATTGTCCACAATAACCTTTCACCAGTTTTCATCACAAATTTGGGGATTCATCCCATGAAATATTCTCGTCGACTAAAACCGATAAAGTTGGACAAAAAGTCAATATCCTTTCTGGCTCAAGGTGAAAAATGATGCTACTTTTAAACCTTAATCATGCTTATTCCTTCTAGCTAACAAACTGTAAAGGCCACTCATATGAAAGAACAATCGACTCAAATTCCACAAGAAGCGTTTGATTGGTATGACGATTATGCCCATGGCGGAATGGACCGTCGTGACTTTATGAAAAAATTAACCACTTTAGTTGCCTTAGGTTACTCAATGACAACGCTAACTTCAGCCCTATTGCCTAATTATGCTTTAGCTGAGCAAGTATCTTTTAATGATGATGATATTATTGCAAGTTACCAAGAATTTGATTCTCCTCAAGGCCATGGCAAAGGCCGAGGGTATTTAGTAAAGCCAACAACTAAAAAGAACACTTATCCAGTGGTATTAGTCATTCATGAAAACAGAGGTTTAAACCCATACGTAAAAGACGTAGCAAGGCGATTAGCAAAACAAGGTTTTATCGCCTTTGCACCTGATGCACTATTCCCTGTAGGTGGTTACCCTGGCAATGATGATGACGGTAGAGCAATGCAACGCAAGCTAGACCGAGGTAAAATTCAGCATGATTTTGTTGCTGCAGCCAACTTTTTAAAGTCACAACCTTATAGCAATGGTAAATTAGGTGCTGTCGGTTTTTGCTTTGGTGGTTATATGGTGAATTATTTAGCCGCTGTCGATAGCAAGTTATTAACGGCTGGTGTACCTTTTTATGGAACTCCGGCAACGAAAGAACTCAGAAAAAATATTAAAGCATCTATGATGATCCAACTAGGTGAGTTGGATGAAAGAGTCAATAAATCTTGGCCAGAATACGAACAAGACTTAAAAGCGCAAAATGTAGATTATCAAATGTATATGTATAAAAACGCTAAACATGGCTTTCACAATGATTCTACGGCCAGGTACGATAAAGAAAATGCTGAATTAGCATGGCAACGTACAACGGCATTTTTTAAAGAGAAATTAACTTAATGATAAATAACCGTTGGACTTGAGTTTGGCGGTTAATTTTTTGCTGAGTGACTAAGTATTTATATAACAATTATTTAAAAGAAAGGTACTCTAAGTTGCATTTGGACCTGGGGGGAATCGAACCCCCGTCCAGAAAGCCTAGACCTTCGGTACTACATGCTTAGTCGATTATTTATTTAACCAATTAGACGCCAACCGACAGGCTTCGTCATGGTGAGCTTAATACTATTTCGCGGTTCAGCCTTAAGCGTGCTTCCCTCGCTATCCTATTTGGGGTGACCATCAATCCTCTAAACAACAGGACAATTTATGAGGTGATGGCTAGCCTTAAGCGGCTAGTGCGAACGTTTCGTCGTTTGCAATTATAGTTTTGCGGCTTTTTACCAGGCCAACCGCCCCTGGGCATGCACCTCAAGCTTCGTGAATCCTGTCGAATCCTAGATCAAGCCCGTTGCAACGGAGCACATGTCATATATAAAAACAATATACATGTCAGTGCAGGTCCAAATGCAACCTAGATGTCCAGCTATTCTATCACAGTAAATTTAGCCGACAACGGTTATTTAACAATTTAACGCTATTCGACTAATTTACGAACAATGTTACCCATCGTAGTTTATATGACTATTTTCTATTTTATAAAATGTCGCTTGAACATAGTCTTTCGGATCACCTGAATTGTTTTGATTATAAACACCTGCTTTGAAATACATATATTGACCACCAAGGTCGTAGCTACTACTATTCATATCAATTTCTTGGATTAAATCTGCTTGACCATCACGAGTCAGAGTAAAGGTTAAAATGTTGCCAGACACCGAAATTTGATAGCCAAATCGTTCATTTAATTTGATGCCATTGGCAGGGTTTTCGGCACTTTTAGACCGCGTACCAATTAATTCGTAATAAGTATCATCGCCATCTTTAATTTCATGCGCTAAATAAATGGCACCTTTCTCGTTGTTAGGTAATTTTCGATAATAAACACGAATGGGTTCGTCATCATTTGCATGTATTTGACCTATGATAACCCGTCCTACTTGTGCGCTATCCCCCGTTTCTGTAACGTAATTTACCGCCAACTCAGCAGTTAGCGTACCATCCACTCCTCCGGCCGCAGATTGATCACTTGCTGGTGCGCTGGAGAACACCCAATTGTTTTTGTTCACCCCTTGGGTACTTATATTTGTATTCCCGCGTCTTAACATTTCCCTTAACTCTGTACGAGTATATTTAGTATTGGTTGAGGTTTTAGCGCCTTCGATAGGTGCTCTAAAAACCATGCCGCCCTCTTTATCTAAAAAGAAAAATTCAGCATTAAAATAATTATCGTTGAGTGTTGATTCATAAATACTTTTCGCTTTTGAATTGGTGCTTTCATCAACAGGAATACTTAAATACCAATCGTTTAGTTCTATCGACGAAGTTTTGTTCTCCCGACAACCAAACGCTTCAACTTCAACAATATGATTCCCATCATTTTTATCACTGCCATTGGCAACAATTTTAACGTAACGCGCTGAGCTTTCTGTTAGCTCAACATATTCACCTCGTGTTGTTGATGCGTTACTGATAGCTGATGTTAAGACTGGCAACCACTCTTCTTTATCTTGTGAGGTTTCAATATCAAAACTGTAAGTTCTTTCATCGTTATTTAACCAAGTAATAGCAAGACCTTTAACTAGTGAAACTTCATCAAGTGTTAATATTAAATCATGCTGATTGTTGGAAGTAGACCATCGAGAGCTTGCGATAAATGAGCCATCAATACTTTGACTAGCCTCAAACCCTTGCATTTGTGACTGAACTGAGGCTTGAGTAAAATCGAGTTTGTTTAAAGTTGAGCAACTAATAGTTTCTATTACTACTTCGTCTGGTGTATCCGGTGTAGTAGGTTGTTCTTGAATAGGTTCATCAATAGCCGTATCAGAGCTTGAAGAAGATCCGCAGCCCTGAAGCAATACCAACAAGCTGATGAGTATAAAATTTGATCGTAAAAGCACTTAGGCCTCCAACGTAATATAGTACAATAAAACTATTGTTTATGAATTGAAACTGCACTGTTTGACATCGCGCCACCAATAGATTTTAAGTGACGCAGGTAGCAGCTTTACAGAGTCATTGTTTACCGTATAAATAGATGATGTCTTAAAACATGTTTCTGAGGTTATAAATAATTAACGTTTTTTATGACTATTTTCTAATTGATAAAAGGTAGCTTGTACATAATCTGTTTTGTCACCAGTATTGTTTTGATTATAAACACCGGCTTTAAAATACATATACTGATTACTTTTGTGGTAACCACTTTCACTCATATCAACTTCTTGAACAACATCAGCTTTTCCAGGACGCATAATCGTTACTGTCAGTAAATCACCATCAACATGTATTCGATAACTGAAAACTTCGTTAAGCAGCACTCCATCAGGATCGTCTTTGGCATTACTCGCACGAGACCCAATTAAGTCATACCACTGTTCATCCCCCGTTAAAGGCTCATGAGCCATATAGATTGCACCACGTTCATTGTTCGGTAATTTTCGGTAATACAAACGAACAGGTTCATCATCTTTGGCATGAATTTGACCAATGATCACGCGACCTACTTGTTTTGCATCGCCCGTTTTAGTGACATGGTTTACCGCAAGTGTCGCGTCAAGCGTTCCATCGACACCACCTGATTTTTTACGAACAGATCTTTTGACCGTACTAAACACCCAATTATTTTTGCTAATGCCCGTCGTTTTAATTCGAGTATTTCCTGCTCTGAGCATTTCACGTAATTCAGTACGGGTATATTTAGTGTTTTTCGAGGTTTTAGGGCCATCAATTGGCGCAGTAAAAACCATGCCACCATCTTTTGCCGTGTAAAAAATAGGAGCAATAGTTAACCCCTTTGATAAATAATTTTCCGGAATATTGTCAGCTATACCGTCTTTATTGGTATCAACAGGTAAGCTAATACTCCATTGGCTCAAATCAAAATTTTTAGCGGGTGTTAAGCTAGGATCTAACTTAATGATTTCGCCTCTAGTGTTTCTCAGCTCATTACTTTCAGCATAACTCTGTCCCGTTAAAGTTATTAATAACAGTAAACTTAGCAATGTTTTAATTGAAACCAACATTTTTTCACCTTATTTATCCTCGACTAATCATTGATTAGTACAAGTTTACCTCTGTAAAACTCAATTTAATTTTTCGTCAGTTGTCGGTAGAACATTCAGACTTAATATAAATAGAATAAAAATAGCGCCAATATAAGCGCTATTTTTGTATCTTGATTAATGACTTAACCAACGTTAATTATACTTTTCGCTTTTATAATCTGTCAGCAACAACCGCTTCTGCAGTGCTTGAATTATAAGGCGAGTCAGGGTTATCTGTATCTAAAGAATCACCTACTGTATAACTTTCAAAGTCATCTGCAAATACTTCTGTAGTACCTTCGATATCTGAATATAGTTTAAAATCATCGACTAAGAATGCAGCATCAGTTACGCCACCATTGTCACCAATTTTAAAGATCACCGTTGAAACCCCATCAGTTGTTAAGTCTGGACCTTCTTTCGTTGCAGAAAGAAAAGGACCATACATAACATCGTCAATCGTTAATGTTAACGAAGTCACTTCCGTGGTACTTGAAGAGTCCCAGGTCATTTCAACATCATGCCACTCGCCTAAGGTGTAAGTAACTTCACTTAAAATAGCGTCTTCATT
Source organism: Thalassotalea castellviae (assembly GCF_031846185.1). Taxonomy (NCBI): domain Bacteria; kingdom Pseudomonadati; phylum Pseudomonadota; class Gammaproteobacteria; order Alteromonadales; family Colwelliaceae; genus Thalassotalea; species Thalassotalea castellviae. The sequence goes on from NZ_JAVRIF010000002.1 coordinate 30,026, forward strand.
ATTACGGATTTGGAACACGCCATTTTGAATGCGTAAATCAATCACAGCGTTATTTGTGCTAGTAGAGCTACCGTATAAGCCGATATAGGCATCTTTACCATCATCCATTGTTTTATTAAATGAAACGGTCAGTTTACCTTGCTCTAACATTGAATCTTTGTAACGTAATTCGCCCGCATCATCGGTCATAGTATCGGTAATTGAGGCAACATTGAAATTAGGCTCAGCCGGTTCTTCTGGCTCTTCTTCAACTAAACGCTCAGCTTCTGCAACTACCGCTTCAGCAGTACTAGAGTTATATGGAGAGGCCCCGTTATCAGTATCTAAAGAATCACCTACTGCATAACCTTCAAAATCATCAGAGAATACTTCAGTCGTTCCTGCAGTATCTGAATACAGTTTAAAATCATCCACTAAGAATGAAGCATCAGTTAAGCCACCGTTATCACCTAATTTAAAGATGACCGTAGATACACCGTCAGTAGTTAAGTCTGGACCTTCTTTTGTTGATGAAAGAAATGGACCATACATTACGCCATCAATCGTTAATGTTAACGTAGTCACTTCTGTAGTACTTGAAGAGTCCCAAGTCATTTCAACATCATGCCATTCATCTAAAGTATAAGTAACTTCACTTAAAATAGCGTCTTCATTATTACGAATTTGGAACACACCATTTTGAATGCGTAAATCAATCACAGCATTGTTGGTACTAGTTGAGCTACCGTATAAGCCGATATAGGCATCTTTACCATCATCTAATGTTTTGTTAAATGAAACGGTCAGTTTACCTTGCTCTAACATTGAATCTTTGTAACGTAATTCGCCCGCATCATCGGTCATGCTATCGGTAATTGATGCAACTTTCGTGATCTCTACAGCTGGTGGAACAATAATTTCATCCGTAACAGGTCCAACGCCTTCAGACGTTGCCATCTCATCAAATCCGTCATTATCTGTATAAACAACAGAAACGGTGATAATCGAACCTAGCTCAGCCGCAGTTAAGGTGTAAGTTGAAGCATTTGAATCAGCAATATCTGAACCATCAACCATCCAAGTGTAAGCAACTGGCGTTGCTCCCGTGCCATTAGGATCTGTGATTGTCGCTTTTAGCTCACCGTCAACGACAGCATCACCAGAAATAGCAACAGTCCCTTCGGTATTCACCGCAGGAAATTCTACTGTGCTAGAAGGATTAGATTTAGCTACCTCATCATAACCATCATCATCAGTATATGAAGCCGACACGGTTATTTTTGTCGCTGCATCTGCATCTACTAATGTGTATGAACTTGAAGTAGCCCCCGAAATTACCACATCGTTTGCCATCCAAGAATAAGTTACCGCAGCAGCGTCATAACCATTAGTGTCAACCAAGTTTGCTGACAATGATGAACCAACTATCGTGTCACCAGAAATACTTATTGAGCCAATTGAGTTACCTTCTTTATTGCCTTCAAAGTCATTATCACATGCACTTAATGCCAATAGAATTGGCAAACTCATTAATAATTTCGTTTTCACAATCATTATTCCCCTAATAAATTATTGTATGAACCATTTAAGTACTAAAAAGAAAACTAATTTTGTTATTTATATTTCTTTTGTACTAAATACTAGATACGATACTCTCAACAGCTTACCAATTTGTCAACCAAAGTTTTTAAAAATACCTTAATGAGAACACAAAATCGGTAAACCAACTCGGTTAACAATAGAAATATTTCAGTCCATTAATTCACATTGTATTTAACATAGTAAAAGGATTGAAATTTATACAGATTGGTCATCAATTTTTCATTATTGTTCTGAATAATTGTTTATTTCCATCTCACTTTCACCACAAAATGATAGGCAATAAATTAAGTTGATTTAATTTAGGTATGATTAACTTGCTATAGAAAGGTTTATTACAGAAAAACAAAAACGAGTAATAAAACACTGCATTTATAAATGGTAAATTTTTTTATCAAAAGGCTCGCAAAAAAAACATTACCAATTTAAAGGGTATTGGTAATGTTTATTTTAAATAATTAAGGATGATGTGTAAGTTTAACATAAGCACTTTTTCTACAAAGTGCTCTAAAAACGTTGAATTTTAAGAGTTAATTATTTTCCAAATATGAAAAAACTGTTTGGAATGCCGTCTCTTGAAGATTTTTTAAACCTGTGTCTCTAAAATCTATATTCACTTGAGATTTTGCTAACGTATTTTTGACATAGCTTGCCGATAATATTTCTACCGGTAAATTATTAATTAATTGAATGGCCGCTTCTAATTTAAAACCAACAGGCCCACCAGAAAACTTACCTTTTAATGCACGACCTTTAATAACAACTTTATCAATTTTATAATCTTCAACCAACTTAGCAAAAGCAAATTGAAAATCTCGTAAATGATCGGCATCGCCTGCATCTTTAATGGATATTTTAGGCACTCTAATGTGTGGAATATCATATAAACCATTAGCTTTAGACATCACACAAATAATGGCATCACTACCTTTTAACTCTACACCACAAACTTTCATAATTTTCCTCACGTATAATCTCGCGTTATTATATGTGAGATTACCGTGATCTGCTGCTTTTTATTAAAATAATTAATAAATAATTACCCTACTTTAAATAACACCGCTTAGTTTTCTTTTTTCAACTTTATGATTAAATCAATGTGAGGAATCAGTTCTTCAATTTCTCTGATATGATCACGCAGTGATTTCCACTGACTTAACTCTAATTTACCTGAATCTAAAATAGCTCGTTTTAATTCACTCACTAAAGAATTTTCATCTTGTTGGCCAATAAATTCATTAATTCGCAATAAATCATCAAGATCTGATTGTGAAAGAATTTCTAATTCTTGTTCAGCTACCACAGCAAATACCTCACTTTACAAAGAAAAACTTATATTTATTAAAGACAATAAATAAGTATATGATTGAGTATAGCTTAGCTTATTTTATTCACACGTTATCATTAGGGTAAACAATACTTTGCTGAGCTCTCACTTGCTCTAACACTTGTAATACAAGCAATGATAATTGCCATGAGTTAACCGGAGACTCAATGCGCTTTGCAGCAATCAAATCCAGAAAGTGCTGACATTCATACACCATTTTGTTGCTATTTTGCTCAACGGAGAGTGTTTGTTCTTCACCATCATTTAATAGTAGCTTTACTTGATTAAATTCAGATGAATGTTGCCAAACAATCCGACCGTTTTCACCTTGTAATTCGCCAATGTTTTCACCAGAGCTGACCTTTGAATGACTGATCACCGCTTGCAATTGCCACGATTTTTCATAACTTAATAACACATCACCACAACCATCAACACCAGATGCTAATTTAGTACACTGACTCTGAACATTATCCGGCTCTCCAAACAATGAAATAGCTGCATAAAGCGGATAAATACCGATATCGACTAACGAACCGTTAGCGAAGGCTAAATTAAAAGTATTGGGATTATCTCCTTGTAAATAGGCCGGATAACGAGAAGAATACTGGCAAAAACTAGCCGTGAATTTTCTTAATGGTAATATTTTATCTAATGAATTTTTAATGGTTAAAAAGTTTGGTACAAATGAACTTAGCATAGCTTCCATTAAGCAAACATTGTTTTGTTTAGCGCTCGTGACCATCGCCTGAAACTCATTGCTGTTCACGGCAATCGGTTTTTCACACAATACATGCTTGCCCGCATTCATCATTTGAATCGCTTGTTGAGCATGGTAGCTATTGGGTGAAGCAATATAAACGGCATCAATTTCTTGGCATTGCCCTAGCGCTGACAAATCAGTAAATACATGCGCTGCGTTATGATCTTTTGCAAACGCTTGTGCGGTTTCTTTGCCGCGAGAATATACGGCATGTAGTTCAAAACGTTGATCTTGTTTAGCTGCTTCAATAAACATTTTAGTAATTTTACTGGTGCCTATTACGGCAAATTTTACTTTCATTTGAGACCTTAAACTTTACTGAAACTATTCGCTCAAAACAAAAAACAGCAACCCCATAATTACTCTTTCTATTGATGTTTGAACAGTACTTTTATTTGTGTTCCCTAAACACCTGTACTTTGGCACAAGTCTATAGATGTTTTCACACTTTAATGATTAATATTTCAAAGTCACAGATGACTGTTCCTAAAATTAACCATCTAACGACTCTTACTCACCAGTAAAAAATACTGTCAAGGGTAAGCGTTATACCAATAAATTTTAAACGTTAACGAGCAAAGTCTGTTAACGTTTTTCCTGACATTCTATAACCTAACCATTCATGTTGTGGTTCTGCGCCCAGTGATTCATAAAACTCGCGAGAAGGAGTATTCCAATCTAAACAACTCCATTCAAAACGACCACAGCCTTCATTTAAAGCGATGTTGGCTAATGCTTTTAATAAAGCAATGCCTGCACCTTGCTCGCGATACTCGGGCGAGACATATAAGTCTTCCAAGTAAAGTCCCGGTTTTGCTAACCAAGTAGAATAATTATAAAAATACACAGAAAAGCCGATTGCTTTACCATCAAGCTCACAAATCAAACCATGTACACCACCTTTCTCACCAAACATACTTGATTTGATCGTCTCTACTGTAGCTAGCACCTCATGTTCAGCCTTCTCGTAAATCGCAAGTTCACGAATAAAGTATAAAATGGTTTCTGCATCGTCAATCGTTGCAGTTCTGATGTTTAAATTTGACATATATTACTCTATAAAGTGGGGGTTATTTATTAAAACATAGGGATGACAAATGTATTTCAAACGTGTAGAAATTTCATTTAGTTCCATATGATCATTTTTTAAAACTTTAACTAACTGTATAAGTTTATTTTTTTATTTATTGTAGCTGTTTTTACCTTGAACCAGTTAATATATTAACGGTCTACGTTATCAGTTTATATTTGAGTTAATCGATTACATTCAAATGATGTATGTTAGCTGATTTGTTACTTTACTTATATCTGAAAGGAAATCTTGTGTTAAAAAATCTGAAAAAATTATCCTTACTATCCCGAACCGTATCGATAGTAACCATGCTCATATTTTCTGTTAATGCTATGGCTAACACTGTGAGTGTTCTTGCAAAAGATACCGCACAATATGCGGTAGAAACCTACAAAAAAGACATGATTAACAGCCTCAGCCAACTCGTAAAACATAATACGGTTGCTGTTGAAGGAATTAAATCTACCGATAATCCTGAGCATATCGCCTTTAAGAAAACCTTAAAAACTCAAGCTGAGCAGCTAGGTTTAGATTATCAAGATGACGGTTATGTGCTAATAATCGGTTTAGGTGATAGCCAAGAAAGACTAGGTATTATCACCCACGGTGATATTCAACCAGTTAATCCAGCTAAATGGGCTAAATCTCCTTTTGAATTAGATAGCACCACCGAACCTGGAAAATTAATTGCTCGAGGCAGTGAAGATGATAAAGGGCCAATCTCTTCTGTACTATATGCCATGAAAGCCATTAAAGACAAACATATTAAATTATCTAAACGTATAGAGCTCTACGTATATATGGCGGAAGAGTCAGACTGGGGACCTTTACAAGAATATGTGAAGAATAATGATCTCCCGCAGATAAACATTACTACTGATGCAGAATATCCTGTTGTTACTGCAGAAAAAGGCTATGGCACATTAAAAATAGCCTTTAATAAACAAGATAAATCTAGCAGCTTAGATCCATATATTAGTCATTTTGAGGGGGGATATTTTGGCAGTCAAATTCCCGAAGATGCTAAAGCCATTATCGAAAATGCAGACATTACATTGCTACAGAAATTAATGGACAAGGTCCAGTTTTATCAAGGGATCTCTTTTGATTTAACCTTAAAAGACCAGCAATTAATAATTACCGCTTTAGGGAAATCAGCCCATTCTTCAAAACCTCAAGAAGGGGTAAACGCTATTCCCTATTTAGCAGACTTATTGTCCAATACCCGTTGGCCCAATAATGGTGCCGGCACGTTAGTTAATTTTATTAACGATAATATTGGCTTAGGATTAGAAGGAAAAAAATTCGGCAATATCGCATACACTGACGACTTTATGGGTCCGATGACGGTGTCTCCAACGGTAATCAAACAGAATAAAAACAATCTTGAATTAAATATCAATATAAGACGACCGAGAGGTAAGAGTGAACAGCAATTGCGCAATGAAATCAATCATGCCATTGCCAGCTGGAAATTAAAAAATATGGCTGATATTACTGAGTTAGATCATTATATTGGCGAACCCTTTGTACAAAATAAAGCCCCACAAATCGAGACATTATTAGCTGTTTTCTCTCATTTTACTGGCATAACAGATGCCAAGCCCATTTCAATTGGCGGTGGTACAAACTCTCGTTTATTCCCTAATGCGGTATCTTTTGGGCCGTCAATGCCTGGTGCAGAATATACTGGACATTCTGAACATGAGTTTATTACCGTAGAACAATTTGCTCTTAATTTAAAAATGTATACCGCAGTTATGGTTGAATTAGCCAAATAACGATAGGTAATTAACTTAGCAAGTAAAATGCACAGACAAAAAAGGCGAGTCAACTGACTCGCCTTTTCTATATATTAATATTGTCTAATATTGGTGCTTAGTTTGCACGTCTTGGACGTTCAGTTCTATTTGAACGACGAGGACGATCTTTTACCAATGCTGCATCTGACACCGAAATCTCTAAAGCTTGACGTCGAATGCGAACATTCTTTAATTGTTTAAATGACTTATCAGGCATACCTTTTGGTAACTGAACAAAAGTATGACGTTCATGTAAGTTGATTTGTCCAATGTAGCTACTATCAAGTGAAATCTCATTGGCAATGGCACCAACAATATCACCCGGTTTAGCACCATGCTCTTTACCAACTTCTAAACGGTAAGTCTGCCAATCTACATCGTTACGCACTTCTTTCGCTTTACGAGGCGCACGTTCACTGCGGTTATCCCTACCACGGCCTTCACCACGAGCATCACGACGACTATCATTACGACCACGACCATCTCTATCATTACGGTTATCTGAACGCGCATCACGACGAGGCTTAGGATCTTCTTTCGGCTGTAAAGGTTGCTTTAATTGTTTTTGGAACAATAATGCTGCCGCTAAATCAGTCATCGAAAGTTCAGACTCTGCCGCCATACCTTCAATAATTTCGCGCATTGCCGTTAAATCTTTTTCCGCAATAATTTCAGCTATTTCAGTGCGTGTTCTTTCGATACGTTTTTTACCAATTTCTTGAATATTTGGTAAATCATAAGGTTTCACAACGCCTGAAGTTAAACGTTCATAATGACGTAATGAATACATTTCGCGCGGACGAACAAACGATATAGATGTACCTTCACGACCGGCACGACCAGTACGACCAATACGGTGAACATAAGATTCATTATCACTCGGTAAATCGTAGTTAATGACTAACGAAATACGCGGAATATCTAAACCACGAGCAACCACATCTGTAGCGACTAAAATTGAAGAACCACCAGATTTTAATTGATCAATAGTTCGTTCGCGTTGCTGCTGGTTCATATCACCGTTTAACGCCAATGCAGGGTAACCTGCACGCTCTAATTTTTCAGCAACATCAACAGTATCGTTTCGGGTGCGTACGAAAATAATCATCGCATCATAATCAACAATTTCAGCAATACGTGTTAATGCAGTAATTTTTTGAATTCCGCTAACTTTCCAAGCATATTGCGTAATATTCGCTTTTTCTTTCTTAACCGCGGCAATTTTTACATGCACAGGATCTTTTAAGAAACGATTGGCAATTTTACGAATGCCAGCAGGCATTGTTGCTGAAAACAAACACATTTGTGTAGATTCAGGCACATGATCTAGTGTCCAAGTAATGTCTTCTAAAAAGCCCATGTTTAACATTTCATCAGCTTCATCAAGTACACAAACTTTTAATTGATCTAATTTAAGGCTCTTACGACGTAAGTGATCCATTAAACGACCAGGTGTGCCAACAACCACTTGCGCACCGCGCTCTAATTGTTGAAATTGTGGACCATAAGATTGACCACCATATAAAGTAGCAACCTTAAGACCTTTAATATTTTTCGCAAATGATTCAATGGCTTCAGCCACTTGCATCGCTAACTCACGAGTTGGTGCTAATACCATCAATTGTGGTTTTCTAATTGATGTATCAATTTTTGCTAAGGCAGGTAAGCCAAAAGCAGCTGTTTTACCTGTACCCGTTTGTGCTTCACCTAAAACATCATAACCTTCTAATAAAGGTGGAATTGTTTTTGATTGAATAGGCGTTGCATTCTCAAAACCAAGTGTTTTAAGGGCAGATAATAAGTTTTCAGGCAAACCAAGGCCATCAAAGCCTACAGAGGCATTGTCAATATTTAACATAAATTTTGTCTTCTCAATGGCAGGTATAGTTGTAAACTAACAACCCCTGCGTTCAATAACGAGGAAACCACCGGAAGACTCAAGGCACATTCTAAAGCTTAGTTAGGAAACTAGCTGGGCAAGTCTATTGGGATAACCCCACACTATAAATATATCAAGTACATCCAACGACTTGATATCGAGGCGCGCATTATACAGAGGTGAAAATTAGAAGCAAGGAAAACTACAAGAAACGTAAAAAATAACGCTAAATTATCGCAATTTAACGTTATTTACCGGCAAAATTGTGCTATTTATCGATCAGCTATCAATATTAAAACCACCTTTAACATTCTTGACTTTTAAGCCACCTGAGCCTGATTCTAAAATTTTCAAACCGCCTGCATTATCGACCGTTATACTACCTGAACCATCATCAATGGTTACCATACCGGTAATTTCTTTAACCGTTAAATCGCCAGAGCCGTCATCAAAGTCGGCACTTCCATCAATATTGCTCGCATAGATCGTTCCTGAGCCATCATCTACGTTAAGATTACCTTTGATTTCATGGATATTTATTTCACCAGAGCCATCAATAATTTTTAAGTTGCCAGTAATTTGACTCACATCTATTTCACCTGAGCCATCATTAATATTAATATCGCCATTAATATCTTTTACCAACAGTCCACCAGAGCCATCTTTAATATCTAATTGACCGTTTAAGTTTTGCACATCAATATCACCCGATCCGTCATCAATAGTTAACGACATAGATTTAGGAAGTTGTATAACCACATCAATATGTGGCGAGTCACCCACCCAAAAACCAGATGTACTATGGTTTTTAGCAACAAAGTAACCTGAATTCCCCGACTTATTTAGGGTAAGTTCATAATTGTCGGTATACTTTTTATCCGTATAAATATCCGCTGTTACTCTAATTTCAGTTAACTCTGCATTGCCTATCACGCTGAGTGAACCACTGCCCGTTTCAATATCTAAAGCGGTTAATTCACTCGCGTCTATAGAAAGTTCTTTTTGCATATGAAAATCTGCGCGAGAAGGTGACGAAGCAATGACTACGCAACCACTCATTAAAGTAGTAAGAGTTATGGCTGAAATTATTTTTATATGTTTCATCTACGATATTCCTTGAATAATAAATAAAAGATCAACGTTCTGATCATTTTTAGCAAGAATATATACAAACATCACGCCAACATGTTTTTTACAAGATTAACAATACGTTAGTAATTTTTTTCTATTAAGTAAGTTGTTTAATGACATATTAGTCGTCAAGAAAACAATTAGTTTGTGAAATTAACCAAGCCGTTATTTTATAAAAGGTTTAAATCGCTTGTAAAACTCTGCCGATAGCATTAGGGAAAATACCAATCGCTAAGCCGGTAAAAATCAATAAGATAACCGCACACTTTTCCAGTATTGACATTGAAGCCGGAGGTAAATCATCACGAGGTTTTTCCAACGAAAACAATGAAAATATAACCGGTAAATAATACGCTAAAGCAATACCGCTGCCGATAATTAACGCGGCTAATAACGCCCATAATGCCTGATTTGCCGCTAAAGTGATTAAATAAAACTTACCGATAAAACCGGCAGTTAAAGGGATGCCAGCAAAGCTTAACAAAGAAAAAATGAGTAACGTGGCCCTCAAAGGTTGTTGCCAAAATAAACCACGCCAATCATTAATCGTAATGTCTTGATACACCTCACTATCGCGATTCATCAAGGTAATAACTGTGAATATTGATGCATTAGCTAAAAGATAAGCCGTTAAATAAAACAGCACACTTTGCCACGCCATATTTAAACCTTTGCTGTCACTGATCAGCAACACGATTAGAAGATACCCCATATGTGCAATAGAAGAATAAGCCAATAAGCGCTTAATAGATTGTTGTTTTAATGCCAAACTATTCCCAACTATCATCGATAAAATGGCAATCCAAGCGATAAATTCAAACAGTTTATCATTTTGTAATAACATTAAATTTGTAGCGGTATAACAGCATTTTAATAACACAATAAACATCGCACATTTCGAGACAGTCGCCAATAACATAGCCACAGGGGAACTCGCCCCTTGATAAACGTCTGGTGTCCAAAAATGAAAAGGCACTAAAGATAACTTGAAGGCAACTCCTGAAAAAAACAGCATAAAACCAATTTGATATAGCAAAGATATTTTCAATAAAGTGACATTTTCCAAGCCAGTTTGTGTAAAGCTTAAATCCCCCGTTTGGGCATACATAAACGCAATACCAAGTAACATAAAACTTGATGCACTGGCACTTAATATTAAATATTTAAATCCAGTTTCTACGGCATTGGGCGCTTTTCGACAATAACCAACTAATCCAACAATGGCGATGCTTAATAATTCAAAACCTAAAAACAAACTAGCAAAATGATCACTAACAACTAAAATTCCAGCACCCAATACCACTAGTAATAATAATAAATAGTATTCATCATGAACGTCTTCGACTTGTTTAAGCATAATTTTACTTAAATACAAACAAACGATACTGGCCGATAACACTAAAATAAAAGCAAAGCGGCTATAGTCATCAACCGCTAACAACATAGTTACCGATATTTTATCAAAACCAAAACCATGAATAGTTGCGACCAAAGAAAGGATTAAAGTGAACAAAGTAAAGTTTGCGATCAGTTGCTGACTTCTTCGCCATGCAACTAACAACATAGCAAGAACAATACCTGCGGCAATTATTAATTGTGGGACAATCATACTAAGGGCAAATAAATCCATGGTTATAGCCCTCCATTAAACGAATATTGCAAAATTAAATTGGGAAATAATCCGAGCACTAACAGAAAGATAAACAGACTTGTTGCAATAAACCTTTCTCTTATCGATAAATCAATAAAGCTATTTTTTACCGGGCCTTGAAAACTAGATTGAAACAGTAACATGCCATAAATTGCTGATCCGATAATGCCTAAGGCCGCTAAAATTGTGATCAAAGGGAACCGTTGAAAAGCGCCGATTAAACTATAAAATTCACCAATAAAATTCGCTAAACCTGGCATACCAAACGCTGCGGCTACAAATGCCAAAGCAAAGCCTCCCATCACGGGGGAGGCTCGCCAAAAGCCTCCCATTTCCCTTAAATCTCGTGAATGGATCCGCGCATAGATCATGCCTGCAAAGGTAAATAATGCCGCACTGCTCAAACCATGAGCGACCAAAGTAATAATCACCCCTTGAAAAGCATTCGCATTAAACGCGAATAACGCCAACATCACAAAGCCCATATGACTGATACTGCTATATGCCACCAAACGTTTAAAATCAGTTTGTGCAAAGGCCATTTTGGCGCCATATAAGATGCTTATTAAAGCTAATACAGCGGCAATAGGCGCAAATTCCTCACTAGCTTGTGGAAATAAGACGATAACAAAACGAATGAGTCCATAAGCTCCTGTTTTTAATAAAATGCCGGCAAGTAATACACTACCTGCCGTTGGGGCTTGTGTATGAGCATCAGGCAACCAACTATGAACAGGAAAAGAAGGTAGCTTCACGGCAAAAGCAATAAAAAAACCTAACATTAAATAATAACTATAATCAGCAGGAAGGGTTAATGTTAACCAGTCTTGATAAGCGAAACTTAGTTGGCCTTCTTGCTGTTGATGAATAAAAGCCATTAATATAATGGCAATAAGCATTAATAAACTACTTACTTGCGTAAAGATGAAAAATTTAATTGCTGCAAAATGACGGTTTTCATGACCCCAAATTGCAATCAGTGCGGTCATAGGTAATAACATCACTTCCCAAAAGAAGAAAAACAAAAACATATCTACCGCGGTAAAAACCCCAATAATGCCAGCGATGGTGGTTAATAAATTAAAATAATAGAAACCTTGTCGGTGCGTGATCTCACGCCATGAAATTAAAATGGCAACCACAGTGAGTATGAAAGTAAGTAATAATAGCAAGATACTTAAATGATCTAAGGCAATCATATAATGGATATTAAAAACAGAAATCCATGTAACCTTAGTGAGTAACACTAACTCAGCATAACTTTCTGGCGAGGTGGCGATGTAAAGTGTAAAACTACTTCCAAGTATGATCGTGGCTAACAACGCAATAAACTTTGCTTGCCCTGACCGTTTAGTTTCCATATACCAAGCGAAACCGCCAGAGAAAACAAGTCCGATCATCAGTAAAGAAATGATCATAATAACCAGCCTCCTATAAAGCAGACTAAACCAATAGCAAAAGCCGCAGCATACCAACGCATCAAACCATTTTGACTATAAACTAAGATATCTCGCCATAGGCCAACATACCATGTAATACTCATGATACATTGATCGACCACATCACGTTTATTTAAGCGTGCGATAAAAACAAAAGGTTTAATAAACACTAATTCATATAAATGATCAAAACCAAGCCCTGAAAAACAATAGCGAACAATCGGGTTTTGATTTTCCTTTAGTTGGGCCTGTTGATAAATATTAGGCTCTGCACTGCGATACTGACTAAAATAAAACCAAGAAAATACAATGCCAACAATAGGAGTTGCAATCGCGACACTGTGTAACCACTTTGGCTCAACGACATTGTTTACGCCTTGAGTTGTGTTAACAAACACTCCAGACAAGTCAGGTACAAGAAAACCACCAACAAGTGATAATAAAGCTAAAGTAATTAACGATGCTTTTAACCCCTTATTTGATAAGTTTGTCACTGGATGACTAAAACGTTCTTGACCAAGAAAAGCAATGAAAAATAATCGACAACTATAAACACTGGTTAAAAAAGCGCCTAAAATTGCACACCACCATAATGCTTGTCCTGCGGTTGCCGAGGACCAAAGTTGGCCAATAATAGCTTCTTTTGAGAAAAAACCTGACGTTCCCGGTAACGCCATCAGGCAGATCAAACCAATAATAAACAAACTTGATTCGAACGGTAAACGCTTTAACACGCCACCCATTTTAAAAACATTTTGTTGGTGATGTAGTGCATAAATAACCGCGCCTGCCGTTAAAAACAACAAGGCTTTGAAAAAAGCATGGGTCATTAAATGGAAAATCCCCGCAGACCAAGCGCCAGCACCTAAACCTAACATCATATAACCAATCTGACTCATGGTGGAATAAGCTAAAACCCGTTTGATATCAGTTTGCACCAGTGCCGAAATACCGGCAAGAAGTAAGGTAATGGCTCCTATCCAAGCAACATAATTCATCACTTGAGGAGACAAAATAAATAATCCGTTCATCCTAGCAATTAAATATACACCTGCCGTGACCATAGTAGCGGCATGAATCAAGGCGCTGACAGGTGTTGGTCCAGCCATAGCATCAGGTAACCAGGTTTGTAATGGCAGTTGTGCTGATTTTCCTACTGCGCCGCCCAACAATAATAAACAAATCCAATAAGCGTCATTATTACCTAATTGCCATTGAGCGCTGGCAAGTTCACTTACATCAACAATATTTACACTTCCTAACGCATTAAAGAGCATAAATAGCCCTATAGCCATAGAAGTATCGCCAATACGCGTCACAATAAACGCTTTTCTTGCTGCTAATACATTGGCTTTTTCTTGATACCAAAAGCCAATCAATAAAAAGCTACATAAGCCAACACCTTCCCAACCTAAATACAGTAAAACTAAATTATCAGCTAAAACTAAAATCAGCATCGCTACGATAAATAAATTCATATAGGCCATGAAACGGCCAAAATTTTCATCTTCCTTCATATAAACTGCGGCAAAAAGATGAATAAGAAATCCCACGCAAGACACGACACAAATCATCACCGCAGACAAAGCATCTAAGTAAAAAGAAAAATTGACACTGACAAAGCTATCGCCATCACTGAGAGAGAACCAACGCCATAAATGTGAAGTTATCACGCCATCTGGGGCTTGGTTTAAAGCATTAAATAACACTAAACTCGTGATAGCACACAACAACATAGCCCCGACACTCAGTACACTGGTTTGCCACCACGACAGTTGTTTTTTTAATAAAATGATCAACAAGAAGCTGATTAATGGGTAAAAAGGCAAAAAGCTTAATAACATAATATCTCCTACCCTTTTAACTGGCTTAAACAGTCGATATCGAGCGACTTAAATCTTTGCTGTAAACGAATAAGTAACGCGAGGCCAACGGCTACTTCCGCAGCGGCCAAGGTTAAAATTAAAACAAACATGACTTGTCCATCAGCTTGTTGCCAAACGCTGCCTGCTCCAATAAAGGCAACCCCAACTGCATTTAGCATCACTTCTAAACTCATCAACATAAAAAGCGTATTTTTTCTGACGATCACACCAAAAAATCCAATGCTGAAAAGAATACAAGCCAAAATTAAAACGTGCTCCAGTGGAATTGCTGTCATAAATGACCTCCTTGGGCGTCAGGTTTTGCATAATGATAACCAGCCACAAGACCGGCTAATAAAAGAAAAGAAGCAATTTCAACAGCGAGTAAGTACGGGCCATAAAGCAGAATGCCTACATCTTTGGAACTAATGACGGTTGCATTAAGTTGCTGTTGAATGTCAGCACTATCAAAAGAAAGCAATAAGGCCAACAGCAAAAATACAGCTAAGAGACAAGGACCAAGCCAAATAGTTAATCCCGTACTTTGAGGGGCATATTTGGTTTCATCATTTTTTAAACCAAACATCATAATAGCAAAAACAAACAGCACTAAAATGGCGCCGGCATAAACAATCACTTCTAAACCGGCAGCAAAAGGAGCCCCCATTAAATAAAAACAAACAGCAACGGCGAGTAAAGACACCACTAAATACAATAAAGCATGAACGGTATTTTTTTGTGTGACAACTTTTAAACTCGCGATAATGGCAATTAAAGCAGCAAGATAGAATAAGGTTTCAATTGAAGCAAAGCGTGTAATCATGGCATTAACCCCTTCACATCTATCGGCGGTTTCTCTTGGAGCCCCTCCCCTTTGTCTTTGTCTTTTATTTTGATGCCTGACTGTTGATAAAAACTATAATCAGGGTATTTACCAACGCCTTTAATTAACAAATGTTCTTTTTCATACACTAAATTTTGACGGTCATATTCAGCTAACTCAACATCAGGGGTTAATTGAATGGCATAAGTAGGACAAGCTTCTTCACAAAAACCACATAAAATACAACGCGAAAAATTTATCCGAAAAAATTCAGCTCGTTTTCTTCCGTCATCATCAATAGTTTGCTGAAGAGCAATGCAATCAACTGGACATGCAACGGCGCATAAATTACAAGCAACACAACGCTCCTCACCGTTAGGCTCTCTTGTGAGAACAATACGACCTCGGTATCTTGGCGCGAGATACGGTTTTTGTTCGGGATATTCAACCGTATCTGCTTTCGTAAAGGTATGTTTTAACACCAACCACATGGTTCTTAATTGACTAAGCATTACAGCACCTCCATCAGTTTTAATAAAGCGGTGACCAATAAATTAAGAAGCGCCAGAGGTAACATAACAAGCCAACCAAAGGCTAATAACTGATCAAATCTTGGCCTAGGTAATGAGGTACGAAGTAAAATAAAAAATAAGATAAAAAAAGCAATCTTCACGACAAACCACACTATTGGCGGCAACCAAGTATCTAATGGTGCAGGCATTAACCAACCGCCAAAAAATAATACCACTGACATCGCAGAGATTAATGTGACCCCTAAATATTCACCTAAAAAGAATAAGGCAAATTTTAAGCCTGAATACTCAGTATGAAATCCTGCTGTTAATTCAGTTTCCGCTTCAGGCAAATCAAACGGCAAACGATGACTTTCAGCAATCCCTGCCACTAAAAAAACAAAACAACCGATAAATTGTGATTGAATAAACCAACCATCCGATTGTGCCAACACCACTTCGCGTAAGTTAAAGCTTCCTGAAAGCAATACGACTCCCATAACAGATAAGCCCATAAAAACTTCGTAACTTACCGTTTGCGCTGCCGCTCTCATCCCGCCAAGTAAGGCATATTTAGAATTAGAAGCCCAACCCGCTAACACCACGGAATAAACTGCCAGTGATGCCATGGCCAAGAAAAACAACAAACCGATATTGAGATCAGAAACCCCTACATCAGGAGCGAAAGGGATCACCGCAAAACTCATCAACACACATACCGCACCAATTATTGGCGCTAATACAAAAACGAACTTTTCACTAAAAGGTGGGATCCAATCTTCTTTACCGAGAATTTTTAATAAATCGGCAAACGATTGCAAAATACCAAATGGCCCAACACGATTTGGCCCTAAGCGATCTTGCCATATGCCTATCATGCGTCGTTCAACCCACACCAACATGGCAGCCATTGGGATCAACAAGGCAATAATGATAGATATTTCAACTAGTTTCCATATCATTTCAGGCATTATCTAACCCTCCAGAGACTAATCGAATTGGAATATAAGCATCTTGTGCTTTGAGTTTTTCAAGGATTAACGCTTTATCTTGAGTCGCTTTTTGTTGTAAATGCTGACATTGGTTTTGATATTTTTCTACTTGATGCGCACTTGCAATGGAAACAGCAACTTTGCTATAGATTTGATTAGGTAATTGATCGATATCACCATAAATTAAATCCCCCAATAGATTTTCATCTAACAATAGTTGAGCAATATATTGTCTTTTCTCACCCGTGCTTGCAGCCGTAAGATCAACACTCACCCAGTGATTTTCAACTAACTTTCTTTTAGCTATTTCAGTAGATGACATAAATATCTTGTTGACTTTATGCAACAAAGCAAACTCCGGATTTAACCCCGATTGCCAACCACTACGATGCCAAGGTATTTGAGAATGAAAACATTGTTGATGCTCGCTTAAAGGTGCTCGTCGCTCTATCACTGCTTTAATTTGGTTGAAATCAAAAAACAAAGCGTCGGCTTGATGAGTTAAATGACCCGCCACTTTTTGTTGATATTGATGTATAGATTGATTGGAATTCCACCCAGGAGACCAAGTAAAAGGCATTTCAGTGGCATGATTTAAATCGCTACCTTCCATTGAAAAACGATAATCGCCTTCGCTTTGGCTAACTTTCGCTTCGTGTACACTAATATTGGCCATTTTAGCCGTACGACCACTAGCACGATGAGGCTCCCTAGCAATCGGTTTAATCGCGTTAGCTTGATAAGTCGCCGACTTCGTAATTGGCCAATAATCGTCATGTTGATGAAAAAGTTGGTGAAGCTCACTAAGCGAATGAACCTCTTGGGACAGAGCATGTTTAGGATACATAGCTTTGGCAATTAATGTTAACCAACGCCAGTTCTCTTGCACAGGTAAAACACTGGGGTGTACTTGATAAAAGGCTTGGATTTGACCTTGATAGTTAACGAAATGTCCATCGCTTTCCGTTATCGGCGCAGCGGGAAAAACAATATCAGCCAACGCCGTTATTTGGTTGTCACTATGATCTAAACAAATAATGGTTTTATCTGTCTCTTTTAAACAATTAAGCTGTGCTTCATTCATCACTTCAAGCTCGTTTTCTAACAAGATAACCCCATCGATACCACTATCATTATCGGTTAATTTATAAACGACTTGTTCAATCGATAAACTGCTTTCATCCATCAAGGCTAATTGCCCAACGCTATTAGCTTCAGGCGGCAATAAAAGTGATCGCAAGGTTTTGCAAGTTCGAGTCAAAACGGTCATGAATTCAATTGTTGCGTTAAATAAAGCGGGTGATTGGTGACTCCAACCGCTAATAATTAAAGGTTTTTTAGCCATTAATAATTTATTCAGTAAAGCAACATTATCATCACCGACTTTGGCCAATTCATGATTGTTTTGAATTAAGGTCGTGAATAAATGCAGCAGTTCAATGCTGTCTTGCGTGTTTTTCATCAGCACAGCTTCAGCAACATCGTCTAACTTGGTTGCTTTACTTTGCAGTAAGAATAATGGTGATAGTGCACTTCCCCCTATGGTTCTCACTGCACTGTCTTGCCACGAAGGTACGCCTAGTTTATCTGCTTTTTCAATACTTGCATTGCGCAATGCTTGACGCACCGCAAGCGCAATTCTTGGTGCTGTTTGTGTGATATCTTCATCAATAATAAGCACAAAATCACTTTGCTCAATTTCAGCTATACTTGGCGCTTTATGGTGGATTAAAAATTGTTGATGTAGTTCTGCAAAAACCATTTCATTATGGCTATAACCTAAAGAAAAATGACTTTTACCGACAAGTTGTTGCAAATAATAGTTCGCTTCAAACGAGGCACGCGCAGAACCAACACCGATAAAATTCTTACCTTTGTAATGCACTAGCGCTTTACTTACCTCTAAGCGGGTCAGTTTCTCAGGAGACTGTTGCGAAATACCTTTGGCTTTGCGCAATCGTGTTAATCCATTGACAAAACCGATGCCAAATCGTCCTTTATCACACAAAAAATACCCATTTAAGTCATGATTATAACGATTCATTACCCGTCGAACACTGCCATATCTCTCGCCTACACTGGTATTACAACCCACAGAGCAAAAAGCACATATTGAAGGTGCCGATTGTAAATCCCATTTTCGAGTGTAATGAGCAGAAAAAAGTTTATTAGTAAATACGCCTGTTGGACAAACTTCTATTAAGTTACCACTGAATTCACTTTCTAATTGCCCTTCTTCTTGGCGACCAAAACAAACTTTGTTGTTGGTGCCGTAAACACCAAAATCAGTACCTCCCGCATAATCTTTATAAAATCGAACACACCGATAACAAGTGATACAACGGTTCATTTCATGACCAACAAATTCACCTAAATGTTGATTAACAAAGGTTCGCTTATCACCTTTATATTCGCGAGTACTATGCCCTGTCATGACAGTCATATCTTGTAAATGACACTCACCGCCCTCAGCGCAAACCGGACAATCATGGGGGTGATTAGTCATCATGGCTGAGATGACTTGCTCTCTAAAAACTTCGGACTGACTGTCTTTTAAACTAATGCGCATGCCATCGGTTACAGGTGTTGTGCAGGCCATGACTAAACGGCCGCGTTGATCATTTTCGTCTTGGTATTGCGTCACAGCGCATTGTCGGCAAGCCCCCACAGATCCCATTGAAGGGTGCCAACAAAAATAAGGCAGGTTTAATTTTTGAGAAAGCACGCCAGCGAGTAAATTGTCGTCACTGCTTACTTGATAGGGGAGATCATCAATATACACTGTGACCATAGTTGGCGTGTTGTTATCAGCACTCATCTTAGTAAGCTCCATGATAAGGGCAACAACCTTGTTCTATGTGTTGCATAAATTCATCATTAAAATATTTTAACGCGCTTTTTAATGGCTCAACTGCTCCTGGGGCTAATGCACAATGGGTTTTGCCTATCCACATAAAATCACATAACTTTAACAGAGAATCGATATCGTCAATCGTGCCTTTCCCCTGTTCAATGCGAGTTAAAATTTCAACCGCCCAGGGAGTACCATCACGACAAGGTGTACACCAACCACAGGATTCTTGTGCAAAAAATTGTAATAGGTTTAACACCATTGCCACCGGACAATTCTTATCGTCTAAGACAATTAATCCCCCAGTACCTAAACGGCTTCCAGCTTTAGCGATAGAGTCATAATCCATCGGTGTATCTAAATGTTCAGGCAAGAGAAAATCAGTTGATGCACCGCCTGGTAACAAACCTTTAAGTTTCAAGCCTTCTTGCATACCTCCGGCGTGTTTATTTAATACTTCACCTATCGTCGCTCCCATGGGTAATTCCCACAAACCAGGATTTTTTATTCGCCCACAAGCACCATATATTTTGCTGCCAGCATCGCTATTTGGGGCAAGGTTAATAAACCATTCAGGGCCATTTTTTAAAATATGAGGAAGGTTACATAAGGTTTCGACATTGTTCACGATCGTCGGTTTGCCAAATAATCCCGCCACCTGTGGAAATGGCGGTTTTGCACGAGGATTAGCGCGTTTACCTTCCAGCGCATTAATCAACGCAGTTTCTTCGCCACATATATAGCGACCGGCACTCGTATGTAAATATAAATCTAATTGATAATCACTGCCTTGAATATTTTTCCCTAGCCAATTGGCTTGATATGCCTCTTTAAGTGCAGTTTCGATACGTTGTGCCGCGAGATGATATTCTCCACGTAAAAAGATATAAGCTTTATTAGCGCCTATGGTATATGCCGCGATAATCATTGCTTCAATTAATTGATGAGGAACCCCTTCCAGTAATAAACGGTCTTTAAATGTGCCTGGCTCCATCTCATCAGCATTACAAACTAAGTACTTATTTTCTTGGCTACGAGGATCTGACTCATCATAATCGGGTACAAAACTCCATTTCATGCCGGTAGGAAAACCTGCACCTCCTCGGCCCTTTAACTGAGATTTTTTTACAATGTCGAGCACCTGTGACGGACTATATGCTTTCAATGCTTTTTCAGCGCCTAAATAACCACCTTGTTGATAGTAATCTTTTAAATTGAGTGGGGACTGTAGGTTCACTAAATGCGTTAATGGGTGTGTTAAGGCGTTCATAGTTCTACCTCAACGTTTTGATTTTCATTTTGTAAAGCGGTAATTATTTCAACTGCTTTTTTCGGAGTTAACTGCTCATAATGTTGCTTACCTATCATCATAACAGGCGATTTATCACAACCGCCTAAACAAACATTTGATAGTAATGTAAAGCGATTATCTTCCGTTGTTTGTCCATAACCAATATTAAGATGTTGTTCAATGGCGTGAAGCACTTGTTGATAGCCGGTTAAATGGCAACTAACACTATTACAAAGATGGATCACATACTTGCCAACCGGTTGTCGATAAATCAAATTGTAAAATGTCGCAACACCTTCTAACTCTGCCGATGACATTTTTAAATAAGCAGCGATAACATGTAACGATTCATCACTGATCCAGCCGCGATGTGATTGCACCACTTTTAAAGCTTCAATACCTGCCGCCTCGCGAGTTTCCATAAGACTAATTTCATGATCAATGTCCGCCAACTCTTGTGAGGTTAAGTAATCTGTTGGATGTACTGTAATTGTTTTAATAATTTCCAATGCAACTTCCTCCGCTATCTATCGACATCAGCCATGACATAATCAACACTGCCTAGCGTGGCAATTAAGTCAGCCACCATTTGCCCCTTACAGATCACCGGTAACATTTGTAAATGTGCGAAGCTTGGTGTGCGAATTCGGGTACGATAGCTCATGGTTGAGCCATCACTAATCAAGTGATAAGCCATAATGCCTTTAGTCGCTTCCACGCTCATCGAAACTTCTCCTACCGGAATGGTTGGTCCCCATGAAACATTGATAAAATGCGGGATCAAACTGTCGATATCTGTCATGGTATTAGTTTTATTTGGAGGTGTAGTTTGAGGGTGTTCAGCTTTATAAGGCCCTTCAGGCATATTATTTAGGCATTGTTCAATAATACGAATGCTTTGACGCATTTCTTCAACTCGGACACGACAGCGATCGTAGCAATCTCCTTTATGACCAAGTGGTACTTCAAATTCAAATTGATCATAGCCGCCATAAGGGCGTTGCTTACGCAAATCCCAAGAAAAACCCGTAGCACGTAATCCAGGGCCTGTTACGCCCCACTCAATAGCTTCTTTGGTTGAGTACGCACCAACATCAACCGTTCTTTTTTTCAATAAGCTATTTTGCATCACCATTTTTTCGTATTCATCGAGTCGCTTGGGCAAATAATTGACGTAATCACGCACTAAGCTATCCCAACCTTTAGGTAAATCAGAAGCGATGCCACCAATACGAAACCAGCTTGGGTGCATTCTTGCACCAGTAAACGCTTCGATGATGCCAAAGAGTTTTTCTCGATCGACAAACATATAAAATATCGGCGAAAGAGCGCCAATATCTTGTGCAAAGGTGCCATAGAAAAGTAAATGAGAAAGGATGCGAAACATTTCAGCGGTCATAATGCGGATCATTTTCGCGCGCTCAGGTACTTCAATGCCCGCTAGTTTTTCCACGGCCATGACATAAGGATAATTGTTCATCACACCGCCGAGGTAATCGATACGGTCGGTATAGGGAATATAACTATGCCAAGATTGACGTTCACCCATTTTTTCAGCGCCACGATGGTGATAGCCTATATCTGGGACACAATCGACAATTTCCTCTCCATCCATTTGTAAAACAATTCGAAACGCGCCATGAACACTCGGATGATTAGGGCCAAGATTTAAGAACATAAAGTCATTATCTTGACTTTGACGTTTCATCCCCCATGCCTCTGGATTAAACTGTAATGCTTGTTGTTCTTCATCTTGCTTCTGGGGGGGAAGTACAAAGGGATCCATTTCGGTCGCACGAGCAGGATGGGTTTTCAATAGCGGATGTCCTTGCCACGTATTGGGCATTAAAATACGCGTTAAATGCGGATGACCTTCAAAAATAATGCCGAACATGTCCCAAATTTCTCGTTCATACCAGTTAGCATTGGGCCAAAATGAACAAGCACTGGCTAACGTTTTATCATCATTAGTCAGGGCAACTTTAATGCGAATGTCTTGATTTCGTTGATAAGAACGCAAGTGATAACTCACGGTAAAATCACTCACATGACCTGCGACATGTTGCCTTTCAGTTTCATCAATAGCGCTTATATCAAAACACATATCAAATGGCTCAGATAAGTCATACCTAAGTACTTGCATCAATTGTGTTAATTGCTTTTTATCGAGCCAAAAAGTGTCTATGCCATCAACAATGTTTTCAATCACCGAGACTGGGGTTAACACTAAATGATCAGCAACTGCCTGTATTTCGTCGCCAATAGGTAAAACGTGAGTCGGTTGCCAGTCTTTACTGGCTTGCAAATCTATCTTCGCCATTAAATTGAGTCCGGTTCATCGAGGTTGGTGACATTCATACGATGTTCGTGTTTTATATCCCGTAGTGAAGGCTTTGCGATTTGTGACACAGATTGTTCGCCAACTACCCAACTTAAAGGTCTTGGTTGATGGGCAATGGAGTTTTGTAATAATAATAATGCTTCTAATAAAGCTTCAGGTCTTGGCGGACAACCGGGAACATAAACATCCACAGGGATAAATTTATCAACCCCTTGTACAACACTATAAATGTCGTACATACCGCCAGAATTTGCGCAAGATCCCATTGAGATGATCCAGCGAGGTTCTAATAATTGTTCATACAAATGTTGGATCACTGGAGCCATTTTTCGAAAACAAGTACCTGAGATCACCATCAAATCGGCTTGTCTTGGTGTTGCCCGAATGACTTCCGCACCGAAACGCGCAATATCATGCCGAGAAGTAAAACTCGTAGCCATTTCAACATAGCAACAACTTAGGCCAAAATTAAACGGCCAGACTGAGTTTTTTCTGCCCCAATTCACCATATCATCAAGCTTGGCCATAAACACATTTCGTTTTAACTCTTCTTCCGAAACTTTCTGAGCTTGCTCCATTGCTTCATCTAATTTCGCTTTTGTTAACGACCACTCCATTAAGCACCTCTCGAACTATCAGTAAATTGATGCGATGATTTCGCTGTTTTGGGAGAATTCACAGTGAATTGTGTTTGCCGAAAAGGTAAATGACGCTTTTTCAGTGATAAGCCACCAATACGCCATATATAGAGTAGTGCGACCAATAAAACGATAATAAAAATACTCGCTTCAATAAACCCTAACCAACCAACTTCATCAAAAGCAATCACCCAAGCAAATAGATAAATAGTTTCTAGATCGAAAATAACAAAGAAAATAGCATAGAGAAAAAAGTGACTGGTAAAACGTGTTTTGTTGTCTGACACTGAGATGATGCCTGATTCATAAGGCGTGTTTTTTGCGCGGCTGTTAGTTTTAGGCCCAAGAAAGTGAGACAATAACATCATCACGGCCAACATTACCGCTAATATTAAAAAATAGGCCGCAATAGGCCATAACTGATCTATTTGATTCGATTTATCCACAACGCCCTCACTGCTGACAGTATTCACTACTGACAAAAACGATAGACAGCTGACTTATCGTACTCAAAATAAAGAATGCTTCTATTTTATAATTGAGTATTCGTTTACTTTTTAATCATCTTTATTAAATCATAAACCAAAGTAAATAAATTGCAAAATATTCTTAAATTTCAATAACTTTAATTAATTTGCGGCATGCGTTAGTCGGGGCGTCAGAGCTAAAGTGACGTCAAATGATGCGGCAAAATGGACATTGCCATAACTGAAATTGACCTTAAAACGTTTCACTGAAAACAGTAATAGCGCGTTACTCAGTTTACAAACAGTTAAGGGTATTGTTTTTTTATTATTTTTATAAACGATCCTTCTCAACAGAGTATGAATAATTATTTGTTGGCTAAATTAACGATTAATTTATATGTTGATCTCAGTATAGAAAGAAAAACTTTATTTGCTTAATTTTTAAGCAAATAAAGTTAATAAAGTGTTTAAACTAGCATTGAAAATTAAATGAAAAGCTAACGTGTGACTATGGATAGCGCTTACGCTTCACCGCCTTCTAATAATTCTGATAAATGAGATAATTTATTTAACACGAGTGCGTGGATTGATTTTCTAGGATAACGCCCTACGCTATTTTTCACACCGGCGCTTAACCCCATTAATATTTCTAACGATTGGTCAACATTATCAACCGCATAAATATGAAAATCGCCATTTTTTACGGCATTAATCACTTCATCACGTAGCATTAAGTTAATCACGTTAGTGGTAGGAATAATTACCCCTTGTTCACCTGTTAAGCCTTTATCTTTACATAATCGATAAAAACCTTCGATTTTTTCATTCACTCCACCGATAGATTGCACCTCGCCATGTTGGTTCATTGAACCGGTAATGGCGATACTTTGATCAATTGGTAAGTGAGAAATGGCAGAGATAAGAGCACAAAGTTCGGCCATTGATGCGCTATCTCCGTCGATATGACCATAAGATTGCTCTATGGCTATATTTGCCGAAATAGCTACAGGTAAGTTTTGTCCATACTTATGACCAATATACCCCGATAATAACAAGACACCTTTCGAGTGAATTGACTTCCCTAAATCCACTTCTCTTTCAATATCGGTTATACCATGGCTACCGGCATAAACAGTCGCGGTAATTCTAGCTGGTGTTCCAAAAACACTATCGCCAATTTCAAGTACAGTTAAACCATTGACTTTACCAACTTGCTTACCTTGTGTGCTTATTAATACTTGCTCTTCTTTTATTTCAGAAAGCCAAGCTTCACTAATTCTGCCAGTTCTACGTTGTTGTGCATTTAACGCTTGAATAACAAATTCGGGAGTTAACAAGCTTTGTTCCGTTTGCTTTTTCCAGAAGTATACCGACTCATCCAGTAAATCATTGACCTGCACAATATTGGAAGATATTTTATGTTGATGCTCAGCTCTTCTTAACGCATATTTCACTAATTCTTTAATGGCAGCATCGGAGACGTTAGGATAATCATATTTTTCTGCACGCTGTCTGATCAATTGCGCATACTCAATTAAATTCTGATCGGTACTATCTAAGTAGCGATCAAAATCGGCTAGCACTCTAAATAGTTCAGTGAACTCTTGATCGTAATCTTGCAATGTATAATAAATTTCAGGATCACCTAATAATATCACCTTAACTTTCAAAGGAATTTTTTCAGGCTGTAAACTAAATGCGCCTGGCTGTGAAAATTCAGAGTAAGGGTTTTCAATGGTTATTTCTTGAGTTTTAAGTGCCAATTTTAAACGTGACCAAACCAAAGGTTGGTTCAGCAATTTTTCCGCTTCTAATAATAAATAACCACCATTGGCTTTATGTAAAGCACCCGGTCTAATTAACCGATAACTGGTATATGAACTTCCTTGAAAACTGGCAAAATCAACATGGCCAAATAAGTTTTGAAAGGTGGGGTTTTGTTCATAAACAACAGGAGCCCCCTCTTCAGGTTCACGAGCCACAAGAAGGTTTGGTAAAAAGCGTTCTTGCATTAATTTACGGGAATCTTTATCGTTTTGATGCTCGCTGCCTTCATCGACCAAAATCTCTAACACGGCATCAACCACATGTGTTTTTACTTTTGATAAGTATTTGAGCACACCAATATTACTGGCAAACTCATGTTCCAACTCTTTTAAAAATGGCCGGATACTTTGCTCAGCGGTTTCATGTTTGAGTTTCCGCATTTTATCGGAAGAAATACGCTTCCATAAGGGTAACTCGATCAATTGCTCAGATAATAAGTTTTCTAGTTTTTCTAATAAAACATAAAAATCATTACGCTTTTTTTCATCTAAATTAGCAAATTCTTTATCACCTAACGGCTTACCATCAACTAATAACGAAAAACCAATTTCACCATTCTCTTCAAATAAAATGACATTATTTTTTAACGCCGTATCTTCAACTTTACTTATCGCTTCGTCATACTTTTGATTAAACTCGCGATCTATCGCTGCTTTTTGTCGCTGATAGCCAGGGTTGTCAAATATTTCTGGAAATAAATCTAATAACTCATCTATAAATGTATTTATCCGAGTAAGTAATTGCTTACCATCACCAGGGCTAACATAAAGTTTATATGGCGCATGCACATCATCAAAGTTATTAATGTAACACCACTCAGAAGGGGTTGGTTGCACACTTGCTTTGGCATTTAACATTTGTCTAATTAAGGTTTGACGACCGGTACCATGTTCCCCCATGGCAAACACATTAAACCCGCGAGATTCCATAGACAAGCCAAAATCTAGGGCTTCTTTTGCACGGTGATGACCAAGAAAAATATCGCTGTCATTACTGTTTTGCTCCGATAACGAAAAAATATCATCACGTAAATCGGCCGTTAATTGTTCTGGGGTTAAACGCCACTGCGTTGAATGTTGGGTCATGAATGCATCACCGTAAGCACCTAAAGAATATTATGCGGTCATTGTAAATTATGGATGATTGTACTCGTTAACCGGTTTAATTGGAAAAAGATCTTAAGCTATTCAATCAATTAAGGCGTTAAACTTTTTCTTAAAAATTGATTATGCCCACAATGCAAACAATTATTTACGTTGGAAAAATGAGTGATTTGTTGTGTTTTCAAGCATTTTTGACATTCAAGTATGCCAAAACCAATCACATCATTGGTTTGATAAACTCCATCATGATGAAAATCTTCACATAATTCAGCCCATTCCACTTGGGATTTATCGGTAATATTAGCCATAACAGCCCAAAAAGACTCTTTCATCAAACCTAAATAAATAGAGTGTTTTGCTTGCTCTTGATTTTGCTGATAAAACTCGTGTAAATCATATTTAAAATTTTCAATAAATTGTTTAAATTTTTCTTCCGGTATTTCTTCTGCCGCTTTCATTAAAACTTTCGCATGTTCAATGAGTTCTACCGCTTGGGTGACTTCGTGCTTTTTAACATCGGTTAACCATTGCGCTAAGTTTTGATAAAAATCTGTTAATACATTTTTATTTGTCATCACTCGCCCCTTGATTGTCTTTAATTAATTTATAGCTTAATTAATTCACAAATACCTAACTATCAAGCAAGTAAGTTACTTGATTAGTTACTAAAGCAACAATTTTGATGAAAAACCACTCTATCTCACGGATTAAACTTGTCGACTATAGGGGTGTTCATGTATTCTATGGCGATTATTTTACTCGCCATATTTCCTGACTGTTAACACCTAAAGTCATGAAAGGCTCCCACATCAATTTTTGAGAAAATCGTTAATGGAATCCATTTACAATCCCCAAGCAATCGAAGCTGAAGTGCAATCTTTTTGGACTACTAATCAAACGTTTAAAGCGGTTGAACAACCTGGAAAAGAAAAGTTTTATTGTCTTTCTATGTTTCCTTACCCAAGTGGTAAATTACATATGGGTCACGTACGCAATTATAGTTTGAGTGATGTTATTTCTCGTTACCAACGCATGCAAGGTAAAAACGTCATGCAACCTATGGGATGGGATTCTTTCGGTTTACCTGCAGAAAACGCGGCTATTAAAAATAACTCTGCCCCTGCTAAGTGGACGTATAAAAACATTGATTACATGAAGAACCAATTAAAATCATTAGGTTTTGGTTATGATTGGGATCGTGAATTAGCGACGTGTAAAAAAGATTATTATCGTTGGGAGCAATGGTTTTTCACCCAACTTTTCGAAAAAGGCTTAGTGTACAAAAAAAATGCCACGGTAAACTGGGATCCTGTTGACCAAACTGTTTTAGCCAATGAACAAGTTATTGATGGTCGAGGATGGCGTTCTGGCGCGATTGTTGAGCGAAAAGAAATTCCACAATGGTTTATCAAAATTACCGACTATGCCGAAGAATTATTAACTGATTTAGACCAACTTGAAGGCTGGCCTGAACAAGTTAAAACCATGCAAAAAAACTGGATTGGTCGCTCTGAAGGCGTTGAAATGACCTTCCAGGTTGCCGACTCTGATGACAGTTTTGATATTTACACAACTCGACCTGACACCTTAATGGGGGTCACTTATGTCGCACTTGCAGCGCAACATCCTCTTGCACTTGCTGCAGCAAAAAATAATGCTGAACTAGCTGATTTTATCAACGACTGTAAAACCAATAAGGCCACTGAAGCCGATATGGCAACCATGGAGAAAAAAGGGGTTGATACCGGTCTGAAAGCGGTGCATCCATTAACGGGCGAATTAGTACCAGTATGGGCGGCTAATTTCGTGTTAATGGATTATGGTTCAGGTGCAGTAATGTCTGTACCGGGCCATGATCAACGAGATTACGAATTTGCCAAAAAGTATGGTTTAGCAATCAAACAAGTTATTGAAGGCGCTGACGGTGATGATATTACTCAAGCTGCTATTACCGAAAAAGGTAAATTAATTAACTCAGGCGAGTTTGACGGTTTAAACTTTAAAAAAGCATTCAAAGCAATTGCCTATAAACTAAAAACAGAAAATAAAGGCCAAATAAAAGTTAATTACCGATTGCGCGACTGGGGCGTATCACGCCAGCGTTATTGGGGAACACCGATCCCAATGATCAATTTAGCCAATGGTGAATCTGTACCAGTTCCAGCAGATCAACTTCCTGTAGAGCTGCCTGAAGATGTCGTGATGAATGGTGTCACTTCGCCGATTAAAGATGATCCAGAATGGGCAAAAACCACATATAACGGCGAAGCAGCATTTCGTGAAACAGACACGTTCGATACATTTATGGAGTCTTCATGGTATTACGCACGTTATTGTTCACCTAGTGATGACAAGCAAATGCTTGATCCAGAAAAAGCCAATTATTGGTTGCCGGTAGATCAATATGTAGGTGGTATTGAACACGCTATTTTACATTTGTTGTATGCTCGATTTTTCCACAAGTTATTACGCGATTTCGGTTTAGTAAATAGCGATGAGCCATTCAAAAGCTTGTTATGCCAAGGTATGGTTTTAGCCGATACATATTATCGTGAATCAGATAATGGTGCACAAGATTGGGTTGCGCCAACCGATGTTGAAGTTGAACGTAACGAAAAAGGTCAAGTAACTTCTGCGATAAGCAAATTAGATGGACAACCTGTTATATCAGCTGGTATGAGCAAAATGTCTAAGTCTAAAAATAATGGTATTGATCCTCAAGAGGTAATTAATCAGTATGGTGCTGATACCGTACGTTTATTTATCATGTTTACTTCTCCACCTGAGCAAACGTTAGAATGGTCAGATTCTGGCGTTGAAGGTGCTCATCGCTTTATTAAACGTGTCTGGAAATTAGTGCATGATTTTTCCCTTAACCATGAAAAAGGTGAAAACCCTGTTTCACTTGAAGGCTTAACGCTAAATAGCGCACAAAAAACATTACGTCGAGAACTGCATAAAACCATTCATAAAGTCAGTGATGATATCGGTCGACGAAATACCTTTAATACGGCGATTGCAGCCATTATGGAATTAATGAATCACTTATCAAAAGCGAGCATGGATAGCACTGAAGACCGCGCTGTAATGCACGAAGCGATTCAAGCATTAGTGTTAATGCTTACGCCAATCGTACCGCATGTTTGTCATCACTTATGGCAAATTATTGGCGATGGTAATCCCGTTGAAAATACGCTTTGGCCACAAGTCGATGAAGCAGCATTAGTGGAAGATGAAAAGCTGATAATCGTACAAGTAAATGGTAAAGTTCGTGCAAAACTAACGGTTGCAGCGGATGCGAGCAAAGAGCACGTTGAAACATTAGGGTTGAATGAAGAAAATGTCGCTAAATTTATTGATGGTAAAACGGTCCGTAAAGTGATTTATGTACCAGGTAAACTGTTAAATATAGTTGCGAATTAATCGATTTCTATTAGCGAAATGATAATTAATATGAGTCAAGTAAATAAACACTTAGCAATAATAAAACGTTCAATTTTATTCGTTGTTCACGCTAAAGTAAGTGCCTTTAAAAGCTATCATTGGTCACTGTTTCCACTGATGCTATCTGTGATGGTAACAGGTTGTGGCTTTCAATTACGTGGTGATTATTTACTTGCTCCTGAGTTACAAACCTTGTATCTCAGCTCAGTTGATAAACATGGCGAATTAACTCGGCTAACTCGCCAGCACTTAACCCGAAACCAAGTAACACTAGTGGAAACTTTTACTCCACAAACCCCCGAGTTACGCATATTAAAAGATGAATTAGACCGACGCACTTTATCTGTATTCCCTAATGGTCAAGTCGCTGAGTATGAATTAATTTATACCGTCAATTACCAATTACGTTTTGCCAATGAAGACATTCAATCTTTTTCATTTGAAATCAATCGTGATTATCAAGATGATCCAGATTTAGCGCTGGCAAAAAGTCGTGAATTGTCATTAATGTTAAGAGAAATGCGACAAGAAGCTGCAGATAAAATTTTAAGAAATATGGCCACCATTCAACGTTAGCATATTGAGTAATGCGACTATATTTACTTTTGTTTCAGTGTAAAAGGTAATCATCATGCGAATTTATCACAACCAATTAACCAACACATTGCATCAAGGTTTTAAACCTGTTTGGTTGATTTTTGGTGATGAGCCTTGGCAAAAAAATGACAGCCTTTTCAGCATTAAAGCTCACTTTAAACAACAAGGATTTGATGAATTAATTCGCTTTAGTGTCGATGATAAATTTGATTGGTCATTGTTGTTACAAGAATATCAAGCCATGAGTTTATTTTCGAGCCAACGCATAATCGAGCTTGAATTAATGACCAACAAATTAGGCGATAAAGGTAGCAAAGCTTTAGCGCAAATCAGTGAACAATTACATCCAGATGTTTTGCTTATTTTACACGGCGCCAAAATGGATGCTGCGGGTCAAAAACGAAAATGGTTTAAAGTTTTAGAAAAAAACGGCTGTTTTTTACCGCTTTATGATATCGAAGGTAAACAATTAAATCAGTGGATTCAACGCCAAGCTAGGTTAAACAACCTGAATTTGCACCCTGATGTATTTCTTATGTTAGCGGAATTGTTTGAAGGTAATTTAAACGCCTTAACGCAAGAGATACAGAAGCTATCGATATTATTCGGACAACAATTAATCACAGTTTCCGACGCAGAAAGCTTACTGATTAAACAAGCTAAATTTAACCCATTCCAATTAATAGATGCGATGTTAATGGGCGATATCAAAAAGTGTGTTGCCATGTTAGATCAACTGCAACAGGATGGTACTGCCATCAATCAACTCATTTGGTTTATCCATAAAGAAATCAATCAGTTATTTATAATGCAAGAAAAAATAGCTCAAGGTGACTCGTTCGCTACTTTATGTAAAGAGTTTAGAATTTGGGATAAAAGGAAGCCTCTTTACCAACATGCTATTAATCACATAACAGAGCATAATTTAGCGTATGCGCAAGCTAGAATTGCAGATGTAGATACCATCAGTAAAACCAATAGTGAGTTTAATCCGTTTGTTTTACTCGCCGATGTCTTAGTTAGTTTATATCATGGTGAAACCATGAAACATTATTCGCTAAATTATGAATATGCTTAAGCCTTCACAACATGAAAGCCAATCAAAGCTGACACCTGTAAAAGCAAGCCAGCAATCTTTTTCACGAATTGGTATCTTGGGGGGGACTTTTGATCCGATTCATTTAGGTCATATTATTCCTGCGATAGAAAATGCTAACTGGTTATCACTTGATAAACTTTATCTTTTACCTGCACACATTCCGCCTCATAAAACACAAACATCAGCCAACGCAACTCACCGCAAAGCAATGGTTGAATTAGTTTGTCAGCAATATCCAATTTTTCAACTTGATGATAGAGAGTTATATAAAGATACCCCTTCGTATACTTTAGAAAGCTTGAAAGATATCCATCAACAATATCCAAATAGCCAAGTATTTTTTATCATTGGCATGGACTCATTATTAACATTTACCCTTTGGCATCACTGGTCTGAAATACTGAAATATTGTCATTTATTAGTTAATACTCGACCAGACTATGATGTTAATGCACTTAAACAAGCTTGCCATCAATCATTATCGCCTTACTTTACCGATGACCTTACCCTATTGAGTAATACTCAGTCAGGAAAGATCCTTTTTCATCAAAACACGAATATCGATATCTCATCTACACAAATTCGCCAAGCAATAAAGGCCAATAACTTAGATGAAAACACGCTTTGTCCGAGCGTGCTAAACTATATCAAACAACACCAATTATACCGTTAACCACATCTATTTATTCATAATACGGCGAATGCATTTTTCTTGCAGTGTAAAAATGCCCCTACACTATTAACCTAACATTAGAATAGTGATATTATTGTTTTCAATTACCATCAAATTAATGAAGAGTACTCACTTTGCAAATTGAAGCATTAACCGCTTTTGTTACTGAAAAAATAGAAGACATGAAAGGCCGTGATCTTATCACGTTAGATATTGCTGAAAAATCTGACTTTGCCGATGTGATGATTATCGCCTCAGGTAATTCAAATCGTCATGTAAAATCAATCGCACAATATTTAACAGCAGAATGCCG
Organism: Thalassotalea castellviae; assembly: GCF_031846185.1. Taxonomy (NCBI): domain Bacteria; kingdom Pseudomonadati; phylum Pseudomonadota; class Gammaproteobacteria; order Alteromonadales; family Colwelliaceae; genus Thalassotalea; species Thalassotalea castellviae. Next base: position 63,504 of record NZ_JAVRIF010000002.1, read on the forward strand.
TGCTGCTGGCACAGAGCCATTAGGTGTTGAAGGTAATGATGTTGGAGAATGGGCCTTAGTGGATTTAGGCGAAATTGTTGTTCACATCATGACAGACACTACCCGTGATACTTATCAACTAGAACAATTATGGGAATAAGTTAAACACATGCGTTTAACCCTCTATGCTGTAGGCAATAAAATGCCTGCATGGGTCACTCAAGGTTTCAACGAATACAGCCGTCGTTTTCCTCGGGATGTGTCTTTTCATTTAGTAGAAATTCCTCCTGGAAAGCGCGGCAAAAATGCCGACATCGCCCGCATTCTTGAAAAAGAAGGCGAACAAATGCTCGCGGCTATTCCAAAAGGCAACCGCATTGTCACCTTAGAAGTGGAAGGTAAACCTTGGACCACGCCGCAATTAGCAAAACAATTAGAAAATTGGCAACTCGACAGTCGTGATGTTGCGCTTTTGGTTGGCGGACCCGAAGGTTTAGCTCCTGCTTGTATCAAAGCATCAGAACAAAAATGGTCATTATCGCCATTAACACTTCCCCACCCTATGGTTAGAATCGTGCTTGCAGAAAGTTTATATCGCGCGTGGAGTATCAACAATAATCACCCATATCATCGAGAATAAAGATGCCTAGGCCAAAACGTGTCGTTATTCGAAATCATAGTGCAGAAGCAAATTTATTTGCCCGAAGAGCCTTTATTACGCTATTAGGCGTTATCGTCATCATACTCATATTGTTTAATAATATTTATGAACTTGAAATTAGCTCTTACGAAAAATATCAAACTCGTTCTAACTCAAACCGAATTAAACTTTTGCCTGTTGCGCCTAACCGAGGATTAATTTATGACAGAAACGGCGTGTTACTTGCTGAAAACAAGCCTATTTTCAGCTTAGAGGTGATCCCTGAACAAGTTGAAAATCTTGAAGAAACAATTAAAGCAGTTAGCGAGCTTTTAGAGATCCCCAAAGAAAAACAAACGAAACTTTTTGAATCTTTACGCAGTAAACGTCGCTTTAAACCACTCGAGTTAATTTCAAGACTAAGTGATCAACAAGTCGCATTATTTTCGGTCAATCAACATAAATTTCCCGGCTTGTTTATTGATGCACGGCTAAAACGGTATTACCCTTTTGCGGATTTAACCACACATTCGTTAGGTTATGTCGCGCGGATAAATCGCAGAGATGTGATTAAATTAGAAGAGCAAGGTAAAGAAGAAAACTATGCTGCCACCCGCAATATTGGCAAGCTTGGCTTAGAAAGATTTTACCAAGATATTCTTCATGGCACCATTGGCCACCAAGAAGTAGAAATAAACAATCAAGGTCGCATTATTCGTACGTTGAACTTTACCCCGCCAGTGCCAGGCAAAGATTTAACCTTAACCCTTGATATAGAATTACAAATGATCGCAAAACGCGCCTTATCAGGTAAACGTGGGGCAATCGTCGCGATAGATCCTCGTGATGGCGGCGTACTCGCAATGTATTCTAACCCTAGTTATAACGGTAATTTATTTGTTCATGGCATCAGCAATAAAAACTATAAAAAATTACTTAGTTCTAAAGATCGTCCTTTAGTGAATCGTACCGTCCAAGGTTATCCACCCGCCTCAACGATAAAGCCACTTCTTGCGCTCACAGGCTTAGAAGAAGAAATAATTACGCCTGAAACAGAAATATACGATCCCGGATTTTATCAATTACCTGGTATTGAAACCAAACGTCGCGATTGGAAAAAATGGGGACATGGCAAAGTTAACCTAGCTAAATCTCTCGAGCAATCGTGTAATGTTTATTACTACGATTTATCGTATAAGTTAGGTATCACGCGTATCGCCAGAATGATGGAAAAATTTGGCTTTGGCGAATATACCGGTATCGACATTTATGAAGAAAACCGAGCAATCATGCCCAGTGTAGAATGGAAACGCGCACGCTATAACCAACCTTGGTATACGGGAGAAACGTTATCAGTAGGCATTGGACAAAGTTATTGGACTGTAACACCACTGCAATTGGCTCAAGCAATGTCAATTTTGGTTAATAAAGGCCATATCAAAGTCCCACATTTACTTAAAGCGACCAAGGAAATCGTCTTAACGCCAAGCGAAAACAACGATGCGCCTATGGAGGGGACTGAGCATGTGATTGAAATGCCTGTTGATGAAAAGCCTCCGATTGAATTATCCAAAAACGAATACTGGGATATTGTTTTAGACGGTATGCATAATACGGTACAAAAATTTGGTGCAACTGGTTATTCTGCCTTTAAAGGCAGTAAATATGATGCTGCAGGAAAAACAGGTTCGGCACAAACCGCGAATATTGGTCAAGATGAAAAATATGACGCTGAAACAACGCAAGAAAACCAACGTGATAATGCTATGTTTGTTGCCTTTGCACCGTATGAAAAACCTGAAATTGTCGTTGCTGTCGCAATAGAAAACGTTGCTAAAGGTGGTGGTGGTACTAATGCTGCACCTGTCGCGCGACAAATTATGGATCAATATTTCGGTAATCGAGTTATCGTCAGTAAAAACAAACACCCGCATCATGATAAAACCTATGGTGAACAATATTTAGATTCACCTAAAAATAAACACTCAGGAAGTAATTAATGCGTTCTACTGGTCACGATCAACAAAAACAACGCAGCATTTGGTATCGTCTCAATATCGATGTGCCACTTTTATTGGGTATTTTATCTCTGCTTGTCTTAGGTTTATGCGTCGTTTACAGTGCTGGAGGTCAAAGTGCCGATATGGCGATTCGACACGCGAAACGAATTGGTATCGCATTATTTGTTATGTTTTTGGTTGCTCAAATTCCTCCACTCGTGTATCGAAAATGGGCCGTTCCTGCCTTTATTGTGGGTATTTCTTTATTGGTAGCGGTGCTTTTATTCGGGCACGTTGGTAAAGGTGCCCAGCGCTGGATCAATTTAGGTTTCACTATGTTTCAGCCATCTGAAATCATGAAATTAATTGTACCTATCATGATTGCTTGGTATGTCAGTCAATTTAATTTACCGACTAAAATCATCCACATTATAGCCGCTTTCATTTTAGTGTTGATCCCAACATTGTTGATCGCGAAACAACCTGATTTAGGCACGTCATTGTTAATTGCAAGCTCCGGAATTTTTGTCATTTTCTTAGCCGGTGCGAGTTGGAAACTCATTGGGGCTTGTGGGGTACTCGCTTCGGCATTTGCCCCTATATTATGGTTATTTTTGATGAAAGATTACCAAAAGCAGCGTGTGTTAACTTTTTTAAATCCAGAGCAAGATCCGCTTGGCTCAGGTTATCATATTATTCAGTCAAAAATCGCCATTGGATCTGGAGGTCTGCAAGGCAAAGGCTGGCTACAAGGCACTCAGTCTCAATTAGAGTTTTTGCCTGAACGCCATACTGATTTTATTTTTGCCGTCTTTAGTGAAGAGTTTGGTTTAATTGGCGTGACATTATTATTATTGGTCTATTTAGCGATAGTCATGCGCGGTTTATGGATTGCTATCAGCGCAGAGCACGCGTTTACTAAACTTTTAGCAGGAAGCCTCACCCTCACTTTTTTTGTTTACGTGTTTGTTAATATTGGTATGGTTTCTGGGCTATTACCTGTGGTTGGTGTACCTTTACCTCTTGTCAGTTATGGCGGAACCTCCATGGTTACATTAATGGCAGGTTTTGGTATTTTAATGGCAATCAGTACGCATAGGCGCTTTATAGCTTAATTAACCAGTCCTTATGAAAAAAATAAAACTAATCACTCTCGCTTTTCTCAGCTTACTAATCGCCGCTGGCTGTAGTAATAATCACGGCCGTTATCAGCAAAAAAATGACAGTACACCTACAAGGTTGCCTAATGAATTTGAATTACGCGATGCTATTCCACGTGCTGAAGAGAAAAGTCGAGGCGGCAATAAACACTATCAAGTCAGAGGAAAAAACTACCAAGTTTTACATACAGCTGACAATTTCAAGCAATCAGGCATTGCTTCATGGTACGGCAAAAAATTTCATGGTCATTTAACCTCAAATGGTGAAATTTATAATATGTATGGAATGAGTGCTGCGCATAAAAACTTGCCCTTACCTTCTTACGTAAAAGTCACCAATAATGATAATCAAAAAACAGTGATTGTTAGAGTTAATGATCGCGGACCGTTCCATCAAAATAGGATCATTGATTTGTCCTATAGTGCCGCTTATAAATTAGATATGTTAAAAACAGGCACCGCTAATGTCACAATAGAAGCCATTACTTTTAATGCAGATAATCAACCAATCATCATCGTCGATAATAAAATATCGACCGGTAATTATATTCAGGTATTTGCGACACGCGATAAGCAAATCGCAGAAAAAACGGCTAAAGCAATCACCACATTATTTCAACAGCCTGCAAGCCATCAAAAAATACACAATATATACAAGGTTCAAGTAGGACCGTTTCAAGATCAAGCCTCTTTAGAGAAAGTATTAAACCAGCTTAAAACAAACGGGTATTCAGGGGCTTTTAGAGTGAGTCTATAAACTCATTTAATCAATAAATTCATTAAATGATACATTTGCTTTATTTCCCCCCATAGCAATCAAAATTAAAACTGGTATACTGCTGAAAACACATATTTTCCAGGTAGCGTTTTTATATTAAAACGTTTACCTACAACTTTTCACAGGACTGTTATGCCTCAGCAATTGGCCAAAACAATGACCAAAAAACATCGTAAAATCATTAGCCTTTTAGGCTCTATCGCATTCACCCTTTCATCATTATCTCAAGCGGCTACTATTATTCCTTCGCCGCCACAAATAAATGCTAAAGGGCATATTTTAGTTGATTTCACTACCGGTAAAGTTATCGCTGAAGGAAATGCTGATATTCTTCTTGCTCCAGCCAGCTTAACTAAAATCATGACAAGTTACATTGTTGGTAAAGAGCTGCAATCTGGAAATATCAAAAATGACGACCCTGTTAAAATTAGCAAAAATGCTTGGGCAACAGGGAATCCTATTTTTAAAGGCTCGTCATTAATGTTTTTAGAAGTTGGTAAAGAAGTCCCTATTCATGAAATAAACCAAGGGATTATTGTAGCTTCTGGCAATGATGCATGTGTCGCTATTGCCGAACATATTGCAGGCAGTGAAGGTGCCTTTGCCGATATGATGAATGCTTATGCAGAGCAACTCGGCATGAGCAGTAGTTATTTTGAAAATAGCCATGGTTTAGATAGCACAGAGCATAAAACTACTGCTAGAGATATGGCAACGTTAGCTAAAGCATTAATCCGTGATGTACCTGAAGAGTATGAGATTTATAAACAAAAATCTTACACTTTTAACGGTATTAAAACAGTAAACCGTAACGGGCTTTTATGGGATAAAAGCATGAATGTAGACGGCTTAAAAACTGGTCATACTGCTCAAGCTGGTTACAGTTTAGTAAGTTCTGCAACCAAAGGCGACATGCGTTTAATTAGTGTTGTGATGGGGACAAACAGTGAACGTTCGCGTCTTGTTGAAAGTAGAAAATTATTAAATTACGGATTCCGATTTTTTGAAACTTATACCCCCTATAAAGCAGGCGAAAAATTTGTTTCTGATCGAGTTTGGATGGGAGATGTTAAAGAAGTTGACTTAGGTATTCTTGAAGATACCCCTATTACCATCCCGCGAGGACAACGCAAAAACTTAAAAGCAAATTTCGAATTGAACCAACAACTTATTGCCCCTCTTGCTAAAGGCCAAGTAGTCGGTAAAGTATTTTTACAACTTGATGGTGAAGATATTGGCGAATACCCGCTTGTTACCTTACAAGAAATTAACGAAGGCGGTATGTTCGATCGTTTAATGGATTACGTAAAACTACAATTTCAAAATTAGTTTGCCAAATAATCAACAAATCACCGTATAAAGCTCAGTATTTACTGAGCTTTTTTTATTATCTGGTAAAACTTGATTTATAACAAAACGTCACCATTTTTCTTACCAAGAAATAGTGTTAAAATAACGCCATTAAAATCGATACTGTAAAGTCATACTCAAGATTGAGAACTTAAATGAAAACCAAATTTGATGAACTACTTGAATTTCCAACTGTTTTAAACTTCAAAGTAATGGGAGTTGCCAGTGATGATCTACCAGACATAGTGATTGCTGAATTGCAAAAACATACCCCTGGAGATTATTCGCCCACAATTAAGCCAAGTTCAAAAGGTAATTATCATTCTTTATCGATAGCAGTAACGGTTACAAGTAAAGATCATATTGAAACCATCTACAAAACCTTAACTGCCCTCGAACAAGTTAGATACGTGCTGTAATCAATCTAATAGCCGTACATATTGTACTGCTATTTGAAGAAAATACTCAGCAACAAGCACTTAACGGCACTGCCTAACACAAGGTATATTTTGAAACACTCGCTTATAATACGGCAATTGAACCGAATGGATTATGTATCTGTTTGGCAGGCCATGCAAAATTTTACGGATAACCGTGACGATTCAACACAAGATGAACTCTGGTTAGTTGAACACCCGAGCGTTTTTACGCAAGGGCAAGCAGGTAAAGAAGAACATTTGCTGATGCCAGGAGATATCCCAGTTGTCAAAGTGGACAGAGGTGGGCAAGTTACCTATCACGGTCCCGGTCAGCAAGTTATTTATTTTATGATTAATTTGCGTCGTCGTAAAATGGGCGTTCGTCAACTCGTCACATTAATAGAGAATGGTATTGTACAAGCGCTCGCCGATTACAATATCCAAGCCAATGCAAAACCTGATGCCCCAGGGGTGTACGTGAACGGCGATAAAATAGCTTCTTTAGGGTTAAGGGTTCGCAAAGGCTGCTCTTTTCACGGTTTAGCATTAAATGTAAAAATGGATCTATCACCTTTTCTACGTATAAATCCATGTGGCTATGCCGGACTGGCCATGACACAAACAGCAGATCTTAGCTCATTAAAAACCATTGATGAAGCAGGTAAAGCATTAATCAAACACATGTCAGTATTGTTAGATGCTGACACTATTAGTTATCAAACGGGATTGGAGTCATTAAATGACCACTAAATCATCACGCATTGCACCGGGTACAAAATTACGAGACGCTGAAAAAATGGCGCATATCCCCATTAAAGTTGTGCCTTCAGAACGTGAAACCATGTTAAGAAAACCAGAGTGGCTACGAATTAAATTACCTCGCACAACTGAGCGTATTGATAATATTAAATCGGCGTTACGTAAGCATGATCTTCACTCGGTTTGCGAAGAAGCTTCTTGCCCAAATTTATCAGAATGTTTTAACCACGGTACTGCCACCTTCATGATTTTAGGGGATATTTGTACAAGACGTTGTCCGTTCTGTGATGTTGGTCATGGTCGCCCATTAGCACCAAATGAAGAAGAACCTCGAAAATTAGCGCTGACGTTAAAAGACATGGCATTAAAATACGTAGTGATCACCTCAGTAGATCGTGATGATTTACGTGATGGTGGAGCACAACAGTTTGCAGAATGTATTAAAGAAATTGCCGTTCATGCCCCCCACACAAAAGTAGAAATTCTAGTACCTGATTTTAGAGGGAGAATGGATAAAGCGTTAGAGATATTAAATCAACATCCGCCTCACGTTTTTAATCATAACTTAGAAACCGCCCCTCGTTTATATACAAAAGCCAGACCTGGTGCAAACTACCAGTGGTCTTTAGACTTATTGAAAAAATTTGGTGAAGCAAACCCAAGCGTTAATACGAAATCAGGATTAATGGTTGGTTTAGGTGAAACCAACGAAGAAATTCTACAAGTGATGAGAGATCTTCGCGCTCATGGTGTGAAAATGTTGACCATAGGACAATATTTACAACCGAGTAAAGATCATCTCCCCGTTGAGCGTTATGTTCACCCTGATGATTTTGACATGTTCCAAGAAGAAGCGATGAAAATGGGCTTTGAACATGCTGCTTGTGGACCTTTGGTACGTTCTTCTTATCATGCAGATAAACAAGCTGCCGGTGAAGAAGTAAAATAAATTACCGTTATATCGACAACAATTATCATAAAAAGCAGTGTATTTAATATTTATTCTAAATTAAATACACTGCTTTTTTTTTGTCGTAAAAATTTTAATTGTATAAATATTAGTACCACGATTGGTAACTGTTAAATACTATAAATCACAATAAGGCATAACAGTTTTCAAGCTATTTCTTTGCCACAATAAAGCAAGCTAAACCACTTGCAATTAAACACATGATTGCTGCAAATTCAAAAGACTGCACAGCACCAAAGCCATCTTTCCATAAATAACCCGAAACATAGGCGCCAATCGCACCACCAATACCGTAAACTCCCGCGATATAAATTGCTTGACCTCGATTTTGTTGATTACTTTGAAAATGTTGCTGAACAAACTGAATCGAAGCACTGTGATACAAACCAAAGCTGGCAGCATGAAGTAATTGTGCCAATAATAAAATATAAACATTATCCGCAAAGTGTCCTGTAATGTACCAACGAATAGCTGTAACGAGTAGACTAAAAACGAGTAATAATCGTGCACCAAAAAGTTGATATAAACGCCCAGCGACAAAAAACACCGCTATTTCTGCGACAACCCCAAAACTAATAAATAAACCAACAGCATAACTTGGATAAGCTAAATCTCTTAAAAATAAAGCAAAAAAACTATAATAAGGGCCAAAACTTACCTGTAATAATAAGCCGGAAATAAAAAATAATAAAAAACTTGGCAGCACTAACCTAGAGAGCAAAGAGCTATCCTCTGATGATTTTTTATAAACTGCTCTAGGTTGTTTTAACTGTAAACTTGATATAAACAAGGCAAGTAAAATTAACCAGCCAATATACGTAAACGCTTCTGAATTAAACTGCTCAATAACCTTACCAGCGATTATTGCTAAGACGATAAAACCGACACTGCCCCATAGCCGGATCCGTGCGTAAATTTTCGCACTTCGTCGTATAGATATCATGGTCATGACTTCTAACTGAGGCAAAATAGCAGTCCAAAACAAGCTAAACAATGCTAATGCAAAGGTTACCGACCAATAACCTGTCATCCAAAAAAGCAAAGTAAACGAGAGCAAAGCTAAGCCCGAGCCTAATTGAATAATTGATAATTGTTTCCCTGACTTATCCGCTAACATAGCCCACAAGGTTGGACCGACAATTTTCGTCGCGGTAAATATCGCTAAGATCTCGCCAATTTCCATCGAGGTATAATGACGACCATCTAGAAACACAGACAAATAAGGTACGATAAGACCTAAAATGCCAAAATAAGCGAAGTAGCTAAACGAGAGTTTAGTAAAAAGAGGTGAATTCATAGAAGTATAAAAATGCGAGTTGCTCTTTCATGCCAACTGGTTGCATAAAAGAGCATAATAATATTACTGACAAATATCAGGCGTAATGCAGGAAACATCGGCATTTTGAGCACGATGACGTAGGTAGTGATCAACCAATGTCAATGCTAACATTGCTTCTGCAATAGGCACGGCACGGATCCCAACACAAGGATCATGACGGCCTTTGGTTATAATATCTGTTGGTTCACCTTGTAGATCAACCGTCTTACCACTTACGCCGATACTAGAGGTAGGTTTCATCGCAATATGAGCGACAATAGGTTGACCAGAAGAAATCCCACCTAAAATGCCACCAGCATGATTTGTACTAAAACCTTCTGGTGTTAATTCATCACGATGCTCTGAGCCTTTTTGATTAACCACTTCAAAGCCATCGCCAATTTCAACGCCTTTTACGGCATTGATGCTCATCAAGCCATGAGAAATATCAGCATCTAAACGATCAAATATCGGCTCACCAAGCCCCACAGGTACATTGTTCGCCACGACAGTAACTTTTGCGCCAATAGAGTCTTTTTGACGAATGATTCCGCGTAGTAATTCATCTAGCTGTTCAAGCTTTGACTCATCAGGGAAGAAAAAAGGATTCTCTTCAACTATATCCCAATCAAAACGTTCCGCTTTGATATCACCTATTTGTGTCACACATGCTTGAATAGTAATACCAAATTTTTCCGCTAAATATTTTTTAGCCACAGCACCTGCGGCAACTCGCATGGCAGTCTCACGTGCCGAAGAACGACCGCCGCCTCGGTAATCGCGTAAACCATATTTTTGCCAATAAGTATAATCAGCATGGCCTGGACGAAAGCTTTGTGCGATATTGCCATAATCTTTCGAGCGTTGATCAGTGTTTTCAATCATCAAACCAATTGGAGTTCCCGTAGTTTTACCTTCAAAAACCCCTGACATAATTTTAACTTGATCCGGTTCCCTGCGGGCCGTGGTGTAACGAGAAGTGCCTGGTCTTCTTCGGTCTAAATCATGTTGTAAATCTGCTTCTGATAATTCAATTCCTGGCGGGCAACCATCAATAATCGCACCTAACCCTAAGCCATGACTCTCGCCAAATGATGTAACTGTAAATAATTTTCCGAACGTATTACCTGACATATTTATTTCTCAACATATTTATTACTCGACACAGCTAACTTTTCACTCACGATTTTTTAATGCATAGTTAAAAAATTCTTGAAACTGAACTAACTGTTGTTGCGTTAGCATAAAAACTCCATGACCACCTCGTTCAAAAGTTAACCATTGAAAATCAACTTCAGGATAAAGCGCTTCAACATGTACTTGTGAATTACCAACTTCACATATTAACACACCATCTTCATTTAAATGTTCAGCACTTTGCGCCAAAATTTGACGAACAATATCTAAGCCATCAGCGCCACAACCTAAGCCCATTTCGGGTTCATGGGTAAACTCAGTTGGTAGTGAGTCAATATCTTCTTGATCAACATAAGGAGGATTAGTGACAATTAAATCATATTTCTGGCCTACAATCCCAGAAAAAACATCAGATTGAATTGGAATAACTTGTTCTGTTAGCCCATGATTTTCAATATTTATCTGGGCAACATTTAAAGCGTCAATCGATAAATCAACGGCATCTACGTCTGCTTCTGGAAAATAACTCGCACAAGCAATAGCAATACAACCGCTTCCCGTACATAAATCAAGAATTCGACCAACGTTTTTTTCATCACTAATAATAGGTGAAAAGCGCTTTTCAATCCATTCACCAATTGGCGAGCGAGGCACTAATACTCGCTCATCAACATAAAAAGGTAATCCAGCAAAATTAGCTTGATTAGTAAGATAAGCCGCCGGCACTTTTTGTGCAATTCGACAATGGATAATCTCCACTGCTTGTCTTTTTTCTTCCATAGTTAATCGACATTGCATGACATGTTCAGTTAATGAATCGGGCAATTCAAGGATAAACATGATTAATGTAATAGCTTCATCCCAGGCATTATCATGTCCATGGCCAAAAAATAAATCAGCGCGATTAAACTCACTTGCCGCATATCGGATATAATCGGCGACGGTATGCAACTGTTCTGTGATATCTGTTGATTGATGAGTAGTCACTCAACTCCCCTAAATTTAAATAAAAACTGTAACGATTGAGCTAAAAGAAGGTAAAATTCACTTATAAGACTCATTTATAGTGTTATTGTACAGGGAAAATTTTAGACTGCGCATATGAAATTTAAAGATATTATCTCAAAACAAGAAAAACAGCTCTTTAAAGACGCGATAGGTAAAGTAAAACCTATGGTGCAAGACAAAATACCACCAAGTAAAAAAGCAATACACGCGAAAACTATTGCCAATCAACCAAAAAACGCGAAACAACAAGCAAGCTTTTATTTCTCTGACGAGTTTGAACCAAATTTAAACACTCAAGGTCCGACAAAATATGTCAGAGATGACGCCAATAGTTTTGAAGCTAAAAATTTACGCCGCGGTGTTTATGCGCCAGACTTAATTCTTGATCTACATGGCTTAGATCAAAACCAAGCAAAACAAGAAATCGCCGCATTGTTATATGCGTGTCAAAAAGAACATGCGCAATGTGTTTGTATCGTGCACGGATTAGGTGGCAGAATTTTAAAAACCAAAGTACCGCATTGGTTAGTGCAACACCCTGATGTAATAGCTTTTCATCAAGCTCCTCTTGAGTGGGGAGGTAATGGTGCATTACTAGTATTGATTGACTTACACGATAAATTTAACTTAAAAGATTAGCGTCTGAACCTTCATCAAACTTAGGCAAGATCAGCTGGTGCAATTAGCCTGACTAAACGACCTGTCATTTTTTCCACATCATAATCAATTTGCGCTATAGCCGCGGTTTGAAATATCGGAGATTGACGATCAATTGTTAATGTTTCGACTAAATAACTCACCAAAGGCATATGAGAGACAATGATCAGATGCTCAATGTGGGTATCTGTACAAATGCCATCTATATAATCATGTACTTTTTTAGCGTCATCTAGTGGGGTAAGAAAATCGATGGTTGCTACCTGAACCTGACCATTAATCTCATTTAGCAAAGTATTAGCGGTTTGTTGAGCGCGTACATATGGACTTACGAAAACTTGTAAGAAACTTATACCTTGTTGATTAACCCATTTCCCCATACATTGCGCTTCATTATAGCCAGTAGATGTTAATTCACGTAAATGATCGATATTCCCAACAGGGTTTGCTTGACCATGACGCATAATATAAAGCTGCATATTGTTACCACAATGCTAAAAAGGTTTATTGAACTCGCTATTTGCGGCTATAGTAAAGGAAAGTAAGCGATTGTTATAACATCCGTTAAGAATAAAATAGACTCACCTTATTCCATAGGGTAATTTAGAACGTCATAAATGAAAATATTTTGGGTATGCTCACTCATCAAGCTATCTGTCGGAGTATGTATTGAAACAAAGTCCTAATGACCTTAAACATTACTTTCCATTCACCTTAGAAAATGGTTTAAGGGTTTTAGCCGTACACAATCAAGACACGCAAAAGTCTGCTGCTGCGTTAGCTGTTAATGTTGGTCATTTCAGTGATCCTATTGATAGACAAGGACTTGCTCACTTTTTAGAGCATATGCTGTTTCTCGGCACAAAAATTTATCCTGATGGAAGTGAGTATCAAAAATTTATCAATCAATATGGCGGAAGCAATAATGCATGGACAGCCACAGAGCATACTTGTTTTTTCTTTGATATCCATCATCATCACTTTGAACCTGCATTAGACAGATTTAGTCAGTTTTTTATCTCACCACTTTTATCGGAAGAATTCGTCAATAAAGAACGTAAAAATATTGACGCTGAATTTAAACTGAAATTAAAAGATGATATCCGACGTTTATACGACGTGCACAAGGAAACAATTAATCCTGAACACCCTTTTGCCAAGTTTTCAGTGGGTAACACGGAAACACTCTCAGATCGTGAAGATAAACATTTAAGAGATGAAGTCGAAGACTTTTTTCTTCAGCATTACGTTGCCAAAGCAATGACCTTGGTGATCGAGGGGCCGCAATCGCTAGAACAATTACAACAGTTAGCAAGCGAAAAATTTTCCGATATTTCAAGCAATGAAGTTAGCCAAATAAAACCAGACATTCCGCTTTATCTTCCTGAGCATCAACAAATATGCTTGCAAGTAAAACCTGTGAAGAAAGAGCGACAGTTAATTCTTAGTTTTGCCCTGCCAAGCATAGATGAGTTTTATCGAGAAAAACCTGAGTCATTAATTTCATACTTAATGGGTCATGAAGGGCCACATTCAATCTTGTCATTACTCAAAAAAAATCAATGGGCATTAGGGTTAACAGCGGGTTCTGGGGTAAATGGCTATAATTTTAAAGATTTTAATATCAGTATCCGTCTTACCCAGGCAGGTGAAGAGCATATCGATGACATTATTACTATCGTATTTTCTTATATTAACTTATTAAAACAAACGCCATTAGCAGAGCATTATTACCAAGAAAAAAAACTCATTGCCGAACTTTCATTCCATTATCACGAAAAAATGAAACCAATAGACTCGGTAAGTCAATTGGTGATCAACATGCAACATTACCCACAAGAAGATTATATTTTTGGTGATTACGTAATGGATAAAATGAATCAGTCACAGCTAACTCAGTTACTTGATTTATTAACACCAGAAAATATGCGCACTATCTTTATCGCTCAAAATGTTGCCACTGATAAGATCAGTCGATGGTATAAGGTGCCTTACCAAGTCAACAAGATCCCACAAGAGAAAATACAAGCGTGGCGTGAGTGTCAAAATAACCGGTATTTAGCATTACCTCCAGAAAATAAGTATATGGTTGAAAAACCAGAATTATTTGGCTCAAAGAATAGTAAATCAGCATCAACACCACAATTATTAAAGCAAGAAAATGGCTTAAATTTTTGGTATATGCAAGATCACACCTTTCATGTGCCCAAAGGCTATATTTATATAGGTATAGATAGTCCAATAACATTAGACAATGCTCAAAATATTGCCATGACTCGTTTATTTGTCGACTTATATACTGAGTCTGTCATTGAACGTCATTACGATGCTGAGTTAGCGGGTATTCATTACCATTTATATTCACATCAAGGTGGCCTTACCTTGCAATTATCAGGCATCAGTGAAAAACAAGGTGAATTACTCGATAAACTTTTAGCTGAATTGCAAGAGTTTAATTTTTCGGAAAAAACATTCGCCTTACTTAAGCAACATCTAATTAGTCACTGGAAAAATGCTGACAATAGTAAGTCGATCTCACAGTTATTCTCCGTGTTAAGTTCGACTATGCAGCCCAAGTGCCCCAGTTCAGAAAGTTTATCTAATGCTTTGATAGATATTGATTTTATTACTTTTAAAGACTTTTGCCATACTATTTTCAAGCATATAAATTTAGATGTTTTAGTTCATGGTAATTGGCGAGAGCAAGATGCCCTGAAAATACATGCCATAATAAAAAAGGCTTTCAATGGCCAATATCATCAACAACACCAAGTAAAAATTCCGGTGTTAGATATTAAAAACCAAGGAAGTATTCAGTACCTATTAGATTTACCTGAGCATGATTATGCGGGGGTGGTTTATTACCCTATGAATGATAAAAGCTTAATAACTGTGGCTAAAACTATGATAGCGAGTCAAATTTTATCACCACAATTTTTCCATCAAATGCGCACTGAGAAGCAGTATGGTTACTTAGTAGGCGTAGGCTTTGTTCCAATTAATCGATATCCAGGCATTGCTTTTTATATTCAATCACCCAATTATGAAGCCAGTCATTTACTGGCGGCGATGGACGAATTTATTAATGAATGTCACTTAGTGGTAGAAAATATGCCAGAGGAAGACTGGCAACATTTGCAACAGGGACTTGCCAGTCAATTGCAAGAAAAAGACACCAGTTTGCGGATCAAAAGCCAAAGGTTTTGGACTTCTATTTGCAATAAAGAAACCGATTTCAAGCAAAAACAACGTTTGATCGAAACTATTCTGTCACTTTCTAAGCATGATATTTTTGACTACCTATTAACTCAAATAACTGATAATCATAAAGTTATTGATAGATTTTGTTTGTTGTCGACAAAAGATGAAAATCAGGACACACCATCAATTCATTTAAAAAATTTAGAAAATATTTTAACTAAATGCTCAATAAAACATTAATGCTGCCGATATAAAAATAGATAACTATAATTAGCACGTAATTTTGGCAAACACTTTATCTATTGCTAATAAGTTGACTTAATCGCTGCCATCCTTTGTAATAGTGGCTTCCATAAAAATAATTATAAGTTAAGCAAGGTCGTATTTGTGCAATTTTCCTTTAATAGCTCTGCTTTTTTCTCCCGTTATCTGTCGAGTTATATTTCGCTATTATTCTTAATTTTTTTAGGCTTTAGCTCTTCTCTTTTTGCTGCGCCTGCCAATTATGATGAAAAGTTAAAATTTAAACACATAACCCCAGCTAATGGTCTCTCTCAAAGTTATGTATTTGATATCATTCAAGATGAAGACGGTTATATCTGGCTTGCCACGCAAGATGGTTTAAATAAATACGACGGCAGAAAATTTAAATATTATCGCAGTAATATTTTAAATGATCATTCACTCACTGATAATTACATCCGCAAGCTGTATAAAGATAGCCAAGGTAATATTTGGGTCGGCACACAAAATGGCCTAAGTAGATATAATAAAAAGTTAGATAATTTTGATAACTTTACCTTTAATGAAAGTGAAGAAAATAGCCTGTTAGATAATACCATTTGGGAAATATACGAAGATCAAGCAAGTGAAACATCTAATTTAGATATTCCGAATAATTTATGGGTGGCAACCGCAAAAGGTTTACATAAATTTGATGCCGATAACCAACGATTTATCCGCACTAAGATTAGACAACCGAGTAATAATACTTCGATAAATCTGAAAGAAATAAAAAGCATTTTTCACGATAAAAATGGTAATTATTGGTTTAATAGTTACGATCAAGGCTTCTTCGTCACTAACAAACACTTATCACTCGATCACTCTCTACATAAACAAATTCAATCACAATTAGGCAGTGAAACAAGCCAAATAAATAAGATATTATTGATTGAAAAAGAATACTGGTTAGCGACAAATACCGGTGTGTATGTTCTAGACGAGCGATACACCTTAAAAGAGCATTATACGCTTGCAGAAACCGGTCAAACACCCCTACTAGCTCGAAATATAAAAATGGCGAGTGACGCCCATATTTGGGTCGCAACAGATTCAGGGTTAAAGTCTATCAACCCGTTAACTGAAACGTCGAAGTCTCACAGTTACACTAATATAATTGATCAAGAATACAATGCTTATACATACGGATTATTAGTCGATAACACCGATAAACTTTGGGTCGGTACATTAAATGGGGTGTTTGTACTATCTCCTGAAAGTAATATTATTCATGAAAGTAAATATATTGACGAGGAGTTAAAAACAAATATCACTGCTTTTGTAAAAGAAGGAGATAAAATATGGTTTTCTAGTGATGATAATTTATTTCAATATACACCACATAAGAAACCACTAAAAATTGATATTCAATTAGAAGGCAATATAACGCTTCTTACGAAAGGTGACACTCACTTATTTATTGTTACTGACAAGTTCAAACTTTATAAACTTAATTTTAAAAGTAATGAAATTACAGAAGAGCTAAATTGGGAAGAGCAATCAAATCATAACGGCTTAAATAAACTTTACTATAATCAGGGAAAAATTTGGTATGTAGATAATTCACAAAAATTATCCAATTATGATATTCAATCGGAAATGTTTACTTCATTTTCACAGCTCCCTTTTTTATTTACTAATATCCATATCAATAATAAAAATAAAATCTGGCTAACTTCTCAAGACAATAAACTTTATCAATTTTTAACCAATAAAAATAAAGTGGAAGAATTGAATTTTAAGAATGAATCTAATTTTATAATCAAAAACACATCAAGTATTAACTCGTCTTCTTTCACTATCGCTTTAGGTTCAAATAGTCAGGGACTTTTGGTGATTGATTTAATAAATAAAACAAGTCAGCTATATAATGAAGAGAATCTCCTCTCCAATAACTTTGTTGCAGATATTGTCATCGATTCAAAAAACAACTTATGGATTAGTACCAATAGAGGTATCAGTTCTATTCAATCCGAAAATAAAATTGTTACGGCCTATGATAATGATCATATGCTTGATAATAATGAATATTTATTTCAAAGCTCTTTAATTGATAAACAAGGCATTATTTATTTTGGCACTAATAGTGGCTTCCATTATTTCTCACCTGATGAACTCTTAAATTCAAAACAAGTCATAAATAAGCCAATATTGTCTAATTTACTTATCGCGAATAAGAAAATCAAAATTGAAGAAAACAAACAAAGTAAAACCTATACCCTACCTGAAAAGTTAAATAATTTATCAACAATAAAACTCCAATATATTCATTCGCCATTTAGCATTGAGTTTATATCGCCTAATGCTAAATTACCGACTCAAATCGGTTACAAATATAAGCTTAATGGCGTTGATGAAAATTGGCTTGAAACCGATAAAGACAATCTAAGAGCCACCTATACTAACCTTAATGCGGGTACTTATCGTTTTGAAGTGCAAGCGTTTGATATTTTTGATCCTAACATTTTTCAATCTAAATCCATTGATATCAAAATCATGCCGCCTTGGTGGTTATCAAATAGCGCGGTGCTTATTTACACCTTAATCGTATTATTATTTCTAGCTTATTTATTACAACAATTTCGTCATAAACGCTTATACCACTTACAAATAAAAGCCAGTGAAGAACGATTAAAACTCTCTCTCTGGGGAAGCGGCGATGAAATGTGGGATTGGAATATTAAACGAGGGAAAATCTATCGTTCAAATATTTGGGGAATTTTAGAATTTCCACAAGACGGTAAACGAAATTTAGGCAATGATGGCGATAATGAAACGAATATCAACCAAGATGATATCGCTAAAATCACGCATGCCCTTCAAGAACATTTTGATGATAAAACAGAGCATTTCGAAGCAACCTACCGCGTAAAAGATAAAGATAACCATTGGATCTGGGTACTTGATCGCGGAAAAATCGTTGAGCGAGATGATAACAATCAACCAACACGTATGACGGGTACATTAAAAGATATCAGTCAAATCAAGAAAGCAGATGAAAGACTTAAATTATTTGCGAAATGTATTGAAAACATTTCTGATGCCGTGGTTATTTATGATAGAAAATTCAACATTGTAGATGTGAATAAATCTTTTCAACGTATAACGGGCAAAGCAAAACAGCAAATGATCGGTAAACAAATGGGATTTTCTCGCTACCCAGAAAGTTTTACCCGTGACGTGAAAAAACACTTATTGAATAAAGGTGGTTGGCACGGCGAAATTGAAAGTAAGCGAGATAACGGCGAATTATATTTAACCGACTTAAACATTGATATTATCCGAGATGAAAACAAAAGTATTTCTCATTTTGTTGGTGTTTTTTCAGACATCACTAAACGCAAAGAAACCGAAGCTGAATTAAGAAAACTTGCTAATTCAGATACCTTAACGGGCTTACCCAATCGTTCATATTTTCAAGCAAACCAAGCACGTCTAGTCAAAAATAAAGTGCCTCATGCTTTATTAGTTTTTGATTTAGATAACTTTAAGAAAGTCAATGATTCAATGGGGCACGAAGTAGGCGATTTATTACTTTGTAAAGTTGCCAAGCGCATTAAAAACGTTGGGCGTAATTTAGATACGGTTTATCGTCTTGGTGGAGATGAATTTAGCTTAATCATTGAAGATACTAACGACATTCATACCATTACCACAATAGCAAAAAATATATTAAGTACTATTGCTCAACCTTTAAAGCTTAAAAACCAAGAAATAGTTCTGTATTCCAGTATTGGTATCGTACTTTACCCTGAGGATGGTACATCACCACAAGAGTTATTAAAAAATGCTGATACAGCAATGTATCATGCAAAACATATTGGCGGTAATCAGTATCAATTTTTCAACGGCTCTATGAATAAAAAAGCGGTAAAACGTTTACAAATTGAAGGCCTAATTCGTCATGGTTTAAAAGAAGATTATTTCTCGGTGTTTTATCAACCTAAAATAGAAATATCTACGGGTAAAGTTGCCGGCATGGAAGCATTAGTTCGCTTTGAAACGCCAAGTAAAGGGATTATAAGTCCAGTGGTCTTTATACCCGTATCAGAAGAAACAGGGCAAATTATTGATATTGGGGAAACCGTTTTAAGAAAATCTTGCTTTGCCACTAAGCAATGGCTTGATGCTGGGTTATTTGATGGGCGAATAGCGGTTAACCTTTCAGCAGTACAATTTACTCAACCTAACCTTGTAGGCATGATTGAAAGTATCTTAAAGGAAAGTCAACTGCCTGCTAAACACCTTGAGTTAGAGATAACGGAAGGAACGGTAATGGACTCTCCACAAAGAGCCATAGAAACCATGTTACAAATACGCGCTATGGGTATTCATCTATCATTGGATGATTTTGGTACCGGTTATTCTTCTTTAGCCTATTTGAAAAAGTTCCCTTTAAATACCCTTAAAATCGATAAAGCGTTTGTCGACGATATTGAGTCATCTGAGCAAGGTCGTAATATGGTTGCTACGATTGTCACAATTGCACACAACCTTGGACTACAAGTGGTTGCTGAAGGGGTAGAAACCAATCAACAACTCAGTTTCTTATCTGGGTTACGCTGCGAACAAATGCAAGGCTATTTATATAGCAAACCATTACCAGAAAAAGATTTTCGCCGATATTTACTATCTCACCAGATCACCGACAAATCTACGTCGTTTAATAAATCCTAAATCACTTCAGTGCTGACAACTTTATGACGGTCAGTTAAATCCTTCGCAAGGCCAATAAAAATATGGCTTTGCGAATTGGCACACTTATAGCTTAACTTCCTTCGAGTTATTTAACCAATCAGAAAGGAATATATAAATGTTAAGTTCAATAATTTTATCTCTAGCGATGAACGCAGCCCCAGTTCCAAGTGCTGATATTGTAAAGTTAGATATAAACGAAGTAGGTACAAAACGCCAAGCTATCAGACTGAATAATAAGTTTGAGCTAGAGCAAGCTGGTACAAAACGCCAAGCTATCAGACTAAATAATAAGTTTGAGCTAGAGCAAACAGGTACAAAACGCCAAGCTATCAGACTAAATAATAAGTTTGAGCTAGAGCAAACAGGTACAAAACGCCAAGCTATCAGACTTTAGGAGTTTATTATGATCAAATTAATCAAAGCGTTATTTGTTGAAACACCAAAAGAAAATGCAATTGCTGCGACAATTGTTATTAAAGAAATGCCTGCTAAATCTTTGTGGTCTTAATCTAAACATACCAACAAGAGATTTACCTGAGATATTCGCTACACGGACGTTAGCGGCTATATTATTAGCCAGAAAGGAAGC
Organism: Thalassotalea castellviae; assembly: GCF_031846185.1. Taxonomy (NCBI): domain Bacteria; kingdom Pseudomonadati; phylum Pseudomonadota; class Gammaproteobacteria; order Alteromonadales; family Colwelliaceae; genus Thalassotalea; species Thalassotalea castellviae. Next base: position 84,449 of record NZ_JAVRIF010000002.1, read on the forward strand.
AATCAAAAACAGCTCAATAGCCTGATTACCCTCCCTTATCTAATCCGTTAATTACGCACGAAAAATTAAACAATTAAATCCGAATAATCGATTTATTTTCATTCGCTTTTTCATGTTAAACATTGGCCAAATAAATGGACCAAACATGAAACCAGCAAATGCCCAACGCTTACGACCTAAACCGTTTGATAAAGCTTGGCAATAGAAAAAAATAGAAAACATTAGTGCAACGATAACAACAAGTAACGACAACATACTTTACCTAAGCTTTAATGATTAATAACTTACAAATCTTGATGGCGAGCAATATAATGCAATTAGAGTTTTTATTCAAATAATTTAGCATTAATTTGTTCAAACCCTACTAAAGGATCAGATTAAAAAAGAGGCAAAAATTTGCCCCCTTTTATACAAAGTTTGCCGCCCTACCCGGAAATAAATTTCCGAATATTCGACTTTTACTCTTAGCTACTTATTCATAAAATTTAGCGTTACATTCAGCCATCTCTACTAGCTTAGAGCAAGGAGCGAATCGTTCTCCACATTCATGCTTAAACGTATTCATTTGTTTGACCACTTCAGTTGCACCAATGTTATCAATATAGTTAAAAGGTCCCCCTAAGAACGGCGGAAAACCTATACCAAAAATAGCACCGATATCACCGTCTCTTGCATTTCTAATGATACCTTCATCTAAACACCTTACCGCTTCATTTAGCATCATATAAACACAACGTAGACTTATTTGTTCTATAGATAGTTTCTCTTGCTTAGTGATTGACAACAATGGATAAACCGTTTCATCAACAAGTTTCTTTTTTGTCCCATACTGATAAAAGCCTTTTTTCACTTTTCTTCCTAAGCGACCATCAGCAATTAATTTATTAAATGCTTCAGGGGGTGAAAAACGATCGCCTAATTCAGCTTGTAAAATAGGACCTATTTTCGCGCCAATATCAATACCCACCTCATCAAGTAATTGCATTGGACCTACTGGGAAGCCAAACTTCACTAATGCTTTGTCTAACTTTTCAACGGGCTCTCCGGCAAGTAATAATTGTGCCGCTTCGTTCATGTAAGGCGCAAGAATACGGTTCACATAAAAACCAGCTTTATCCTTAACCACAATAGGAGTTTTGCCTTGTTTTTTCGCTAAGGCAACGGTGGTTGAAATTGTCTGATCCGAGGTTTTATCATGGGCAATAATTTCAGCAAGCGGCATTTTATCAACGGGTGAAAAATAATGCAGGCCAATCACGTTTTCAGGGCGTTGAGCTAACTGCGCGATTTGACCTATCGGTAAGCTGGAAGTATTACTAGCAAAAATCGTAGATTCTTTACAATGGCTCTCAATATCAGCCACCATATTTTGTTTTAATGTTAAGTCTTCAAATACCGCTTCTATGACTACATCAACATTTTTAAACCCTGAATAATCAGTAGTACCGGTGATCATGCTCAGTTGTTTTTGCATTTCGCTTTTCTTCATAAAGCGACGTTTTACTTTTTTATTGAGCAAATCAAAACTGTATTTAAGCGCTGAATGTATGCCTTTTTGATTAATATCTTTGATGCGAACTGGAAATTTAGCTTTCGTGGCCGTTACAAATGCAATGCCCCCGCCCATCAATCCACCACCAAGTACACCGATATTTTCGATAGCGGCAGCGTCAACACCTTCAATGCCCTGCTCTTTCTTCATATCAGTAGTCGCAAAAAATATTTGTCGCAACTGAGCTGAAACATCTGTCATCGCCAAATGGCCAAAATGATCCGCCTCAAGTTGATAACCTTTCGCTTGAGATTGCTCAACACCCGTTTTAATACAATCAATAATTTTTAATGGTGCCGGATAATTACCTTTGGTTTTTGACAACACCGTTTTAGTGGCTTGATTAAATAACACTTTACGACCAAAAGGTGTGCGTTCTAAAACTTTACCCACGAGATTTAATTTCACCACTTTAGTCGCTTGAGCACCGGCTTTCACTTTACCCGAAAGTATAAATTTCTCGGCAACCTCAACTAATACGGTATTAGGCACAACATCCAGCACTAAGCCTGCTTTCAATGCCTGTTTAGCGCGAAGTTGTTTACCCGTTAGCATCATATCTAATGCTTTTTGGATCCCAACTAGTTTAGGTAAACGTTGAGTACCACCACTACCTGGTAATAAGCCTAACTGAACTTCAGGTAAACCTAATGCTGTTTTCGGATTATCACTACATACTCGCTCATGACAAGCCATCGCTAACTCTAAACCGCCACCTAAACATGGACCGTCGATTGCAGCGATAACCGGAATTGTTAACGATTCAATTTGATCAAAGATCATTTGTCCTTTGCGTGATAAAGCCGTTGCTTCTTCAGCCGTTTGACAATCAGCAATCATGTTAATATCAGCGCCAGCTACGAAAGAGTCTTTTTTACCGCTCAATAAAACCAAGCCTTTTAGACTAGTGTCGGCTTTGATTTCTTGTAAAACCTCGGCAATTTCTTCTGCAAATTCGGCTTTCAAAGTATTCATCGATTCATTTGCCACATCCATGACTAAATGAGCAATATTATTTTCTTGACGAATTAGTGTGAAGGTATTTGTTTTTTTCTCAGTCATTAGTCTGTCTCCACTATCATTGCAGCACCTAAACCACCAGCAGCACATGCTGTAGTTAAACCAGTTCCACCACCACGACGTTTTAATTCATTTAGGGTTTGTACAATTAATCGCGTGCCTGTTGCTGCAAATGGATGTCCATAAGCAAGAGAGCCGCCCATTACATTGAATTTATCCATATCGATATCACCAATCGCCTTATCACGACCAAGATTTTCTTGGGCAAATTTATTACTAGCAAACATTTTCATATTGGCTAATGCTTGTGCAGCAAAAGCTTCATGCATTTCAATTAAATCTAAATCTTTCAATTCCATACCCGCACGTTTAAGTGCTATTGGCGTGGCATAACTTGGTCCCATCAGCATATCTTGCCAAACATCTATTGCGGCAAACCCATAACTTCGAATGTAACCAAGTGGCTGGTATCCTAATTCTTTCGCTCGACCTTCTCGCATCATTAAAACGGCTGAAGCGCCATCGGTAAGCGCGGTACTATTTGCCGCGGTCACTGTGCCGTGTTTACGGTCAAAACACGGACGCAATTTAGCGTAACCGGCTAATTCTGAGTTATCTCTAAAACAATTATCTTTATCGATGAAAGCATTATAAGGTTCTACATGAGCGGCCATCACTTCACCATCAAGTTTGCCCTCTTGCCAGCTTTTAGTCGCTAAAGTGTGAGAGCGATGCGCTAATTCATCTTGCGCCTGTCGAGAAATTTGATGAGTTTTCGCCATTTGCTCTGCCGTTTGCCCCATAGAAATACCGGTAGAGTATTCAGCAACAGCAGGTGGAACCGGTAAAATATCTTTAAATCGTAATGATTTAAGAATTGACAATTTTTGCCCTAAGGTTTTCGTTTTACTTAAATCAAGTAAAGAGCGTGCGAATTTTTTAGATAAACCTATTGGAGCAACAGAAGAAGAGTCAGCGCCACCCGCCACCCCAACATCAACAATGCCCGCCATGATGGATTCTGCCACATTGACTGTTGACTGAAAGCTAGTTGCACACGCTCTTGATACACTGTAAGCGTCGGTATGAACATTCATGCCGGTACCCAAAACAATTTCACGCGCGATGTTTGGCGCTTCGGGCATTTGAACCACTTGGCCAAACACTAATTGCTCAATAATTTCGGGATCAACATCATTGCGTTTAATGAGTTCATTTACCACCAACTTACCTAAATCAACAGCAGGGACGCCGTGAAAAGCCGTAGCTTGTTTAGCAAAAGGAGTTCGCAAACCTGCGACAATGGCGATGCGTTCACCTTTTGCTGTTTGTAATTTAATTGTCATTGTTGATCCTTAAATTTATAGTACAAAACAAGAGGTCTGACCTCTTAACTTTTATTCCATTCTAACGTGTTAAATTGATATTTCAACTCAAAGCCGATGATAGAAATTATTTTTTCTTTATGATGACTCGTATCACGTAGATTATTCGTAATAAATTTACTTACAATTTTATATTGGTACTTGTATTTCAATTGAGGAACCATATATAAATCCTAAGGTCGAAACTTTCTCGTAACTCTTTAAACAAATAAGAATAAACCATTATGGCTATTGAACATTTTTCTTCTCTCAAAGAACACTTATCAGAACAAATTATCGGACAACATGCATTAGTAGAGAATTTACTCATTGCCTTATTAGCAAATGGTCATTTAATTGTAGAAGGTCCTCCAGGTCTTGCAAAAACACGTGCAGTTAATTCATTAGCTCAAGGTTTAGAAGCTGACTTTCACCGCGTACAATTTACCCCAGATCTTTTACCTGCTGATTTAACCGGTACTGACATTTATCGCCCTGAAGACGGCACATTTGTCTTTCAACCTGGGCCTTTATTTAGAAACTTAGTATTAGCTGATGAAATAAACCGTGCTCCTGCTAAGGTGCAATCTGCGTTATTAGAAGCCATGGCGGAAGGGCAAATAACCGTTGGTCGTAACACTTACCCTTTACCTGATTTATTTTTAGTCATGGCAACCCAAAACCCAATTGAGCAAGAAGGTACGTATCCTTTACCGGAAGCGCAATTAGACCGATTTTTAATGCATGTTGAAATTGACTACCCGGATGCAGCAAGTGAATTAGCTATCCTTAAGCTTAATCGTGGCGAAGCCATCAAACACGAGCAGAAGAAAACTCAGGAAATAAGCCAAGAGAATATTTTCGCCGCTCGTGAAGAAGTCATGAAAATACACATGGCCCCTGCGATAGAAAAATATATTGTTGATCTGATCATGGCAACTCGTCAGCCAGAAAAATATGACGACAACCTCAAAAAATGGTTAGCGTTTGGTGCAAGTCCTCGAGCGACTATTGCTTTAGATAGATGTGCCAGAGCAAGAGCTTGGTTGCAAGGTCGAGATTTTGTTGGTCCAGAAGATGTCCAAGCCGTTTTCCATAATGTACTACGCCATCGTATTTTACTAACTTATCAAGCAGAAGCCGAAGGGATCAGCAGTAATCAATTACTCGATCACTTATTAAGTTTAGTGGCGATATCTTAAATAAAAGGATTATTTAAGACATGTGGTTAAAACAAACACAGCAACCATCATCAACAAGTGTTGAGGATAAACTTGCCCATTTGTTGTCATCTGGTATTGCTTTATCTATCGATGAATTGATCCAATATCAAAACAAAGCGTCATTGATCAATTTGACGGCGGTAAAAAACATTCAAAGCCAAATGAGTGGTAATTACTTAGCCCGCAGCAAAGGTCGAGGAATGGAGTTTGATGAGGTTCGACATTACCAAAATGGTGATGATATTCGAGCAATCGATTGGCGAGTTACGGCCAGAACAGGGACCACACACACGAAACTTTTTAGGGAAGAAGTAGAAAGACCCGTTATTATTGCCACTGATTTAAGCAGTAACATGCTATTTGGTAGCCAATTATTATTTAAATCAGTGCAAGCTGCTCATTTAGCAGCACTAGTCGCTTGGCATGCAAAAATTAGAGGTGATCGCGTTGGCGGCATCGTATTTAATGAGTTTCAGCACAGCGAATTAAAACCTCGTAGCCGACAACAAGGTGTATTGCATTACATTCATACCTTGATGACTTGTCATGAACAAACGATCTCTCACCTACAAAATAACGAATTAACCAGTAGCCAGTCGTCTGAAGATAAGACAAATAAACAACGCGCTTTTGAACAAAATTGCCTACGTATTAGACAAGTAGCTCGCCCTGGTAGTTTAGTGTATTTGATCACAGATGGGCATTTCATTAACCAAGAGGCGATTCGACATTTAAGTAATATCACCAAACATTGTGAATTAGTGGTTTGTTTAATTTCAGATCCACTAGAGCATCAGTTACCGAGCAGTGATGTCAAACTCAACGTTAGCATTACCGATGGTCAGCAAAAGCAACAATTAACGTTAGGTGATGAAAAAATAGCCCAACGTTATCATCAACAAGCGCAAGCCATGCTTAACGAAAAAGAACAATTATTAACGAAAACCGGTGCTAGATTACTGCACTTTTGCGCCAGTCAATCATTAGAAGAACAATTAAAAAACGGAGTTGCTTCATGGATCCGTTAGCAGATTTAAAAACAATACATTTACCTGAGCAAATCGCTCAATATCCGCTAGCTTATGGCTGGTGGATTTTACTGGTTAGCATATTAATGTTAACGGCTTGGGGGTTAATAAAATACCGTAAGCATCGTCAACATTGTCAAGCAAAAAAACAAGCAATGCAAATGATTCAAGAAAACAAGCTCGATGCTGAACAATTGATTTCATTATTAAAATGGGCAGCAATGCAATACTTTGAGCGCCAACAAATTGCCAGTTTAACCGGCGAAGGCTTGCAAGCATTTCTGGTGTCTTGTTTACCGGTCAAACAACAGCCAATCTTTATCGAGCGCTTTCAACCTGCCCTTGAAAAAAGATATCAACGAGATGAATTACTCGACAATCATAATGAGTTAACTGAAGCCGTCATGTTATGGCTAAAACACGCTCTACCGGCTAAGCAATCCAATCAAAAGTCAAACCTCAAGAGCGCGTCAATGCCAGCATCAAAAATAGCAGGTGCAAACTAATGATTGAATTTGCACTTCCTTGGATTTTTCTCGCCTTGCCGTTGCCCTTTATTGTTTATTGGTTACCCGCGAAAAAAAATACCGAAGCCGCTCCTTTAAAAATGCCAACGATCATCCAAGGCATGAGCAGTAGTGAGCACGGGAATGCTCGTAAAAAAACACCCTTATCGTTATTGATCAGTGTTTGGCTGTTACTTGTGGTTTCAGCAAGTCAGCCACAATGGTTAGGTGAAGCAATTAATATTCCTACCCAAGGTCGAGAAATGATGGTTGCCGTAGATTTATCCGGCAGTATGCAAGTAGAAGATATGAGCCTTAATGGTAACTCTGTAAACCGCCTTGAAATGCTAAAAGTATTACTTGGTGAATTTATTGACCGCCGCGTTGGTGATAGATTAGGACTGATTTTATTTGGTGATGATGCATATATGCAAACGCCGATGACTTTCGATAGAAAAACCGTACAACAAATGCTTGATGAAACCGTTTTAGGACTTGTAGGTAAACAAACCGCGATTGGCGACGCTATTGCCTTAGCGGTAAAACGTTTTGATGAAAAGCAAGAATCAAATCGGGTGTTATTGTTGTTAACTGATGGTCAAAATACCGCAGGTAAAATTACCCCTGATCAAGCGCTTGAATTAGCTGTCGCCAAAAAAGTCACGATTTATTCAGTCGGTATCGGGGCTGATGTGATGATCCAACGTTCGTTATTTGGTAAAAGACGTGTTAATCCTTCCAGTGAATTAGATGAAGATACCCTCACACAACTTGCTGAACAAACCGGTGGAAAATATTTTCGCGCAAGAAGCAGTGACGATATGAGTGAAATATACAACTTACTCGACCAACTTGAGCCTGTTGAGCAAGAACAACAGCAAATGCGACCATTAACTGCGTTGTTTTACTATCCGTTATCTTTGGCGCTTGCATTAACTTTCTTTTATATTTTATTACTCAACGCGCCTAAGACATTATTTTCTCGCAAACGTAAGCATAATTCAGCTTCAGTAGTAGGTGGTGATCATGGCTGATTTTCATTTTATTAGACCTTTATGGTTAGTCGCCATTGTTGCATTGATTTTCGCGTTATATTTGTTGAAAAAATATCGCCTCAATCAATCAGGTTGGCATCAACTTTTACCTACTCATTTATCGAAAGTATTAGTGGATGGTGCTACTAAAACACAATCTATTTCTTTAATCTTGCCTTTTATCATTGGGTTACTGACGATAATCGCACTTGCGGGGCCAACTTGGAAAAAGTTGCCACAACCTGTTTATCAATTAGCCCGAGGTTCAGTAATAATCATGGATATGTCGTATTCGATGTATGCGACTGATTTATCACCAAACCGCTTAACTCGTGCTCGCTACAAGGCCATTGATTTACTCGACCAGCTTAATGAAGGTGAAATTGGTTTAATTGCGTATGCCGGAGATGCTTTTACGATAAGCCCTCTTACCGAAGACATTAATAACATCAAATTATTATTACCGTCATTAAGTCCAGATCTTATGCCCGCATTAGGCAGTAACCCATATTCAGCACTCGCTTTAGCCAATGATATGCTTAAAAATGCTGGCCATTTAGAAGGTGATATTTATTGGTTTACTGACGGTATTGATAGCGAAGATTTGCAAGACATTACTCAATGGAGTCGTAACCATCCCTATAGACTGAACATATTAGGTATTGGCACCTCAGAAGGCGCACCAATAAAATTAAGCAATGGCGAATTAATGAAAGATGACCGTGGCTCAATTGTTATCCCTAAATTAACAGACAAAGCATTACAAGGTGCAGCAAGTAGCGGCCAAGGAAACTATGCGCGTATTACCAATAGCCCTAACGATATTAAGCATCTAGTCAGCCAACCTATTGCACAAGACGAAGATAAAAAATCGGAAAGTGCGCAAACGGGTGATCAATGGCAAGAATTCGGTCCTTACTTATTATTACTGGTGTTGCCGTTAGTGTTGGGGTATTTTCGTCGAGGTAATTTATTAGCAATTATTCCTTGCCTTTTCCTCTTAACACCAACAAAACCAGTACATGCAGACTTTTGGACAGACTTGTGGAAAACCAAAAACCAACAAGGCCAAGTTCATTTTAATAATAAAGAATTTGAGCAAGCAGCCCAGCAGTTTGAAGACCCTCAATGGCAAGGAAGTGCTCATTACAACGCCGGCAATTATGAACAAGCATTAGCGTCATTTCAAAAAGGTCATGATGCCGATTCACTTTATAATCAAGGTAATGCACTTGCAAAATTAAATAAACTTGATGAAGCCATAGCCGCCTACGACAAAGCGTTAAAGTTAAACCCAGATTACCAAGATGCAAAAGCGAATAAAGCCTTAATTGAAAAATTAAAGCAACAGCAAGATCAACAGCAGCAGCAACAAGACCAAGAACAGCAAAACAAACAAGAAAACAGCGATCAAGAAAATCAGGATCAGCAGCAAGATCAAAAGGGTGAGCAACAACAAGATCAGCAAGAGCAGAACGAGCAACAGTCCACTGATCAAGATCAACAACAAAATTCAGACGAAAACCCTGAACAAAATCAGCAATCTGAACAAGACCAACAGGCTGAGCAGGAACAAAACGAACAACAAAACCAAGAACAAAAAGAGCAAGAAGCACAAGAGCAACAATCTGATCAGCAAAAAGACGAATCGGCTGAGCAAAATGCGCAGCAGCAGGAAGCTCAAGCAATAAAAGCACAACAAGAGAAAGAAACCGAGCAAAAACACAAGCAATTATTGAATAAAGTGACTGATGATCCTTATTTATTATTACGCAATAAGATGCAATTGGAATATCAAAAGCGTCGTCAAGATAGAAGTAGTGTAGGAGTTAAGAAAAAGTGGTAAGAATAATCGTAACATTAATCGGCTTATACGCTTTATTGCTAACAAAAACAGGGTTTGCATTTGTTAACGTAACCGCAACCGTTGATAAAAACCCTGTGGTTGTCTCTGAATCATTTGTCTTAACCGTAACCGCTGATGACGACATTAATACCAATGCATTAGACACCTCACCTTTAATGCAAGATTTTATCGTCGGAAGAACTTCCGTTAGTACGCAAACGAGTATGATTAACTTTAAAACCAGCCGTACTACAAAATGGTCAACGGTATTAATTGCCCGAGAAGCCGGCACAAAAATCATTCCTGCGCTATCAGTAGATTCAGCGGTAACTGAGCCAATTACCTTAAGTGTACTTGCCGCAAGTGATCCACAAGCGAGCAAACAACAAGATCTATTTATCACCACGGATATTTCAGCGAAAGAAGTTTACGTTCAACAGCAATTAACTCTAACGGTTAAATTACACTTCGCTGCGGAATTAAAACGAGGTAGTTTAACCGAGCCTTCTTTAACAGGCGCGAACATCACACAAATTGGCAAAGACAAAGAAGCTGATACCATTATCAATGGGCGTCGTTATCGTGTAATAGAGCGTACTTATGCCATTAGTCCACAGCAAAGTGGAGAATTTACTTTAAAATCACCGATATTCTCTGGTGAAATTATGCAGCCATCTACCCGACGAAATGGCTTTTTAAGTTTTGCTGAAACAAAACCTGTCAGTGTAATAGGCGAAGAAATACCGTTAACTATCCGCCCTATTCCTGCGGATTATCAAGGTGCTTGGTTGCCAAGCGAATTATTATCAATTCATCAAGAGTGGCAACCATCCCCTGATAGCTTTATTGTTGGTGAGCCCATTACGCGCATTATCACATTAACAGCAGCAGGGCTTTCCGAAGAGCAATTACCTGACATAGAAATGGCGATGCCTGAAGGATTAAAAGTATATCCCGACCAAGCTGAATTACATACCGGATTAAATAATGAAAGGTTAGTTAGTCAAAAAGTGAAAAATTTCGCCATTGTTGCTAATAAAGCAGGCGTTTATCAATTGCCTGAAATCATTATTCCTTGGTGGAATACAGTGACTAATCAATATCAACAAGCAGTAATCCCAGCGCAAACGATAACGGTAGAAAGTAATCCGGAGCAAATCGCACAAGCTCCTATTTCATTATCCTCGGAGCTACCAAGTTTAACAGAACCATCAAATACCGCCTCTAAAACCGTGACCGTGTATCAATCATCTTGGTTACAGTGGTTATTTTTAGCCTTGTGGTTATTAACCTCTCTTGCGTGGTTTATCACTTATATTAGACAAAATAAATCAACACCTTCAAACGCCAAAAAGTCTTCTGTGAACGACCAATACTTAGCACTTTTAGCCGCATGCAAACAGCATAATGGCGAACAAGCGTTAGCATTATTAGTGCCTTGGTATAATACTATGGTCGATAAAAAAATATCGACCATAGCTGATATCATTCATCACACTCAACATGACACGTTAATAAGTGCAATTAATGATTTACAACAATGTTTTTACAGTAAAAGCACGCAGCGTTGGCATGGTGATAATTTAATAAAAGCAGTAACAGCGGTTAACAAACAACCGGAAATTTCTCCGTCTCAAACCTTTGCAATCAATCCATAACAGCCTCTATAAACTAAGCTAGCGAGTAATCAAACTTGCTAGCTTATTACCGCTATTTTTTACAATGAAAGATGCTCCTTGAAAAATCTACTACTCTTAACTCCTATAGAGCAACGTCTAAAAAAACTAAATTAAAAATAAATTTGGAAATTAAAAATCGCAAGGTCGGGTCTCTTCAAATATGGCGACAAAACAAGTTAGATACGAAGCATTAGTAAAAGCCTTACATAGCGATTTATACCGTTATGCTTATTGGCTATGTCACGAAAAACAAGTGGCTGAAGACTTAGTGCAAGAAACATTTTTAAGGGCATGGCGGGCTTTAGATTCTTTAAAAGATGAAAAAGCAGCTAAGTCATGGTTGATCACAATTTTACGTCGTGAAAATGCACGTCGTTTTGAACGTAAACGTTTTGAGATGAGCGAATATGAAGAAGCAGCGATCACAGACACGCGTTCAACAAGTTCAGAGCAAGAAATTGAAAACCATTGGCTGCGAGAAAAAATAGCCAAAATGCCTGAAGAATACCGAGAGCCTTTAGTATTGCAAGTTATTGGTGGCTTTAGTGGTGAAGAAATAGCAGCAATGTTATCACTAAATAAAAACACCGTAATGACTCGACTCTTTCGAGCCCGCAATCAATTAAAAGAGGCTTTAGACGAAGAACCCAAGTTAAGAGGTCAATACAATGGATGATTTGCTATTTCGACGCAATATTTATGCAGATCCCAAAACAACTGATCCAGATGTTATTTCTGCAAAAAATTTAGATCCTGCCAAACAAAAGTTTGCGCGTGAGATTGAGCAATTAGATCAAAAAATATTTGATGCACTAAATGTGCCTGTGCCTGAAGAGTTAAGTGAGAAACTTATTTTACGTCAATCTTTGGCGAGCCATCAGCAACAGAAGAAATCAACACGAATAAAATTGGCCATTGCGGCGTCTGTCGCTTTTGCAATTGGATTAACAATCAACCAATTACAATTTTCACATGCCTACAGTTCTGTAGGTGATTATGCCATTGCTCATACCAATCACGAAGCAAGTCACTTTAATAACAATGGTGAAGCGACAGTAACTCTAGCAGCATTAAATAAAAAAATGGCAAGTTTTAATGGTCAATTTACGGCTAATTTAGGTGAATTAATGATGGCGGAGTATTGTCGTTTTGATGGCATGAGAAGTCTACATCTAGTACTTAAAGGACAAAAATCACCGGTTAATATTTATGTAGTACCTGCTAATGATCATCTCGCTTATTCGAAAGAATTTACAAATGGTGAGTTATCTGGTTTGGTCAATGACTTTAAAACCAGTCAAATTATTGTGGTGGGTGATCTTCAAGAACCACTCCAACAATGGCAACAAAGAATCAATAAAAATGTTCGTTGGTCAACATAGCTTGTTTGATGACTCTAATTTTTAAAGAGATAGTTTAGAACATTTACTTAAGGTTAAAAAAACGTTCTAAACTATCTCAAAGACCTTTCAATAGCTCGTAGTTTTATCATTTCTTTATAAAATGCAGTGTTTTTTTCAATAAATTTTGAGACAATCAAAGGTGAAGGTAAGCCTGATTATTCAAATTGTTTGTGGTAATTAAACACTGTCAAAAATTTTGCATATTCTGCGAGGTTTAAACGCTCGGAAGCTTCACACCTAAATCATGGATGATTGAAATATTCTAACGATGATAATCATACTTATCATAATGAATTTAATTTTCTCTCATTAATTCTATTAATCAATATACAGTAATAACTTTAATGAAATATTTATTCAATTGTATTTTAATCATTACGATATCTTTATCAATATCAGCTTCCGCAATGGACAATGCTGAAATATTAGGAAAACTTCCGTTTGTTAAAGATATTCAATTATCACCAAATGGCAATAAAATAGCGCTTATTCAAAATATTAAAGGCGAATATTATATTGTAGTAAGAGATCTTATGAATACTAAGACCAAACCTGTAGTATTTAGTGTTGGTGCTGCTAAGGTAAGGCAAATAGAATGGGGAAATAATGATAGAGTTATCTTTTTAGCTACTTTCCCACATTATTCTAGAGGTGATTATGAAACCTTCACCATCTATAGAATAGGCTTCTTAAACGTCAATAACAGTAAAGCGATTTGGCCATTTAATAAAGGTAGATACCGGAATGCGATTGGTGCTCCAAGAATAATCAATAAATTAATCAATGATTCTGAGCATATTTTAGTATCATATTTTGGCGATTTATTAAAAGTGAACCTGACAAACGGAGAGAAAGAAGAACTCGACATTGCTCGAAAATCGAGTGATTGGGTTACTGACTCTGATGGGGAAATATTGGCTTATTCTCAATATTCGAAAAAAGAAGAAAAATTCCATGAGATGTTCAAAGTTCCAGGAGATAATGATTTCACTTCGTTAAAAATTCTTAAAGATGGGAAAAGTGAACTTTTTGAAGGCAATATACAATTCGTTAGTAATGATAAACAATCTATTTTTTACACGAAAAAGCCTGATATAAACATACAAAACCTGATTCAAGCAAATATTAATAATTATGTTGTTACAGATATAAAAAACGCTTCTAACAATGGTAAATTTGATGTTAATAATGTCCTCAAAGATCTTTATGACTCTCAATTAATTGGCGTTCAATTCACCAACCAATTTACTGAATCTGATTATTTTGATATCAAATTAAAGCAAGTTTATGCTGATTTAAAAGCAACATTTCCAAACTCAGAAGTTGTCATTTCATCTTATTCTAAAAATAAAGAAAAATTTATTGCCAAAGTTTCTAGTCAAGAAGTCCCATTGGAATATTTCTATTATGATCAATCAAAGGGAAGTTTATTAAAAATAGCGGATAGTTACCCTCATATAAAGAAACTGTCGTTAGGTAAAGTCAGGAATATACAATATGAAGCAACAGATGGTTTAGTAATACCAGCTTATTTTACCACACCAAGTATCAGTAATTTAATTAAACCTCCGTTAATAGTTCTTCCGCATGGAGGGCCGGAAACTAGAGATTCATTAGCTTTCGATTGGTTAAGACAGTTCTTTGCATCTGAAGGTTTTGCCGTTTTTCAACCCAACTATAGAGGCTCATCAGGTTATGGTAAAACATATGCTGAATCAGGCTATGGTGAATGGGGGAAAAAAATGCAACAAGACATTGACGATGGCGTTGATAAACTTATTAAAGACGGATTAGTCGATAAAGATAAAATTTGTGTTGTTGGCGCAAGTTATGGTGGTTACGTAGCTTTATACAGCGCAACTGCACGATATAAAAAATACAAATGCAGTGTTTCCTTTGCCGGAATTAGCAATCTCGATGACATGTTCTATCATGCCAAAGAACAATATAGTGGATTCTCATATTGGGAGAAAAGTATAGGGAGCAGAAAAAATAAAGCAGACCTCCTAAAATATTCGCCGCTTCATTTAATCAATAAAAACACTCGTCCAATCCTAATGTTTCATGGAGAGAAAGATACGATTGTCCCAGCATTTCAGTCTGAAAAAATGTATAAAGCATTGAAAAAGGCTAAAATAAAAGGCAGTAAATATGTTGAATTTGAAAATGAAGATCATTGGATTTCTCATGAAAAATCAAGAATATCTTTTTTACGTGAATCATTAACCTTTATTAAAAAGAATATTTAAAGTTTAGTCTTTGATTTTTAAACTTTATACCATAAATAAAAAGCCGAACAATTGTTCGGCTTTTTGATTAAATAGCTAACATTTATCCCAAATAAAATTACGGGTGATACGCTAACATTTCATCAAATTTTTCTTCGATATCATTTTGCGGTTTATAGGTTAATTTACTGACAATAATCACCGCTAAACTACAAACAATAAAACCAGGTACAATTTCATAAATAATGGCGCTTAAACTCTGACCATTTATGGTAATTGGCGCATAAATCCAAAATAATACCGTAGCTGCACCGCTGACCATACCTGCTAATGCACCGTTTCGATTCATTCGTTTCCAATATAAACTAAGGATCACTATTGGACCAAATGCCGCACCGAACCCCGCCCAAGCATTACTGACTAAACTTAAAATAGAACTGTCTCTATCATAAGCCAAATAGATAGCAACCAAAGCCACCATTAATACAGAAATGCGTCCAACAAAAACTAATTGTTTTTCACTCGCGGTTTTGTTTAAAAAGGCTTGATAAAAGTCGCCAGTTAATGAACTAGAAGTGACTAATAATTGTGATGAAATGGTACTCATAATAGCCGCTAAAATAGCCGCTAATAAAAAGCCAGAAATAAGTGGGTTGAAAAGTAATTGTGATAAAAGCACAAAAATTGTTTCAGCATCGTTTAATGGTGTACCTGTTTTAGCAATGTAAGCAATACCAATAAAACCTGTCGCCATAGCTCCACAAATAGAGACAATCATCCAAGTCATGCCAATGCGGCGAGCGGTTGGAATATCTTTTACAGACCGAATAGCCATAAAGCGTACAATAATATGCGGTTGACCAAAATAACCAAGCCCCCACGCCATCGCTGACAATATCGCCACAATTCCGACACCGCTAAATAAGTTTAATAATTCAGGATTAATTGCTTCAACACTGGTCGTGACTTGTGAGAATCCCCCCATGTCATTTAAAACGACCGTTGGCACTAAAATCAAAGCTAAAAACATAATACAGCCTTGAACAAAATCCGTTAAACTAACAGCTAAAAAACCACCAAATAATGTATAAACAACCACAACTCCTGCGGTTATGTACAAGCCTAATTCATAATCAAGACCAAACGAGCTTTCGAATAATTTACCGCCCGCAACAACACCTGATGAGGTGTACAAAGTGAAAAAGACAATAATGACAATAGATGAAACTAAACGTAATGCACGTGACTTATCACCAAATCGATTTTCAAAATAATCGGGTAAAGTTATCGAATCATTCGCAACTTCGGTATAGGTTCTTAAACGTGGCGCAACGATCAGATAATTTAAAAAAGCACCAATAACCAATCCTAATGCTATCCACATACTGCTTAACCCGGTTAAGTACATTGCGCCAGGCAAGCCCATTAACATCCAGCCACTCATGTCAGACGCTCCCGCTGACAAAGCAGTCACCGAAGGGCTCAAACTACGCCCTCCTAGCATATAACCTGAAACATCACTCGTTGATTTTCTATACGCGTATAAACCTATTGCCAACATCACAATAAAATAGATAGCAAGTGAAACTAAAGTACCAGTAGCCAAATGAGCCTCCAAAAGTGTATCGTTTTAAGAAAATATTTATTATTTGTTAGAAACAAAACTGTTACACACAGAAAATATATAGAGTGTTATTATGCGGATCTCAAAATGCATTACCATGCTTTTAAGAAAAATATTCTTACTTTCTGTAAAAAAAGAATGAAATATCAATGTATTTCTCATATATTCATAATATAAAAAGGTAAACAGGATCTTCTATGTATTTCTACGCAGCCAGACAACCTATTCTAGACAAAGAAAAGAACCTCTTTGCATATGAATTATTGTTTCGCGATAGTATAGATAACGTATTTCCAGATATTGATGGTGATGAAGCCACCAGTAAAATGGTTGAAGCGAGTAAATTCAATTTAGGAATCAGCGAGTTTACTGGAAATAAGCCAGCATTTATAAATTTCACTTTAGAAACCATCGAACAAGGTTACCCTGAAATGTTAACCACCGATGAAGTTGTGGTTGAAATTTTAGAAACAGTCAAACCTGGTAAAAAGCTTTTATCATTATGTAAAGATTTGGTAGAAAAAGGTTATACACTCGCTTTAGATGATTACATTCACCAACCGGTATGGGGGCATTTTTATCCCTATATAAAAATCATTAAAGTCGATTGGAAAGACACAAGTATTGAACAAATCAAAGAAATAAAAACCGCGATTGTCAAACATCCTCATATCCAATTATTAGCAGAAAAAGTTGAAACCTATGAAGAATATAATCAAGCCATCGAGCTAGGTTTTGAATTGTTTCAAGGTTTTTTCTTTGCTAAACCTGAAATGGTGAAAACAAAATCTTTATCGCCTTCGCAAATTGCCATGGCTGAATTATTATATGAAACCTCAAAACCAGAATTAGATCTTACCAGTATCACTTCAGTATTTGAGCGCGATGTTTCGTTATCATATAAATTATTACGTTATGCAAACTCTCCTATTTTTAAACGTAGAAGTGAAATTTCAACGATTAAACAAGCGCTCGTAATTTTAGGCTCAGGAGAATTAAAACGTTTTCTCGGGTTAATGTTTGCCACGAATGTTAATCCTGACAAACCGAGTGAATTAATTAATGCAGCAATGACCAGAGCAAAATTTTGTGAATTGGTTGCTCAAGATATTAAAGCCCCCGTTGATACTTCTATCGCGTTTTTAACAGGATTATTGTCATTAATTGATGCTATACTCGATGAAAGCTTAGAAAGTATATTAGAGAAGCTGCCTCTCGCTCAAGAGATCAAAGACGCACTTACCACAAAGAAAGGGGTTTTAGCCGCTCTGATCACTTTAGTTAAACTCATTGAACATGCCAATTGGGATAAAACCGCCACTGTCATGGAAAAATTAGGGTTAAGCAAAGAGAAGGTTGTTAAAGATTATAACGAAGCGATAGCTTGGGCGGATGAACAGTCTCAGCTTACTCAAGACTAGACCGCTGAGTATTGATAAAATAACCAAGCTTGAACAGTTCGTTTACTGATTAAAACTGCATACATAAAAAAAGAGCCGTACGGCTCTTTTTTTCAATGGTTTTAAAATGATGTTCAATATTGTTATTCAAAACCATTCGGATTTTCTGATTGCCAACGCCACGTATCCGTTATCATGGCATTTATATCTCGACTTGCCTGCCAACCAAGTAACTCATTAGCAACGCTCGCATCAGCATATACGGTTGCGATATCGCCTGCACGGCGAGGAACGATCGCATAAGGAATATCTTGACCACTAATTTCCTTAAACGCATTCACAATCTCAAGCACCGATGTACCATTGCCTGTACCAATATTTATTGGCTGGCAACCTGATATTTTAGACAAGTTTTCCAGCGCTTTTACATGACCAACGGCTAAATCGACCACATGAATATAATCTCTGACTCCTGTACCATCTACCGTATCATAATCATCACCAAATACTTGTAACTGAGGCAAGCGACCAACAGCAACTTGTGCAACATAAGGCAACAAGTTATTTGGTATGCCATTTGGGTTTTCACCAATTAAGCCAGTTTCGTGTGCGCCGATAGGATTGAAATAACGTAAACAAGCAATAGACCAAGTATCATCACTTTTAGCTAAGTCTTGTAATATGTGTTCAACCATTAATTTGGTTTGGCCATACGGATTAGTGGCTGAAGTAGGCATAGTTTCAACAAGAGGTGCGGGGTTATTTTCACCGTAAACCGTTGCCGAAGAGCTAAACACTAAATTTTTAACATTATGCTGTGCCATCACTCTAAATAACGTCACTGAGCCAGCAACATTGTTTTGATAATAAGCAAGCGGAATTTCATTGGATTCACCCACCGCTTTTAAGCCAGCAAAATGAATAACGGCTTCGATACTATGCTGCTCAAAAATACGATTTAACGCAGCTTCATCACAAATATCGGCTTCAATAAAAGTTACCGTCTTACCGGTAATTTGCGTGATACGGTCTAAGACTAATGTTGATGAATTAGATAAATTATCAACAATGACAATATCTTTGTTTAAATTTAATAACTCTACGACCGTATGACTAGCAATATAGCCAGTACCGCCGGTGATCAATAAACTCATAATGTTCCTTATCTTTTTGTCTTATCAAAAAATTATTATCTAGTAACAATCGATAATGTATGGCGAATAATATTAAGTTAATTTTAAGCGTAATATTGTGCCACGGCTTTAATAAATGCGTTAATCATTTCTGCAGGTAATTTGTTCACTCCTGCAGCAGCAGCTCTTCCTCCCCCTGTTGGAAATTCGGCACAAATATCGCCTGCACCTTGTTTATTATTTAGTGGTGCTCGCAGACTAACGGTATAACTACCGTCAGTGTTTATCGTAAAGACAATATTCGCTTTATCTGGAGATTGATTAGCTAACTCGTTACCAAATACACCACTTACTCGTCGCGCCCAAGCTTCATCAGGTAAGACTACGGCTTTACATTGTTTATTATCTGCGAGAATTTGTGCACTAATCGCTTTTTCCATATCTTGGTTATAAGCATTTTCCAACTGATGAAACACCGAATTAGGCTCAGCAACTAACGCCAATGGGTTTTCATACTGTAGCAATTTTAAGTACAGTTGATCAGGCGCAACATGTAAATCATTAACACTGCGCCCATAACCATTGTAATTAATATAAATACCTAAAGCTTTTAATTGCGATTTTTCAAATTGTGATAATCCAACTTGCTCAGCAAGCGCTTCCGCAGAAGCAAGCATATTATCGCCATAGGCTGCCGTAATCGCCCAGTTGACATACTGATGATTAAGATGAGTATTGACCAATAAACTCGTGCAAGTATTGGCGTCAGTATCAATGATAGCTCGTAGCTTATCCGTTTGTGGAATATCACCCGCTCTATGGTGATCAACATAAAACACATCAACCTCATTATTTAATAGCTGAGTTAACGAGGTAATATTTTTTTCCATCGAGATATCAAGTATGGTCGCAGACATTGCTTGTTCTATAGACACTTTCTCAACCAAGGCAATATCGCGCTTAACTCCGGTGATCAGCTTAGTTTGTTTTGGCTCAGCTAATCGTAATTGTACTAACGCGATAATGCCATCGGCATCACCATTAAATACATCAAAATGCATAAATTAACACTCTTCCATTTTTAAAAGTTTAGAGATAACTTGCGGCAATTGTTAAGCTTTAAAACTTGTTGTTCGCTTAGCTACCGAATAAGTTATTCATACACTATTTTATATAGTGATGATTAAGTAAATACCGGATAATTTGTTCCGCGCATTGACGGATATCTTGCTCAGCGGTTTTCACATGAATAGTCGGTTGCTTAGGCACATCATACGTTGAGTCAATGCCAGTAAAGTCTTTGATCTCACCTGCTCGTGCTTTTTTATAAAGTCCCTTTGGATCACGTTGCTCACAAATAGTCATGGGCGTATCGATAAAGACTTCAATAAACTCGCCTTCTGCTAATAAATCTTTAGCCATTTTTCTATCTGCGGCAAACGGCGAAATAAAGGCAGTAGAAACTATCATGCCAGCATCAATAAACAGCTTTGACACTTCACTGATGCGGCGGATATTTTCCACTCTGTCTTCATCACTAAAACTTAAATCACCATTTAAGCCATGACGGACATTGTCACCATCAAGTAAATAAGTATGACAACCACGTTCGAAAAGCAATCGATCTACGGCATTTGCCACAGTTGATTTACCTGAGCCGCTTAAGCCAGTATACCAAAGCAAACAAGGTCGCTGATCTTTTATATTAGCGCGCTGTTCTTTATTCACTAATTGCTCATGCCAAACAGTATTATCAGTTTTCATATTCATTTTTTATTCACTATTAAAATTTGTTAAAGCAGCATTTGCTCTCGCCAAGCCAACTACTAAGCTATTGATTCAATTTTACTAAAAAGGAAAAACATAAGGTAATAACATTAATACAACTGTGCTATAAGCCAAAGATACCGGCAAGCCAAAAGAGACAAAATCTTTTAAGGTATAATTACCTGCGTTATAAACCATGACATTTGTTTGGTAGCCAAACGGGCTAATAAAACTACCACTTGCGGCAAATGCTACCGCCATGACAAAAGGCAATGGGCTGACTCCCAACCCCAACGCTATATTATAGGCAATAGGAAAAACCAAGGCTGCTGCGGCACTGTTGGTGATCAGCTCAGTAATGACTAACGTCGTAATAAATATCACCACTAAAGTCAGATAAGCACTTTTCCCATGTAAAATATGTTCAATATTAACGGCGATTAAGTCAGCAACGCCGCTTGTTTCAAGTGCATTGGCAAGCGTTAACGCCCCCACTACAATCATCCAAATTTCTAAAGGAAAACGGCGCTTTATTTCGTTTACCGTTAAGCAACCTGTAAAAATCAGCAATGAAATATAAAAAATCAAACATTTAAGCAAAGTAACGTTTAATAAAACGGAAACTAAAATACAGGCAATAAAGCCAAACAAGGTTAAGTTATCACGCCAACCAGAGAGCATATTATCGGGTTTATGCCCCGACAAAATATAAAAGTTTTTCGTTAAGTTAGTTCGAGCGCTAAAGTCATTCCCCACAGCTAGTACAAGAAAATCGCCAGGTTTAATTATCATTTCGCCGAGCTTGCCAGATAAGGAACTCCCCTCTCGTTTAATTGCCACAACGGCGGCATCAAATCGCGCTCGAAAGCCAGATTGTTTTAATGTTTTACCAACAATCGTCGCATCAGGCTTAATCAGTACTTCGGTTAAGTTATCTCTGAGTAAACCACTTTGTTCAGCATATAAAGTTAACCCGTCAAATTGCTGTAAAATCAGTATTTTTGAAATATCCCCTGAAAAAATTAACTTATCATTTTTCAAGATCAACTCATCAGGTGACACGGGAGAAATTAAACGGTTATCACGAATTATTTCTGCTAAAAATAGCGAGTCTAAATTTCTTAAGCCATTTTCTTCGATAGTCAAACCGAGCATTTTTGAATCAGGGCTTACTTTAGCCTCTAATAAGTAATCTTGATTTGAAGCATGTTCTTCTTTGATATTCGGCAATTTGTGTTGTCGTATAATGATCAGTAACAAACAAACCAATAAGGCAACAATGCCAATCGGGGTAAAATCAAAAAAACGGATCCCAGCATGACCTTGTTCAATCAACATGGTATTGACGATCAAGTTTGTTGAAGTGCCCACCAAAGTTAAGCTTCCGCCTAATATGGCAGCAAACGATAAAGGGAGTAATAATTTTCCAGGGTTAATTAATCGGTTATTTTTAACCGTGGAAATTAATGCGGCCACCACAGCCGTATTGTTCATTAAAGCAGAAGAAAGTGCGGTATAAGTTAAAGTTCTAACCGTTGATTTAAATGGCGAGCCATTAATCATTGTTGCCGACAAGCGGCGTAAAATGCTGGTTCTTTCAAACGAGAAAGACGCTAATACCAATAAAATTAGAGTAACTAAACCGGAATTTACGGCATTATTAAGGATATGATCCGTATCGACAAAAGAAGTCGCTAAACAGGTTAACATTGCTGCAGAAAATACCCGTTCAGGTCTACGTTGAAACTTTAAAAGTCCAATAAAGGTACCGATAAAAATGACCACTAAAAGCCATTGCATTGCGACCACTTTTATTTTCCTTTTGCTAGCTTACTTATCGATAAAAATATCAGTCGCTGAACACGTAAAGTTAAAGCGTTCAACGACTTGAATGTCAAAGTATCTGCAGTTTTACTCTGACAGTAAAACACTTATTTCAGTTTAGAAATATCACGGGCGCCCCAATGAGGGAAGTGTTTTCTCACAAGCGCATTATATTCAAGTTCAAATGCTGAAAATTCAACTTTTTGATCTTTTGAAATCGCTTTATTGATCATCCCCGCACCAACGGTAATATTACTTAATCGGTCAATAATAATAAAAGCGCCTGTGGTTTTATTGTTGTGATATGCATCAAAATGCAGAGTTTCAGCCACTTCAAAATTTACCGAGCCTATTTCATTTAAAGCAAGTTGAGTAACGTCACTCGTTTCCATGGTATTTACATCGATACGATGTTCAATATCGATGACATGACCAGTAGTAGTTTTACTACCTTGTTTAATATAATATTCACGCCCTGCTTCTAATTCATCTTCATGCATCCAAACAACAGAGGCATTAAATTCTTTCGATGATTCAGGTAAGGCGCCTTTTTTGACGATCATCTCACCGCGGCTAATATCAATTTCATCATCAAGCGTTAACGTAATGGCTTGACCTTTATCAGCACGCTCTAAATTTCCATCAAAGGTAACGATCGATTTTACCGTACTTTCTTTTCCAGAAGGTAAAGCAACAATCTCATCACCAACGCGAATATGACCTGAGCCAATCGTACCAGAGAAGCCTCTGAAGTTTAAATTAGGACGGTTAACATATTGCACTTGCAGTCGAAATTGTGTGAAGCTTTCATCGTTATCAACAGAAATAGTATTTAACAATTTCATCATTGTAGCGCCCGGATACCATGAAATATTGGCACTTTCTTCTACAACATTATCACCATTTAATGCAGAAATAGGTACGAAACGCACATCATCAAATGCTAAACCATCAGCAAAGTCGCGATACTCTTTCTTAATGGACTGATAACGTTCTTGGCTATAATCAACCAAATCCATTTTATTGACAGCCACTAATACGTGTTTAACGCCAAGTAATGAACAAATAAAAGAATGACGACGGGTTTGAACTTGCACACCATGACGGGCATCAATCAAAATAATCGCTAAATCACACGTAGAAGCACCTGTTGCCATATTACGTGTGTATTGTTCATGACCTGGAGTATCTGCAATAATAAACTTGCGCTTATCGGTTGCAAAATAACGGTAAGCAACGTCAATGGTAATACCTTGTTCACGCTCAGATTGTAAACCATCAACCAATAACGCTAGATCAACTGCTTCACCCGTAGTTCCTGACTTTTTACTGTCATTTTCAATCGCGGCAAGCTGATCTTCAAAAATCATTTTTGAGTCGTGTAATAGACGACCAATTAGTGTACTTTTGCCGTCATCAACACTACCACAGGTAAAAAATCGCAACATTTCTTTATTTTCATGTTGCTTTAAATACGCTTCAATATCTGTTTCAAGCAAATTTGTTTCAAGTGAGTCTGATTGATTACTCATTTTTTTTCCTTTGGAATTTATTCTTATATCAGCACTAAGGCCTGATACGGATTAATATTGTTAGTTGGATAAATGACTAATGTAGGCTTAGAAATAACCTTCCATTTTTTTCTTTTCCATCGAACCTGCAGAATCATGGTCAATAACACGCCCTTGACGTTCAGAGGTTTTGGTTAACAACATTTCTTGAATAATTTCAGGTAAAGTCGTGGCATCAGATTCAACCGCTCCGGTTAACGGATAACAACCTAAAGTTCTAAAGCGAACATTTTTCATCATCACTTCTTCACCTTCTTCAATTGGCATACGATCATCATCAACCATGATCAAAGTGCCGTCACGTTCAACAACTGGACGCTTTTCAGAAAGGTATAACGGAACAATTTTAATATTTTCTAAATAAATATATTGCCAAATATCTAGCTCAGTCCAGTTTGATAATGGGAAAACACGAATACTTTCACCTTTATTGACTTTACCGTTATAAACATTCCACAATTCAGGACGTTGGCTTTTAGGATCCCAACGATGATTTTTGTCGCGAAATGAATATACCCGTTCCTTAGCACGAGATTTTTCTTCATCACGACGCGCACCACCAAAAGCGGCATCAAAACCGTATTTATCTAACGCTTGTTTTAGCCCTTGGGTTTTCATGATATCGGTATGTTTGGCACTACCATGCTCAAATGGGCTGATGTTCATGGCAAGACCTTCAGGGTTTTTATGCACTAATAGCTCAAAACCGTACTCTTTTGCCATTTGATCACGAAATTCAATCATTTCTTTGAATTTCCAGGTCGTGTCAACATGCAATAACGGAAAAGGTATTTTTCCAGGTGCAAACGCTTTACGGGCAAGGTGAAGTAAAACAGCAGAGTCTTTTCCGACAGAATAAAGCATCACTGGGTTATCAAACTCAGCAGCAACTTCACGCATTATGTGGATAGATTCAGCTTCTAACTTTTGTAAATGAGTTAAATTCATTGGCTTCTTAACGTTAAATCCCTATTAAATATGACATGAATTTTGGCATAATACTTTAGTATGTTCCAATATAAGAAAGAAATTTAATAGACAAAAAATGAATATAAAAATCATTCAAGCATTCATTTAGTATTAAGTAAGGAGTTATTTAGCCTGATTAAACTTGGAAATTAATGATAATGACGAGGAAGATAACCGTTCGCTTTGCTCTCCATCCATTACCTTTAATATTTGATTACCTAATTGTTTACCTAATTCTACTCCCCACTGATCAAAAGAATTAAGTTGCCACAAAGCCCCTTGAACAAATATTTTATGTTCATATAAAGCTAACAAAGCACCGAATGATTTAGGTGTGACACTTTTTAACAATAACGTATTACTTGGGGTATTACCTTTCATGGTTTTATGGGGAGCTAAGCTTTCAATATCATCTGACGAGAAACCTGCAGCAGATAACTCTTCTTTTACTTGCGATAAGCTTTTACCTTGCATTAATGCTTCACTTTGCGCAAAACAATTTGCGACAAGCACTTGATGATGGCTGTTAAATGGGCTTGAACTGTTGAGGGCAATAATAAAATCAGTGGGGATAATATCATCACTTTGATGCATTAATTGCATGAAAGCATGTTGGCCATTTGTGCCTTCCTGACCAAAAACAACCGGCGCAGTCTGCCACGATAATTTTTCACCATTAACACCAACAGATTTACCATTACTTTCCATGTCTGTCTGTTGCAAATACCCCGGTAAAGCACGTAAAGAATGATCATAAGGTAAAATGGCTAAACTAGAATGAGCTAGACCATTACGATTCCATATCCCTAGTAGCGCTAATAAAACAGGCATATTCTCTGAAAAAGAGGCCGTTTTAAAATGGTCGTCCATCTGTGCTGCACCGGATTTTAACTGTGAGAACCCTTGGTTTCCTATCGCCAGCGCTAGCGGTAAGCCAACGGCAGACCATAACGAAAATCGACCACCAACCCAGTCCCACATAGGTAAAATATGTTGTTTTGATAAACCAAATGAGATCACCGCATCAATATTGGTACTAATGGCGAACCATTGCTTTTCGATAATATCCTTATTGTTAGCGCTTGATAACATCCAATTTTTTATCGCTGTAGCATTGAGTAGTGTTTCTTGAGTGGTAAAAGTTTTTGATATCACCACAACTAACGTTGTTTCAACGGGTAGTAGACGCATTTTTTCTTCAACCGCACCGCCATCGACATTAGCTAACACATGAACATTTAATCCCGTAGTATGATATGGCTTAAGTGCAGTGAGTGCGACTTTTATACCGTAATATGATCCTCCAATACCAATGGCTAAAACATCCGTAAATTTTTCTCCTGATGCCGAAAGTAGCTTGCCTGAACAAACATTATCAACAATTTCAGCCATTTTATTTTCGGTCTCAATAACTTCTTGCGCTGTTTCTTTCAATATTGAGTGTTTTAATGACTTTGAGGCTCTTAATGCAGTGTGTAAAACAGCCCGATTTTCTGTTTTATTAATTTTTTCACCTGAAAACATCTCATTGATCGTCTCAGATAAATGACAATTTTCTGCCCACTGAAACAAAGCAGATAACTCGTTATCACAGATATTTTGTTTTGAATAATCAAGAAAGATATCGCCAACCGAGACAGAAAATTTATCGGCCCGATTTGCATCAGTAAATAATTCTAAAATAGAACGATTTTTCACCTGCTTTGCAAGTTGGCAAATATCATTTAGCTCTTGAAACACCGATATATCCTTATTTTATCAATCAACTATTATTAACTATTACTAAAGTGCTTAACTAATGAGAGACGCATACAGAAACACCTATTTTAAAACAATCATTAAATACGATACGGTCTTAGAAGTAACATGAAAGGTAACACTGTATTAAGGTATTTAAGCAGAAAAGACTTTCCGCATTAAATACCTCACTATTTACTGTAAATAGACTATTTTAATAACTCAATTAAATGTTGTTTAAAGTCATCAGCAAGTTCAGGATGTCTTAAACCATATTCAACGTTGGCATTCATATAACCAAGCTTAGAGCCACAGTCATGTGATTTACCTGTCATATGGAAAGCCTCAACAGTTTCTTTTTCCATCAGCATTGCAATTGCATCGGTTAGCTGAATTTCATCACCAGCTCCTGGAGGTGTTAAACTGAGCAAATCCCAAATTTTTTCAGACAAGACATAACGACCGACAACCGCTAAATTCGATGGTGCACTTTCTACCGGTGGCTTTTCAACAATAGCCGTCATGGTTTTTGACTCTCCTGGCGCAAGTTCATAACCGCCACAATCAACAACGCCGTAGCTACTGACTTTTTCCATAGGTACAGGTTCAACCATGATCTGACTATAATTGCCTATTTCCTTATAACGGGTAAGCATGGCAGAAAGGTTTTCTGTTTTTAGGTTGGCATGAACATCATCGAGGATAACATCAGGTAAAACCACAGCAAAAGGCTCATTTCCGATAATTGGACGCGCTTTTAATACCGCATGTCCCAAGCCTTTCGCTTCACCTTGACGCACATGCAATATAGTGATGTCTTTTGGGCAAATCGCTTGAATTTCATCGAGTAATTGACGTTTAACACGCTTTTCAAGCGTCGTTTCTAATTCAAAGGATTTATCAAAGTGATTTTCAATAGCATTTTTCGAAGAATGGGTCACTAAAACAATTTCTTTAATGCCCGCATCGATACATTCATTGACAATATATTGAATTAACGGCTTATCCACTATCGGCAACATTTCTTTCGGGATGGCTTTCGTTGCGGGTAACATTCTTGTTCCAAGACCTGCGACAGGGATCACTGCTTTGGTAATTTTTTTTTCCATATTGACCATCTTTATTGACTATAATTTATGTTAACTGGGTTAAATAGTACTATTAATTAACATTTAAACTCCAGTTTAATGTTATTTTTTCAGAATTTAATTCATTTTCAATCGAATTCTTCCGCTTAAAACATCAGATAACTGCGCGATAAACTTGCGCTTGATGGCTATCAAAGGTATAAATGCCGCTGATTTATTATAAAAAGCGTCGACATCGATACGTTTGATTTAACCATTAAACAACCACACCAATAATAAAAATAGATGTACGTCGCCCCTTACGAAGGAAATTATATATGACAACGCAAACTGACCATTCGTTCTTTGGTCATCCTAAAGGCTTACAAACTTTGTTTATCACAGAAATGTGGGAACGTATGAGTTATTATGGCATGCGCATGCTGCTTGTACTTTTTATGACAGCAACATTACAAGAAGGCGGTTTAGGCTTAACTGTCGCATCTGCAGCAGCAATTTATGGTTTATATACCGGTAGTGTTTATTTTATGGGCTTACCTGGCGGTTGGATTTCTGACCGATTGCTCGGTGGGCAAAAGTCTGTTTGGTACGGCGCTATCATTATTATGATTGGCCATATTATTTTAGCCATTCCAAGTGATGATACTTTCTTTATAGGTTTAATCGTTGTTATTTTAGGTACCGGTTTATTAAAGCCCAATATCGGCGCTATGGTTGGTCAATTATATGCGGATAAAGATGTTCGTCGTGATAGTGGCTACGCCATATATTATATGGGCATTAATATAGGCTCTGTAATTGGTTACGGCGTTTGTGGTTACTTAATGGAAAATGTTGGCTGGCACTGGGCATTTGGCGCAGCTGCAGTTGGTATGGCGTTAGGTTTAATTCAATATAAAATTACTACTCCTAAACTTGCTGGCGTTGGTGAACACCCTGTTTATCCGATGTCAGAAAAAGCTCAGAAAACAAGTTGGTCACTAATTGGTGCCGTATTAGGTGGTATAGCTATAGTCACAGCCTTAGTTTTCAATGGTACTATTTCAATCGACCCGGTAGCGGTAGCACAATATGTTGCGATAGCATTCTCGCTTATTTTTGTTATTTATTACGCCGTTATTTACTTTTTCAGTAACTTAACCCCAAATGAAAAGAAAAGACTGTGGGCATTATTACTGATTTGTATCGCTTCTGCCTGTTTTTGGTCTGGATTTGAGCAAGCAGGTTCTTCAATGAACTTATTCGCACGTGATTATACCGACCGTTTAGTTGGCTCATTTGAGGTACCTACAGGCTGGTTCCAATCACTAAATTCTGTGTTTATTGTTTTATTGTCTCCTTTCTTCGCTGCATTATGGATTAACTTAGGTAAAAAATTAGTTAGCCCCTCTTACGGTATTAAATGTGCCTTTGGTTTGATCATCATGGCAAGTGGTTTTATCGTAATGTTTTTTGCTGCACAATACGCCGCTTCAGGTATGAAAGTAGCGCCTTATTGGTTAGTTGCCACTTACTTTTTACACACAGTAGGTGAATTATGTTTAAGTCCAGTTGCACTTAGTGCGGTTAGTAAACTTTCTCCTAAACGTTTTGCTGGTCAAATGATGGGGATTTTCGTATTAACCTATTCAATTGGTAATATTATTTCTGGTTTACTAGCGGGTAACTACGATCCAAATAACGTAGAGCAAATACCTTCGTTATATCTCCAAATTAGTTTATTTAGTATTGGTATCGGGATTGTAATGTTGTTAATTGGTTTGAAATCAAGATTTTGGGAAAGCCTTGCTGCTGATGATGAAGACCCTAAAGCGGAAGATACAGCGGCTGAACACGTGAAGTCAGCATCGCCAGTTAGTTAATTATTTCAACTTAAAATAAAAGCAGTTCCTATAAAATAGCCAACAATATCGTTGGCTATTTTTTTACTTTCACTTTTTTGCTTCGCCGTTTATTGTTAACTTATCAATCCATACTGATCAGACAAAATGACTACCTCTAATTCACTTTCTAGAAATGAAATTAGGCATGTAATTCGCCAGAAACGTCAATCATTAGATGAAACAACCCAGCAACAACAGTCACAGCGTTTAGCGAGCAGTTTACTCAATCACCCAAAAGTACTTACCGCTCAGTCTATTGCTATCTACTTAACTAATGATGGTGAGTTAAATACGGATAAATTTATTCACGCGTGTTGGGCGCAAAACATAAAGACTTACTTACCTGTGCTTCACCCTTTTAGTAAAGGTCATTTATTATTTTTGCACTATCATGAACACACCATAATGCAACGGAACAAATATCATATTTTAGAGCCGAAATTGAACGTTTTGGATGTCTTGCCACTTGAACAACTCGATATCATTTTTACTCCGTTAGTTGCTTTTGACAAGACAGGAGCAAGGCTTGGGATGGGAGGTGGATACTACGATAGAACACTGAGTAAATGGTACGCCCAAAAAGCAAAAACAAATAAACCCTACCCGATTGGCTTAGCTCATGACTTTCAACAGGTTGAGACAATTCCCAGTGAACATTGGGATATTCCAATTCCTGAAATTATTACACCTAACCATCAATTTAAATTTTATTAATCTTAATACTTCTTTTCCTTCGATAACATATATTCAGCCGTTATTGGCTGATATAATAACGGCAAAAATTACAGGACCTCCTCTATGACTCAAGATGAAATGAAAAAAGCAGCGGCTATCAAAGCGCTAGAATTTGTTAAAAAAGATTCTATCGTTGGTGTTGGTACAGGCTCAACGGTTAACCACTTTATAGACGCATTAGCGACAATGAAAAATGATATTGAAGGCGCCGTTTCAAGCTCAGAGGAGTCAACCAAAAGATTACAAGCTCACGGCATTGAAGTATTTGATTTAAATAATGTTGATGTTATTGATGTTTACATTGACGGTGCCGATGAAATTACCAAGCACATGCATATGATCAAAGGTGGCGGCGCTGCACTTACCCGCGAAAAAATTGTTGCCGCGGTGGCAAAATCTTTTATCTGCATTTGCGATCAATCTAAGCAAGTTGAAGTTTTGGGCAAATTTCCATTACCTGTTGAAGTGATCCCTATGGCAAGGAGTTATGTTGCCCGAGAATTAGTAAAACTTGGTGGTGATCCAGTTTATCGTCAAGGCGTGATCACAGATAACGGAAACGTCATTCTCGATGTGCATAACTTAGACATAATCGATCCAATACGCTTGGAAAATGACATCAATGCCTTGGTAGGTGTTGTTACCAATGGTTTGTTTGCCGCTCGCGGTGCCGATGTTTTAATACTTGGAACCCCTGAAGGGGCAAAAATAGTAAAATAACACTTTAGAGTTTATGCACTATATGTTAGTTTAATATCAGATTTAGGCATCTAGCCATCTATTTGATTTTTGTAAGCGGTTTGAGAGCTTATCCTTACATTAACATTTTAATAGTTTTAGTAACTTTACCAAGAGTGATTATCGATCATGAGTAATAAATCATTAGCAAAAGAAAAAATTAAGATCTTATTATTAGAAGGTGTTCATCAAAGCGCTATTGAAGAGCTTAAATCTCAAGGATATAGCAACATTGAATATTTGAAAACGTCTTTAGCTGAAGAAGAATTGATCGAAAAAATTTCCTCTGTACATTTTATTGGTATTCGCTCACGTACTATGTTGAATGAAAATGTACTTAAGCATGCCAAAAAACTCGTGGCGATTGGTTGTTATTGTATTGGCACAAACCAAGTTGATACCAAAGCCGCTCAAAAGTTAGGAATACCAGTATTTAATGCGCCTTTCTCAAATACTCGTTCAGTTGCTGAATTAGTCATCGGTGAATTATTGCTTTTATTACGTGGTATACCTGAGAAAAGTGCACAAGCGCATCGTGGAGTGTGGAATAAGTCTGCGGTAGGATCGGTGGAAGCCAGAGGAAAAACTTTAGGTATTATTGGTTATGGCCATATCGGTATGCAATTAGGCATACTTGCTGAAACCATTGGCATGAAAGTACGCTTTTATGACATTGAAACTAAATTACCTTTAGGTAATGCAAGCCAAGCTTCATCACTTAATGCCTTACTTGCTGAATCTGATGTTGTTAGCTTGCATGTACCAGAAACCCCTCAAACTCAAAATATGATGGCGGTTGCTGAATTTAACGCTATGAAAGATGGTGTTATCTTTATCAATGCCTCACGTGGTACCGTTGTTGATATTGACGCATTATCGCAAGCATTGAAGGCCAAAAAAGTTGCAGGTGCCGCTATTGATGTTTTCCCAGTGGAACCGAAAGGCAACGATGAAGAATTTGTTTCACCATTACGTGAGTTTGATAATGTGATTTTAACGCCTCACATTGGCGGTAGCACGAAAGAAGCTCAAGAAAATATAGGCTTAGAAGTCGCCAGTAAATTAGCGAAATATTCAGATAATGGCTCAACATTGTCTGCAGTGAATTTTCCGCAAGTGTCTTTACCAGGTCATACAGGCACCAGCCGTTTACTACACATTCATCGCAATCAGCCGGGCATTTTGACTAAAATTAACCAAGCATTTGCCGAGCATAACGTGAATATTGCTGCTCAGTATCTACAAACCGATGATGAAATTGGCTATGTGGTTATTGATATTGAAACTGCGGATAGCGCAACCGCTTTACGAGCATTAAAAGCCATTGAAGGTACTATTAAAGCGAGAATCTTGCATTAATAATGGTTTGATTAGCTAATCAGCATGTAATTAAACGAAAGCCCAAATATCGCTATTTGGGCTTTTATCTTAAACTGGCTTGGGTTGGCTTGCACAGATGATTTATCAACCGAAGTAAGTGAGCCTATTAGGAAAGAATATAATCAATCACTAAAAAATTAAGTGCATACATGCTAATGCAGCAAATCCCGCAACAATATCATCGATCATAATGCCAAAACCACCATGACAATGTTTATCGAGCCAAGAAATCGGCCAAGGTTTAACAATGTCAAAGAGTCGAAATAAAACAAATCCAACAAAAATTGTTTGCCACGTCAATGGGAGCATAAACATTGTGATAAATAAACCGACAATTTCGTCCCATACGATAGCAGGATGATCATGTACACCAGCCGCTTTTGCAGCATAACCGCATAAATAAATGCCAATTAACGACATCACGACAACTAACATCGCATACTGAGTTACGGTCAAAGAAGCGCATAACAATAATAAAGGGATCGCTGCAATTGTACCGAATGTACCGGGCGCTTTCGGCGCAAGTCCACTACCAAAACCTAATGCGAGAAACTGAATAGGATCAGATAAGTTGAATTTATTAGCGCTCATGGGAATTATCTTTCGCTGAAAAATGCTCAAATCCAATGGCGTTTATTTGAGTCACTTCACTATTAAGCGTGGTGGTAACTTTACTGGTAGCATTTAACTGACCAATACAAGTAACCTTTACGCCTACATTAGCCAAAGCCGTTTCCATGCCCACTTTATTATCGGCAGAAACAGTAAATAACAATTCGTAATCGTCGCCACCTTGTAACGCTAATTCGATTGCCGCTTCATGCCCTAATGTGTCGATAAGCTCATTTGAAAGAGGTAAATCTTCGAGCACAATATTTACCCCAACATTAGAGGCTTTACGAATGTGTTCAAGATCAGAGAGCACACCATCGGATAAATCTATCGCAGCAGAAGCATACTCACGGAGCGCTTGTCCTGCTAATACCCGAGGCTTAGGGTAATTTAACCTTTGATATGTCGCGGTTAATGTTTCTTTTGAAAGCTCAATTTTACCGTAATAATGCTTAATAGCTAAAGCTGCATCACCAATTTCACCCGTTACATATAACCAATCGCCAGCTTTAGCGCCACTTCGACTAATATGTTTATCAAACGGTATTAACCCTTGTGCAGTAACTGTGATACTTAATGGTCCTTGGGTAGTATCGCCCCCCACTAACTGAACATTATAATATTCACACAGTTCAAATACGCCGGCACAAAACTCACCAACCCATGTTTCATCAATTTCAGGTAAGGTAATCGCAACTGATATCCATGATGGCTCAGCTCCCATAGCTGCAAGATCGGATAAATTCACCGCGATAGCCTTATGACCTATAGCACGGGGTTCAGTTTCATGGGGAAAATGTACTCCTGCAACTAAAGTGTCTGTTGTTACGGCAATATTTTGTCGTTCAGCAGGCGTTAACAACGCACAGTCATCACCAATACCAAGCACGACATCTTTACGATTTACTGCTTGTTCAGTAAAATATTTCTTAATCAGTTCAAATTCTTTCATAACAATTTATCACATATCAAAAAGGCTAATATCAGACATGTTTTATATGACTAGTGAAGTAATATAAAACAGAATGTTGCGCGCATAAAAATACAAAAGGCGCACATAATCATGGCGCCTAATAATTCAAGTAGCTATTGGTTAAATTATGCTTCTGGACGAATTAATTTAACTGCTTTATCAAGCACACCATTAATAAACTTATGACTATCATCAGCAGCAAAAAGTTTCGCTAATTCGATAGCTTCGTTAATAACGACCCGATAAGGAACGTCTAAACAATCACTTAGTTCAAAAATAGCAACCCGTAAAATTGCCTTTTCAATATGATCAACATCACATAAAGGGCGGTCAAGGTGTGGCTCAATAGCTGAATCAATTGAACTTACTTGTGAAGTAACACCACGAAATAATTTTTGAAAGAATTCAATTTCAAAACGTCGCTTTGCGTTTTCTGTTAAAAAATGAGCTTCAACATCAGTA
The DNA here is from genome assembly GCF_031846185.1 of Thalassotalea castellviae. Lineage (NCBI taxonomy): Bacteria > Pseudomonadati > Pseudomonadota > Gammaproteobacteria > Alteromonadales > Colwelliaceae > Thalassotalea > Thalassotalea castellviae. The sequence goes on from NZ_JAVRIF010000002.1 coordinate 119,228, forward strand.
ACTGAATTTTCACTCATTTGCCATGAATATACGGCTTGTACCGCTAATTCACGGGCTTTTCTTCTAGGTGATGGTTTCACAACACTCTCCAAATAAATTACTAGCTAAATTATAGCTGAGAAAGTACGTTAACCATTTCCAAAGCACCAAGAGCAGCTTCACCACCTTTGTTACCTGCTTTAGTACCAGCTCTTTCGATTGCTTGCTCAATTGAATCGGTTGTGATCACCCCGAAAGATACTGGGATTTCAGAATCTAAACAAACCTGAGCTAAGCCTTTATTACATTCACCAGCAACAAAGTCGAAATGTGGCGTACCACCACGAATCACCGCACCAATAGCGATAATTGCATCAAACTTACCACTTTTCGCTGCTTTCTTAGCCACTAAAGGTAATTCATAAGCACCTGGTACTTTGATTATTGTAATATCTTCATCGGCCACTTGACCAAAACGTTTTAACACATCAACAGCGCCATTTTGTAGGCTATCAACGATATAATGATTAAAGCGAGACACAACGATTGCAAATTTTTTGCCCGGCGCAGGAATAGTAGCTTCGATAACATTCATTCTACAGATCAACTCTTAATTAAAAAATTGTCGCGATTCTAACAAAAAATGAAAGAATTAGGTACTGGTTTGTTGTTAACGACATAAACTTTAATTCTTCTTTGTTAAATTAAGAAGGTTATTTCTAACAAGAGCCTCAGTTCACCATAATGCAAAGAAAATTTTGTCATACATTCACTTGTTTACGTTAGCTTTAATGAGATTCAACTTAAACTAGTATTTAAACAGTAAAGGAGGTAGCTATATTTTAACGTCAGCAATAAACTTATCGCCAAATGTTCATAATTATTTCAGCGATAAATGTTTCCAGTTAATTTTCTTTAAGGTAGAATGCGATTCCTTCAAGCATTAGACAATTCTATTTAGAATGTAGTTTAATGTATTTTAAGATCTCTCTAGCTTTGATAATTTTAATTACATAATGATAAATGGATAGGAGCATTAATCCTTAAATGTTAAAAAATCGTCCCGAAGTAATACTTATGGTATATGGAAAGGGAGGTCATGCTGCACAGATGACACGCTTTATTAATGGCGCACCTGAAGAACTAAAAAGTATACCGTTTATTGCTTTAACTGACGTTAAATCAAAAGATAATAACTTTATTCGCCAGTTTTATTGTATAGAAGCACGTGATAAATTTTCTCACATTAAAAATATTATAACTTTTTTTCTGTACATCTTTTGGTCGCTAAGCCAAACCATTCGCATAATGCTCAAATACCGTGTAGTGTCTATGATTTCAACAGGTCCTGGAGTGGCTGTTGTTCCAGGAATAATTTGTCGATTGTTTAACATTAAAGTTATCTACTTCGAGTCTTGGTCTCGTGTTTTTACGCCGTCTCTTGCAGGAAAAGTTATGTATCATGTTGCTAATTTATTTTTTATTCAACATGAATCACTAAAAAAACATTATCCTAAAAGTCGCTTCTTCGGTAGATTATGAATATTTTTGTGACCGTCGGACATACTCATTACAATGCTTTATTTAAGGCAGTAAACGAGCAGTTATCACCAACAAAGTATCAAATTGTCAATCAGATTTCTGAAGGGACATACCTTCCTGACAACCATAAGTATTTCAAATACTCGACTCAAGTAGAAGATGAAGTAATTAAAGCTGACTTGGTTATTACTCATGCCGGTGCAGGATCTGTATTTCATTTATTAGAAATGGAAAAACCGACCTTGATTGTGCCTAATTTTGACCGAATAGATAACCACCAACAAGATTTAGCTGATTTTGTAATAAAAAATAATTATGCTTGTGTCTGCACTGATTTACAAAGGCTTGAGGAGTTTGTGGTAAAATCAATTAATACTCAATTTACTCCATATAAAAAAAATAACTTTTGTGGTTATGAGAAAATACTTGAAGTAATAAATGAGGCTTAATACACCAACGAATACGTGTTTTTATTAAATTAGCACATTATGGAACAATATAAATTTAGCATTATCATCCCTGCATACAATGAAGAAGTGTTGATCGTAAAAACACTTTCAAGCTTACTTGAAGATAATACATTACATACCATTGAATTAGTCGTTGTTTGCAATGCTTGCCAAGACAATACCCATACTAGAACAATATCATTCCTTAAAGAAAATGAATTATCCCTGCAACAAAAAAACATCAATTTTTTAGTGTTTGAAACGGACAAAGCGTCTAAAACGAACGCACTGAATTTAGGTGTGAGTAACAGCAAATCATCTATTAAAGTATTGATGGACGCTGATATTGAAATTAGTGGCAAAGACATTAATACACTCGTAACAGAGTTAAAAGATAGCCATTTAAAGGCCATATCCCCAAAGATCAAATTCTCTTTCAATAAGAGTGATTTTTTAGTGAGGCAGTATTATCGTGTCGCAAGCCTTTCTTTTTACAATATCAACCATAGACTGTCCAATGTCATCGCTTTGAGTGAAACAGGCATAAAACAAATAACTCCTTTACCTGAAATTATTGCCGATGACGAATATATAAGGCGGCAGTTTTTGCCATCTGAAGTGGCAGTATCTCAACAGTGTGCTTTAGTATTTACCTGCGCTAAAAACCTCAGTAATTTATTGCAAGTACTAACCCGAGTTGAACGTGGCAATGTTCAACTAAATAATCTAAAGATTAAAAAACCCGCTATCTACGCTCCAAAAGGATATAACAAGCCACCTTGGTTTTGTATGCCTACTTTTATTCTTATAAAATTAGTTGTCAAAATCAGAGCAAAACTTCAATTTATGCTGGGTAAAACTAAACAATGGGAAAGAGATGAATCCAACAGAATTAGCTAAAAATAGTGGTTTATCGTTACCTTTAGTCAGTGTCTACATTCCGACAAAAAATCGTCAAGCACTACTTGCTAATGCTATTGACTCAATTTTCCAACAAACTTACCCAAATATAGAAATACTTGTTGTTGATGATGGCTCTACCGATAATACCTTCGAATTTCTAACTCAACTAAGTAGTAAACATAACAACATTTTCATTTTTAAAAATAACGTCAGTAAAGGGGCTTGTATCTCAAGGAACATAGCTATCAAAAAGGCTAATGGTGAGTTTGTTACCGGACTTGATGATGATGATGTATTTCTGCCAAATAGAATTGCTAGCCTAGTATCGGCTTATGATGATAACTATGCATTTGTTTGCTCAAGTATGTATTGGGATTATGGTAAAAAAAAGCGAATAATTGATGCCAAAGAAGGACAAATAACCCTTGCACAGCAACTAAGTTACAATGAAGCAACCTCGCAAGTTTTAGTAAAAAAAGAGCGAGTGCTCAGTATTGGTGGTTTTGACGAACAATTTGTAGCTTGCCAAGATTATGACCTTTGGACCCGTTTGATGATTAAGTACGGCACGGCCTTTCGCATAGCTACTCCTACATATATTGTTAATGACACCGGTTCTTCACAGCGAATGATAGCGAATACTAACAGCGTAAAAGGCTATTTACAGTATTTTGATAAACATCAACACTTGATGAGCGATGCAAACCTAAAAAATCAAAAGTTTATGCGGATCAGACGTTGTAGAGAAGTATTATCAATGAAGGAATTGATTAAACAAATTGGCTCGGGGCATTTTTATAGTAAGTTGCGCTACTTTTTATCTTCTAACTTTAGATTGATTCAACAACTACACCAAAAGCATTATAAATAACACTTACTAGGTGCTCATCAAGTTTAGTGGACTTCCCAGACTTTTCTTTAAAACTACATTCGTTTAAAACATTTAAACTTTCTCAATCAACGAGTTTGCATTGGCACGTAGATATCTATTCCCCCAATAAGCCCGAAGAAAAAACACCAGTAACTCTACCAACAAGACGCATAGAGCGACAGAAAATGCCGTAGTATAACCGAGCAAATAGCAAAAACTCAGTAAACACAATTGTAATGCACCACCTAAAAATACACTTCTATTTGCCAAACTTACCTTTCCTAAAGCTCCCAACAAAGGGTAACCAAGCATAGTAGAAGGAGTAGTAAACATTAAGGTGATTAGAAAAATTAGTAATACTGAATTTGCATTGACAAATTCCTCACCGAATAAGAGCTCAAGTACCTGCTCACCTATAACAGAGCCTATCAATACACCGGTAAGACAACATAAAACCGCCCATTTCATGACTTTAAATAACAAGGAAAAGTTTCTATTTTTAAGCATGTTAGGATAGAGAGCCTGAGATAATGGAGCAAAAAAAGCTTGCGCTCCTTTGTACAGTTGTTCAGCCGCAGAATAATAGGCAACTTGGACACTCGTTCCCCAAAGCCCCAAGAAAACGGTCCCAGCCGCTGTATATGTACTAACTGCAGCGCGCGACCAAAAAAACTCCATTGACGCCTTAAAGGTTTCCAATATGCTCTGCCAACCAGGCCAAGTTGCGCGATACCCCAATTTATAAATTAAAACCAATCCTAATAAAGCTGCAGCACAATGAGTGATACCGTTAAATAGAGCTACGTAAAAGTAATCTTCTTTCGTTGCAACAAAAAACACTACCAGTAACAAAAAACTTAAACGCGAAAGTAAAGAGAAAAACGTTATATATCCCATTTTCTCAATACCATGAAAGAACCAAATAGGCTGTAAGGTTGTGCCCGCTAAAATTAAAATACTTAGTAGTAATAATTCCTTATGTTCAGCATATTGTTGGGTATTCAACGCATAAAGATATATAGTGGCGGACACTAATAAAAGCAGCAAGATCCTACAACAATAGATAGCGCCAACCACTTTGTTAATCTTTGAAACATCCCCTCTAATTTTACTGAGGACTACAGGAGCGTATAAAGAAAATCCATAATCGGTAATAACAAACCCTAATTGCGCGATCCCTAGACCAAAAGCAACTAATCCATAATATTGTGCGCCGAGTACATGGGTGAGATATGGTAATAAAATAAACGGCAGCACCATATTAGCGATTTGAATAACAAATAAAGCGCTAGCATTTTTAAATACCCGCTTCTGATCTTCTTGATCGTTATTTGCCGACGTGCTGCTTAGCCTTTCACTCATAATCATTCATTTAATTAAGAGAGGTTATCAACCAGATTAGAAATCACATCTAATGCTTTTTTAAACTCTTCTCTATGCTCCGAGCCAAGAATAGATAAATTCTGTTTAATTTTAGTACTCGATATCCCAGTTGTTCTGGGTAAATAAACCACCTCACAATGTGAGGATAAATGATCAAATTTTCCAAGCCAATCTTCGCCCATGCCCAAAATGTCTGCAGAATACTGTTCAATATCCCGCTCTTTTTGTTGCCAGTCATTTTCTGGAATAACCAAATCCACACATTTAAGCCCAGATATAATTTCAATTCTATCCTCAAAACAAATGCTAGACTGTTTATTTTTCAGCGCATTAAATTCGTCAGTTGAAACACCGACAATAAGCCTATCTCCTAACGCTCTCAATCTTTGTAATAATCGAAGATGACCAATATGGAATAAATCAAAGGTTCCATAGGTAATAACCGTTTTACTCATAATTAATTACTCTTTAGTACGGTTGATACAATAATGTTTCACTGGGCGATTAAAACCGAAACAATAGCACCAATTTAAAAGCCTAAAATACATCGTGATGCTCTTATAAGACCTATATTTTTCCTAAATTCGCAGATGTCACTGCCCACATTAGGCACCACCGGTAAAACTCGCGAATTTTATCATTAAAATAGATTTTTGTTCAATCCAATTCATTGAACAAACAAGTTTTATATCTGATTTTAAAAGTGGGTAATAAGCCATTGAATGTTACAGTAATAGATATCAATCCTGATAATTCAATTTTTCCGGTCTTTTCAAATATAATCAATCAAACATTAACCGCTTTACTCGATCTGTCTTATAGAAGGCTAAGATAATTTCTTGCTGACTGGCTCGTATGAAATTCACTTAAATCAACAAGTGGACAGAAAGGCGAATTTAATTGTAAAAGCATAGTATTTGCTAGAGCTTGGGTATCAGGGAACGCAACCAAAGCGGGTGAGTCATCGCCAAGTAACATTCTCGGTCCTGTTGGACAATCAAATGCGACGACAGGTCGCCCTAGTGCTATAGCTTCGGGTAAAACTATAGACAGCCCTTCCCATCTTGAAGACAAAACAAAAAGTGAGCTTTGGCGCATAAAATACCAAGGGTTGTCAGTATAACCAAAAAAATGTACCCGATGTCTGATTCCTAAAGAACGACTTAGTTCTTCCAAAGATTCCTGATCTTCGCCTTCTCCAAGAAGGACAAGGTCTACATCAGGTAAAGCAGTAGCTACTTTCTCAAACGCCGTAATAAGCAAGTCGAACCCTTTTTGCTCCGCAAGTCTTCCAGCCCCTAGTACAACTCTTTTATTTGAAGGCCAGCAACTGAGTTTATTTGGAGTACGCTCGCTAAAATTGAAAATATCAGCGTCGATAATCGGGTTTTTTATTGCTTTTACACAATGTTTTTTCGATTTTGGTACTGTGATTTTTAATTGTGCTGCTATTTCATCTGTTACACCAATGAAAGCATTTGCCTTGTAATACAAATACTTATATAGCTTTTTCGTATACCAACGTACGTCACCTTTGGATTGACCGGGTTCTAGTGGTACATGCCTTGTCACAAACCAAGAGTTATAGGGCTTTTTAAATAGTTGTGCCAAATGAGTGAAAATATTTCCTTGCTCTTTTCCCGATATAATTAAATCGAAGTGGTTTTGCTGAAGATATCGCCTGAGCTTTAGAGCTGACTTAACAAATTGAAAACGTCCAGTCGTCGCAAAACATACATGTCTAACCTTTATAGCGCCAGAAAGTTGCTGGGCTACAGGCACATCTTCAAATGTAATTATTGTGCAATTACTGCCATTTTGTTGCATTCCTTTTGCAAGTTGTACTGCATACCGCTCCACTCCGCCTTGGCCAAGATTGGGTATCACTATAGCGACGTTCTTATTTTCCATTATCTAATGTCTCATTGGTTTCATAAAAATTTAAGTTATTAGCCTACTTTCCCTACTAACTATTGCGTGAAATGCGCCACAATTCGCTTACTTGAATCATGATCTTTATAATCGAAGTATAAATCTTTAATACGTTCTCTGGCTTCGTTTGAATCTGTGATACTTTCATGATTTAAGAGAAACCGTTCTACTTGTTCCATCGTAGTCACAACGGGTCCATACACTACTTCATCAAAGGGCATATAAAACTCCCTGCTTTTATCCAAATAGTCATCTAAATCGTGAGCGAAATAACAAATTGGCCTATCCAGTAGAGCATAATCAAACATAATTGAAGAATAGTCTGTAATTAACCCATGAGTATGAGGGAGTATGCAATAAACATCTTTACCTGAATCGAGTAATTCAATATTGCTACAATCCTGAACACTTTTAACCAAAGACAGCGGTGTTAATGGGTGAAGCTTGAGAATCAAAATGGTGTTTTTTTTCGCTAGTTTTTTATCCAAACCAATAAAATCCCAATGTTGTTCTTTTATAAAGTGTGGAGCATGGTCACGCCATGTTGGCATAAAGATAAATGCTTTATCGTACGTTTTAACTTTTTTAATGAATTTTTGTTCATCGATAGATGACCAACGCATTTGCCATTTTGCACTGTATTCTTGATCCCAAAACAAAGGATCTAATCTAGGGTAACCAAAGTTTAAACATTGCTCTGCTGGAACGCGCAATGCGCTACTAAACGACATGTCGCTGACATGTTTAGAGGTAGAAACTAAGTTTTCATATACTTCATCATCTGGAGTATATAAAAATACTTTTCGTATAATATATGATAGCTTCTTATAGCGGTTTGCATTGGAGAACGATTCAACATCGTAGTGAATTTTTTTTAGTGGAACCCCATGCCAGAGATTTACCAACCACGCTCCTCCAGAAGCAACATAGTTTACATCAGAAGAACAGACATTAAAAAACCAATATTTACTTCGAAATGCCAGCCATATTCCTTGTATACTCCAGCGATAATAAGCTTCTGCACCTTTTGAACAAATATTACGACTATCTTCACGGCTTCCAGCTATCCATATTGCTCGAATATCTGGCGTATGTTCGACGGTATAACAATATAAATATTTTGAATTTCCCTCAAAGCCATAGGCCGAACCAAAAACCCAAATTTTACTATTCCTAGGGAAACATTTCCCCAAAAGATAAAGCAAACCAAATAGAGGAAGAAGAATAGTCGTTATGAGTTTCTTTATCAGATTGAAACGTGTGTTTTTCAAAAAGTTCACCAAAGTTCAGAATATAACTGGAAAAATTTAACTATGAAATGGTCGGCACCATTTGGGGCGCGATGTTAACAAATAATGAAATTTATTGATACAGGTAGTCACTGTAAAATATAAAGGGGGTTAAGCTACACCACCTAATGAAGTAAACATACAAGTTCGAACCACTACATTAATTTATATAGTGCAATTGAAATTATGAATTGCTCTCTTGATGTGCGAAGAGAAAACAACAATAAAATAAATTAATTAACTTTGTGATTTTAAACTGTTCAATATAAAATGTTCGCCAAAATCCATTTATGTTGTTTTTTGTTCATTTTACAATCAGGTTGAACACATTGATAGAACTCACAAATTTAAATCGAAATAGCTACACTTTCTCTAAATGAATATAATACATTGGCGACTTTTATTGCTGTTAAGGTATATTTCTTTTGAAAGTAAATAACTTATCAGTACATTATACTTTTTGGACCTTCCTATTACTTTTCCCTGCTCTTTCGTGGTTACCAGGAGGGGTTGGTACTGCGCAAAAATTGCTTCACATTAGTGTTTTTCTATTTGTTATTACCTTAGTCTTAATAAAAAAACCAGCTAAGCCTGATGCAAAAATGGTATATTTTCTTCTAGGCTATGTATTAGTTACTGTATCGTATTATATTTTTACGACCCTAGTTTTTACCACCCATTTAAGTTGGATGGATGTTACTGATTTCACTCGCCCTATCGTTTATTTAGTCTATTTATCAATCCCACTTTTATACCCCTTATCAGGTGAACAACTAAAAGCGCTAATGAAGTTTTTTATTATCGCTTGTGTATTACAAATAGTGTTTTCAGCTTTTGTATATTTTCCTGCATTGTGGGGTATTGCTGATTTATATAAAGGGCGCATGAGTGATGACATTGTTGTTTTCCACTTTTTTAGGTGGTCTGGTACCTATGGTTATCCATCAGATTTCGCATTCTATCTATCATTTTTTATTTATTATCAATACTTTAAATTGATAGATGCTAAAAATGAATTTAAATTTAAAGATTGGCTTTTTGTTGGCGTTGTTTTTCTTGCCTTAATTTTAACTTTATCAAGAGGAGGAATTGGCACAGTTATTATAATGCTTGGCCTAAGCTATTTGCTCGGTAGAGGTAAAAAAAGTAAAGCGGTTAATGCAACGCTAATTATAGTAATTGTTGCATCTATTACGCTGGTTACAAGTATCTCTCTGACATTTGAGAAGTCGAATATGCTAAAGCTTGATTATATAGAGAGTATGTTTGGTGGCGAAGAAAAAGACTCTTCAACCAATCACCGTGTCGTTGAAATGGAACTTGCTGTAGAATACTTTGAAAAATGCTTCCCTTTTGGCTGTGGCTCTAATCGAATCGAGCTTAAAAAGCGTATTAGTGTTATTGAAAGCCTTTATGGATATCAATTAGCAAAATGGGGGGCTATTGGCATAATATTATATTTTGTATTGTTATTTTGGATGGTTAACATTTTAAGATCGTCAGCAAAAACGCATGAAAAAGGGAGCTTTGAATCCATTTTTTCGTATGCAACTTTACTTTTGGTTTTGTCTATCCCTGTCGCTTTTGGTTTTTCTTCGGCTATGAGTGATAGGTTTAAAACACTCCCGTTGCATTATCTTTTTATAGGTTATGTAATCAACTTGCACGCAATAAAGAAAAGACAACAGAAGATTAATATTGAAAGACTTGAAGTTAAGGAAGTGAATTGAAACATAACATCATGAAGAAGTTAGATGATAAAATATCTACCAGCGTAGATTTTTCTTTAATTTTGTCTTCTATTGAAGACGAAAAGCAAACATTAGTTTCTTTTGTTAATCCATTTTCATATAGCGTATTATTAAAATCACCAGAAATTATTGATGGTATTGATTATTTTTATTCAGACGGTAGCTTGTTACAAAGACTCCACAATATTTTCCATCCAAAATCAAAAGTCGCTAGAGTTAGCTTTGATTACTCTTCCATAGCTGGCGAAGTATTTGAGTACGCGCAAAAAGCTTCAGCTAAAATAGCTTTGGTTGGAGGTACAGCTTCCGAAATACTAAAAGCTAAAGAAAATATTGAATCTTCTTATCCAGCTTTAGATATTACTTATGTTCGTTCTGGGTATTTCGATAATCAACAAGATAAGAATGAAGCATTTAAACTGATTGAAAAATCAAATGCAGATATATTAATCGTAGGAATGGGAACCCCCATTCAAGACCAATTTATTATTGATGCTAAAGATAACTGTCCAAACGTTAAGTTAATGTTTACTTGCGGAGGATTTTTAACTCAAACGTCAATTAAAACAGATTACTACCACCCACTCATAAAAAAATCTGGGTTGAGATGGTTACAAAGAATGGTAATGCATAAACATGTTCGTCAGCGCGTCATTAAAGATTATCCTAAATTTTTAATTTCCTACTTATATGAACATATTGCGATGCTAACATTTCGTAAAAGTTAAAAATAAAAGTTATTTAAAATGAGATACTACTCTTATTTTAACTCTATCAAGATCTGTTGTTTTTAATTAAATTTGTGTAAGAATAACTTTGTAATTTTTACACCTAAGAATTCACTCATAAATGGCGTAAATTAAGTGACAAAACAAGAAGAAAGTATAATGCAAGATGAAGAAGTAAATTTCAGTGAGTTATGGCGTACCCTCTGGAAAAGAAAAATAACAATTATTAGTGTGACCCTACTCTTTTCAGTCGCAGCTGTATTTTTTGCCTTGTCAAAACCTAATATATATAAAGCTTCAGTTATTCTAACTCCCGTCTCAAGTGATGGTGGGGCCGGGGGACTTGCGGCATTAGCAGGCCAATTCGGAGGTCTAGCCAGTATGGCTGGAATCAACCTAGGCTCAGGCGGTGGTGATAAAACAAACTTAGCATTAGAAATCATTAAATCACGTTCTTTCTTAGAGAATTTCATTGCCAATCATAATTTACTAGTGCCTATTATGGCTGCCACGGATTGGGATGACACTACTGATACATTAATACTTGATGACAACATTTATGATCAAGCTAATGATAAATGGATCAGAGATGTTAAAGCGCCGAAAAAGCCTAAACCTTCCCTATGGGAAGCTTATAAAGAGTTTTCTGACTTGCTATATATTGACTATGATAAAAAAGCGGCAACTATCATCATAGATATTGAGTACTACTCCCCTAAACTAGCCCAACAATGGCTTGAATGGTTAATAGCTGATTTGAACTCTTTTATGAGTAAGCAAGATTTTGAAGAAGCTCAAGCTTCAATTAATTATTTGAACAATCAATTAAATGGCATACAAGTCAAAGCGATGGAATCTGTCTTCTATCAATTAATTGAAGAGCAAACAAAAAACATGATGTTAATTAGTGTTAAGCCAGAATATGTTTTAAAAACTATCGACCCACCACAAGTACCTGAGGAAAGAGCGAAACCTAATCGTGCTCTTATTGTAATTTTAGGTACGATACTTGGGGGACTGCTATCGGTATTTATTGTATTACTTCAAAGACGTAACAGTTAATAAAACCAAGCGATTAGAAATACAGTCAAACTGTCTTGCACTGTATTTCTATATAAATGACTAACATACCCTATATTTATCACAATGACTGTCATTCAACGTGAGCAGTTATGTTGTTATATATTTTATCCCACATATCTCTTGCTTCTTGTTTAAACTTTCGAATATTGAGCAGTAAGGTATTATTGAGTTAGTTTATCTAACTAAGAAACCTCTAGGAAATTAGTTTCGTTTCATATGCGGTTACAGTTAGTGCTTTAAGCTCCTCATACTAAACTCAAACGCAAAATTATTCTCAGTGTTACCATGACCGATTTCTTCGTCTTAAAACAAACCGAAGTCAATTCATACTGAATTTTGTTGATCTAGTTTTAACTGCTGGCATGAGTCTTTTACACCGTTCCGTGGTGTCTAATCTTCAGAACTAAATGCTTTTATTTGTGTTCAACATAATTTTTAATGTACTGTAAGTTAATCTTAGTTAAATTATTTAACTGAGTTAGAGCTGCTCGAACTATTTCATTATTGCTAGTTTTCAATAACGCTAATTCAGTTTCACCTTCAAGTGTCTTCCAATAACCATAATTTTTTTCAATTAATTGTTTTTCGATGTGTAATATTTCTTGTTGAAGGTAACTAGCATCCTTGTATCTCCCTACTTTATCGGTCGTCAAAAGTATATAACGAATTACTTTTCGAAGTGCTGCATGATTTTCGTTGTTAGGAATTACAATATGAGAAACAGCAATATTAACGCCGTTTGTTTGAATATCTCCGGGAATATACTTGTTTAGAGACTCAAGCTCTTGGGTGAGATTGGCTTTGTTTAAAACAGGATTATTCATTACCAATAATGAGTTACCTTGGAGAGTAAATAGCTCTAACATTACACTAAAAATCCAAGATGAAGACAAATCGACAAAACCGTAAAAAAGGTAAGCCATTAAAGGATCTAAGTAATTATATTCAACATATACTTCCCCTGTAGTTATTTCAGCAGAGCTATTGATTATTAAAGAGTTATCAGCATTAAATGAATAGCCATTAGCTCCTGTTTGGTGATTTAGGAAATCAATAACATTCAAAAGACCTTTTTCAGATTTATTGCTTGTATTAATACCCGATTGACTTAATTTATCAGCCTTGTAGATAAACTCTCTAGAACCAAAAAAACTCACTAATAACAGTTCATCCCATTGTTGATTGTTATATAAATTTTTAAAGTTATTGGCTTTTTTATTTAATGCCTTAGCATTTAATAAGACTGAAATTAGTTTAGGATGATCTTTCAAAGCAATAATAGGAAAAACACCTGACCAATATTTTAACTTTTCAGTTTCATTATATAAATCAATCATCAATTGCATAAACCTAAGTCCCTGTTTATTTAAAACAGTCTGCTTTGGTTGGGCGATTATTTGAATTTCATCCGTAACAGAAAAGTCAAAATCCGCTAACAATGGCATACACTTTAATGGAATCGATAATAAGGTTTCTTTAGCAACATTGCTTTTTTCACAACGGATTGACAAATGTCCATGATCTACAATAAAGCTTAACTGATCACTAATGATTGTACCTGCGAGCAATAATTCATCAAGCAGTTCTCTAACTATCGCTATCGCTTTGAGATTTTCACCTTTAATCTTTACTTTTTTCGGCATCTTTTACCTTTAATTTTGAATAGATAGTGGAGAAGTTAAAAAAAATGTTGATAAAATTTACTTATTTTAATAGTTTTTTCGATATTAGAAGGCAATTGATAATGCTGTCTAAACTGCTTATAAAGCTCAGAATACCACTTATTTTCGCTATTATTGTCCTTAAGAAGGACTAGTTTATGTCCAATAAATTCTTCTATAACTGAAGTTAAATCATCAAGTTTATCGATACTAATGCAAAGTACAGATACCCCTTTATTATCGATTAAGCTATAACCTAATTCCTTATTAAATGCCTTTGAATAAATATCAACGCCTGTCATTGGTTTAAACTCTTTATCAAACCAATTTAACGGATAAAAATGATCAAATTCTTCATTAAACACTTTTTCTAAAAGTAGTTTAGGTTGGCTACGAGTAGGCAAAGGAGTTCTTCTGGTATTTAAACAATTCGTGTGAACGGAAAACAAATAAGCGTCTATATCATGAAAAAACATCGACTGGTTTCGCGCTATAGGCTCACGAACCAAAGTAATAATTTTTGTATGAGCTCTGCGTTTGAAAATTATACGGTGAATGAAGTCCGATATTTCTCGCTCTAAAGTATAAAAAATAGCTCTAAACCCAAACTTATTAAGTCCTTTTTGCCGAATAACACAAGTACTATTTTTCGAGTAAAAAGCATGAATATGTAAGCTACCAGCAATAGCATTTTCTAAAGTTGTTGAACCAACTTTTCCCATTTGGTAAATAAAAATAGTGTTAGGATCAGCATAACGCTGACATTTTTTTAGCTGCCGTTTAATATACCTTTTCAAGATACTCAACACCCTACTTGTGTCCTAATGAATAAACTAAATGAAAAAAGCTAGCGTAATTTATATATGTGTTTATTAACAAAATATAAACTTACTAAATTAAGCGAAATCATCGATATTGATGTTACCCATGCCGACGCTATTACACCATAAATAGGTACAAATAAAAATAAAGCAACAGAAGTAAACAACGCAATAAAAATCATATTTCTACGATGTATTATTTCATGCCCCGTCATCACTAACATAGAAACAACTGATCCTGTCGATAAATTAAACCACTGCCCAACGGCCAAAACTATTAAAAACGGTGCTGCTTCATAGTATTTCTCCCCAAATAGCACAACTAAATTTTCCGCAAAAAAAGCCACAAATAAGAGCATGAGTGAAGCAAGTAAAATAAGTAGCTTGGTAGTTAACTTGGCTAGTACTTTAAACTCTTTTAACTGGTTATCACCATATAATTTTGCATATCGAGGTGCAGTGATCATATTGATAACCACCAAAGGATAAGATAATAATAATGATATTTTTAACGCAACACTATACAAACCAACATCGTCTAAACTAGCATATTTAGCCAAAACCAATACTCCTAGCTGTTGAGCAATTAACGATGCAATTGAACTTACAAATAATACCCTACTCACAGATAAAACATTAACAAAACCAGACGACTCCAATGAGGAAAACTTAAAAAAAGCAGTGCCAACCCTTAATTTTATTTTTATTAAAATGAAACTAATTATAACCGCTATCAATGTTGAATAAGCCAAAATGGTTAGCACAGTAAATGCTGATAAAGACTCAATATGCAAACAAATCCCCAGCGCTATGCAATAAGTAACAATGCCTGTAAAAAGTAAACTTAAAAGTGGATATTGTTGGCCTTTCAAAACACTACTGTTTACTCCTAACCATGTTTGAAACGCAGTTAGCACAATGATTAATGGCAACATATCTATTAGTTGAGGCGTCGCTAATAACGAAGTAAAAATAACATTTGCAAAGCCCCAAAATATAACACATACCATTACTAAATTTATGAGGGTATAAACAATAATATGTTGATATAGCGGAGCAATTTGTCTTAAACCTACCTGAGCAAAACCTTTAACAATAGCCGGCTCTAAACCTTGCTTTGCGATAGCGACAATAAATAAAATACAAGTCAGAGCTAAATTAAGTAAACCAAACTCTGTCAGTGAGAGTTTTCTGGCGATGTATACATGAAAACAAAACCCAATAAACGCTGAGAAAAGTTTTAGTACTAATAAAACACTACCTTTACCAAATAAATATCGTAGTGAAAGCGTATTATCTGTCATTATCTAACCCAAAAAAGCATTTAGGAAATTTACACCAAGCAATAGGATTAATAAGCGCTAAAACCATTTAGCTAAGATATCTTGTTTAAGTAACTCATTTATTTCTTTCATTTCTTCCAAAAAATAACCATCAAGAAACACTTTAGTACTAGGATGTATCCGCGCGGGTTGCTTTTCAATTAACGGATTAATAGTACTATACACCTTATTTGCTAGCCTACCGAAAAAGTGAGGCGAGTAAACTTGTTTATTATTATCTTCCTTCTCCGTAGAACTAAAGTAATTAATGTAGTTATTGTCATTATTACTTCGAAATAACCGCGTTTTTAATAAATGTAATTTGATGTACTTCGGAATTCTTGCTTTATTTTGATGTAACTCCAAAGCACTTTTAGGTAACTTTTCTACATCTATATTCAAAAACTGACAAATTTCATCAAGTACTTTTACTTTATTCGTTAAAAAGTCTTCAAACAAAACTACTTTTACTTGCTCTTCGGCAAAATAACTAAACAATACCTTTAATTGCTTTACATAGGCGCTTCGTTCCAATAAAAGTTGAGGTTGGTATTGCAACATGTCTTCAAAACTAAACATAGCTCGGCCAGCTTTAACCATATGCCAATAATGAGAATAAGTGCGGGCCGTTGGTTGCCTTAGCATGATAATAAGTTTGATTTTTTTATTTTGTTTACTTAAACGTTGTAGGGCTAATTCTGAATTAATATAGGTGGTAGAGTCTTCGCCTATCAACTGATTATTACTCGCTCCTGAAAATTGCTGCTTATACCATTGCCAATATACTTCAGGTTCATTATTTAAATTTTGACAATGCCAGAACTGTTTATCAAAAGTATTAAATTCAGGATGCTGAATTAAGTTGTCCATATCAAAAAAATGAAGTTCTTTTTCTGGCATATAAACATCTGGGTGCTGGTTTAATATAGCATGAAGAGTTGTCGTGCCTGACTTCATTGCACCAGCAATTATAAAGTCAGGTAAATCGGTATCGTTCGGCGCAAGCCATGGTTCAGAGTTATGCATAAAATAAAGCTCAGACGAGTGAATATAGTTCGAGTTGAACATTCACAGCTATAAATGAATTATTAACAATTTTAACATGATAACTGGTAAAGAATATCACGTAAATTTTGATTAAGTGTGTGATTGTCAGCCATAAATTCAACCCTGTCTCTCGCGTTTCTAACCAGCTGTTCGACTACATTCTCTTTATTGTTGTAGATTAAGGTTAATTTTTCCGCTATCGCCTGGGGATCTTTCTCTGGAACCAACAAGCCATGTACTTCATTTTCAATAAGTTCAGGTATACCACTGTGGAATGTTGACACAACCGGGACACCAATAGCCATTGCTTCCATTAATGTAACAGGAACTCCTTCCATATCACCATCAGACGCAGTAATGCTTGGCTGAAGATACACATCAGCCTTTCGCATAAAGTCCGCAACTTGCGTTGAAGAGCAAGCGCCAACAAAATGAACAACATCTGCTAAGCCTAACTGTCTCACCAGCAGTTTTAGCTCCGTTTCTAGTTCTCCATAACCTGCTAAATCGTAGTGTACTTTAATCCCTTTAGGTAAATGCGTTAAGCTCTGTATCGCATATTTTAGACCCTTTTTATCGGTAAAACGTGCAACGGTATAAATTTTTAATAGTGCTGGTGAACAACTTTCGTGTGTTTCATGTGTTAGTCGTTTTCGGTCAATATTTCCTTTGTACGAAAACTTTTCTAAGTTGATCCCCATTCTCTGGACGTAAATTTTATTTAATGGGCAACCCAGTTTAACCAGCTTATCTTTCCATAATTCGCTAATAGGTAGCAATAACTCCGTTTCTTTAAAAAGTTTGTGGTAGTCGTTTGAGTAGCGTGATAAGGATTTAGTGTCAGAAATTTCATGGCCATGGAATATAGTGGCTATTTTGCTCTGTATTAACCCCAGCCTTTTTAACTTATTCGCGAGTATACCGTTATAGCCAAAATGACATACTGCTACATCAAAATTTAGTACGTTTGGCAACTTAGCCGCAATTGCAGCAAGTAACAAACTTTTTCCTTGTCGACCATAGTTTTTATCAAGCGATGCGAAAATCACCGGAAAACGTGACGGAGTTATTATGCATTTACACAAACACCCTATTCTATAAAAAAATTGCTTATATTTAGTTTTAGGTTCATCTAACAGGTAATGTGTTTTTTCATCAAGGTTATATTGAGCGATGTCTGCTAAAAGTGTACCGTCGCCTTTATGTAAAGAGATAATTGTTATATCGCACCCTAAATCAATTAATCCAATAATTTGATTCAAAACGAATGTTTGAGAACGCACTGGGAATTGGTCAACGAAGATGGCTACTTTCATTTGTATGGTATTTCAATAAGAAAACAATCATGTTTAGGAACGTAATGGTAAAAATAAAAAAGCGAGCCTAAGCTCGCTTTTTTTATTCAGTCTTTATAGACAGCTTATTAATCAATGATTAGTTAGCTGAACCGTGTTGACCGAAAGTACCAACAAAACCACGGTCTTGCTCATCTTTCACTTTGTAAGCAGCGTATACTGTTACGTCAGCAGCAGGAACGTTAGTTGTAATTTCAATCGCAACCTTACCAGAAGTTACACCAGCGTCAGCTTTAATTGCATTAATAACAGCATCACGAATATTCATCACACCACGTGAAGAAGAACCAACAACAATTGATTCAGACCATGCAGTAGATACACCTTCTAACATGTAGCGAACAGAAATATCACCTGTTTGTACACCAGTGTTAGTATGACGCATAATAACAGCAGTGTTATCATCAAATGGCATGTAAGGTACTGTTACAACAGAACCATTTAAGTTCCATTCACCTGCAGATTTAGAACCCGTTGACATGCTAATTGTATTAGGAGCAGCTGTTGCATCTTTAGCAGTAATAGAAACTGAGTAAGGAGTTTCATTTAACACTGCTGCGCCTGTAACGTTACCTTGTACAGGGAATAAAAACTCACCAGCAGTATCAACATCACCAGAAACAGCAGCAGTAATTACTGTTAATGTATCCATATCTGCATTTAAAGTAGTGCTTGTTAGAGTATCATCACCAGTACCAGTGTAGAATCCACCGCCTAAGTACGTTTGTACTTCTGCAGCTGTAGCAGCTTTACCATCATCTGATGTATTAGCAGCAGTTTCTAACCATGAGAAATCACCAGAAAATACATATTCAACAGTAGCTGGTGTGATTATTGTACCTGTAGCATCTAAACTAACTGCAATAGCTAAAGTATCTTGGTTAAGAACTTCACCAGTATGCGCATCATCAGCATTTAATGCTAAAGATTTTCTGTCAGCAGAAACATCGATAATACCATCCATTGAATCTACTACTGTAGCAGAATACTGTGGCACTAAGTCAGCAACAACAACACCTGATGACACATCAAAGTCAGTTCCTGAAGTATTTGTTGCAAACGCATCGTAAGTAACTTCAGTAGACGCCGATAAGCCAGTTGCATCTAAGTTGATACCAGTAAGATTTAAAATAACATAACCAGCACTAGTACCTGCAGTAACGGTAAAACGAACCGCTGTAGCAGTTATATCTAATACATTAATGGTTAATACACCAGACGCATCAGTAAGAGTAGGAGATAAAGAAGTTGCAGTATCAATCTGTGCACCAGAAATATTAATTGTGATTGTATCACCGGCTTCATAACCACCAATACCAGCAACTAAAGATGCATTAGCAGGAACGGCTACATTTTGAGCTGCTTCAATACTACTTGAAGTTGGAGTTGTAACTAAAGTTTCAGCTATTACACATGTTGCACCAACAGCAGGAGTAGTATTAGTTGTACCTGTGGCTTCATATACACCGTCAACATTTGACGCTGTATCATCAACTACCGCATCACCATTACAGGCAACAGCTGCGCCATTAGCCACTTCAGTTACAGATGTTACAACAGTACCTGCATTAGCAAAGCCAGCAATACCAGCGATACTTAATGCTAAAAGAGTTTTTTTAAACATTTTTTGTTTTCCTTTGTTTCATGAAACTGAGTTAATAAAATCATTTTTATTTTCTCAAATTTTTATTTACGTTAAAAATAATAACACTTAGGCCGTCGCCTAAAGCGACTTCTAACGCCAGTAAGTTTACGCAGTCAATTTAGCTTGTCAAATATTTTCACTAATAATAATCATAAATAACAAACTAAACATGCTCAAAACAATCACTTGTACATTATTCGAACATCAAAGTACATAATACTCACTTATGCAAACCGTACCCCACATTTTAATACATTTCAAGCGTAATACCTTAAAAAACTTCACTTAAATGCGCTTTTTTTGAGATTTATTAAAAATAGGTAAGCTATCTTACATGATAGCGACATAATTCAAATATTATTAATTAAAATTAATTTTCAAGCTGCAAAGATTTAAACGATTGCATAAATTGTGTTTTGATGTCTTCCCACTCGTTTACTGACTCTATAATCCTTGGTGTAACAAGCACTACAAGCTCTGTTTTAGTTGTAGAATCTTTTTGTGAATCAAACAACTTACCGACCAGAGGAATACTGGAGAAAAATGGCACACTTGAGTCTGATTTAGTTTTATTCTCTTTAATCAGCCCTCCTAGCACAATGGTTTGTCCACTCTCAGCGATGACTTCAGTTTGAATGTTACGCTCAGAGATAACTGGTGAGCCTGCGACAGAAACACCACCATCGGCCTGTCCAGTTGTCTGTTGATCAATCTCCATAATAATGACACCTCTTGCGTTTACTGTTGGAGTAACGCTAAGAGAAATCCCCGTATCTCTATATACAACGCTGGTTCTACTCGTGCCGTTAGCATCGAAAATAGTTTCACCAACCGTTGGAATAGAGTCACCCACATTAATAGAAGCAGTTACACCATCTCTGACTAGAAGGGATGGCCTCGACAACACATTTACATTTGAGTTGGATTGAAATAGCTCTAAAGATACTTGACCCCGAGTGCCAGACAGTACATAACTTAACCCTGATGTACCTGAGGTTAAATTAAAACCACCTACTTTCGCCGCGCCTAAATTACTTAAACTAAATTCGACACCTGACTTAAACTCATCAGATAAGACAACTTCTGCAATCATAACTTCTAATACGACTTGTTTTGGCAGTACATCTAAGCGATTTATCAAAGGCAATAATTGTTGATATTCCTCTCCTGAAGTGAAAAATATAATAGAGTTAGCTCGCTCATCTACTACCATTTTTATATCTGCCGAGCTAGCACTTCTAACACGACGTCTTTCATTTGTCGTATTTTGGTTACTTGCAGAAGTAGAGTTAGACACTTCATTAAAACCACCACCGATCAATGCTTCTAAACTTTCCCCCATATCGACAGCTCTAGAGTATTGAGGTTGATAGATAAAATATTGTTTGTCGGCACTCAATATTGGCTTATCGATTTGTTTCAACCAATATACCGCGCGCTCAATCACTTGCTGATTATTGGCAAAAAAGATCAATTTACCTTGTTTATCTAATTCTACCACCGATAAAGCAAGTTTTGGTGAACTACCTACCGATAAGCCTTCTTGCCCCAATAATTCAGTTATTTTACTTATTAAATCTTTGGTAGGTAAAAACACACCTTGATAAATACCAATTTGTCTATTTTGCAATGCAGGCTGATCCATTATCTGAACAAGCTCTAATGCTTTTACCACTTCTTTACGTTTACCGCGAATAGTTAAGCTGTTTCGTTGCTGATCAGGAATAGCTGTAACCCCTAACAATTGTCGTAATGTATTAGCTAATGATATTTGCATTCCATATTCAAACGGCACCATTTGTATTATCTCTAATGACGTTTGTGGCACATCATTAGGGTTTTTCCCGTAACCATATGCAAAATCACCTTTGCCCGCTGTTCCGCTATTTTTGTGAATATAAAAAATATTATCATCAACGCGCAAGGTATAGTTTCGTTCAATAAGTAATTCTTCGGTTAAGGTAAAAAGCTTGCGTGCTGAGATTGGCGTCTGTAAATTTAACGTCACTGATTGATTATCATTTTTAAGCTCATCAGCTACTATATAACTCACTTTTAGTTGCTCACCAAACACATAATGCAAATAATCAGTTAGCGCTAAAGAATCAGCGGCAATGGTTAACTCAGCACTTTCACTAAATCGTTTTAATATATCCGTCGCCGTTGTAGCTTGTTTAGTACCGAGTTTCATAGGCGCGACAAAGCGAAACTCTGGCGATACAGGTTCCTGTGCTGTTCTGTTATTGGCTAACAATTCAGCATTACTTACCTCTAGTGCAGTTGTGGTATTTTTTAAATATGACTCTTTTATCGCCATAGGTTGTTTTGGTGCACTTGTACAGGCACTAAGTATCAGTACGGTTAAACAACTTATACAAAAAACATTTAATTTTTTCATTTATTTACTTATTCGTTAGGTTTTACATTTTAATTTTTCGCTACATTTTTATACAGCGTCAATTGAATCTTCTGCGTTGGATCAACTGCAGCGTTTGATAATAAAATCTGGGTATTATTCACAATGGTTAATTGGTAACCGTAGACTTCGCTATTTGTTGAAAATTCTTCAATTTTTTTTACACCACTGGTTAAATCTTCAACTTGAATCAGAGCAATAGGTAACGATGTTTCATTATTTTCAGCTGTTGGTATCACAATTGCCTTTAGTACAAGATTATTAGTACCCGCATAGACAGATGACAACTCACCATTTTGTAACGCCTGCTGTTCAAGTGTCATTTTATTGGGTGTGCTGGTTTCAACATCACTCTCTGGTTCTTTTTGCCATTGTAAATATTTTAGCTCTATGGCATCTCTCGTTTGTGAAGTCACCATTGGTAATGTTAAATCTGTAATAATGGTATTGTTGTTATCTTTATTCACTAGCTCTGTTGTAACCATTAATCGGCTACTAATATCACTAATAATCCACAGACTGGTTAACACTAGCACAATGAATGGTATTTTATTTTTAATCATTAGTGCCTGCCATGTTCATATAGACATTGATTTTTAAACGCGCATTCTTACTACTTCCAGGGATACCAAGCTGATTACTTCGCGTAGATATATTAAAATCGTCTATTTGTAACCAAGGTTCGCTGCTTTCTAATTCAGTGAACATTTTAACAATATTAATAAAACTACCATTAAACGAGACTTGCAATTGGTATTTTATCATATTGAATTCGCTTAATGGTGTGGCTGTTTGCCAACCTATATTTAACGAGCTTATATTATGTTTATCTAGCAATTGCTCTATTTGCTGTTGCCTGTTTAATTTAAACTCAGCTTCGGGTTGGTAGGCAAACACTAATCGTTCTGCCGATTGCAACTTTTCTGCGAGAACCTTATTTTTATCGTCAAATAGCCCTTCTTTAGCTAATACGTGCGAGACTTTAGCTAGTTTTTTTTCTTGATTGACGATATTCAATAACTGATTGTCTTGCCAATCAAAAATAGGCACCACGATAAATTTTAATGCAAAAAGCAATGCCAGCAGTATTAATAGGCCTGTATGTTGTTTTAATTCGGTCATCAGCTTTCTCCTTCAATAATAAAGCTAATAACAAACACATCTTTACCACGGCTATTACGTGTAGGGTAATCAAATTTTGCGTCTTTTACTTTGGCAATGTTACTCACACGAGCAAGTAAATCGGTTGCTTGTTCTGTAGAGCCCCGCAGTACAAAACGCTGATTATCTATGCGAAAATTAGAAAAATTAGCATGCTCAAATAATTCGGCAAGTACCAACCATAATTGTGCCGAATTTTTTTTATCTTGATAAAACGCCGTTAACTGCTCGAAACGTTGTTGGTTATTATCAAATAGTTGTTGTTCAGCCAATACCGCATTAACCTCTGATGATTGACTCGTTAACTGTTGTTCAAGCCAATATTGTTTACCTAATAAGTAGCTACTACTGAGTATTAAATAGCTTGAAAATATTACAGCAAAAGGCACCACAGCCTGTTTTAAAAAAATTTCTTTATCAAAGGTACTCTTTAGTTTAACAAACGACGAAAACAGTGAAAAAGACGATGCTTTAATACCACTTGCCAATGCCATGGCTAAGTTACTAGCGGTAAACACGTTTAGTTCATCGTTGTTTACCACACCTGTAGACATTGCAAAACGAGGCACTGAGTTGATCATACTATTTGCAATAGCTGAATGAACAACACCGTTATTTTGTCCAACAAATAATGTCTGATTACCTTCAACTTGCGCAATTTGACCGGGTTGGTTAATTAACGATAATAATAGTGATTCTGGTAGGGTGATAAATGCCTTAGGTACGGATTGATGAAAATGCCAAATATTAGCGCTGGTCTGCCCCTCTTTACTATCAGCGATTTTTGAAAATGACAACTCATTTTCAGTTAGTTCTAATGCTAATAGCTTTTTTAATTCAGTTTTGTTTTCAATGGGGTAGGTTTTAGCGAGTTCTTGATAATGACTTCGAGCGACAATTACCAAGGGTAGTGTTGAATTTGTTACGTCAGATTTTTCAAACGTTAATTCGTTATTTTGCCCTAAACAAAACCTATTTAAGTTTCCATCAAAATAATAGGCAAAGCGACATAGCAACGTTTTCAATGCTGTTGGTATGATTATAGATTTACTCGTTGTTGATTGATTAGTGTTCACTCGTTAACCACGGCTAATAAAGATGTTAAATGGTTTATCTTGCCCTTCGGCATACGGATTTAAATGTAAAAATAACTGTTTAGATATATTAGATTCACCAATTTTTGCTGTAAATTCAATCTTTAAATAATTCGAGACATAAAAATATTGGTTATCTGTTTCTACAATCCCTGTAAGCTCTTTAAAGCGTGCTAATGTCATCTGATTAGTTCCACGCAGTGACACAACTTCTTGCATGGTTGCCTCTCCAACGAGTGCACTTAATATATCAGGTGTTGTGTTATAAGGACTAAACGCCCCAGCTTGATATATTGTACTATTTTTAATGATTAATTGTTTTATGCTCTTTTCAATATTATTAATATTAAGGATATCAGTGACCGAAGGCATCGCCCCATTACGAATAACATATCCGTTGACTGAAGTTTCATTACCATTTGGACGCTGGATACTATCAATATCTTGCCAATCTAACAAGCTATCAACAATACCTTCTATCACAAGTGGTGCATCGACCTTTGTTGCCAGCAGTTGCTTTAATATCTCCACTTTAGGGTAATGAAGCTGTATTAAGCCACTTTGATCTTGAATAGCTATTTCAACATCAGCTAGATAGAAAGGCGTATTATAATAATTAATTCCTGCAAAAGTGGGATGTGAAAAATCACCATTATATGGATTAGTCGTATTTATTGCCTCCATCTTCCGCTTATTTGTTAACAAGTGAAACATTAACAATGATTCAGCATTATTCACACCCACTAATGCTTGAGTTTTATCATTAGCCCATTGCGCTTGCTTTAATTGTGTTTTAGCTGTTTGTGTTAAATATAAGGCCAATACCGACAATATTGCGGTAATTAGTAACACTTGGATCAGAGCGATACCTTTATAATAACTGAATTTATTCATCATTAAGTATCACTGTTAATATAAGGGGATAGCCAACTCTGCACATTAGTTTGCAACATTATTGGCATAACAAGAATTTTGTTATTTTTTACTAAGGTTAATGTCAATTTTTCAGGCATGTATTGCTTATCTATTCCTGAATAACTTTGTTGCCAAAATGGTGCGAAGTTATTTTGTTCGTCATTCGTTTTTTCGTCAATATTTCGCCAACCAAAATATTCAAATGATATTTGTGTGAGGTCGGAAAACAACACCAATGACTGATCAAACTCTATGATTTGTTCAGTACCTTTTAATAATAGGTTTTGCGTTGATTTCGATTGGTAAACAAGATCAAATAACCCCGATGATTTTTCTACTGCCGATAGTCGGAATATTTCACTCACTTCATTAGCAAAAAAACCGCTTTGAGAAACTGCAAGTAAGCTCGTGTTGTGCCCTATAAAGAAGAAGAAAGGTTTTTTCTGAGGGTTAACTACAATAAAACTTTGGATACCTTCAAGTAAACGCTGTGTTAACTCTATATGCTTGGCATTTTTTTCAGCTATAGCGAAGTTACCCAATTCTTTACTCCACCGCGATGACATTAAACTGTAGGTATAGCTACCCGTCAGTAAAAGTAATGATAAAATTGAAATAGCTATCATCAATTCAATTAAAGTAAATCCTTTTATCGCTTTATGGTTAGCTCTTTTAATCATTCGTCCAACTCAACTCATGAAACTGAAACTGTTGATTGGTAGATCGATATTGTACCGCTAGCTCAACTAACCACAACTTATATTTTAAAGGCGGAGTTACGTAATCACCTGTATCAACATCGAGTTTTGTCGGTGCCGACTTAAAGTCTACCTGTTGCGCTTTCCATTGGTAACTCACCTCCCAGACTTGTCCTTGTTTGGCTAGCTCATTTTCTTGAGAGTCACCTAATGAGCGAATATCTTTCTTTATATTAGCTAATATAATCGGCATCATACCTGATAGGGTTACATGTTGTTCCGCTTTTTCACTGCTGAGAAAAGCCCCACGGTATACCATAGAAACCGTGGCGATTGAAGCAAATAAAATAACCGCAGCAACTAATACTTCAATCAAAGTAAAACCATTCTTACTAAATTTTTTTATTGGGTAACTTTGCCCTATCGGACATTTTATTGACGAGCGTTGAACAATGTATTTATCTATCATCACGTAATTTATGCTCTATAAATTTTCGTTGCTTAATTGTTCACCGTTAACCCATGTTGCCAATTCTAGCATCAGAGGCTTACCTCGGTATGTACCAGTAACTTTGTTTTCACTAATAAATCCTTTTTTATTGTAATAAAGTTTCTGGGGTTGAAAAAATAATGACTCGAATGAAGTTGTTTCAATTGGGTTATCAATTCCTTCAACGAACAAAGTAACTTTTTTGCCGGTCAGCTCAACAATATGCGCTTGCCCAGTATGAAAAGCTCGTGCAGAGATTTTACGAAACCAGTTTTTTAAACTTAGCATTTCTTGTTTAGCTTGTGCTTTTTCTAAACTATTAATTGCTAACGGTCCTACCATACCCATTAATAACGCCACAATTGACATAACAATCATTAACTCAATTAACGTAAAACCTCTATTTGTTTGAGTATGGCCTAACATAAAAGAGTTATATCCCGAGTTCGTTAATAGACACCATGCTCATTAACATTACCACAACTACACCACCAACAAATCCGCCCATAAAAAGGATCATTAATGGCTCTAGTAAAGTAGTCATACGTTCGGTCCAGCTTTCAAATTCTTGCCGAGAACGATTCGCTATTTCGTTAAATACACGCTCTAAATTACCTGACTCTTCACCCACTTCTAACAGTGAAACAAAAAAATCAGGGTAGAGTGACGTTTGTTTAAGTGCTGGCGTTAAAGCGCTACCGCCTTTGACTTTATTTTTAGCGATTTCCATTTCACGTTGAAGTACTTTGTTTTTGATATTACCTGCAGATAAACCAATAGCACGGTCAATTTGTACCCCCGCTTTTACCATCATCGCTAGGCCACTATTAAAACGAATGCGTTCAACAGTAATAATGGCTTTTTTGACAACAGGAAGTTTCAAACTAAATTCCTGCCACCATTTGATAAAGCCTGCCTGCTTAGTAGCTAAAACGAGTAAAAATCCAGATGCAATAACACCAATAACTAAAAAACCTTGATAATTAACCATCCATTCACTGGTAGACAACATTACTTGTGTATACCATGGTAGTTCTTTTACATCAGTAAACATTGCCGACATTTTAGGAATGATAAAATTAAAAATAAAAAACACACTCAAAATGCAAACAAAGAAAATAACGGTTGGATAAGCAAGCGAGCTAATAATTTTACGTTGTAAATCTCGTTTAAACTTCAGGTCTTCAGCAAGACCAGCAAAAATTTCGCTCAAATTTCCTGACGCTTCCCCTAATTCGATGAGGTTACAATATAAAGGATCGAATATGTCATCATGCTCTTTCACCGATTCAGATAGGCTCTTACCTTTTTTCAGGTTACTACTAATATTTGCTAATAATTTAGCTAGTGCCGGTTTTGCCTTAGTTTTACGAATAATATCGATACCTCTATCGATACGCACACCTGATTCAAGTAATAAACTCAACTCCGACGTTAAAAACTCTAAATCAGCCAGTGACACTTTATTGCCAAATTTAAGCACTGATTTTTTTTCGTCATTAAGTACTTTAACTTCTGTTGGTAATAACTGCTGTTTTTTAAGTTCAGCTAAAGCCACAGTTTTATTAGATGCTTCTATTTGTCCATCAACTTTTGCCCCTGACTGGTCATAAGCTTTATAGGAAAATGTTGTCATAATTAACCTGCAACTCGAACAACTTCTTCAATCGTTGTAAACCCTAGTATTGCTTTATAAAAGCCGTCTTCCAACAAAGTTCTACGTTGTAATTTTTCGTTATGCTTTTTAGCTTTAGGAATAAAGTTAGAATCTTTTGGCATTGATTTTATTTCATCATCACAACGCAAATACTCTGTAACAGCCATTCTGCCCTTATAACCAGTATTTGCACAATGCTCACAACCTTTTCCTTGCATCAAACTAATAGTTTTAATATTAAATTTAGCTGCAATTGAGTCTAGATTATATTTTTCAATTAATTGAGCAGCTTCAGGGTGAGTTTCACTACAATTTTCACATACTTTTCTAGCTAGTCGTTGTGCGACAATTGATACTAACGCAGCATTAAGCAAAAATTCTTCAACACCAAGATCTAATAATCGGGTGTATGCACTTGCTGCATCATTAGTATGAACAGTAGAAAAGACTAAATGACCAGTAAGTGCTGATTGGAGTGCAATTTGTGCAGTTTCTTTATCTCGAATTTCACCAAGCATAATAATGTCAGGATCTTGACGAACAATTGAGCGTAGACCGGCCGCAAAATCAAAGCCAATGTCACTATTCACTTGCACCTGATTAATACCTTCTAGCTGGTATTCTACAGGGTCTTCAAGGGTAATTATTTTGACATCATCATTATTGAGCGCATTTAAAAAAGTATAAAGCGTTGTAGTTTTACCTGATCCAGTGGGGCCAGTTAATAATACAACCCCAGCCGTCGTTTTGATATCTTCACGTATCAAAGTTTCAATATCGGTAGATAAACCTAAAACAGACATATCATACCGGACGTTATCTTTACGTAAGAAACGTAACACCATGGATTCGCCATCATTTAATGGTAATGCGGAAACACGAATATCCAATTCTTGATTGGCTATTTTCATTTCTATTTTACCATCTTGAGGTCGCCGCTTTTCTGCGATATCCATACCTGATAGAATTTTCAAACGTGTGACGATAGGCAATTGCATACGAGGCGCTAACAGTTCTGCTTCATGTAATACACCATCAACACGAAAACGCGCGCGATAACGACCATTAAATGGTTCAAGATGCATATCTGAAGCACCTTGTCGTAATGCTCTAGAGATAAGCGAATTTAATAAGTTAACCGTCGGAGCTTCAGTTGCAAGCTCTCTTAGCTTAGCTTCTTCATCACCCAATATTTCATGGTTATCTTCTTGCTGGTTAAGAATGTCATACTTTGACGATAGTACTTGAATATCACTTTCTGAAGCTAAAAGTAGTGTCGCATCAATGTTACTTTGATTGAGCCATTCATTGACTGTTAACTCTAACGGGAAACGGCAAGCAAACGTCCAGCTGTCATCATTTTTTGCTAAGGGTATCCAATCATTTTCAATTAAAAAGTGAAGCTCTTTCTCTGTTATTGATGGTGTCGAAGCATCTAACCATTCATTGATATTAACTAAGGGAAGTTGTAAATATTTACTATAAAGTAATGGCACTTGATCATCAGGCAAACTGCCCATATTAACGAGAATTTGCTCTAAACGACCGCCGTATTTTTTTTGATAATTTTCTGCGCGCGTTAAATCAACACGTGAAACCATAAAGTCTTGAACAAGAAGTTCAGCTAACTGCATTTTTTGCATTATTTGTGCACTATATCTGCATTACCATCCGCACCGCCAGGTTGACCATCAGCGCCATACGACATTATTTTATATGGGTTACCATCTTCACCAGGTACAGAGTACACATAAGGATTTCCCCAAGGATCAAGAGGTATAGCCTTTGGTAAATATGGGCCATCCCAGCGCGGCTTATCACTTTTTCTCAACTCTTCTAATGAAGAAGGATAACTGCCCATATCTAAACGGTAGGTATCAAGTGCAGTTTCAAACGCATTCATTTGAGCGGACGCAATACCTCTCTCTGCAGTGCCTAACTGACTGAAAAACTTTGGTGCAACAAGAGATGCAAGTAACCCTAGAATGACAATGACTATAAGTAATTCAATCATTGTAAAGCCTTGATGTTTTTTCATATTTATTCAATTCCGGAAATTTGTAAAAGTTTATCAGTACTATATTCAGCTGTCGAATATTAAAAGTATTAGCTAATGTTTTGAAACAAAATTCTATATTACCTAAATATTAATGACATGTAATATAGAATTTATATTAGAGATTTTATTGAAGAATATTATTACCTGAACTAATCAAATGCATTAATTAAAAGAGGTTATTTTAACGCTCGAATAAATTTCCAAGCGTGTTGAATCGCATATGAATATGTAATAAAGGCAACTAGATAAAGCGATAATAAAATCCACTCAGCCACCATAAAAATTTCACCAAGAATACCTACTAATGCAAAAGAAATCGCTAAAGCACTAATTGCCCATAATGATTGGCGAGATGATAAACCTAAACGCATGCAAATATGATGAAGATGCCCATTATCAGCTTTAAAGGGTGAATCTCCTTTACGAATACGACGGATCATAATAGCGAACATATCCATCAGAGGAATAGCAATGATCCATAAGGCAGTAACTGGTCTAAAAGCAGCTTCTGATAACTCAGTAGTTTGGGTACTAAGCGCTAATAGCCAAATAACGGTGAGTCCCATAAACATGCTACCGGCATCTCCCATAAATATTTTTTTACCTCGAGGATTACGAGTACTAACGTTATAAAATAAATAAGGAATGATAGCTACGACTAAAATAAGCGGTAGCAAAATATCGGCTGAGTTATCATTTAATACGGTAAGTATTGCCACTGAAGAGATAGTCACAATACTCATGGAGCCTGCTAAACCATCTATCCCATCTATCATATTAAAAGCATTGATAGCAGCTACACAGGCTAGCATAGTAAATATCATGCCGAAATTTCCTAACTCAACGGGCCCAGTCGCAAAAAGGTTACCAAAATCATGAATATAGATACCTGCGCCAAACACCATGATTGTGGCAACTATGCCTTGGAATATCATCCTAGGTGCAACTTTTAAGTCGTAAATATCATCCATCGTGCCGATAAACACTAACAGGGCTGATGAAATAAAATATAAATTAAGTAATTTACTTTGATCAATAAAAAGAGTCGAGGCAATTAGTACCCCAGTATAAATCGAGATCCCGCCGATTAAAGGAATTGCACCATCATGCTTTTTTCTTGCATTAGGTAAATCAACTAAGCCAATCTGCGGCGCTAGCGGTAATAAAATTTTAATAGTAGAAATAGAAACAACAAAAGCGACTAAAAGTGCACTTATAGTAAATAGCATTAGATAACCCTGTTTATTAGCCTTAAAATTCCTTTTTTAGCTAATTTTTTATATTTAAATGTTACAAATAAAAAGCGCGCTAATTATAGTATTCAATTAGCCGCTAATCTAGGCTTTGACAAAAATATTACTCGTAAAATTAACATAAATGTAAATAAATTTGCTTTTTACCAGTAAATGCCATTATTGAAGAGTGATATTTACTGGTATTCAATTTAATTATTTTTATAAACCTGAAATTGCCGCTACAGCAACCGCTGCCTGATAAACGATTTGTGTAGCTGCCTGCCATAAAGATAAATCTTCCATAAAATATGAGTCTAAAGGTACTACCACTGTATCGCCCGGTTTTAAGCTTTCATCGGTTGATTCAAACCAGTTACTGTTATTTGGTATTTCAACCGCACCATTGGCTTTAATAACATAAATTCGATCATTATCTGCTTGTTTTTTACTACCCCCACTTAAATCCACATAATCATATGCGGTTAAGCCTTCCTGATAGATATGTGAAGAAGCCACTTGTACCTGACCAACAACATTGATGGAGTTTTGTTTCGATGGAATATAAAGCACATCGCCATCTTCCAAGATAACATCAACGTCAGTATTTGCAGTGATTTTTGGTATATCAATAACTAAGCGACCAATCGGTTTTATGTTAGTTAGATCCGCAAGTAACTGACTGGTTTGTTTATAATCAAAATTAGCAGAGCCTTCACGTTGTGATAAGTTTTTAGAAGCTATCTCCATTCTTAAACTTTCAGACACTTTAACCAGATTTTTCAATTCAAGTTGCTTTAATTTTTCACGTGTAAATAACGACGCTTCAATATAAGCAAACTCAGTAAAGCCACCAACGCGTTCGATTAATTGCCCCAATGTTTCACCGCGTTTAATGGTGTATTTTCCTGGGAATTTAAACTCGCCTTTTAGCTCTACATTATGGTTTTCTTGCCAAGAAGGAATATGGTGTACATTGATACGATCTTTACTTTCCAATAAATGGTTATCTTGCTCACTACCATTTAAAGCGGCTGATAATTTAAAATTAATCGACGTTTTATCGGCTTTCTCATTTACGATAACGTTTCGTGTAATTTCAGACTTCATTAAATAGGCTGACTCTAGTAAGCCACCAGAAGCTTTAATTAAATCGTTGACTCTGCCATTTTTCGGTAAAGGATACAGACCCGGATATTTTACCGCGCCATCAACTTCAACCATTTGAATAGGTTGTCCAGAAGCGGCTTGTCGTTTAAGTTGTTCTATAATTGGCGCTAATAATCGTTTACGAGAGAAAAAACCTAGCTCTCGAATTTCAAGTTCTTTATTTGTTTCACCCGCAAGCTCTTCAATTGACTGGTATGTTTGTTTTAGCGTTTCTTTTGCCTGATCAACTTCATTAATCTCTTTTATTGCTGTACTGGAATCTTCATCGCCGTAATGATCCCAAAACTTTCGAGATTCATATTTTTTTTCTGCATTTTCTTTTTCAAGATCAAACAGTTCAGTTTTTGTTAGGGCAAAATCATCTAGCGAATCAATATTTGAAGCAATAGTTTCAATATTTGAGAAAACAACAATTTTATCACGTGGTTGTAATGTTAAATTATCTGTTGAAGAAGTGTCGCTTAAAGCATCGAATAAACTAAATTGCAGTACTTCAATATTTCTTCCAATGTCTTTTTCACGAATAATTAAACTATAAGTTAGATCTGCATCATCTTCTAAATACGCATGAATATCAGGGATTAGATCCGTCACTTTTTGATGTTCTTTCCACTGGTAACGACCTGGACGAGCGACAGCACCAATAATGGTTACGGCATCCTCATATAAATCAGAAGTTTTCATCACACGGATAACATCACCTGATTTAACCGAATGTTTTAATGATTCTTTATCTGTTAAATCAACACTTTGAACAATCCTAAGATTTTCGTCATTGAAACGTTCTACAATCGTAGATGCTGGGTAAGCTGAAGGTAATAACCCACCAGCCATAGATAATGCCGATGCAAATGTATCTTGCTTGGAAAGTTCATAAATTGCAGGACGAGTAACTTCACCATCAACGGTTATTTTATCGCCAACAGGATTGATAAAGACGACATCACCAGATTTGAGCATTACATCGTTAGAAGAATCACCTTTAATTAATAAGTCGTATAAATCTAACGTTGTAATTAATTTACCGGCTCTTTTTAATTGGATATTTCGTAATGAGCCAATATCATTGATACCACCAGCGGCAAATAAAGCATGGGTAATACTTGATAATGAATTCATCACATAAGGACCAGGTTTAAAAGCTTCGCCCAAAACAAATACTCTAATAGAACGCAAGTCACTTAACGTTATAATGGCTTCTACACCTAAAATTTTACTGCTAATTTGATTTGCTAAATATTTTTTGACCTCTAAAAAGGACATGCCAATCACTGAAAATGCTCCGAGCTCTGGCAGAATAATTTGTCCTTCTCGTGTAACTTCTACGTCGTACTGATTATTTTCTTTACCAAAAATTTGAACGGTTAAAACATCTCCAGGACCAATTAAATAAGACTCTGGCACTGCGATATCAATGTTGGGTGCAAAGGTTAAAGGTGCGTTAGCAAAAACATCATAGCCAAAAGGTTGAGGGCCTTTTTCTTCTTCCTCGGTATCTGTTGTAGGTTGGTTATCGAAAATTGGATTACCAAATTCATCGAACTGAGTGCCTCTTGGGTAATACTGTTGTAGTGTTTCTGCATTTTCAGTGGTGTTACTTTGGCTAGTCGACATTTGACTTTGAAGCGCAGAAAAATTGATTCCCATGCTTTGTGCCAACGATTTTTGTTGGGCAGGCGATAACTTTTTAAATTGCGCAAGTTGCTGTGGAGTAATATTACTTGGCATTTGCGCCGCAGATAATTCACCAACAAACATCACACTCAAAAAAAGAGCTATAAACATACTGAAAATTTTACTTACTTTAATCATTTATCACGCCAAAAGTTACTTAATTCAAACAAGGGTTTAATTATTTTTATCTTCAAAATTAATTAGTTGTTAATCAATTTCTTCAAATTCATCCATAAAAGCTTCTAAATCTGCTTCACTTTCATCTACCTCGATTGGAGGGTTACCATCATACACTTTATAGTTAATATTTTGAAAGTATGCGTTTTTAACAAATTCATAAGAGTCTACTGAATCGTTGATTAATTGCTCCTGATCAGCAAGTGCGGCTCGTTTCTCTAATCCGATCACGCCAACTCTTAATAAATTTGGCCAAAAATCTATAATCGCAAGAGGCCAATAATATCGATCAACATAGTCGCCAACTTCTTCTCTAACAGACGTTGGACCCATTGCAGGTACAACTAGATAAGGCCCATCACCTACTCCATAAACGCCGAGCACTTCACCAAATTCTTCTTGCTCTCGTGTCCAACCAAAATCACTGGCAGGATCAAAGATCCCGAATAAGCCTATGGTCGAGTTTAAAACAAACCGGCCAGTATTTTTAGCCGCCGCTGAAAACTTACCTTGCAATAAATGATTAATAATTGACGATGGCTCATTCAAATTCATCGCCATATTAAATAAGCCTGTACGCACATCTTCATTAACATATTCAACATAGGCTTGCGACGTGGGTTTTAAGACATATTTATCGGCATAATTCCAAGTAAAATCCCAAAAAGGTCGATTAATAGACTCTAACGGATCTAACGGTGCATTCGCATTTTGTTCAACTTTGGGTGTTGACGAGCAACCAGCAAGAACGAATAAAAATACACTCGCTAAAAGTTTACTATTTGTAGAAAAGTTTTTTATAAAAGCAAAAGACAAAACAATCTTTCCTTGGTTCAATATTGTACGTCTGTAAATTGCTGAGGAGTTTAACATGCAAGACCGCTACACGGTACTTTTTGATGTTTAAAAATGATGGAAATATTAATAAAAATTGTAAAATTAGGTGTTTTTCTGTTTATGCATAGCGATAAGTATTTCTGCTTCCGCATGAGGTAGATCACATTCTCGAACGAGTTCTTCAACATCTGCCCCTAACTTCACCATTTTTTGGGCGCGACTATACAACTTATCTTCGGGTTGCTGCTGTTGAATTTGTTCTATAGTTTCATGGGTTTGTGTGAGTTTTTCTTGCAAAACTTTTATTCGATGTTCAAGTTGTTGACTAATTTGTCGGTGCTCTAACTGCCAGGCTTGCAGGGAATTTTCTTTCGCCGTTAACTCACTTTGTTGTTGTTGATTAGCAAGTTTTAATTCATTAATTATAAACTCGTAACTTTCAATTTGTACTTCTAACGCACTGAAACGAATTTGATTTTTTTTGTTTTGAAAGAAAATGAGTACAAATAAAAATAACACTAGTGCTAAAGCAGCAAGACTATAAACCATCAATACATCCATAGCAGTCGTTTCTTTTCCATACTCATTTCAAAAGGCACTCAATACCGTTTAGTGCCTGATCAGTTAGAATTGTTTCAATTCATCCCATTCATCATCAGAAAGTAATTTATTCAAGTCGACTAAAATAAGTAATTCACCATCTCTATTTGAGACACCTTGAATGAATTTAGCACTTTCATCATTACCAACATTTGGCGCAATATCGATTTCAGAAGCTCTTAAGTAAACAACTTCGGCGACACTATCCACTAAAATGCCTATTACTTGCTTTTCAGCTTCAATAATAACGATGCGAGTATTATCAGTGACTTCTGATGATTCGAGACCAAATCTAGAACGAGTATCAATTACGGTGACAACATTACCACGTAAATTAATAATCCCTAAAACATACAAAGGTGCACCTGGAACGGGTGCTATTTCGGTATAACGCAAGACTTCTTGAACTTGCATAACATTAATACCATATGTTTCACTATCTAATTTAAATGTTACCCATTGTAGAACTTCATCATTGGTATCAACATTATCATTTGCACTGCGTCTTTCTTCAGACATACCGCTTGCCTCTTAAAGTTATTCACTTTTCCACTAGAATATTATTAATATAGTCTATCGTTCAAGTTTTTAATATTAATTCTATAAATATTAATGTGTTGACTGATTTACATTCGCACCTTCTTCAAGCATATGGATTAATGCATCAACATCTAATAAAGCGCACATTCGCTCTTTGACTAATCCTGCTAACCAAGGCCTTTTCTGAGAATCTTCTAACCATTTCACATCTTCGTGCTCTAAAGTAACCGTATCAATTAAATTTTCAGCCATCAATCCCCAAGGACTATTATTTAACATGATGATATATTGATAGTTTAGCGAATCTTTTAGCGTTTGGTTACATTTTTCTGGCATGACCCAAACGGCAGTATCAACAACATTGATTTTTTCTTCTCGATGAAGCATCACGCCTGTAAACCACTCAGGTTTACCGACTAAACTATTAATTTTATCTACGTTATGAATACCACCTAATTCAATCAGAGGTACAGCAACGGTTAAGCCTGCCACTTCAAAAAACATGGCTTGAAAACTACCCTTTCGATAATTTTTATCGGCGTCAATTTTAAACTCAGCTAAGCTTTTTTTCGTTTGAATTTGCGGCTCTGTTTCGATCTCAACTTCAGGAATGACTTCAACTTCAGGCGGTGTTTTACTTTCAACTTTAACCTTAGCAGGTTCCATTATTTTATTTGCTGATTTAGCAGAGGTGACCGCTTCAAGCGTTGATTTTTCAATGTTGTTAGCAACACTTGCTTGTTGTAATAATTTATCGAGCTTTTCTTTCTCAGCAGTTTTAGATAGTGCTTCAGCTTCCAAATTTGGACTGTTCTCTTCTTCTGTCATTAACTCTGACAGATAGTTTTGCATTAATTTTTGGCTCGCAGCTAAAGACTTTTTCATAAATAATTAGCTCTTTTTCTTATGAAGTTTAATTAAATAGTCTAGCAGTTTTTTATAAGCTAAAACCCCTCGACTAGAAGGAGAATAGTCAGATGGCACACGTTGAATATTACTAGCATTTCTAAAATTGGTGTCAATCGGCACAACGCCATTCCAAACAGCATCACCGTATAAGTCTTGTAATTTTTTGTATGCTAATAAAGAAGCTTTAGTTCGTTTATCAAACATGGTCGGAATGATGGTATAAATAAAAGGCTTTTGTTGTTCACCTTGCATTATTTCCATTGTTTTCATCATTCTATCTAAGCCTTTTAGCGCAAGAAATTCTGTTTGCACCGGAACAATGATCCTATCAGATGCAACTAGCGCATTTACCATTAATACGCCAAGAACGGGTGGACAATCCATTAAGACATAATCGTATTCATCTGAAAGCTTTTGGATGGCTTTTTTAAGAACTAGCCCCATGCCTCCTTTAGCACCTAAAGATCTATCTAATGTAGCTAAGCCCATTGTCGCGGGCAAAATATCAATATTTTTATAGGCGGTAGGACAAAGTGTTTGCATGATTTGTTCTTTGGTAGAAACTTGAACGAATAGATCATAAACACTTAGCTCAAGATCTTCTGATTCTATACCAAAATAATAACTAAGAGATGCATGGGGGTCAGTATCCACTAATAAAACTCTTTTGCCACGTTCGGCTAATAATCCACCTAACGAGATAGTTGAAGTAGTCTTACCTACACCACCTTTTTGATTTGCTATTGTCCAAACAACCAAAAGTTCACCTATTGTGTTATTAAATTAATCAAAAAATGAAAGCTATTTATAATTAATCTCTTTCAAGATAGCTTTAGAAAAATCAAGTAAGGGTAATTCAAGCGATGAAATTCCAGCATTGGCCACAGCTTGCGGCATACCATAAACGACACATGTTTCCTCATTTTGAGACCATATCACGGACCCTTTGCTTTTTAACATTCTTGAGCCATCACGTCCGTCAGATCCCATCCCTGTTAATATTATAGCTAAAACATTATTAGAAAATATTTTTGAAGTAGAACCAAAAGTTATATCAACACTTGGTTTAAATGCTATTCGTGCAGAATCATCATCTAAAATTTTAATTCTAGGGTTACTTTCCTTCCCTTCTAACACCATTTGTTTACCGCCGGGCGCTAAATATGCACAACCGGGTTTAAGTGAATCACCATCTTCCGCTTCTTTGACGGTTATTTTACATAAGGAATTCAGCCGAGTTGCAAACGCTTTAGTAAACGCTGCCGGCATATGCTGTACCATAATAATAGGTAGTGGGAAATCACTCGGTAATTGAGTTAATATTTTTTGTAAGGCAACTGGCCCGCCGGTTGAAGTTCCTATGGCTAAGAGTTTATAGGTATTTCCTGACGCTTTATTGAAACTAGTTGACCTTGGTGTCGTTTTGTTAGCATCAAGTGGTACCTTTTCTTTCACACTTTGAGTGCTTCTAGACGTTTTTAACGCGGACGATTCTTTATTAAAACTAGTTCGCGTAATCCTACCAACTTTTTTATTGGCTAACTCTAATACTCGTTGCTTTAATACACTACCAGCATCGCCTGACGTTTTTGCTATCTCATTAAATTTTTTAGGTAAAAAATCTAATGCCCCTGCATCTAAAGCTTCTAGCGTTGCTTTTGCCCCTTGGTGAGTTAATGAAGAAAACATTAAAATAGACGTGGGTGAATTCGCCATAATCTGCTTAACAGCTTCAATACCATTAAGCAGCGGCATTTCGATGTCCATAGTGATGACATCAGGTTTTAATTCTTTTGCTTTTTTTACTGCTTCGACACCATTTACAGCAACATCTATTACCGTTAAGTTTCTATCACTATTAAGGATATCACTGACTCTACGACGGAAAAAACTTGAGTCGTCAACAACCAAAACCTTATAGGCCATTTATCATCTCTTTAAACTTGCTTTATCAGCAATTATGAACGCAATTTTTTATTTACGATGGATTTTTTTGCGTAATACTTCAGCATACTAGGCACATCAATAATAAGCGCAATACCACCATCACTTGTAATTGTTGCACCAGCCATGCCAGGAGTGCCATGTAAAAGTCTATCTAAAGGTTTAATCACAACTTCTTCTTGACCAATTAAGCTATCAACAACAAAACCGATTTGTTGTGCGCCTAACTGAACAATAACAACATGCCCTTTATCTTTAGGTTTATCATCACAGCCTTTCACTAACCATTGATCTAAATAAAACAATGGAATAGCTTTTTCTCGAACAATAATGGTTAATTGACCATCAACTAAATTAGTATTGGTTAAATCTAAATGGAATATTTCATTCACTCCAGCGAGCGGTAAAGCAAAAGTTTGCTCGCCAACAACCACCATCAAAGTAGGTAAAATCGCTAACGTTAATGGAACTTTAATCTCTAAAACCGTACCTACACCCATTTCAGAGTCAATATTTACAGTACCGTTTAATTGGGTGATTTTTGTTTTAACCACATCCATACCAACGCCACGACCAGAAACTTCTGAAATTTCTGTTTTCGTTGAAAAGCCAGGGGCAAAAATTAGATTAAACGCATCTGAGTCTGACATTCTATTGGCAGCATCGGCATCTAAAACGCCCCTTTCAATAGCAATTTCTTTTAATTTCTCAGCATTCATGCCGGCACCGTCATCTCTTATGGTTAATAAGATATGATCACCTTCCTGCGATGCTGATAACACAACTGTCCCTTCTCGAGGTTTACCAGTAGCTTCTCTTCGATCGGGCTCTTCAATACCATGATCAACAGAGTTTCTAACTAAATGCACTAATGGATCCGCTAAAGCCTCCACTAAGTTTTTATCTAAATCGGTTTCTTCACCTTCGAGAATTAATTTAATTTCTTTATTTAAACTTCTCGCTAAATCACGTACAACGCGCGGAAAACGTCCAAAGACCTTTTTAATCGGTTGCATACGAGTTTTCATTACAGCCCCTTGAAGGTCTGTAGTAACAGCATCTAAATTTGAAACCGCTTTAGTTAAGTCTTCGTCTTCTTTGGTCATTCCTAAACTAGTTAAGCGATTTCTCACTAACACCAGTTCACCTACCATATTCATAATTTGGTCTAGACGTTGAGTATCAACACGAACCGTTGTTTCGCCCTGTGGTGCAGCTGGAGCAGCTTTTTTATCTGCGGCTTTTTTAGCTGGCGCTTTTGCCGGAGCTGGTTTAGCTGCCGGAGCTGGTTTTGCTGCTGGGGTTGGTTTTGCTGCTACAGGTTTTTCAACTGGCTTAGGGGCAGATGGTTTTGTCGTATTTTGCGGAGCTTTACCTTGACCATGCAATTCATCAAGTAAGCTTTCAAACTCATCATCATCAATTTCATTAGAAGACTTTGCCGGCGTGTTTTTACTCTCAATATCAGGAGAAAATGCGCCTTGGCCATGTAATTCATCAAGTAAATTTTCAAACTCATCGTCTGAAATTTCATTACTATCGCTTGAAACTGGTGTAGGTTTTGCAGCAGAAGCAGTCGGAGAGCCGCCATGTAATTCATCTAAAAGACGTTCAAATTCATCTTCGCTCATTTCATCATTTGAGGAAGAGTCGGCAACTGCTGGTGTTTCAACTTCTGCCACAGGTTCTGGCTCACTTGCAGCTTCTGGCTCTGCACCTTCAGGTGTACTTAATCGATGCAATTCTGCAAGTAATTCAGCATCTGCGGCAACTAATTCTTCTCTTGCTTGCACCAAAGCAAACATCTCATTAATCGTATCTAATGCTTGTAAAATAACATCCATTAAATCCGAAGAAACTGAACGTTGACCATTTCGAAGCAAATCGAAAATATTTTCAGCACCATGACAAACATCGACAAGTTCAGTTAAGGCTAAAAATCCCGCGCCACCTTTAACGGTATGAAATCCCCTAAAAATCGCATTGAGTAAATCAGCATTGTCAGGATCATTTTCTAGTTCTACAAGTTGCTCAGATAAACTTTCAAGTATTTCACCAGCTTCGATTAAAAAATCCTGAAGAATTTCTTCATCCGCTTCATAAGACATCCAGCAACTCCTATTAAAAACCTAAACTAGATAAAAGATCATCAACGTCATCTTGGTCAGCGACCACGTCATCTCTTTCTTTTGCATTAACAATTGGACCTTCAACTAGGTTCTCACCTACTTTAGGTTTAGCTGATTCATCAGCCTCACCAGAAGAAATACCAAAGGCTGTTAACATATTAATTAAACTATCTTCAACTTCTCTTACTAAGTCGATAACCTTACGAATCACTTGTCCGGTAAGATCTTGGAAATCTTGCGCCATTAATACATCGGTCATCAATGCATGCATATGTGCAGTATCGCGGTCTGTCGTTTTCAATAACGCATCTATGTCTTTACATAGCACTTTAAACTCGGTCACCGATAAATCATTGTTCATTAATTTATCCCAGAGCGGGTTCACTGCTTTAACTTGCGCTTGAATATTATCAACGACCGGAAAGATTGATTCTACGGCATCCATCGTTTTATTAGCCGCTTCTTCTGTGCGAGTAATAACGTAATTTAGTCGCTCTTTAGCATCTGGAATATCAGCATTAGCAAGATCGTTCAAGCGAGAATCAACTTGAAAATTCATAAGAGAATCATGAAGTTGTCGCGTTAACTTGCCTATTTCAGCAAATAATTCAGTGTTGATAGGATTCTGAATTTCAGCGATTAAGTCGTCCGCTTTATCTTGCTGCCCTGTTTCTATGTATTCAA
Source organism: Thalassotalea castellviae (assembly GCF_031846185.1). Lineage (NCBI taxonomy): Bacteria > Pseudomonadati > Pseudomonadota > Gammaproteobacteria > Alteromonadales > Colwelliaceae > Thalassotalea > Thalassotalea castellviae. Next base: position 161,375 of record NZ_JAVRIF010000002.1, read on the forward strand.
CAAGCATTTTCGCTTGTTCCAAAGAAACATGCACACCATTATCTTTACTCATGCAACATCCTTACCTGACAGAGAGTGCCAATTATCCTAAGCGTTCAAAAATTTTATCAAGCTTAGTTTTTAACGTTGCTGCGGTAAATGGTTTAACAATATAGCCATTAACACCCGCTTGGGCTGCCATAACAATCTGCTCTTTTTTCGCTTCAGCGGTTACCATCAATACAGGTATATGAAGTAACTTTTCATCAGCGCGAATCGCTTTGAGAAGGTCTATACCTTGCATTCCAGGCATGTTCCAATCAGTTACTACAAAATCAAATTCACCTTCTTTAAGCATAGGTAATGCAGTACTACCATCATCAGCTTCTTGAATGTTAGTGAACCCTAAATCACGCAATAAATTTTTAACTATACGTCTCATTGTTGAAAAATCATCAACAACAAGCACTTTCATATTTTTATCCAAGGCACCCTCCAGGGAGATCATTCAAAATTTTTAAATCTAAAAAACTACTGGTATATATTGTACTTAACTTTGCCAAGATTGCATACGAGCTTTTAATCTATGTAATGCTTGACTATGAATTTGACTAACTCTTGATTCACTCACATCGAGAACTTGGCCAATTTCGCGTAAATTCAATTCTTCATCATAGTATAGTGACAGTACTAAAGCTTCTCTCTCGGGTAAAGTAGTAATGCATTCAGAAAGCGCTTTTTTAAAGATAATTTGTTCTATGTCCTCATAGGGGTCATGATTGTTTTTATCTTCAAATGATTGAATGACATCTTCACTCACGCCGAGGTCATCAATTCCTATTATTTTACCCGAACTTACCTCACTAAGAATATGATGGTACTCATTGAGCGAAATATCAAGTTTTTCAGCAACTTCAATATCTGTTACATCACGACCAAGTTGTGCTTCTAATGCTTTTATCGCTTCACTCACCATTCGGCTATTTTTATGAACCGAACGAGGAGTCCAGTCACCGCGGCGTATTTCATCTAACATGGCACCGCGGATCCGTATACCAGCGAAAGTTTCAAAGCTTGCGCCTTTGCTAGAATCGAAATTATTTGCCGCTTCAAGTAAGCCAATCATGCCTGACTGAATAAGGTCATCAACGATGACACTAGAGGGGAGTCTTGCCAATAAGTGATAGGCAATACGTTTGACTAAAACGGTATGCTGTTCAAGCAATGCGCTTTTATCAATGTGAACATTATAAGTATTAGCTTTTACCAAAGTAGTCTACTCTTTTGACTAGTTTTCTAATAACTGCTCAATGAAAAATTCAAGATGGCCAGATGGATGATGGGGAATTGGCCATTTAGTAATTTTACTCGCTAATGCTTTAAAGGCTTTAGCGGCAGGTGAGTCTGGAAACGCCTCAACAATTGCTTGCTGCTTTCTTACTGATTTTCTAATATTTTCATCGAAAGGGATTACGCCAACTAAATCCAAAGCGACATCTAAAAATCGGTCAGATACCTTGGAAAGTTTAGCAAAAAGTTGTTGGCCTTCTTTTGGACTTCTCACCATATTTGCCACAACTTTAAATTTAAAGACATCGTGATCACGACTAAGTAGTTTCATTAATGCGTAACAGTCAGTGATTGACGTTGGTTCATCACACACCACCAATAATACATCTTGTGCGGCACGAGTAAAACTTAGCACCATATCTGATATACCTGCTGCGGTATCAACAACTAACACGTCAAATTGCGTTCGCATATCACTAAAAGCACGAATTAAACCAGCGTGTTCTGACGGGGTTAAATCCACCATAGATTGAGTGCCCGAGGTAGCAGGAATAATATTGATTCCAGCAGGGCCTTTTAAAATAATATCATCAAGCTCACATTCACCTGATAATACATGTGAGAGATTACGTTGAACTCTTAAACCTAGCATTACATCGACATTGGCGAGGCCTAAATCAGCATCTAAGACTAAAACCCTTTTCCCCAATTGCGCCATGGCAATTGACGTATTTAATGAAACATTGGTTTTGCCTACCCCACCTTTACCACCAGAAACTGCTATGACTTTTATTTGATGATTTTCTTGCATTTTTCGTAAGCCACTCGCCTGATCTATCATTAATTTTTTCTCTATTTTGCTCAATATCTGCGTCGATATTGTTTACATACTCACTGCATGACTTGTTGGCATTGGCCGCCATGAATTTTGGCAATTTACTTTTGTTGCTAATCTATCTGCAAGCGTAACTAACTTTTCAGCATTTGCAACTTTAATATCTTCAGGAACTCTTTGTCCATCAGTAAGATAACCTATTGCTAATCCATTTTGAATAGAAGTTGCAATGATTTCGCCAATACTTAGACTTTCATCAAGTTTAGTATAAATAGCACCCGCTAATGGTACTTTTTTAAATCGTTCCACATTTTCTTGCATTACACGCTGTTGCGTATTCGCAGCCAGCACTAAATAATTACGAATTCTAACACGAGAATTTGCCATTAATGCGGTTAAATGTTCAGAAAGACGCATATCTCGTTGCCCCATTCCTGCAGTATCAATTAAAACTAGTTTTTTATCAGCATATTGCTCTAATAGAGTATCTAACGCTTTTGCATCTTTAGCTAGCTTTACTTGGCAACCAATAATACGTCCGTAAGTAGAAAGTTGTTCAAAACCGGCAATTCGATAACTGTCTGTTGAGATCATAGCCACTTTGTCCGCGCCATGAATTTGAGCAAATCTTGCCGCTAATTTAGCGATAGTGGTGGTTTTACCCACCCCGGTAGGTCCCACTAATGAAACCACGCCACCACGATGAATAATATCATTGTTAGTGGTGTTTAATTGTTGAGCTAATAATTCTTTCGCCGTCTCCCAAGCTTGTTCTTCATTATTGTGAACAGGAATTGCGCTTGAGATTTGATCCGCAACTTGATCATTAATGCCAATATTTAATAAACGGTTGACCATCAAGGCTTTGCAAGGATCTTTTTTCGCCATATCTTGCCACATTAACCCTGATACTTGGTGCTCAAGTAATTCTCTGATAGACGCCATTTCTTTACGCATCTTTTCAACTTCTTCCGACGCGCCAATATCTACACGATTATTTTTACTTGCTGGACTGATCCCTGACGCTTGATGATTTTCTAAGGGTTCATTAGCCTGATGTTCATTTTGGCTAAAATTATGTTGATTGTTTACAGGTTCGCTAGTGGTCTGTTTTTCTGAATTATTTGATGTATAAAGCGAACCTTGTTCCAATCTATCAGTGAAACTTTTTAGCTGTTGTTCTATGTCTTGTTGCGCGAGGTTAGATTGAGTCTTTGCTTGTTGACTAGCTTGTTCACGTTGTACTTTACGTTGAAGCAATGCCGATAAACTATCAACACCCCCTGCAGAGTTTTGTTCGTTAGGCATAGGCTGTTTTAAATTTTTACTAGACGACAGTGACACCACGTCATTTTCAACATCTCTTGATTCCATGGATGCCTGAGCAGAAGTACTTTCTTGATTGTTAGCCTTTTCGCTTGTAGGTGCTGGGGTTTGCTGACTGTAATCAACTGCCGCCATTAATTCGACACCTTCAGGAATTTTTTTATTTGACATAATGACGGCATCAACACCTAATTCGTGTTTGATTTGTTCTAATGCCGTTCTCATATCTTTTGCTACAAAACGTCTAATTTTCACGAAAAACCCCTTACCGAATACTTAACGGCTATAGTCATTTACCAATACTTTTGCTTTACAGGTGATTACTGGCCAATCGAACTAACAATCTTGATTTGCTTGTCATCTGGTATTTCCTGATAAGAGATAACTCTTAAACTAGGAATAGTATATTTAACAAACTTAGCTAAGACCGTTCTTAAAATTCCTGAGGTCAACAATATTGGGGTATTTCCTGCCAATTCTTGTTGTTGTGCTCCGTCAGTTAAAGAGGTTTGTAATCGTTCAGCTAAGCCTGGTTCAATACCGGCGCCATCATCACCTGCCATTTGCATTGACTGGTGCAACATTTGTTCCAACTCTGGTGACAAAGTTATGACAGGCACTTCAACATCAGGACCCACCAACTCTTGAACGATAAATTTACGTAAAGTAATTCGCACGGCAGCGGTTAATACTTCTGGATCTTGACTCTTACCTCCGTATTCAACAAGGGTTTGAATAATGCTTCTCATATCACGAATTGCAACACCTTCATTCATTAAGTTTTGTAACACTTTAACTATAGTGCCTAAACTTAAGATATCCGGAATTAATCCTTCGACTAATTTAGGGTAATTTTTCCCTAAAATATCTAAAATATTTTGTACTTCTTCATGCCCTAATAATTGTGAAGCATTATTAGTGAGGATTTGACTTAAATGTGTCGCTAAGACAGTTGCAGAATCAACCACGGTATAACCTAGCGCTTGTGCTTGTTCACGTTGTGATTGCGTGATCCACACTGCGTCTAAACCAAAGGCGGGATCTTTCGTCGCAATTCCCTCTAATTTTCCATAAACCTGACCAGGATTAATCGCTAAATCATGATCATGTCTTATTTCCGCTTCCCCAACAGTGACGCCCATTAAGGAGATTTGATAGGTGTTAGGATCTAAATCTAAATTATCACGAATATGCACCGCGGGAACGAGGAAACCAAATTCTTGAGACAGTTTTTTCCTCACCCCTTTGATGCGATTAAGCAACTCACCACCTTGTGATTTATCTACTAATGGGATTAAGCGATATCCGATTTCCAAGCCAACAATATCAACATGGTTAACATCATCCCAACCTAAGTCTTTTACTTCCGCTTCTTGTTGCTTCGTTTCTATTTGAGCCGCTTCTTTTTGTTTTTCCAGATCTATAGCTTTTGCTGCTTTAAATTTACTACTGAAAAAAGCACCGCCGGCAATCAGAACTGCAAACAACAAAAAGGCAACATGTGGCATACCAGGCACTATTCCCATGATAAACATCACACTAGCTGCTATATATAAAGACTTTTCTTGACCTAGTTGTCCACTCACTTGCGAGCCCATGTCTTCACTCGTATTTTGTCGAGTCACAACAATCGCAGTACCAACAGACAACAATAATCCCGGAATTTGGGCGACTAAGCCATCACCTATGGTCAGTAACGTATAAATTTCCACCGCACTATCAAAATTCAAATCATGTTGGATCATGCCAATGACTAACCCACCAACAATATTGATAAAAAGAATTAAAATGCCAGCTATTGCATCCCCTTTAACAAATTTACTTGCACCATCCATCGAGCCATAAAAGTCCGCTTCATTGGTGATTTCAATACGACGCTCTCGCGCTTGATCCGCATTAATAAATCCTGCGTTTAAGTCAGCATCAATCGCCATTTGTTTGCCAGGCATTGCATCTAACGTAAAACGGGCTGTTACTTCTGCAATTCTGCCAGCCCCTTTTGTCACAACAACAAAGTTGATAATGATCAGGATAATAAACACCACTAAACCAACCGCGTAGTTACCACCGATAACCACTGAGCCAAACGCCTCGATAACTTTACCTGCGGCATCGGGACCTTCATGCCCTTCTAATAAAACAACACGGGTACTAGCAACATTTAAAGCCAGTCGTAAGATAGTCGCGATCAATAATACCGCTGGAAATGAGCCAAACTCTAAAGGTTTAAGCGTGTAAACCGTGATTAATAACACCACTAAAGATAACGCGATATTAAAAGAAAAAAGAATATCGAGTAAAAAAGCCGGCATAGGTAAAATCACCATACCTAAGGTCGCCATGACTAACAACGGTGTTCCCAGCCCTGACAGAAAGCTAAACTTTTTTTGTTTTATTTGATTTAAATGAGCGACTAGTTGCATTTAATTACATGATAAATTTTTGACACATACCTTGGCAGAGCAATAGTTATACCAAAAGTAACGGGAAGAGTTAAAAGCTTATCGTAGTAAGAAATTAATATTTGAAATCGTCTGGGATCGGTAGGTTTTTAGCAAGCGGAATGGGTCTATTCGCTTTGCCTCTTTTATGCGCATTTAATTGAAAAATAAAAGCAAGTACTTGAGCAACTGCGCCAAACAATTCTTCAGGAATGTCCTCATTCACCTCAGCGGTATAATACAAGGAACGAGCAAGTGCTGGCGATGCTATAATTTCAACGCCATGCTCTTTGGCAATGGTACGAATATGAATTGCCATTTCATCCACACCTTTCGCCACTAACTGCGGCGCCCCTCCTTGTTCAGCATCATATTTTAAAGCTACGGAAAAATGCGTAGGGTTAGTGATCACAACATCAGAATTAGGGACTTCAGCCATCATACGACGTTGCGACAATTCATACTGAGTACGCTTGATCCTACCTTTGTTTTCTGGGCTACCTTCCGAGCTTTTATGTTCGTCTTTCACTTCTTGTTTAGACATTTTTAGCTCTTTATTATGAGACCAAGTTTGATATGGCGCATCAACAATGACGATTATAACCAATGACAATGCAAGCGCTAAAAACATCCAAAGTAATAAATCGACTGCATGTGCGAAATTAAATGGAATAGCCTCAATACTTAAAGATAATATTTGTTCAAATAAACTCGTTAACAGCAAATAGGCCGAGAAAAAAACAACAAAAAATTTCAATAATGATTTAAATAATTCAACATAGGCTTTTAGGCCAAACATCCTTTTAAAACCAGCAATGGGAGACATTCGACTGGCTTTTGGTGACATGGCTTCCCATGACCAACTAATACCACCTAGCATAGTATTTCCAATAAAACCCGCCAGCATTACAATGGCAAAAATCCACGCCAACGGGGTAAAAATTAAAGAAACATTTTTTCTCACTTCGCCAAATAACGCATTGACATCCATGATTTCTTCACGGGTCAAACTAAATTGATTTTTCATGACATGTGAAAGGCTTTCAACCAGCGAATCCCCCATTAGCATCAAAGAAATGGCGCTGCCAACTAACACAAACATAGTACCGAGATCTTTAGAGCGAGCTATCTGGCCTTTTTTCCTCGCATCGGCCATTTTTTTCGCGGTGGGTTCTTCTGTTTTTTCACCACTATCAGACTCAGCCATTACGGTGCCTCACAATCAATAAGGTAACAGCTAAAATCAAGCGCTCGCTGCCACTGAGCTTCAAAATGGGTCAGAAAATTCCCCATAGTCAACCACATGATTAATAAGCCTGAACACATAGTGATGGGAAAACCAATAGCAAAAATATTCAGTTGTGGTGCGGCTCTTGTCATAATACCAAATGAAAAGTTAATCAATAACATGGCCGTCAGTGGTGCCATAGATAAAGAAAGTGCGGTGGCAAACATCCAGCCACCCCATTCAACCAACTCTTTAAACTTCATCGAGTTAAAACTTTCCATGGGAATAGGCATGGTTTCAAAACTAGCAACAACAAAATGCAAGTAAGCAAGATGACCATCCATCACCCAAAAAAGTAAGGTTGAAAGGATCAGAAAAAATTGGCCAACAGCGGGAACATTCATACCACTGGCAGGATCGACCAAAGACGCAAAACCTAAACCAGTTTGCATGGCGATAATTTGGCCAGCCATGGTAAATGTATTCACCACCATAATGGTCATTAACCCCAACATGACACCAATAATGGTTTGTTCAGCAACTAAGAGCACCGTCTGAAAAGAAAATAAGGCTTCAATATTGGTTGGCGGAATAGCTGGCATAATAGCGACAGTGATCGCAATCGACAGATAAATTTTGATATTACGAGGGATTGCTTTCGCACCAAAGCCCATCATCGACATAATTAATGCTGAAACACGCGATAACGGCAGTAAAAAATCAGCGAGATATTGGTTGATAACGGCTTCTGAAAATTCCATCAGCTAAGTTCACTTCTCAACTTACAACACTAGGAATGCTCGAGATTAATCGTATGGCATAATCCATCAACTTTTGAACTAACCAATGTCCTCCTAGTATTAAGGCTAATAAGGTAACGATTAAACGAGGTAAAAAACTTAAGGTTTGCTCGTTAATTGAAGTGGCAGCTTGAAAGACGGCAACAATTAAACCAACAATTAAACTCGGCACTATCACGGCACTAACTAATACTATGACTAAGAAAAGTGCATCCCGTAGAATATCAACAAAGACCTCTGGGCTCATTACGTGACTCCCATACCGTAACTGGTTGCAATTGTGCCAATCACGAGGTTCCAACCGTCAATTAACACAAATAGCATCAATTTAAACGGCAAAGAAACTATCATTGGGGATAACATCATCATCCCCATCGCCATCAAAATACTCGCGACCACCAGATCAATAATCAAAAAAGGAATAAATAACATAAAGCCAATTTGAAATGCCGTCTTTAATTCACTGATGACAAAGGCAGGAATGATCACTGTCATGGGTAAATCTGTTGGTTTATCCACACTAGTAATACCTGCCATTTGCGCCAAAGTATCTAAATCTTTTAACCGGGTTTGCTCTAGCATAAAAGCCCGCAGTGGTACTTTAGCTGAGTCGATTGCTTGAACAGACGTCATTTGATCCGCCAAATACGGCTGAATGGCGGTTTCATTAATTTTATTATATACCGGTGTCATAATAAAAAGTGTCATGAACAAAGTAAGGCCAATAATCACTTGGTTTGACGGCGTTTGTTGCAAGCCGAACGCTTGTCGTAATATGGACATTACCACGACAATTCGAGTGAACGAAGTCATCATAATGACCGCTGCAGGTATAAAGCCCAACGCGGTCATAAAGATCAATATTTGTAAGGTAACTGAGTATTCTTGTGAGCCATCAGGGTTTGTAGTGAGCTTTAAAGCTGACATGGATAAATCATCCGCAGCATGCGCTGAAGACAAAAATAAAAAGCTTACAATGACAATAAAGTAAACCAAATGAATTGGCGTAAAATTTTTGCTGTTAACGCTTTTTGGGAATACTTTATTTAACATAGTGATGATTAGCCCTAGTTACTAGACACTCGATGAAGTATTATTTTCTGTTTGTTTATTGGCAGTATTTTTTTGCTGGGAAGGTTGTTCTGTTGTTTGACTACCTGCTTTTTTGGCCATAAACCGATTCAATGTTTGACTTAAATCAGAAGTAATCGGAGTGTTGATTGCCAACGGTTTATCTAACGTTTTTATTAAATTAATTTGCTGGCTACTAACGCCTAACAATAATTGTTCTTCTGCAATTTGAACAACGACTAACTTTTCTTTATGTCCTAAAGGCAAACTTGAGATCACTTGCATGCCTGATACCGATTTATTCGCGAGATTAAACTTTTTCAATACCCACGCACTTATGACAATTAACGCTAATACCATAAGTAAAGAAAGCACCATACTCATAGCATCCAAATTAGGGTTCGCGTGTTTACCAACCTCAACCGTTTCTTCTTGCGCAAAAACATTCATAGAAGCGGCCAAAAGAGTAAACAAGGTTATTTTAAATTGAGTACGTTTAATCGCCAGCCCCTTCATAATTATTGATGCTATTAGCTGAATTTAACACGTTTACTTAAGCTTTTTAATGCGTTCAATTTGACTGATCACGTCAGTTAATCGAATACCAAACTTATCGTTCACAACAACCACTTCGCCATGGGCGATTAACGTGCCGTTAACCATTACATCTAATGCTTCACCCGCGACTCTGTCAAGCTCAACCACAGAACCTTGGTTTAATTGTAATAAATTACGAATACTAATATGACTTCGGCCCACTTCCATTGAGATAGTGACAGGAATATCGAGTATCGCATCTAATTTACGTTTTTCATCGCCTGTAATAGGAACATCTTCATCTTGAAGTTCGTCAAGTTCAACAGTTTCTGCTTCAGCATCAGCCTGTTCATCCATCGCTTCATCCCACATGCTTAGATCTTCGTTTTCTTCATCACTCATGCTTTTGCCTCTCTAATACTCTAAATCATCTTCTAAAAGATGTAACTCTGCGTCACTGTCTAATCGTTTACCACCTTTCGTTAAGATAGTAAGTTCGTTTTTAACAGACTCAGGACGTTTAATTTTTTCTTGAATTTGTAATGCCACATGGTCACGACTTCGACCAAGTTTCGCTCTAAAGCTCGGCAAGTCTTCAATTAATACCGTGATATGTTCCGGCATTTCTATGGGGATAATATCACCAGCTTCTAAGCTCATGACTTTCGTTAACGGAATATCGACTTCTAAGAATTTTGTCGACAACTCAACCGGTACATCTAAAATTTCATCACGTAGCGCCTTAGACCAACGCATATCTGTGTCTTCTTTATCACTTTGTACACCAGCATCAAGCAATTCACGAATAGGCTCTAACATAGAATATGGCAAGGCAACATGGAAATCTCCGCCACCACCATCGAGTTCAATATGAAAAGAACTGATCACGACAACTTCTGTTGGACTGACAATATTCGCCATCGAAGGGTTAACTTCAGAATCAAGGTATTCAAAAGACACATCCATTACCGGCGACCATGCTTCTTTATAATCCTCAAAAATGAGTTTTAATAACATTTGAATAATACGACGTTCAGTAGGAGTAAATTCACGGCCTTCAATTTTAGCGTGATAACGACCATCCCCACCAAAAAAGTTATCCACTAAAATAAACACTAAACGGGCTTCCATAGTAATAAGCCCCGTACCTTTTAATGGTCTAAATCGCACCATATTCAAACTTGTAGGTACAAATAAGGTGTGAACATACTCACCGAATTTGATCATTTGAATACCATTGATAGATACTTCTGCCGTTCTGCGCATCATGTTAAACAAGCTAATTCGCATATGACGAGCAAAACGTTCATTAACCATTTCAAGCGTAGGCATACGACCACGCACAATACGATCTTGTGAAGAAAAGTCATAGTCACTGGTACCTTGCTCTTCAGCAAAGTCCTCTACTATTTCTTCCTCTTCAACTTCATCAACGCCATGCAGTAGCGCGTCAATTTCGTCTTGCGATAATAAGTCACTCACTCGATTTCTCTTTATTAACTCGTTTAAATGATTAAATGTTCAACGTTATAAATGCGTATTGGCTGCTGGTTTGCTATTGCATAACAAAGCCAGTAAACAATACTTTCTCAACGATGTTACTTCCTTCAACGTCAGTCATAATCTTATGAACTTCTGCTAAAGACTTTTGCTTTAATGATGTTTTACCTGCACTGGTAGCTAGATCATCAGCGTTTGATTGTGAAAAAACAGCAAGCAACGTACTTTCTATCAGTGGCACATGCTTTTTCGCAGCTTCTTCATTATCTGCGCCACGAACTAACAATTGAACTCTAATTTCGACAAATCTATCTCGCGCTGATCCCGGAACATTAAACCTAAAAGGTCTTGGCATTGGTACATATAACGCTGTACCTATACTTGCTCCAGACGGCGCAGAAGCAGCACCATCCGCTGAAGCTTCACTGCCGGAATTTAAGGCTGCATCTAACTCTGCTTGGCTAACTTCAGGTTCTCCGCCTAAAAATAAAAAGGCCCCACCACCTATGGCTAATAACGCGACTACGGCACCAATAATGATTAGTTTTTTCTTTTTGCCAGAATTGTCTAATTCTAATTCTTTATCTTTTTCTTCATCTGCCATGAACAATCCTTAACGTTTTGATACTTTAATATCTCAACTATATCCTTGATTAAGCTAAGTGAAAACGCTTTTCTGAAATTATGCGTAGTAATCAACACCACTTGCTGAAGCTTTATACAAATTTGCTGCAGACAAGGTTAATTCTTCAACATCAGTATCTTGTCCAGCCATCGCATCTTTTGCGCTTTGGCCTTGAGCGGTTTCTTCGCCTTCATCGGCTTGTTGATTTCTTTGTTCTATATTCGCATCACCAACATCAACGCCAGTTTGCGCTAACATATCTTTAAGCTTATCGATATTTTGTTCTAATGCTTCTTTCGCTTGTTGATTTTGTACAACAAAATTGACCGCGGCTTGTTCGTTCTGCAAATTCAATTTTACATGCATGCTACCTAATTCAGGTGGATCAAGTCGAATTTCTAGTTGTCTAATTTTTTGATTAATCATCACCATCACTTTGTCTTTTACGGCATCGACAAAGTCTTTTCGATTAATAGAAATAGTTTCCGCTTGGATATTAAAGGCTGATTTAGCCGACTGAACAGAGATTGAATCAGCGGCGGCTTTAACAATACTGCTCTGAATCGCTTGCTCTTCTACATAATGTAAACTTTGTTGTGATAAAACTTGATGATGAGAAGTTTCTCTTAATTGCGATTGAACCGCACTTTTTTCCGCCATATTCGCGGTTATTTTTTCATCAACATCAATTTCAAATGCTTGCTTTGCAGCTACTTGTTGAGTTTCTTTAGTAAATTCTGCGTCACTTTTTTCTAACGGTTGCTGTGACATATGTTGCTGTTTGGTCGATTGTTCTTTTGACTGGCCTTGTGAATCTGCTGTTTGATTATCAGCTAAAGAGCCACGATTGTTAATCGTTTGGTTTATCGCACGTTCAGCAGTTTGATCGCTTTTAGCGACATTTTTCACTTCTTCTTTGCTTATCTCTGAAACATTGGTGACAACGGGAGTTACTCCTTGCGGCTCTGTTTGAACTTGACTCGTATCAACTTTGTCAGCGTTGCCTTTAGTCGCCGCGCTCTGCTCAGTTATCAATGTTTCTACGTTAGAATTTTTACTTGCCTTTGTATCTTTATTAATTGCTTGAGGAATTTCTTCATTCGCAACCTTCTCCTCAATGATGTTGGCATCAGTTGCTGCAACATGCGCAGGGTTAACCGATGGACTTTTTAGTTTTTCATCGATTACCGTGGCTACGCCATCAGTTGCCAGTGAGTTATCCACCAAAATAGCTTCTTTCACCGATTTTGCTGTTTGGGTTAAGGTTAAATTTTCCGCTGAGTTTATTTTATCGGCTGCGGTAATTGATGCGGGATTGGTTTTATCAAGCGTAACTTTTAATTCACTCGTCTCTTTCGACGTTTTTTCCGGTTCAGTTGTTATTTCACTGGTGTTGTTTTGATCGCTATTTGCTACTGTTTTATTGATGACCTCAGATGTTGTCGATGAAGATGATGCCACTTTACCTTCAAGATCATGCTTTTTATCGGTAAAGTCTGCTTTTATCCCAATAGTTTTGTCTGTTTGTGAACGACCTTCTTGCGTTGCGTTAAATTTGCCATCAATCGTTTCTGTTGATACTTCATCTGAAGCCGCAATAAATGATAACAGTTGTTTGGCAATATCATCTGCCGTGTTTAAACGAGAAGAGGTATTCCCCTCAATCACAGGCTTCTGCTCGATATTTTCTTCAATGTTTTCATCGACACTAAGTTGCGTTTGTTCTTTATTTTCGGCATCAGATAGATCTGATGTATCATCTTTTATTGGAGTTTTACTTTCTGAGCGAGTTGTTTTATCTGCTTTTGGCTCAGCACTTTTAGTTTCAGTATCCGTCAGCTTAGTTTGTTCGTCGGTCACCTCTTGATGACTTGCCTTGCCACTTTGCTGCGATTGTTTGCCGCTTTCTTGTTCTTGATGTTTAGCCATCATCGCTGAAAAGCTGGCAGATTGCTGCTCACCTTGATCTAAGTTTTTTGTTGAAACAGCAGTATTATCAACACTTTTAGCCAAATCGATCGCTAACAAATTAACTTGTGACATAAATCAACCTTTGAAAAAGTTATCCGAGAAAACATGTAAATTTTGTCTGTACTGGTTCTACAAAGCAAAACCCGTTCCAATTAAGTAATCTGGCCTTACATATGTCGTCGAATAAATTGTTGTTGTGCGATTTCATCAAACATCTTTTGTTCTAGTTTGTTGGCTTTGACTTGCATCACTTTTAATTTTTTTGCTTTTAAATGCTCTACGGCTTGTACCTTTTGTCTTTGAGCCAACCATTGTGTTTTTCGTTGTGCCATTAATGATTTTGCTTGCTCAATAGCAATTTCAACCTGTTTTGCCGCATTATCCAGTTTGGCGACAAACGCATGAAAATGTCGATAAGTTGCACTATCAATCCCTTTTAATGATCGTTGATTTAATCGTTTCATATATTCCAAACGATAATCTCCCACATTTTGTAATCGCATCAGGTTATCTTGATAATCGTGCTCAGCCAATTGTAATTGTTGTGCAGCCTTGCGTTCTTTATCACTTTCATATTTATACAAGGTATCTAGTTGTTTCATTGACATAATTCACTCAACCTCTTTTTACGGTTTACCGCCCAACTCATCTTTATTTTTCAAGATTATTGATTCGGCATTTGTTGATTGTTTGCATGTGCTTGCGCAGCAGATAAAATTTCTTGTAACTGAGTTAAACTTTGATCATATGGAATGACGTCTGTCATTTTTTGTTGCAAGAAAAAACGAATAACCGGCAATAATTGTATTGCCTGATCAATGCGAGGATCACTACCTTTGCTATAAGCACCAATAGCAATCAAATCTTTATTTTGTTGGTATAACGAATAAACTTGTTTGAGTTGCTGAGCAAGTTCTTGATGCTCAGGACTCGTTACCATAGGCATAACTCGACTAATAGAGCCTTCAATATCTACAGCCGGATAATGTCCTGAATCGGCTAACTCACGCGATAAGACAATATGTCCATCTAAGATTGCTCGAGCGGCATCAGCAATAGGATCTTGCAGATCATCGCCTTCAGTTAGAACGGTAAAAAAAGCAGTAATAGCACCTTGTCCGTCCCCTCCATTTCCTGCACGCTCAACCAATTGAGGTAACTTTGAAAATACCGATGGTGGATATCCTTTCGTGGCAGGCGGCTCACCTACCGCTAAGGCAATTTCGCGCTGCGCTTGGGCATAACGCGTGATTGAATCGACTAGCAGCAAAACATTTAAACCTTGATCGCGAAAATATTCACTGATTTGTACCGCAGTTTCACATCCTTTTAACCGCATTAAAGGGGAGTTATCGGCAGGTGCTGCAACTACTACGGCACGTGAACGACCTTCCTCGCCTAGTATTTCTTCAATAAATTCTTTTACTTCTCGGCCACGTTCTCCGACGAGTCCAACAACAATTACATCAGCCGTGGTACCACGAGTCATCATGCCGAGTAATACACTTTTTCCAACCCCTGAGCCGGCAAATAACCCCATACGTTGACCTTGCCCTACGGTGATAAAGCTATTAATAGCGCGCACACCAACGTCTAAAGGTTCTGTAATTGCTCGACGAGAAAGTGGATTAATAGGTGAACTATTATGGTGATAATTTTCTGTGGCTTTAATGGGTCCTTTGCCGTCAAGGGGTTTACCAACTCCGTCGATGACTCGGCCTAGTAAATCCATCGACAAAGGTAAACGTGTTTTCTTTGATAAAGGTACAACCCTTGCTCCAGGTAAGACCCCTTGTAAACTCTGCTCTGGCATTAAGTATGTAATATCATTGGCAAAACCAACAATTTCTGCAATTAAATCACCTTGTGCGGTTTCCACTAGGCATTGACTACCTACAGCCGCTTTCACACCTACTGCTTCTAAAGTTAGCCCGACAACTCGCACTAATCGACCCGCCACAGAGACTTTATGTGGATGGATAAATTTTTGGCTATTCTCTAGTCGTTGATTGAGTCGTTGTACATCTATCATGAATGTTTTTTTGACACTTTCAGGCTATTTTACTGGTGTAATGCTTCTTGCAAAAACGATTCCAATACTTCTTTTATACGAGATTTAATCGACAGGTCGATATTTGAGGTGCTGTTTTCAATTTGGCAACTACCTTGCGCCAGCTGTGGGGCTGAAACAAAACGCCAACCTTGTTCTTGAATATGTTCTGAACTGAATTGCTGTTCAATTAAAGTGATATCATCGGGATGAAGTAATATTTGCGTTTGCGCTTCATGGCTCGGTAATGCTTTCATGCCTTCTGCAAGTGCCGACAAAATGATATCTGGATTAGTTTTAGCTTCTTGTAACGTCACCGCTTCTGTGAGTTGTACTACAAGCTGCAATAATTGTTGTTCAACATTTTTTTCAACCACCGATAAAGGTTGATGTAATTGCTCGGTTAATAATGACCATTGTTCAGCCAATGCTTTAATCTCTTCTTGGCCTTGCTCTAGTCCTTTAGCTAGGCCCTCTTCGTGACCTTGTGATAAGCCTTCTTCATGGCCTGATTTTTTTCCTTCATCAAAGCCGGTTGAAAAACCTTCTTCTTTTCCTTGATTAAAACCTTCTTCATATGCCGCTTGTCTAATCTCTTCAATTTCTTCAGCCGTTAAAGGTTGTACTTCTTCTTCAACTTCCTCTGGTGGCTCAAAACGCCAGGTTGGCTTTCTACCTAAGGCATTCGTTTTAAGCGTTGATTCGTCTATTTCTACTTCGACAGATGGCAGTGGCCAAACATCTAGCTCGTCTTCACCTTCGACTTTAAGCAGCTCATCAGCACTTTGATTAGTAGGAAAATTTTTCATGAACTAATACATTCCCTATAAGAATTCGTCACCGCCGCCAGCACCACCTAGCATAATTTCACCCGCGTCAGATAATCGTCGTGCCACCGATAGAATTTCTTTTTGTGCGGCTTCAACTTCACTAATACGCACTGGACCCATAGCTTCAAGGTCATCCGCCATCATTTCAGCTGCACGTTTAGACATATTCGACATGATTTTTTCTTTCAGTGCATCGTCGGCACCTTTAATCGCTTTCATTAATGCATCTTGTTGTACATCACGTAAGATAGCTTGGATACCACGGTCATCAACGTCAGCAAGGTTTTCAAAGACAAACATCAAGTCTTGAATTTGTTGACTCATTTCTTCGTCATGCTCACGAATAGAATCCATTAACATACCTTCAACATTGGTATCTAAGTAGTTCATAATATCTGCAGCCGCTTTCAAGCCGCCCATTTTCGCTGCTTGTGCACCAGCTTGACCAGCAAATTGTTTTTCCATAATTTCATTCAATTCTTGTAATGCCGCTGGTTGAACTTCTTCTAAATTCGCAATTCGCATCATGAGATCTAAGCGGGTTTTCTCAGCAAACTGACTCATAATTTCGGCAGATTGTTCTGGTTCTAAATATGACAATACAATGGTTTGAATTTGAGGATGTTCATTGCGAATAATATTGGCAACTTGTTTAGAGTCCATCCATTTCAATGAATCAAGGCCTTTCGCGCCGCCTCCCATCACAATTTGATCAATTAAATTACCCGCTTTATCTTCACCAAGCGCAGCGGTTAATGCTTTGCGCACAAAGTCATCACTGTTAAAACCTATCGTACTAAAGTTTTGAATTTCATTAATAAATAACTTATGCACCGCGGTGATTTTTTCTTGAGTAAAATCTTCCATGGCCGCCATCACAGTACCCACTTGCTGTACTTGCTTAGGTTCAAGGTGCTTTAATATTTGCGCGGCATCTTCTTCGGAAAGGCTCAATAATAAAATTGCTGCTTTCTCTGCGCCATCTAATTTATCAACATCAAAACCTGACGGAACTGGTGCTAATTCTTGGGTTTCATCACTCATCTTCTATCAACCAACTTTTCACTACTTGAGAGGATAATTCAGGCTCATTTGCCACTAAAGCTCGAACTGCTTTTAAGACATCTTCATCACGATGAAGATCAGGTAATTGTAAGCTACCATCTGGTGCAAACCCTACCGCACCTGCATCAAACTCTGATGTTAGCATATCCATAGTTTCATCACCTAAGTCAATATGAGAATCAAGTGATTTGTCACCATAGTCTGACGGTGTTTGATCTGGGTAAATTAAGCGTTTTAACATCGGACGAACAACCGCTAATATCAAGATGATAATAACTAACGCTCCCATGCCTAGTTTTAACATTTTAAAGAACCAAGCTTCTTGATAAAACGGTACTGCTTCTACCTCGTCAACAACAGAACGAGAGAAAGGTAAAGTAACGACTTCAAGAGCATCACCCCGTTGTAAATCAAAGCCTATGCTGCCTTGCAATAAACGGCGGATATTTGAAAGTTCTTCAACCGAGCGAGGAACTTGAGTCGTAGTCGGTTGAGCATCTTCAACCCCTTCAGCTGGCGGCACTGTTGATGATAAGTAATCAAGGGCAACTGACACACTGATACGACGAATAACGCCCGTTTGTTGTTTCGTATAACTAACAGCTTCATCTAACTCGTAGTTTTTTGTCGACTCGACATGCTTACGACTTGGCATAGCTTTTTGTGCATTGCCTGAGGTTGCATTTTCTGGAATATTTGAATCTAGTGGAGGTTGATTGGTTAATGCCCCTGGAATACCACCTAAAGCGCCACCTAATGTATTATCTTCTACTTTCATTTCACTGCGAAGAGCTGGTAAATCAGAATTGTAACGTCGTTGTGTTTCTTCGGTATTAGTGAAATCCATGGTTACGTCAACCTGCGCGGTATAGTTACCTAACCCCACAACAGGAATAAGAATACTGTCAATTTTATCCATATATTCTTTTTCACGTTTTTGTTCTATTTCAAACTCTTTTCTTGAACGTGATGAAACAGAGTCTTGCGAACCAGAATTTAATAATCGACCATTTTGATCTGTGACAGTGACTCGGTTTGGATCTAAACTTTGTACCGCAGAAGCAACAATATCAACAACCGAATCAACTTCTTCTTCTGATAATAAACGCCCTTTACGTAACGTTAGTACCACAGTTGCCGATGGATTTTTCTCACGTTTTGCAAACACATTATCTCGTGGAATAGCTAATAAGACCCTTGCACGACTAATGGTTTGTAATTCTTCAATCGTTCTTGCTAATTGTTGCTCACGCGAATGTTTTAATCTTTCTCGTTCAAGGCGCTGACTCACACCAAACCCCATATCTTGCATAATGATATCACTACCTTGATCAGGCTCATCAGCTAGGCCTTCACGAGCCAACAATAGACGGATGTTTTGGTATTCTTCGGCAGGAACAGAGATAGTATTATTTTCTTGACGATAATCGACTTTATTCGCATCAAGAAAATCCATGGTTTTTATTAATTGTTCAGTCGGCAGCTTTGTCAGATAGCGATATTCAGGTTGATTCGCCCACATAATTACAAATACCGCAATCGCTAAACAAATCGCTAGTGCCATAATCAGAGTAAGCTGACGTAAAATATCAACATTGCCCATCGCAGATGCAAAGCCTGATTTTTGCTCATCAATGTTACTCTCTGCATTATCAGCAGCGACTAAATCTGATCCTGAATCAGGTGCTGCTAATGCTGTATTGCTTATATCTGCCACTTCACTTCTCCGCTTGCTTCAACTGCGTTACTACGTTTTTTAACTCTAAATGCTTGACTAAACTGATTAAACACCTAAACCTGCATTGACATGATTTCTTTATAAGCTTCAACAAACTTATTACGTACTTGCACCGTTGCATCAAATGCTATACTTGCTTTTGCTGCGGTTACCATAGTATCCGCTAACGTTACACTTCTATCGCCCATCTCAAAAGCATTACGCTTATCTTTGGCTTCATGCTGCACATCATTAACCGCATTAACGGCTTGCTTAAGCATACTGCCAAAGTCGCTTGTTGATTGGTTAACAGGAGTAATATTGTTTTCAACATTTGACATACGATTGCCCATCGCTTCAAGCTGCATATTTTGCATCTGGGCATAAAGTGAATTCGTTTTGATATCCATGTTTTTTCTCGCTTGTGTCAATATTTTGTATATTTAACGCTGTAACGAGTTACTGCAAGCAAGGTGCCAAGAATAAACTCAAAATTTTCGGAAGGGAATTAAGCAAATTAATTCATTTTATATCAGTTAGTTACATTATTACTAACACTTGAAAAACTATGTATTAAAGCTGAGTTTATGAAAGAATCTTAGGTTAATATCAGAGAAATCCTCCGTGATTCTGCATTTAAAACCAACAGAAATAAAAGAGTGGTATTAAACGAAAACAATAGAAAAAACACCAACAAGCTAAGCTCATTGGTGTTAATGCTTTGATATAATTTAAGCCGGTATTTGAATACCTGAATCACGCATTCGTGCAATTTTATAACGTAAAGTGCGTGGACTGATCCCTAATCGTTCAGCGACATCCTTACGACTTCCTCGACATGCTTGTAAAGTATCGAGAATAATTTGATGTTCTTGCAGTTTTAACTCATGACCTAATTTATCTTCAGTGACGGTTTCAGTTGGCGATTCAATCAGTACCGGCGTATCAAAGTTTTCGATAAGTAAATCGCTAGCATCAATTTTTTGCTCACTATGTAAAATTAATGCACGTTGTACAACATTATCAAGTTCCCGCACGTTGCCAGGCCAATGGTAAGCAAGTAGCTTGCTGCGCGCAGCTGCAGTGAACTCCGGTATCGCTTCGCCACTTTTTTGACATAAGCGTTCGACTAAATGTTTAGCAAGTGGAATGATATCGTCGCTTCGTTCAGACAGCGCTAACCAAGTCAGTGGGAAAACATTTAAACGATAATATAAATCTTCCCTAAAAACTCCCGCTTTCACCGCTTCTTTTAAATCACGGTTACTGGTTGCTATGACACGAACATCTAGTTGAATGGTTTTTCTTCCAGCCAAGCGCTCGACTTCACGCTCTTGTAAAACACGAAGAATTTTTGCTTGTAATGCTAAATCCATCTCCGTGATTTCATCTAATAAAATGGTACCACCTTGCGCTTGCTCAAACTTACCAGGACAAGCTTGAACCGCCCCAGTAAATGCCCCTTTTTCGTAGCCAAATAAGGTAGCTTCCAACATGTTTTCAGGGATCGCCGCACAGTTAATTGCGACAAAAGGAGCTTCGTGTCGAGCTGAATTGTAATGAACATATTGAGCCAGAACTTCTTTACCCGATCCACTAGGGCCAAGCACCATCACAGATGCATCCGTAGTCGCAACTTTTTTCGCAAGTGCTAATAATTTAATACTTTTCTTATCGGCAACAACGGGTTCAAAGATGTCTTGCGTTTGCAAAGGGATATACTGGTTAACCATGTTTAATAAAACTTCTGGAGCGAATGGCTTTGCCATATAATTGCTCGCCCCGTCTTTAATTGCCTGAACAGCATCATCAATAGTGCCATAAGCGGTCATGATCAACATCGGAATTTTCGGATAGGTAGATTTAATACTTTTCAGTAAAGATAATCCTGACATGCCGCCCATTTGAACATCGCTGACAACCAAATCAACCGCCTGGTTTTTCAATAACAATAACGCTGTTTCTCCTGAATCAGCTTCTACACATTGGTAGCCTGCTAAGTGCAGAGTATCAACTAATGCTTCGCGCAAGCCTTCATCATCTTCTACTACTAAAATTTTACTTTGAGTCATGCGCATTCTCCTGTTGAAAGTTAAATTCACTCTCTTTGGTAACACTTCTTTTTGAAAAGCCTTCACTTACCAGCCCTTCACCCACCAATAACGGTAACTTAATGCAAAAATGTGCGCCTTCCTCGGGTTTACTCAATAAATGCACGGTGCCTTGATGAGCTTGAGTCACTGATTTCACAACGGCTAATCCTAAACCTGTTCCTTGAACCCGAGAGGTATAAAAAGGTTCAAAAATTTTCTCTGCTAAATCGGCACTGATACCCTTGCCATTATCTTTCACACTGATGTAGGCAAATTGATCCTGACAATAAGACGAGATTTGAATCTGCGCCTCACTCTTAATCACTTCTAAACTATTATGTATTAAATTTTGGATAGCCCCCGTTAAGGCACTTTTATTACCAAGAATATGACAATCATCAGGACAAGGCTGAAAAGTAATCTTCGCCTTAGCTTTATCGATCAAAGCTTCTAATCCTGCGGTTGACTCATTCACTAATTCATTAATAGATAAAGGTTCGACGACTTGTTGCTGACCACTTTTCGCAAACAACAACATGTCATTTACTTGCTGCTCTAAATCTTGCAAACGTGACATGAGTTTGCCTTGAAAGTTATCTCGGTCTTGATCGGTTATTTTTTTATTTTTTAAATTAGCCCCATATAACATTGCCGCCGAAAGAGGCGTACGTATTTGATGAGCTAATTTTGATATCATTTGTCCCAGCGAAGACAATCGTTGTAATTGACTTAATTTATCTTGTAATAAACGCGTTTCGGTAAGGTCTGTGATCATAATAAGTTGACCAGGCTGATCTTCTAATGCAGATATTTCTAATTTTACCCGCCTGCCATCATTCAGTGACACTTCATGCCAGTCATCAGCGCGCGGCTTGAAAGAACGTCGAATAACGTCAAACCATGGGTAACCTAAAATAGGTTCATCAAGTAGTTTACTGGCAATTTTATTGATTTTTACCACCACACCATCACCATCTAGCATGATCATACCTGTCGGCATTGCATCAATAATTTTTTCGAGTTGACTAGATTGCTTTCTTAGATGAGGTAATTCACCTTGATAAGATTCTTTTTGTAAACCTGAGCTAGCGTGCAGGTGCGATCGTTCAATAAACGGAAAGACCGTTTGATGATGCGAACTGCTAGTACCACTATTTGTAGATTGATTTGAATAGGCAACGACCATAATGCTTCACTCGGTTTACTAATAACAACCAGATAAAGCATTTTTTGTGCCAGATGAAAATACCCTTTAATTTCAGATAATTACAAGGTATTTATTATGGGTCAAGAATTTGGCTTCCTTGTAATTCGATTAAATATCAATAAAGATATTGCCGACTAAACATCATTTTTTTGTAAGGCATATTTTCGCATTTTTTCCACTAAGGTGGTGCGACGCATGCCAAGCAATTCCGCGGAGCGAGCGACTACCCAATCATTTTTATCCAGAGATTGGGTGATCAGTGATACTTCTAATTCCGCTAAATACTCTTTTAAGTTTAAGCCTTCGCTAGGTAAAATATCAACTTGCTTTCCTTGGCTAGCTTCGTCTTCATAACTATCTGGCTCAGTGTCATCATCGTCACTGTATTCAAATCCAGCAAAAAGTTCGTTTATTGCTTCACGCTCTTGCAGCTCTTCAGGATATTCCGGCGTATATTCTTCAACATCAATATGACGATATTTATTTGGCAGCTCGCTAACATTCACCACTTGTTCAGCGTACATAATAATCATACGCTCAATTAAATTCGACAGTTCACGAACATTGCCCGACCATGCATGCTCTTGCAGTGAGGCAATTGCTTGCTCAGTAAAACGCACCGTTTGACCTTGGTCTTGCTCAAAACGTGCGACTAACTCTTTTAGTAATAAAGGGATATCTTCTTTTCGATCACGAAGCGCCGGCGTTTCAATCGGAAAAACATTTAATCGGTAGTATAAGTCTTCCCGAAAGCCCCCTTCTTTGATCATTACTTCAAGGTTTTGATGGGTAGCGGCAATAACGCGAACATCAGCTTTTATACTTTTAGCCCCGCCAACACGTTCAAAGGTACGCTCTTGGAGAACTCTCAGGAGCTTTACTTGCATCGGTTGTGGCATATCACCGATTTCATCGAGAAATAATGTACCGCCTTCGGCGAGTTCAAAACGACCTTTGCGTGTTGAAATCGCGCCAGTAAATGCGCCTTTTTCATGACCAAATAATTCACTCTCTAATAAATCAGGTGGGATCGCGCCACAGTTCACAGGAACAAATGGTGCTTTATTACGATGGGAAAGATTATGAATATTACGCGCAACCACCTCTTTACCTGTACCTGACTCTCCTAAAATCAATACATTGGCATGAGTACTAGCCACTTGTTCAATTAAAAAACGTACTTGCTGCATTGGTTCGCTTGTACCAACTAAAGAGCGAAATAACAATTTGTTGCCCGCATTCCCGGCTTTTTTATGGGGTAACTTATTATGATACTGATGACAATGATGAATCATTTCCGTTAATTGTGCGTAATTTAATGGCGTGGTCATTTCACCAATAACATTGGCACAATTTTCTATCGCATTTTTATCAATAACATCATGAAGAATGAAAGGACAAGCAGGGTTACTTTTTATAAATTCAATTAAGTTAGTCGATATTTCACCACACAATATAACGGTCAAAATATTATTATTCTGAGCAAAAACTTGTTCTATTTGATGATCAAGACAGGCATCAGAATTTTCTCCGATAAACGATAACACTGTTTCTATTTGCTGACGCCTTGCAGCGTCATTATCAATAACAATTATATGTTTATGACCTTGCATAATTCTTTGATAAACCTGTAAGTTCTTATTCTAATATTTAAGATTGTATCTGGCACCACAGATTAATCAACAAATTTTTGACGCTTTTTTGCTTTCTAGGCATTTTTTTGACACTTGACGGTGACTCTCGTAAAAGCTGTCATCAAGCTGTCATTTTCATGGGAAAAAATCAGCAATTTAGCGATTCATTGTCCCAATAAAAAACAAATTACCTTCAATCATACAAATTGGTTTGAAAAATGCTTTGCCTTAGTTCAGGTCAAATATATGTCAGTAACAATGTCTGGCACGAGTAACAGAGGTTATTATGATAGTAATTAGTGGTTTTGCCGAGTATGCAATAGAAGACGACAGCAAGTTTACCAAAGGTGACCGACATTCTATCGGGCTGTTTTCAAAGAACAAAGATTGTCCTAAAAATCGCGATGCGTTGAAAAGTTTCGTCAATCAATTAGGTTGGGGCTCAATCATGTTCACTCATATTGAAGAAATTAAAGATACTGAAACTATCACTCATGATATTTTACGACAAGCATTCAAACGTGCTTCGAAAAATGGTCAATCATTTGTGGTCAATGATTTACCAATTCGTGTTCATTAAAGCACATGAACTTTATGATTCGCTGATTAACTCAAATAATTTTATAATAAAATTCGATTAAATATGGCTAAAACATTGTATTATAGAAAGATTCAATGGATAGTAATTAACGTAATTTATTTGAACAATAATCAGATACATCATCCGTTACATAGGGCAAAGCAAGAAGGTTTTCAATGACAACTATTTTCGACAATAAAGTAATTTTAATTACTGGTGGTACAGGTTCGTTTGGCAAGCTTTATGTGAAAACATTATTGGCTCGATATAAACCGAGAAAAATCATTATTTTTTCACGAGATGAATTAAAGCAGTTTGAAATGCAGCAAGTTTATAATGATCCATGCATGCGTTACTTTATTGGTGATGTTCGTGACGGACACCGTTTACGTCGTGCCATGCGAGGTGTTGATTACGTGATTCATGCCGCCGCCTTAAAACAAGTTCCGGCAGCTGAATATAACCCTATGGAATGTATTAAAACCAACATTAATGGCGCCGAAAATGTCATTGAAGCCGCTCTTGATAACAATGTTGAAAAAGTTATCGCCTTATCGACTGATAAAGCCGCAAACCCAATCAATTTATATGGAGCAACAAAACTCGCATCAGATAAGTTATTTGTTGCAGCAAATAATATCAGCGGTGGACATAAAACCTCTTTTTCCGTGGTTCGTTATGGCAATGTTGTTGGTTCTCGCGGCTCGGTAGTGCCATTTTTTGAAAGTTTAGTTAAAAATGGCAGTGATCATTTGCCTATCACTCACCCGAATATGACCCGCTTTTGGATTTCATTACAAGGTGGAGTTGATTTTGTTTTGAAAAACTTTTTGCGAATGTTAGGCGGTGAAATATTTATTCCCAAAATACCGTCTATAAAAATAACCGATTTAGCCACGGCAATTGCCCCTGATTTACAACAAAAAACCGTCGGTATTCGCCCAGGGGAAAAATTACATGAAGTGATGTGCCCTGCTGATGACTCTTATCATACTTATGAATATGAGGATCATTTCGTGATCGCGCCAAGCATTAATTTTAGTAGTCGTAGTAATGATTTTACCAAAAACGCTATTGGTGAAAAAGGTAAATTAGTGACTCAAGGATTTGAGTACAATTCAAATACTAATCCAGATTTTATGTCTGTGGAGCAAATTAAAATTTTTAATTATGAGGCACATGAATGATCCCTTACGGTAAACAAAGTATTACCACAGAAGACATCAATGCCGTTACTGATGTTTTACAGGCAGATTTGATCACTCAAGGCCCATTAGTTCCAGAGTTTGAACAATCCATTGCTGATTTATGCCAAGCTCAATATGCTACTGCGGTAAGTAATGCGACGGCGGCTTTACATATTGCTAATTTAGCCTTGGAAGTTGGAGCAGGCGATATCGTATGGACAACCCCGATTTCTTTTGTTGCCTCGGCTAATTGTGCCCTCTATTGTGGCGCTACCATTGACTTTGTCGATATTGATATAAACACCGCCAATATTTGTCCTATTCAATTACAAGGAAAATTAGCAAAAGCTCAGCGGGAAAATCAATTGCCTAAAGTGTTAGTTGTCGTACATATGGCAGGAGCAAGTTGTAACATGCGCGCCATTGCTCAACTGGCTAAACAGTATCATTTCAAAGTTATTGAAGACGCTTCTCACGCTATCGGAGGAAAATACCTCGACCAACCTATCGGTAGTTGTCAGTATTCTGATATTACGGTTTTTAGTTTTCACCCAGTAAAAATTATCACCTCAGGTGAAGGCGGCATGGCGCTCACGAATAACCAACAATTAGATAAGAAATTAAAACGTTTACGATCTCATGGAATAACGGCTGATCCAGCAGCTATGACCCAAGAAAGCCATGGGCCATGGTATTATGAACAAGTTGAATTAGGGTTTAATTATCGCATGACCGATATTCATGCGGCCTTAGGATTAAGCCAGCTAAACCGCTTAACCAGTTTTGTACAAAAACGGAACGATATTGCCAAAAGATACGATAATGCATTTAATCATACGAATGTTATGCCTATCAAGCCTGAATCAGACTGTTACAGCGCCTATCATTTATATTTAGTGCGATTGCCAGAAATGTCACTTGCCGAACAAAAGCATTTATTCGAAAAACTAAGAGGTGATAAAATATTTATTCAAAAACATTATATTCCTATATATTTACAGCCTTATTATCAACAATTCAATTTTGACCCTGCTGATTACCCGCAAGCCCAAGCTTATTATCGAAGTGTGATCACTTTACCTTTATACCCTGAATTAGATATAGCTCAACAAGACTATATTATCGATAAAATTTTACGCTTATGATGAAGCTGGCATTAGGCTGTGTACAATTTGGTCTCGCTTATGGTGTAACCAATAAAATGGGTCAAGTGCCATTGACTGAAATTGAAAAAATATTGGCTTGTGCGAAACAAGTGGGTATTAACACGTTAGATACGGCTGCAGCGTATGGCAATAGTGAGCAAATATTAGGGCAATTAGCCCTGACCAATAGTTTTGATATCGTCACCAAAATCCCCACATTATCAAACGGTGACACTCAAAGTATTCATGAAATCGTAACAGAGAGCTTAGCGAAACTTAATGTTCAATGCCTTAAAGCATTAATGTTTCATAATGCTGATGACTTACTCACGAGTAATGGTTCTTTATATTACCAAGGAGCTAAGCAATTCAAGGCTGATCAAACCATCGCTCAACTAGGTATTTCTGTTTATCATGTTCAGCAATTATCTACATTACTTAATCAATTTTCATTCGATATTGTTCAGCTTCCCGCAAATTGGTTAGATCAACGATTTCTGACCACAAAGCTGCTGAACCAACTTTCAAATAAACACATTGAAGTGCATGCTAGATCCTTATTTTTACAAGGCATATTGATACAACCATTCGAAGAATTACCCGATTATTTTTTACCGTTTAAGGCGTGGATAATGGCATTTCATGCACTTTGCCAGCGCTGTAACTGTCAACCCTTAACCTTAGCTTTAGCACTTATTCATCTACATCCAATGATCGATAAAGCCGTTGTCGGTTGTTGTTCGCTACAACAATTAGAAGAAATAATCGAGCATTACCAAAAAGCAGAACAACTCACACATCAATACCATGAATTATTAACACGAGTAGGCGCAAATATTGCTTCTGATGAACAGGAGCTAATAAACCCGAGTCTTTGGTCGATATAAATAATAACTCGCTATAACTAATCAAGATAAAGTAAACGACAATATCATGACAATACATGCAATTTTACAAGCAAGAATGACGTCAACACGTTTGCCCGGTAAAGTGTTAAAAGAAATTTTGGGGCAACCCATGTTAAGCAGACAAATAGAACGCTTACAGAAAGCTTCTATGATAGATAAAATCATTATTGCTACCAGTAATGAACCAAGTGATGACCCTATTGCCCTACTTTGTCAACAACTCTGCATTCCCTGTGTTCGAGGCAGTCTTCATGATGTACTAGGGCGTTATTATTTAGCTAGTCAAACCTATCCAAGCCAACATGTTGTTCGCATTACCGGTGATTGTCCGTTAATTGACCCTGCGATTGTCGATCAAGTCATTCAATTACATTTAGAAAAACTTGCGGATTATACCAGTAACTGTCTTCATCAAAGTTTTCCAGACGGTTTAGATATAGAAATTTTCACGCAACAAGCACTGATACAAGCGTATCAATTTGCCAAAAAGCCTGAAGAACGTGAGCACGTCACCCCTTATATTTATAATCACCCCGAACAATTTTCACAAAGGGAATTATATTACCCGCACGATCTTTCTTTTCATCGTTGGACCGTTGATCAACCCGAGGATTTCACGTTAGTGAACAAAATATACGAACAGCTTTATCCTGAAAATCCAAACTTTGCTTTAGCTGATATTTTGCGACTTATTGAACAACAACCCTCATTGTCCAGCATTAATGCCAAACACCCCCGCAATGACAGTTTGCTTTCACCTACAACGCGACAAGAAGTTCAATCATGAATAAAAAAACTTTTCAGCAATCGCTCACTTTTTTAAACCGCGCCGAAAAAAGTATTCCGCTAGGCTCCCAAACCTTTAGTAAAAGTAAAGTCGCCTTTCCAAAAGGTGTAACCCCGCTTTTTATCAATCAAGGTAAAGGGTGCCAAGTATGGGATTTAGATGGTAATCAATTTACAGATTATGTCAGTGGCTTGTTAGCGGTTTCCATCGGTTATTGTGATAATGATATCGATCAGGCAGTGATTGAACAGTTAAAATCTGGCGTGAGTTTCTCATTGCCACACCAATTAGAAACCGAAGTGGCGGAACTCATTATCGATTCAGTTCCATGTGCAGAAATGGTTCGTTTTGGTAAAAATGGTACAGATGCAACGTCTGCGGCTATTCGTTTAGCGCGTGCATACAATCATAAAGAACATATCGCGGTATGTGGTTATCATGGTTGGCAAGATTGGTATATTGGCTCAACCACTCGAGATCTTGGCGTTCCTCAATCAACGAAAGCGCTCACCCATAAATTTGAATATAACAATATTGCTTCACTTACTGCGATATTTGAGCAATTTCCAGATCAAATATCTGCAGTCATGTTAGAGCCGATGAATATTGCTTACCCAGAGAAAGACTTTCTTGAACAGGTAAAAACCTTATGTCAGCAACACAATGCAGTGTTAATTTTTGATGAAACCATCACAGGTTTTCGATTTTCTATCGGCGGTGCACAACAATTATTTGGAGTTACGCCTGATTTAGCGACTTTTGGTAAGGGAATGGCAAATGGCTACCCTATTTCGGCGGTCGTAGGAAAGCGTGAAATAATGACATTAATGGAAGATATCTTTTTTTCGGGTACCTTTGCTGGGGAAACTTTGTCATTAGCGGCTTCTAAAGCGGTATTAACCAAGATGAAAAACGAAAAAGTTTTGAGCCATATTCACGCTATGGGTGAGTTATTACACACTCAGTTGCAAGCGACTATCGACCAGTATCAGGCGCACAAATGGTTGAGTATCTCAGGACACCCAAGCTGGTTATTTTTCATGATCAAAAGTTGTGGTGGTTATTCGGATCTACAATTAAAATCCTATTTTATACAAGAGATGATACAACAAGGGATACTGATCAATGCTAGTCATAACTTAAGTTATGCTCACAAAGAAAAAGACATCCAATTACTAGTAAGTGCATACAAACATGTTATTCCTTTAGTGAATGATATGATCAAACAACAAGATTTTGACCAACGTTTTCATGGCGAAGTATTACAACCGGTTTTCAAGGTACGTTAAACATGCATATTGCTTTTCGAGCCGACGCTTCAGCAAAAATCGGTACCGGCCATATTATGCGCTGCTTAACATTAGCTGATTTGCTAAGCCAATATTACCAATCACGACAATCGAACAATGTACCACGTTTAATGATCAGTTTTTTATCTGCGCCATTACCCCAAAGTCTTCAACAAAAAATTATCACTGCCGGCTATCATTATCGTGAACTAAAGTTAGATAAGCATGATCATTCACAAGAACACGATGCTTCCTGTTGTCATACATTGTTAAAACGCTTACCAAAAATAAATTTATTAATCGTCGACCATTATCAACTAGCAAAAAAATGGCAACAATTACTCACAGCAGATTTCGATAAAATCATGGTGATTGATGACTTAGCTAATCGTCAGCATCAATGCGACTATCTTCTCGATCAAACCTTTGCTCGTCGTAGTCAAGATTATCAGCCATATGTTAATAGTCATTGCCTTACATTTATTGGTCAGCACTATATTTTGCTGCGTGATGAATTTTTATCTGCTGTAAAAACTGCAGAAAAGCGTCGCGCAAGTACTGAAAAAATAGACAATATTTTAGTGACTATGGGTGGTATGGATGAAGACAACGCCTCGACAACCATTATCAATTATCTCATTGCGCTTAGGACACAAGAACAGCTAAGTTTTAATGTAACTATAGTGCTAGGCAGTCAAGCGCCTAATTTAGCGTCATTAATGGCATTAATCGAACCCTATCAATGGATAACACTGCAGATCGATAGTAATTCGATGGCACAATTAATGTTATCCGCTGATCTAGCTATAGGTGCAAGTGGTACTACCGCATGGGAAAGATGTAGTTTAGGACTTCCTACTTTAGTGGTTATTATGGCGGACAATCAAAATTTAGTTGCCAGTAACTTAGCTAAGCAAGGTGCCGTCATCAACCTTGGTGATTTTCAATCACTAAGTTATTTCAAACTTGAACAAGCATTTTTACAGTTAACTGCCAGCCCTAAAGCGTATCAAACCTTAGTTAGACAATGTTTTGACACCATTAAACAAAGTAAAGTATCAACAATGCTTGATATCATTATGACTTCAATCAAACTGGCCCCCGCAACGAATGACGACAAAGACATTATATTCAGTTGGCAATCAAACCCCGATATACGACGCTTTTCAAGAAACAATCAAGCCATTCCTTATCAAGAGCATTGTCAGTGGTTTAGTCAAGCGATAGCAGATCAAACAAGACATATTTACTTAATTCAACAATGCTCAAGCTCTGAACAAGCCAAAAATGCAGGCATGATCCGCTTTGATGAAATAAATGCTCGCGAAGTTGAAGTGTCTATTTTAGTCGCGCCTGATATGCAAGGTAAAAAAGTAGCACTTAGAGCATTATTTGCCACACCTAAAATATTTAAACAAAAGACTATCCATGCTTATGTCCATCCAGATAATATTGCATCGCAACACTTGTTCCGTAGCGCGAATTATCGTCAAATAGCAGACGATCACTTCATATTATCGTCAGAAAATAATCAGTGAGTTAACCTGTGAGAGTAAAATAATGCTTAATCATGAAATATCTATCAATGGCCGTAAAATAGGGAAAAATCATCCTCCATATATTATTGCCGAAGTTTCAGCCAACCATAATGGTTCAATTGAAAAGGCGTTGCAGACTATTTCTATGGCTAAAAACATGGGGGCTGATGCGGTAAAAATACAAACCTATACCGCTGATACAATGACCATAGACAGTGAATTAGATGATTTTAAGATAAAAGGCGGATTATGGGATGGCCATAATCTTTATCAGCTTTATCAACAAGCTCATACCCCATACGAATGGCATCAAGAATTATTTGAACATGCCAAGAAAATTGGCATTACATTATTTAGTACGCCGTTCGACGACAGTGCCGTTGATTTATTAGAACAACTCAATACCCCAGCTTATAAGATTGCTTCATTCGAATTAACCGATATACCATTAATTACCCGCGTTGCAAAAACGGGGAAGCCTATGATTATGTCAACGGGTATGGCTAATGAACAAGAAATCACTGAAGCTGTGACTGCCGCGACGCAAGCAGGTTGTCAGCAACTGGTATTATTACATTGTATCAGTGCTTACCCTGCCCCAATTGCCCAATGCAATTTAGCAACTTTAGTAGACATTGAACAACGATTTAACACATTATCCGGACTTTCTGATCACACATTAAGTACGACTGTCGCCATCACGGCTGTTGCATTAGGGGCTTGTGTGATAGAAAAACATGTGACATTAAGCAGAGAAGATAAAGGACCTGATTCAGAATTTTCTATCGAGCCAGCGGAATTAAAAAACTTATGTCAGGAAAGCCGTATAGCTTGGCAAGCTATTGGAAGTGCTGGCTATGAACAAAAACAAGCAGAACGTGATAATGTTAAATTTAGACGTTCCATCTACTTTGTTGAAGATATCGCTAAAGGAACAACTATCACAGCTAAACATATTAGGCGTATTCGCCCTGGTTTTGGTTTGGCACCAAAATATTTTCAAGAAATTATCGGCAAGGTAACGACTGAGGATATTAAAAAAGGCACGCCGACAGAATGGCGATTATTTAACTAAAGACTAGTAAGAATCTCGCGTGATAAGTTTTCACTTATCACGCGATTCAATACGATTAACGCTTAAGCACCGCTTCCTGTCAGTAACATTTCTTCGTTATAAACGTCGATTAACGCTAAAACAATCGTCTGTTTCATTTCAGTTGTAATCGCCAGTTTTAATAGTTTGCTAAACAAAGTAGGCACTTGCACATCTAGATCTAAAGTCGTGAGTGCCGAATCTTCTGCAATTAAGTCAGCTAACGAGGTCGTTGGTAATGTCGTATTAGATAATTGTGCGACAGTAAGTTTAGTTAGCTCATTTAAAAAGACATTCCCCAATTCAGTTTGCGCTTCGGCAAAATAAATAACCGGATATAAGCCTTTGGGTAACATAAGATATAAATTAAACGTAGAACGAAGGCCAAGCAATTCGTCTGACGACATTTCAGAGAAACCTAAGGTATGGCCAATATCAATGGTTGGAATATTTCCTTCACCATCGCGTAATGGAATTTTTTGTTCAACGGCAATTGGCGTGCCATGATAAGGATATAATACATAAGCATTCGCGGCGTTAGAGCCAATTTGTCTGTTTAACTCAATCGTTTCAAAAACATTTTCTCGTGTTTCGCCAGGGAAACCAATGATGTTAAAAGTCGAGACACGAATCCCATAACTTTGCGCCATTTTCAGTTTTTTCACTACGTTATCATTTCGATAAAAACGTTTCACGGAACGTCTAACTTCATCGTTGCCACTTTCAATGCCGACACTCATCGCGACACAACCCATTTCAACGGCAAGCTTAACTTTGTCTTCACGAATAGTATTAGGCATTACCGAACAACCAAACATAATGTTTAGCGGTGCAATTAAATCACGCAATTCTTCTAAGTGGCTGATTTGTGGCATTAAAAACGTATCATCAACAAATTTAAACCAAGTGGCATTAAACTGTTCTTTTAACTCACTTAGTTGATTAAAGGTGACTTGCGGATCTTGAATTCTAAAGTAATTTTTACGACCACCGGTTATCTCAGCAATCGTAGGGTCGACACAATATGTACATTGCATTGGACAACCGCGCGCTTGAGAATAAAAAGAGCCTTGATAAATTTCACCATCAAAAGGTCTAAATAAGTGACGAGAGTCAAACAATCCCCAATCAGGAGTCGGTAGATCGTTTAATTCAACACGAGGGGCAATAGGATTTTTGATAATTTTGCCATCAGGGAGTTTAAAATTCATTGACTTAACATGGAAATAATCTTCGCCTTTATCCATTAAATCTAACAATTCTAAAAAGGTATCATCCGCTTCCCCGACACAGGCAATATCGATGACATCTTGCGCCAAACAATCGTCACTTGCGATAGTTGGATGAACACCACCAACAATCACTTTTGCGTCATAAGTCACTTTACGTAATAAATTTACCGCCGAATCAAACGTTGCTGTCATCGTTGATAACGCGATCACATCCGGTTTAAATTCGTCGATTTTTTTCTGTAATTCATCTTCTAGAACAACATAAGGATCATCACGAATTAAGTCGTCCATACTGTACGCTGTTTCTTTAAACAAACCGGCAGATTGTTTCCCAGCCAGTTCGCTATTTTCTTCGTCATCAATAGGAACATCAAAGACATCACCCGCTGAAGCGTTTTTACTATCATCATTGACTTCAAGGTGATGACCATCATTTTTATCTTTAGTTTTTAAAAACGTAGTATCAAATAAATCAACGGTATGACCTGCTTTTTTAATAATGGCACTTAAAATTGAGATTCCCGCGGGAATTCCATAGTTTAAATACTTTTCTGGATGAAAAAATAAAACTCTCATGATTGTCCCTCAATCTATAAGTTGTTACCAATTGCTCTTAATCATTAAATAAAGCAATTTATGAACCAACATTATCAAAAAATTACTACCGTATATTGAAGCAGTAAAATAGACTTTACTAAACTTCGATCAACATAACCATTATCTTACTTGTTATCTTCTGTTTGGTCGAAAACTTTAATTTATTTTGAAATACGCCCCTTATTTTATGGCATAAAGTATGCTTAAAATTAGACAATAACGTTGCAAAAAAGGCGAGATAAGAAACAATGAAATCTATCAAAAAAGTGAATTTATTTCATGGCGCTTCCGAACATGAGATCACAACAACCATTGAAGATGAAACTTACCACTTAATGCCTGATGCTCATTATAATTTACATAGTTATTTTGAAAAAAAACACCGTTATGCCGAATTAAATAGCATCGCGAAAAAAGCCTTTACCCGCGAAAGTGATTTGATCGACAGTGAACTTAATCATCATCATCAAATGCATTATAAACATGCTATTCCTGCTGATTTATGTCAAAAATTTATCCAACAAGTACTTGAAGATAAAACAGCATTTAATCACCATAAAGTTATCACGAGCATTTTGGATCTGATCCTTGATAAAAATTTAGATCAAGTGCTGAGTTCATATTTTAACAGTGAATATACACTGTCTTGGTACTCGTACCTTGAGACGTTACCTGATAGAGAAAATCGCTCTTATTCATCCTATTGGCATTGCGATGGTGGACCAGAAAATCATTTAAAAATATTAATCTATTTAAACCCTTATAAAGAACATTTAGGGAACACAAAATTTTTAACGAAGGAAACCACAGATAAATTAAAAAAAGTTGGTTGTTTATTTAATGACATTGAAAAAAGAACTGAGAATTTAGCCCCGTTAGCAAATGCAAAAGGCATTGAACTAGAAGAAATCATGTATGAAAACATTGAGGCAGGTGATGCCTTAATTTTTAATCCAAATCAATTAGCTCATATTGGAAAAATTCCAGAAACGGGAACTCGTCATGTTCTTCAATTGTGTTTTATCCCTTCTCCACTTCATTGGAAGGATACCATTAATCATGCGGCCCCGATCCAAATTGGTTGTCAGCCTTTTGAAGGATTAGCAGAAAAATTATTAAATTATTATGATAAAAGTGCGCATCAAGTACCTGATAATATCATGATCCCAGATGACGGCACTATCCAATCAAGCATGCAATTACGTTGGTTAATAGAAAATATTTTTCCCGACAAAGTCTTCGCGGAAACGATGTTTACACGGCTGATTGAATTAGATCCAAAACTAGAATATTTGCATGCGTATGACAATGTCTTTGAAACATTAAAATTATCGTTTAGAGACAGTATTAATTGGGGCGGCGAAATTGACCGTGAAGACATAGAACACTTAGCGCAATTAACCGAATATTTAAACGAGTTTACCCATAGTTGTGAACGATATGCGCCCACCAACAAACCGAATCATAAAGCGATTTATTGGCCGAACCCTGAGCACGAACATCACCCCTCTTCAAAATATCAGGTTTTACCTTACGTCAAAAAGTACCCCATCATGGATAAATCGACACCGATTGGCTCTGCGGGAAGTTGTTTCGCGTTTGAAATTGCTCGAGTTTTTCAAGAGTCGGGGTTCAACTATGTTGTCACTGAACGTAATGATGATCCCATGTCAGGAGTATTGGTTGATGGTTATTCACCAGGTGATCAATATGCAAAATTTTGTGCTAATTACGGCATTTTATTTAACAGTATCAGTTTTAAACAATTAGCAGAAAAAGCCTTTGATACTAAACCCATTAAACAACTATTATTTCAACAGCCACAAGGATACTGGGTAGATCCTTACAGAGAAGGCGTCGCATTTTTAGATAGACAAAATTATTTACTTGATTACCCACAGCATATAAATGCCACAAGAAATGCGCTAGAAATGGCCGAAGTATTTATCATTACCTTAGGTTTGAACGAATGTTGGGAGTTTAGAGATGGTACGGTATTATCTAGAAACCCGCGTGATAATATGTATCCCTATGTGAAACATAAAACGCTGAGCGTGCAAGAAAATATTGAGAATATACAAAGCTTTTTCGATACGATTAAAAAATTTAACCCTAATTTTAAGCTCATCATTAGTATTTCACCTATTCCATTTCTTGCAACAGGTCATGGTGAAACCAAGCATGTTATTACAGCCAATACTCACTCAAAAGCAACATTAAGAGTTGCCGCAGAAGAATTAGTAAACAACAACGAAGATATCTATTATTTGCCAAGTTATGAGTTAGTAACCGAATGTATCGAAGATGCTTGGGATAATGATCAAAGACATGTCAAACGAAGTACCGTAGAAAAAGTTGTTGAAATGTTTAAAGACATTTTTGTCAAAACATAATAGTTCGCTGGGCTGGTAACAAAATAACTTTGCAATGCTAAACAGTATTCAAGTTTTACTAATACTTGCCGATATAGTAAAACAAGTCATACTTTATAAATAAAGTTCAGTCATTAATAACCAATATTCAGTCAGTTTTATGAGTATTTAGAGGAAATTCACTATGACAGGTATCACATCAGCAGGCGTTGGTTCTGGTTTAGATTTAGAAGCAATTATTGAGGTAACTGTTAATGCTGAAAATCAACCTAAAGTTGAAGCATTAGATAAAAAAGAATCATCATTAGACATAAAATTGACGGCACTTGGTCAAATGAAATCTGACATCAGTGCATTAGAAGATGCAATTGAAGCTTTGTCTGATATTGAAAATTTTAATAAAAGATCTGCGACAGTGAGTCAACCAACCAATGGCGACGTTATTTCGGTTTCAGCAGAAAGTACTGCAACGGCTGGAAATTTTGAAATTGAAGTGAAACAACTTGCTCAGGGGAGCCGAGCGGTTCAAGATGACGCAAATTCTTACAGTTCAACAACCGATGTGGTTACAGCTTCCGGCGGAACGCTAACCTTAACGGCAGGTGCTAACACCTTCGACGTGACTTTAGCGGCGGGTGCCACTTTAGAAGATTTAAGAACAGCAATTAATGAACACGCTGATAATTTTGGACTGTCTGCCAATATAATAAACACTGGCGGTGCTACGCCTTTATCTAAATTAGTGATCACCTCATCAGAAACCGGTACAGGTAATGATCTTGTGATCACCAATAATACCGCTGAATTAGATAAAGTTTCGACGGTTGCCAACGGTGGTGGCAACGGTGGTTTAGTGATAGCAGCAACCGACCAAGCACAAGATGCCATTATTCTAATAGATGGCATCACAACAAATAGCAGCACCAACACTTTTACCAATACCATTCAAGATATCACCATAACCGCGTTAAAAGTAGATACTGAAAAAGCATCGTTAACCGTTGATACTGACAAAGAAGCGGTAAAAGAAACCATCGAAAGTTTTGTTGATGGCTTCAACACTGCAATGAATACTTTAGATCAAGTGGTGACTTCGAGAGTTACTGATGGCACGGCACGTGGTTTAAGAACAGCCTTGATCAATCAAGTAAGTAGCATAGTATCTGGTGCTGGCTCACTCACCAGTGTTTATGACTTAGGCTTATCATTAAATAAAAATAATGAATTAGAAATAAACAATACAGGTGTCAATACCTTAGAAGATAGTTTAAATGAAAATTATGATGATATTGGCAACTTGTTTGCCGGTGCTGGGGGGATTGCGCAAATTTTAAATGATACCGTTGAGTTATACACAAAGTCTGGCGGTATCATTGCTCAACAAGAAGATTCTGTTAATCAACAATTAAAAGATGTAGAAAATGATCGAGAACGGCACGAATATCGCATGGAACAATTTGAGAAACGATTAAGAGAGCAATACGCCTCGTTAGATGTATTAATCGCCTCAATGAGAGCACAAGGTACTGCGGTTACTTCGGCACTATCTAACTTACCAGGCTTTTCAAGTGGTAAAAGCTAACGATCATTAACCTTAGGAATTATGATTATGAACAAGAACTTACAAGCTTATGGCAAAGAAAATATTAAAAGCCAAATAGCAGGAGCAGACTCATATACAATTATTAAAATGCTGATGCAAGGGGCTTTAGATCGTCTAGCTCAAGGCAAAGGTTTCCTTGAAAGAAAAGATCTTCATGGTAAATCTAAAAGCTTATCTGGCGCAGCCGCCATTATTAAGGCGCTTAACGAGTCGTTAGATTTTAATGCTGGCAGTGACGCTGTCGAAAATTTGTCAAGTCTTTACGAATATATGGATGAGCGTATTTCTGATGCAACCATCAACAATACCACAGACCCAATTGTTGAAGTTATCTCGTTATTATCAGAGATAAAAAGTGCATGGGATGAAATACCTAGTTCAGAAGTAGAAAAAGCGTTAGCGATTCAAGCTAGTCAAGGTTAACGTATGCCTGACTTATTTCACCAGCGATTATCAGCTTTAGAGCAGTGTGAAGTAAACTTAATGAACTGCTTTGACAATGAAGATTGGGACGCAGCTCTGGCTATTTCAGAAAAAAGAGCCGCGCTCATCTCAGATGTCATAGATTCCATAGGCACTTGTAATGATGAGCAACTCATTCAAGTAAGAAAATTATTAGAAAAACTTGCCGCATCAGAACATAATTTCATCTCAACAGCCTCTGAGAATCAAAAAAACATTGCGGCACAATTAAAAAAAATGAAAGATGCCCAAAAGGCGTCAATAGCCTACCAGGCATGTAAAGAATAAAGGTGGTAACCTAAAAATGTCATTTTCAGATGATTATAATGAGCTATTAAATTCAGCAGAAAAAAATCTCGAAAAGTTAAAGAAAAAACATCAGTTAGAGCAAGAACTTGTCGAAAAAATGCAAAGCAAGTTCGATAAAAATATTATCGCCTTTCAAAAGTATTATCCTGATATTGCAGAGAAGTTTAAACAAGATGCGCCTCAAAATTTACCTTTCTTCTGTGCGCCTTCCGGTGATGCTAATATCTTATTTGGTCCTGATAATGCACCACTCTATAGTGAAGATCCTGTTTCGCAATGTAAAACTCAAATAGACATAGAAATCGCAAATCCTAAGTTTAGTTCACTCAGTTTTACCCTAGAAGATAAAGAGAATAGAGAAGATAATTTTATTCATTCCAAATATCTAAACCAGATCCATGATGTTTATTTGGAAAACAAAGAAAAACTTGAACCACTAAAACAAATGCCAGATCACATAGGCAGTATGATCGTTTTTGGTATTGGCTTAGGTTATCACTTAGACTATTTGATTGAAAAAATAACCATTGGTCACCTCTATTTATGTGAGCCAAGTTATGAGCTGTTTTATGCTAGTTTGTATACTTGTGATTGGTCAATGATTTTAAAAACTTTAGATGAGCGAAACGGCTATTTACATCTTCACATTGGTGTCAGTTACGAACAGTTTACCACTGATTATATTAATGAAATTAAAGATAAAGGTTCATTCAATTCCGTCAATGCTGTCCTTATTCAACATTATCCTTCGAAAGAATTACGACAAATAATCGATCGATTTTGTGAAGAGTTTCACCTAGTAGCTATCGGCTGGGGATTTTTCGATGACGGTGTTATTAGCATCGCTCACGATTATGCAAATGCGAAAAACAACATCCCTGTCCTTAAACGAGATGTTGCTTTACCAAAGAAATGGCAAAATACTCCTGCTTTCGTGGTGGCAAATGGTCCTTCATTAGATGCAACGATAGAAACAATTAAAGCCTATGAAAAAGATGCCATTATTTTCAGCTGCGGTTCCGTTTTACCTAGTTTGATCGCACATAACATCATTCCTGACTTTCATATAGAATTAGAACGAACAAAGCTTACCTTTGATTACTTAAATGATCTTATTGATCATGAACATATGAAACAGCTTAACTTCTTAACGTTAAATATCATGCATCCAGATTGTCCACAGCTTTTCAAATGGACAGGTATTGGCTTTAAACCAACAGAATCTTCTACGATAATTGCTTGTGATTTTATTAATAAAAATAAAGATTTTGTACAAATGAAGTTTTCTAATCCTGCGGTGGCCAACACAGGAATGTCGTTTGCCTGTTATATGGGATTTAAAGATATTTATTTATTTGGCGTAGATAACGGATATAAAGACAGAGAGCATCATCACTCTAAAAAAAGTTTGTATTACACTGATGACGGAAAAGAAAAAGAGGCCATTGGTGATATCGTTAGAGCGGGCGAAATTGAAGTAGAAGGCAATTTTGGAGAACCTATCCTTAGTACCGTTTTTTTCAATACCAGTAACTTTTATGAAGGCAAGCTGTTAGAAAATTTCCCGCAGGTAAATTGTTATAATTGCAGTGACGGCGCCAAAATTGAAAACACCTATCCTTTAAGAGTTGATGATATTTTACTGGCTAAATCGAACGCAGATAAGTCAGAATTAGTGGAATACCTAAAGGCTAACGTTTTTATTGATCGTGAATTCTCAGAAGAAATCTATAAAAACTGTATTGCTGTAAATATGTTTGATGAAATATGTGATAATTTGGTGTCATATTTAGATAAAGAATTTGATTCTCGTGCTGAAGTTCTTGAACAATTAATGCAACAAGTTCGATATCTACATTCATTTGCCTATACCCCTTACCGTCATATATTCTTTATGTTGGAAGGGTCATTAACATATATTCAAACGATGTTCAGATTGATGTTATTTGATTTTGCTGATGAAAAAGCCACCTTACAATGTGTCCATCAAAGCATCGAAATTTTTAAAACTTATATGCATGAAGCGAAAATTAAATATGCTAACGTATTAGATGAGGTTGATAGCCATAATTATAATGTTATCAGTATGTTTAAAGAAAAAGATACCGCTGAATAACGCAACGGACAAACGCAAGCCTATAACAATATAAGCTTGCGTTGAAATTTTACAAATTAGAGAAAGCTCCTTGAAAATCATACCCGCTAATGATCCAAAGTTTATTCGTTATAAAGCTGATTTACTTCATCATAGCAAAGATATTTCACCTTTATATCAAGAAACTAACAGCCGTTATTATCGATGTTATTATCAAGATGACTTGGCTGATATGTCTTTTTGTATTGAGTTAGGCTCTACAGCTGTATTGTTAGTATTATTAACAGCCCCAAATAATAACCTGATCAGTTTTATTAATATGCCAGTGCAATTTGTTTGGCATCATCAAATCAGCGAGCAACAAAAAAAAGGCGCCAATAAAGTCGCCATAAAACATCTAAAACAATTGATGGCAACATCAAATGCTAGTATTTTTTATCAAGAGTCTAGTCAGTGTTCATTATCTGAATTCGGTCAATTTTTATTAAAACAGCATTATCATATTCAACCTTTTTTTTCGCAAAAAATATCATTAACACTTGATGAACAACAAATTTTTGCTGGTATAAGAAAAATATTTCGGGCAAATATTCGCTGGGGCGAGGAAAATTTACGTTTTAACATTATCGATAAGTCTACGTTAACACCAGGTGATATTTTCGATTTTCAGCAGTTACATATTCAAGCTGCCGGAAAAGAAACAAGGAGTGATGAAAGCTGGAAAATTCAAGAGCAAATGATTGTTGCCGAAGAAGCATTTGCTATCTATGGATATCTTGACAACAAACTCGTCTCTACAGGGTTATTTCCTTACAACCAGCATGAATGTTATTACGGGGTTGGCGCATATGACCGAGCATTATTTGATAAACCCTTAGCGCATGCCTTAGTATGGTTAGCGATAAAACATGCAAA
Source organism: Thalassotalea castellviae (assembly GCF_031846185.1). Lineage (NCBI taxonomy): Bacteria > Pseudomonadati > Pseudomonadota > Gammaproteobacteria > Alteromonadales > Colwelliaceae > Thalassotalea > Thalassotalea castellviae. The sequence continues at coordinate 203,686 of NZ_JAVRIF010000002.1, forward strand.
AGGGTTGAATTGCCAGTATTTCAATTTTGGAGAAAGCCATTTCCCCGGTATAGAAACCCAAGGAGGTTTACCGTCAGAAAAAGAATTAGCAATTGCTCATTTTAAGCAAGGCTTTGGTGGCAATTTTCAATCTATTTTACAGTTTAAAGGGTAAAATGAGTCAAAGTATTGTCATATTACACTTTAGAATCAAATAAAATACCTTTTGTAGAAGAAAGCTCATCTAACAGATCATTAATTTTATTGGCCACTTGCAAAAATTCTTCCGACGGAATCTGACGAATGACTTCGTCTGTATCTTTATCGACTACCTTAACGACAACATCACCTGAGTCATCAACAATATCAAAATTTAGATGCCGATTTTGTACCGAAAATATATTTTGGTTATTTTCTAATAAAGATTGGATCGCTTTCGCAGCGTCTTCACTTTCTTTTTTTTGTGTTTCACGGTCATTCAGTTGTTGCGCACTAATGTTTTCATTCACCAAAGATTGGGTAGTACTTTCTGAATGGGCAACATTTTGCCCCTGTATTGATTGATTATCAGACGAATTATTACTCAATTCACTTGAACGTTGAACCTTACTTAATATATCGCCTTGCTTAATCACTATATCATTATTCATATCATCCTCACGAACAAATATAGCGATGAGTTAAAATAAGCTCTCCACAGTTACTTACTTCAACTCCCCACTTACTTAAATAGCATGTTTCACAATATATCTTTATATTAACCTAATAAAGATAACGCCGTTTGCGGACGTTGGTTTGCTTGTGAAAGAATTGATGCACTTGCTTGCTGTAGGATTTGAGCCTTAGTCAAGTTTGCAGTTTCTGTCGCAAAATCAGCATCTTGAATTCGTGAACGTGCAGATGATAGGTTTTCAATGATATTCGTTTGATTACGAATCGTTGAACTAAAACGGTTTTGTACCGCACCTAACTCAGCTCGTTTAGCATCAATCGCACCGATCATTGCATCAACACCAGCTAAAATAGACTGTGCTTTATCAATTGAAGTGAATGACATGCTAGTTAAATTAGCAAAAGAAGTTACCGCTGTACCAGCAGAAGTACCGGCAATATCACTGGCAACGGCCGCAACATCACACATTTTAAAGCTGGTCATAGAAACTGCAGAACCGTCAAAACTAGTAACGGCAGTCATTGTCATACTTATGACTTGACCCGCATCAGCACCAACCTGAAATTCAGCCGAAAATGAGCCATCAAGTAAGTTTGTACCACCAAAACTTGTATCACCAGCGATTCGGTTAACCTCTTCCCCTAACTCACGCATCTCTAATTGTAGAGCCGCACGGTCAGAATCTGTATTTGAACCATTTGCCGCTTGCGCCGCTAAAGTTCTAATACGCTGATACATACTGGTCATTTCATCCATTGCACCTTCAGCAGTTTGTGCTAAAGAAATACCGTCATTTGCATTACGGTTACCTTGCATTAAACCGCCAATTTGGCCAGTAAGTCGATTTGAGATTTGCATACCAGCAGCATCATCTGCTGCGTTATTGATACGTAAACCAGATGATAAGCGTTGAAATGCAGTATCTAATACATCTGACGACTTATTTAACTGTCTTTGAGCATTTAAACTCGAAATGTTGGTATTGACATATAAAGCCATATAGCCTCCTGTTTATGATTTATTTAGGAATCCTTGTTTAGGCTTCTTTAACGAAATTACAAACGCCCGAATGATTGCAATCAAATTAAAGTAAACAATGTTCCTACAAGTAATCAAATATATAAAATTACTCCATCTTTGTTATCGACAGAGCAAAAGAAAGCTTTAGTGGTTTTTTAAAATAAATTGAAAAAAAACCAATAAAAAATAAAATAACTATATTTTACATATAGTTATTTTATATATTTTTTTGGTTTTTTTATCGATTCAAACAAATCAAAAAGGATTTTGAGTTGTTTGAGTCGATAAGAAAAGAAAGCTAATTCATTATCCTTGTAGTAAAGATAAGGCTGCTTGAGGACGTTGATTCGCTTGCGCTAAAATAGTACTACTTGCTTGTTGCAATATTTGCGCGCGTGTTAACGCTGCTGTTTCAGTAGCAAAGTCAGCATCTTTCATTCGAGAGCGTGCCGCTGATAAATTTTCAATTACGTTCGTTTGGTTACGAATGGTTGAACTAAAGCGGTTTTGCACCGCACCTAATTCAGCACGTTTAGCATCAATCGCACCAATCATTGCGTCAACACCAGCCAATATAGACTGTGCTTTATCAATTGAGGTAAATGACATACTGGTTAAATTAGCAAATGACGTCGCAGCAATACCTGCAAATGTTCCTGCAATATCACTTGCTACAGCAGCTAAGTCACACATTTTAAAACTAGTAATAGAAACAGCAGTACCGTCAAAACTAGTAACAGCTGTCATTGTCATACTTATGACTTGACCTGCATCCGCACCAACCTGGAATTCAGCTTTAAAGGTGCCATCAAGTAAGTTGGTACCACCAAAACTAGTATCTGAAGCAATACGATTTATCTCACTACCTAACTGACGCATTTCTAGCTGTAATGCTGCTCGGTCAGTAACCGTATTTGAACCATTTGCCGCTTGCGCCGCTAAAGTTCTCATACGTTGGTACATATTAGTCATTTCATCCATGGCACCTTCGGCAGTTTGTGCTAATGAAATACCATCATTAGCATTTCGATTACCTTGAGTTAAACCATTGATTTGCGATGTTAAACGGTCAGAAATTTGTAATCCGGCAGCATCATCTTTTGCACTATTGATACGTAACCCAGAAGATAACCGTTGAAAAGCAGTATCTAACGAGTCACCTGATTTCATCAAGTTACGCTGTGCATTTAAACTTGATATATTAGTATTTACAAACAAGCTCATTTTATTTCTCCTGAGTTAAGAAAACAGTCAGTAAAATTACCTTGCTGTAACAAAAGCAAAGAATGAGCCAAGTGATAACAAACCTGCTCTATTATTAAACAAAAAATTATTTATCACCAAAATAATCAATAGGTTAACAGTTTAAAAAATTAAGTTTTTTGATATTAGTTTATCAATAAAGCATGCATATTTAAGAAAATTAAAGGGGAGTAAATCGTGCTGACAGATTTTTGCCGCTAGCGGTGGCAAGTGTTTTCCTAATAACAGCGGTAAAAAAATTGAAGGCTATATAAAGCAGATGTTACTCCACAATATATTTTTGGCATACATAATGCTTAATTAAAATTGATTAATCTTATTGACGTATTGCGTTAATAAATTGACGGACTAACAAAAAGGATTACCCGAATAATGCTTTTTATTAGAAGAATACCAAAACAATTAACGCCTCCTGTTATTGCTTAATTTATTCTTTTATCCGTTGTCTTGATTAATCTATTATCGAGAAGCTCTTGGGAGTTTGATTTTGAATCAAATTTCCCAAGGGTTTTCTTGACTTCCCATCCAAGCTTAACCTAGTGACACCTTTCCAATTAAAGTTATGTAACACTATAGTTTGCTTATCGTGCTTACCCTAGTAACGATAATGCAGCTTGTGGACGTTGGTTTGCTTGCGATAATATTGTACTACTTGCTTGCTGCAAGATTTGCGCTTTAGTTAACGTTGCCGTTTCTGTCGCAAAGTCCGCATCTTGGATACGTGAACGTGCAGCTGATAAGTTTTCAATGATATTCGATTGATTACGAATCGTTGAGCTAAAACGGTTTTGAACAGCACCTAACTCAGCGCGTTTTGCATCAATCGCACCAATCATTGCATCAACACCGGCTAATATAGACTGTGCCTTGTCAATTGAAGTGAAAGACATACTCGTTAAATTAGCAAAAGAAGCCGCAGGAGCCCCGGCCGAAGTACCGGCAATATCACTTGCTGCTGCCGCGAGATCACACATTTTAAAGCTGGTCAATGAAACGGCTGATCCGTCAAAACTGGTAACGGCAGTCATCGTCATACTAATGACTTGACCTGAATCCGCGCCAACCTGAAATTCAGCGGAAAATGTGCCATCAAGTAAGTTAGTACCACCGAAACTAGTATCACCAGCGATACGGTTAACCTCTTCGCCTAACTGACGCATTTCTAATTGTAGTGCCGCTCGGTCAGAAGTCGTATTTGAGCCATTCGCTGCTTGCGCCGCTAAAGTTCTGATACGCTGATACATGTTGGTCATTTCATCCATAGCACCTTCAGCCGTTTGCGCTAAAGAAATGCCGTCATTGGCATTACGATTACCTTGCGTTAAACCATTAATTTGACCAGTTAAGCGATTAGAAATTTGCAAACCTGCGGCATCATCTGCTGCATTATTGATACGTAAGCCAGAAGATAAACGTTGAAACGCAGTATCTAAAGTATTACTTGAATTACTTAATTGTCTTTGAGCATTTAAGCTCGATATATTAGTATTGACATATAAAGCCATAACTAAACTCCCATGCTATTTATTTGCCTTAGAAGAATAATCCTTCTAAGTAATACATCTAAGAGAACAAGTAAAATGACGTGAAAGGTATTATTCGAAGCACTCTTTAACTAGCGTAAACTTGATTATTTTTAACTTTATTCTGTGGAAATAAAACTAAAAATTTCAAACTTAAAATACTTCTGAACTCACTTCCTCTACTAGCTGTTTTAACTCTTAGAACGTAGCTTTTATCAAGCTTACTAATGATATCGACACGATTACTGAAACCTTTAGAAAAAATTTAAAATCAATCCTTCTGATTAGAGAAATAGATTTTTATTTATTGATTTATTTAGACTTTTTTGATTGGAGTGTATTTTGTTTAATTGTGAAAAGGCAATATATTGACAATATTCCCAAGAAAAAAACGATGAAAAAACAAACAGGCGGTAAGCGGGAACAATCAAGATTGCTCCCTATTTTTACCTTAATTGAAAGACATGAATTAAACGGCCTTTTGCTTAAATATAATTAAATAAGGAAAGGTCTTTTATTTGTATAAATGACTGTTGCGCAACTTGAAGCGCGGTTTGTGCTTGATCAAACTCAGAGACAGCTTTTGCGTAGTCGAGATCTTCAATACTCGAACTACTTTGCGCTAAATATAATGCAGTATCAGCATGTTTACTTTCTTGATTTTCTGTCATCTGTAAACGTATGCCCACTTCTCCTCGTTGAGTACTCATGTAATTTAAAGAAGCATTCACCTTATTCAACACATCAGAGTATTCGGCCGCGTTTATTGCACTATTACTCGTTGAAGTAACCCAATCAATGGCAGACTTAATTGTTTCGAAGACACTAATTTCTTGTTTAGGCTCAATATCAATTTGATCTCCTGGTTCAGGAACGCCATCAAACTGTACTTCTAAACCATTAAAATTAAGTATCTGCCCAGCAGTATATGGATTAACTACTAAAAGAGTGTTCGATGCGCTGTCAGTCACAGTTACTTGATTAGCTTCACCATCAGCGGTGGTATCAGTAAAGTCAAAACGAAAATTTGGTGCATTAGTTAAAGGATCATAGGTGCTAGGATCGATAATAACCGCTTTATTGATAGATATACCGCTAGTGTTATTTTGATAAATAGCTGAAAAATCACCGTCTGGATTAGGAATTTTTAAAAAAGCAAGATCGCCTGGCTGATTCGTTGCAACAGCAAGATTTTTGCCTATTTGTAATTCTCTCACTCCAGAATCACCTTCATAGCTCACTGAGTTATCTAATTGTAAGGTAAAAGGTGTTTTATCTGTTTGATAGCCTGCAAAAATATAACTGCCATTTTCATCTTTAGTGTTCGCTATATCGAGCATTTGATTTAATGAATTTTTAGCTTGCGCCGCAATAACATTACGTTCACTTGAACTTAACGCGCCATTATTAGCTTGGATCATCATTGTTTTAATTTCTTGCATGACATCTTCAGCTTGCGAAAAAGAAATTTCTTGAAGACTATTTCTATTAGTCGCTTGAGTTATATTGGTTTTATATTTCTCAATTGCTGCTAGCTGTTCTTTATAACCGATCAATGTACTATATTGCACCGCATCATCTTTTGCCGTTAATACACGTTTACCACTGCTTAAATATTTAGCTTGTTCATTTAGCCCAGATTCTTTATTACTCATCTGTAAAGCATTTTGATAATAAAATTGAGTCGTTGATACACGCATTTTAAAGCCCTACCTTGCCGCAGCTAATAAAGTATCGAAAATAGTGGTGGCTACTGAAATTATTTTTGATGACGCTTGATATGCTTGTTGAAACCTCAGCATGTTGGCAGCTTCTTCATCTAAATTAACCCCAGCTGTTGCTTGATTACGATTAAAAGCTTGCGTATACATAGCCTCTGCGGTGCTTGACACTAATTCCGCTGAGTTAGCTTTTGAGCCAACATTTGCCGTAGAAATCCCCATACTTTGGCCAAAAGTTTGTTGATTCCCATTAATAATTCCTGTTTCTTGGGTTAACGCCATAAAATTAGCATTAGCACCATTGCCTACGCCAAACGCATCATTAATTTCATAGATTTCAGGAGCTAATGGCCCTTGGCCAACAGGATCTCCACTGATCTCAATTTGAAAAGCCATCGTCCCAGGAGCAGGAGGTAAGTCAACAACAGCAGAGTTTCCTGCAGTAAAACTCCCCGAGGCTATTGCACCAACAACTGAAGGAGGAGTCGGCGGCAAACTCGCAGGATCGCCATCATAAACTCGGTAAGAATATGTACCAGGTGCGCTTTCATAAACGTCTACTCTCAACCCTGTGTTGGTTGTGCTTGTAAATGTTCGAGCGGCAACAGGATCATCCATTGTTATAATACTTATACCGCCAGTACTAACATTATTTGATGATGCCTTTGCTTCAATCGGGGTACTTGCCGCAATACCATTAACATCACGTAAAGTAACGTCCATAAAAGAAGCACTATTTTCTGTTGGATGAATAACAAATTTATCGCCAACAGCAGGAGCACCACCATCAATAACAAATGAAAAACCAAGGCCAGTGTCATATTCATTTGGCGGGGTCAAAACTAAGGTCTGATTAGTGCCGGTAATTAAATTTGTCATGGTATAGTTTGCACCATCCCATTCAATTTCGTATTCATCAATCGGTACTAAAGAAACATCCGTTATTCGCACACTAGCCGCTACTGTACCGGTATTATCTGATGGAATACCTACACGCCCTTGCATCAACTTAGTGGTATTAATATCGGTAAATATATTTAGCCCTTGTTGCTGGTTTAGATCTAATCCGTCTGCCTGAGCATCATTTAAGGTACCTGAAATAGCCATGGCAATGCGATTAATTGAACTTCGCGTTTCGGCTAAATGCTGATCCCTAAATTCAAATTTAGCTTCTAAAATGCCACCTAAATTGGCAGGGTTCATAGCAAATGTGCTGTTTGGACCTACGAGTTGTATTTCCGTTTTTAAGGGATCAGGATCCCCAGCTTTTACGGTAGCTGTTAACGGAGTTATACCCGCAACCAATGTTGAGCCGTTGCCGATAATCACGTTCATGACACCATTAGCATCATGAACGGTACTAACTGTGGTATATTCACCCAGTTCATTAATTAATTGATCTCGACGATCTAATAAATCGTTAGGCTGCCCACCAACTGATTGCCCTTGGCTCTGTAACACTTGCTCATTAATTTTTGCTAGTTCGACAGAAATTTCAGAGATTTTATTCGCAATTTGATTGATTTCACCATTAACAGACTTCTCAATTTGATCAAAATTTTCATTCAGGGATTGAAAGTCCGCCGCTAAGATTCCTGCTTGACTCAATGCAATACTTCTTATTCCTTGGTCATTTGGGTTGTCAGCAACACTATTTATGGTTTGATAAAGCATATCAATAGAATTTAATACCGAAGTGCCTGAGAAGCTCATGACTTCGTTTAACTGATTTAAGTCTTTATGAAGAGAGTCTGCATTACCTAAGTTACTGGTGGTAAACAACTGTTCTTTATAAGTAAATTGATTATATAAACGAGTTACATCCTCAATATAAGTACCGGTGCCAAGATAGTTTCCGCCACTTGCTAGACCGATACTTGCATTTTGCTCAGCTCTTTGACGGGTATAGCCTTCAGTATTAACATTGGAAATATTATGACCAGTAGTCGCTAACTGTTGTTGTGCAGCTAATAAACCACTCACTCCAGTTTGAAATAAACTAACCGCCATAATGAACACTCCTAATGATGCACATATCTTTTCTCAATAAATTAAATAACGCTTCGTTATTTGTTAATTAAACTTGTTACCGTACGCAGTGTTCCCATTATTTTGTTGGCATAGTTGGGATCTGTCGCATAACCAGCACCTTGTAAACCATGCAGAAACTGTTCCACATTTTTAGCTTGTTTAAGTGCACCTTGATAACGTTCATTAGAAGAGAGAAAATTAATGTAGTCATTGATACTGTCACCAATGTTTTGATAGACACGAAAAGGTTCGCGTTTTTTAACCATTGCACCTTGCTGATATTCTAAGGTTTCTTTATGAGTTTTATCACCAGACCAACGTGCATCGGCTTTGATATTGAACAAGTTATTTGAACTTTCTCCTTGAGCCGTTTTGATCACTTTTTGCCCCCAGCCCGTTTCTAACGCAGCTTGTGCAATCACAACTTCAAAGGGAATATTTAGTTTTTTCTCAACATATTTTGCTGGTTCAGTTAATGCCGTAACAAAATCTTGCGGCTCATTAAAGGCATGATTTGCAACGTTATTGTTCGTTGTCGTGTCTGAAGATTCAATCGTCGCATTGTCAGGAAATTGACGACGCTGAGGTATTTGGAGATCATTCTTTTTCGTTGCTTCTTCTCCACCTTGAAAAACATTCGCTTTAAAATGGCTTTTGGGCGTAAAGTTCTCACTATCACCGCCTAACTGTCTAACAATTAATTCAGATAAACCTAACGAACCATTATTCGATAGCTCTAATGACATTTGCTGATCGTGCATATCACGATAAAATTTAGTGGACTCAGAATTAAAAGGGCTATCTGATTCTAAAACTTCTTCGGCTTTACGCATGCTTTTGAGCAACATTTGCATAAATATCGCTTCAAATTGTTTTGCTGCCGTCTCTAATGCTTGTTCTTTCGAGGCTTTATCGTCAGAATTTGACTGTTGACGAATATTATTTAAGCCATTTAAATCTAAGAAGTTTTGTGCATCAGCAAGTTTAGTATTCATAGCGATTTCAGATCATTAAATAATGATCAGCTCTCCTCGTAATGCGCCTGCCTGTTCTAACGCTTCCAATATCGCCATCACATCTCCAGGCCCTGCCCCAACATTATTGATGGCTCGAACTAAGGTATCTAAGGTAATCCCAGGGTCAAAAACAAACATGCGATTATCCGTCTTATCAACGTCAACAATAGATTGCGTTGTAACTACGGTATCCCCTTCAGCAAAAGCATCAGGTTGGGTAACATCTTGTGCCTCATTTATTGTCACTGTGATGCCACCATGGGTAATTGCCGCGGGTAACAATCGAACATCAGAGCCAATAACTATGGTGCCCGTTCTAGAATTAACAATGACTTTTGCCGCAGGTGTGTCTGGCTCAAATTCTAAATTTTCTAACACGGCAAGAAAGCTAACACGTTGGCTGGCATCTCTTGGTGCTGATACTTGAACTGAGGTAGCATCAATGGCTCTGGCAATAAAAGAAGATGGATCATTAGGGTTAGCAAACTCGCGATTGATCGCTTTTTCTAAATTTTTAGCCGTACTGAAATCAGAATTTCTCAAGTTAAAGGTAATATGATCTCCTGTGGCAAAGGGAGACAACACTTCACGTTCTACAATGGCTCCATTGGCAATACGTCCAACCGTTGGCGTATTAACGATAACTTTCGAGCCATCTAATCCTTCCGCGCCTAAACCACTAACCACTAAACTCCCTTGAGCCACGGCGTAAGCATTACCATCTATTCCCATTAAGATGGTTTGTAATAAGGTGCCGCCACGTAAACTTTTCGCACTCCCCATGGAAGAAACAGTAATATCAATGGTTTGTCCCGGTTTAGCAAAAGCAGGTAACTCAGCATGTACGGCAACCGCAGCAACGTTTTTAATTTTAGGCTTTAAACTAGCTGGCATAGTAATGCCGAAATTACTTAACATCGTTTTAAAACTTTGTTCTGTAAAAGGGCTTTGCTCCCCCGTACCAGGCAGACCAACCACCAAACCGTAACCGACTAGCTGGTTCGATCTTACGCCGGCAACATCAGTTAAGTCTTTTACCCGTTGAGCATTTGACGACTGACTAGCAAAAGTAAGCGCTAATAACATTACTATTTGAATAACAACTTTCATATTCATTTCCACCTATATATGGCAATTATAAGGGCCACCAAGAACTACTAAAAAACTTAGATAACCAGCCTTGTTCTTGTACTTCCGCAAAGGCACCTGTACCAGCATATTGAATGCGAGCATTGGCAACTTTCGATGAAACAATGGTATTACTTGAACTAATATCTTGTGCGCGAATAATGCCTGTTAAGCGAATATATTCATCGCCATTATTTAATGACATCCATTTTTCACCCCGGATCATTAAATTGCCGTTAGGTAACACTCTTAATACGTGAACCGAAATATTACCGCTTAAGCTATTGCCTTGGTTTGACTTTGAATCGCCTTTAAAATCAGAGGTTTGATTTAAGCCAAATTGAATCGCATCATCTTTAAAGGTAATCGGAGAAGCTCCCAAACCGGTTATCGGATCCAGTACGGCACTATTTTCTTTTTTCAGCTCAGTTTTGGCATTTTTTTGAGCTTGCGTACTCTCACTTAAAATTACCGAAATAATATCGCCTACGCGGTGCGCTTTTGAGTCTGAATAAATATTATTGACATAATTAGCTTGGAATAAAGAGCCTGTAGGTACAATTGGCGATTCTTGCATTTCAGGTAAGATCGGCGCAAAATCAGGATCATCAGGTAAAGTTTTCACCTGTTCAATACTGGCACAGCCAGATAACGTCATCCATGAACATAATATTATCGTTACAATTTTCATATGACGCTCCCTATTGGTTATAACTGTTGATTGATATAGCTAAGCATTTGATCAACCGCGGAAATGACCTTTGAGTTCATTTCGTAAACCCGTTGACTCTCAATTAAATTGACCAGCTCTTCTGTCGTATTGACATTGGAGGTTTCAAGTGCTCCTTGTAAAATCATGCCGAAGCCCTCTAAACCGGGAACACCTTCTTGTGGCGCACCACTTACCGAGGTTTCCACAAATAAATTTTGTCCGATGGGCTCTAATCCCGTTGGATTAACAAAGTTAACTGTGTTTAATTGTCCAACGACAGCGGGCTCAGCTTGACCTTGTAAGGTCACCGACACTTCGCCATCTTGAGAAACAATAATACTAATAGCATCAGGCGGTATCGTGACTTGTGGTTGCACTAAATAACCAGCACCAGGCGTTACCATATTGCCTTCTTCATCCATAGTAAATTGGCCATTCCTTGAATAAGACAACGAGCCATCAGGCATTTGTACTTGGAAAAAACCTTCCCCTTGAATCATTAAATCCAACGCATTATCCGTTGAAATCATATCTCCTTGGGTATGAATTTTTTGCGTGGCGACAACTTTTGAACCAGCCCCTAACATTAAGCCGGAGGGCATTTCGGTGTCTTGAGCAGAACGACCACCAGGTTGATTAATCGTTTGATAAAGCAAATCTTCAAAGACTGCTCGACTCTTTTTAAAGCCAACCGTACTCGCGTTTGCTAAGTTGTTTGAAATAACGGCAATATCTTTCGTTTGCGCGTCTAAGCCTGTTTTACTGATCCACAATGCTGGGTTCATAAATCACCTCAATAATTAGTTTAGAAAGCACGCAATAGCGATGCACTAGCTGAATCAATTTCTTCAGCGGTTTTCATTAATTTCAAATGCATTTCAAATTGACGTTGAATGGAAATCATGTCTGTCATTTCGCTGACAGGATTGACATTACTCGATTCCAACATGCCACTTTGAACGGTTATACTGATATCGGCATCTTCATTAGTACCGTTACCCCCTCGAAATAAACCATCGTTACCACGCACTAACGTACGAGTTTCAGGGTTAACAAGTTTAATTTTACCGACTTCTTCTTGAATGGTCGTAGGGGCACCAGCTGGCTGAACCATGATAGTGCCATCTTTAGTGATCTGAATATTATTAACCGGTAAAGGTAAAGACACAGGTCCGGCATCGCCAATCACCAAATCACCATTTGGAGTTTGTAAAAAACCTTCTTCGGTTAATGTTAAATGACCGTCACGTGTATAGGCTTCGGTACCGTCCTTTGCTTGAACGGCAATCATGCCATGCCCTTGAATCGCAATATCTAAATCTCGGCCTGTGGTTAAAAGTGCGCCACTGTCAAAGTTTTGGCTAGCTTTTTCTGTCATAGCAAAAACACGGGTTGGTAAACCTTCACCAAAAGCCTGCATTGAGCGAGCCTGTGCTAAGTCAGCTTTAAATCCCGTGGTCTTAGCATTGGCTAAGTTATTGGCATTTATCGCTAAAGCTCTCATATTTTGCTTGGCGCCACTCATGGCAATGTAAAGCATCTTATCCATCATGAACCCAGATTTATTAAGTATTACGTAGATAAATGCAAAGAAAGTGCCAACTAAAGAAGTTAATTTTGAGGGGGAAAACTTATGACTTATCGTGTCGTATTTGGTGATGATAGCAATAAAAAAGCCCTTAAATAATCTACATTACTTAAGGGCTTTTCCTAAGAGGGTCGATTAACGAATCTGTAAAATCGTTTGGTTCAATTGATTATCAACTTCTAACGAACGAGAGTTTGCTTGGAAGTTTCGTTGCGCTGAAATCAAATCAATCAACTCACTAGTTAAGTTGACGTTAGATGACTCTAGAGCAGAAGCATTAATAGTACCGTATGTACCTGCCCCTGCTTCACCTGCTAAACCTTCACCAGAGAGAATACTTTCTTTCCAGTTGGTATTCCCCACTTGCGTTAATCCTTGGTTATTTGCAAAATTTACTAATGCTACGCGAGAGAGCGGTTGCGAAGTACCATTACTATAGGTCGCCATAACTAAGCCATCAGGGCCAATATCAAGCCCGGTTAAACGTCCAACCGGTAAACCATCTTGCTCAAGTGACGTCACTTCAAAATTTGAAGCAAACTGCGTAGGTTCATTAGGGTTTGCGCCAGCGGTATCAAGGTTAAAGTCGATAACTATTTGCTGAGTGTCATCAGAGCCGTTAGTCAAAATACCAGCACCTAATGCCGCCGTTTGAAATCCTGCAGCAGGTACTTGTGAGAAAAAGTCACCACCAGGGCTAAAGTTTAATCGTGCGCCATCGAAACCATTTATATCAATACCTGTTGCCGCATTAGCCGGATCAACTAAATCAACCCGTTGATTATCAACCGCAGCAGTAACTAACCAAGGGTTAGAGGCCGGAGGACCAGCAACGGGTGCTTCTTTAATAAAGTAATATGTCATGATATGACTATCACCTAACGAATCAAATACCGTTACCGAAGTAGAATGGTTAAACGTTAATGGGTCAGTTAAATCGAAATTGCCTGGAGAACCAGTGATCACAGCATCACCTGCAGGTAAATTCATTCTTACGTCTACTTCACTAGTTTGAGCAGGCGCACCAGATGCTGTTGGAATTCTAATTGGCTCAGAAGTACTTAAACTAACCGAAGATGAACTACCATCAGGGTTTACTGGAAACCCTAATAAATGCTCACCCGCAGAGTTAACAATAAAGTTATCGTTATTTAACTTGAATTGGCCTGCACGCGTATAAGAAAACTCTAAACTATCGATATCAGGAACAACAGCAAAAAAACCATTACCTGTAATTGCAAGGTCTAGTGCATTATTTGTAAATTGAATACTACCTTGACTAAATTGTTGAGCAACATCTGATGTTAACACACCATCACCAACTTTTGTTTTGCCGGCAGCAAGTAATGACGCAGCATACACATCAACAAATTCAGCACGAGATTCTTTAAAACCTACGGTACTCACGTTTGCAATATTGTTGGATGTTACATCCAAATCTTTTTGAGCAGCGTTTAAACCACTTAGTGCTATATTAAATGACATAACTATACCTCATTGTAAACAATTGTTTTTTAACCTAAATAGGCTATAAAATTCGATTTAACTTTCTGAAACTTCAACAACATCTATTAATGCCATTGAACTACCACCATTTAGATTTAATACTATATTTCCGCCAGCTCCAGCTAGTGTGACACTATCTACTTTACGATAAGTCATGGCCTGAATTTCAGAAGCTTGGCCATCAACTAAACCTGCAATTCTAAATCGATAAGCACCTTCTGCGGCAGGCTCACCAGCTGAAGTCATACCATTCCAAGTAAAGCCAAATTCTCCTGACTCAACATTACCAACAGGAACAGTTTGAATAATTTCACCGGCTGCATTTTCCACATAAATATTAACGTTACTTGCCGGTTGATCAGTCACTAGCTTACCTTTCACCTCTTCACCTGTAGACATACCAAAGACATTGTCATCAACTAAAACACTTCTTCCTACTAGTGATGAAGCTTGTAATGCTTGGCTTGAAGACATAGATGTAGCGAAATTTGTAAACTGCTCATTTAACTGCGAAACACCATCAGTGGTTGAAAAAGCCGTCATTTGAGAGATCATTTCATTATTATCAGTAGGATTAGTTGGGTCCTGATGCGCAAGCTCTTGCGTGAGCAACGCGAAAAAATCTTCTTGCGTCAACATACCTTGATTGCCGTCAGAAACCTTAACTTCTTCCTTCTGCCATCGCATTCCTTCTAAAGGACTACCACCTGTAACCGATTCCATAATTACTCCTAACTAAGTATTATTTCTGACCTAACAACAAGGTTTTATTCAGCATGTTTTTTGCTGATTCAGCCAGTTGAATATTAGTTTGATATGAACGAGAGGCAGATATCATATTCGTCATCTCTTCAATCACATTAACATTAGGCTTATATATATAACCTTCCGAGTCTGCCATTGGATGCTCTGGTGAGTACTCAACATTTAACGGTTTGTTACTTTCAACAATACCAAGTACCTTAACTCCAACAGACTGATCTTGACCAGCGGCAGCTTTTTGCATCTCAGCGGCAAAAACTGGATGGCGAGCACGGTAAGTTTGATCGATGCTACTGCTAACACTATCTGCATTGGCAATATTACTTGCCGTTGTGTTTAAACGTACTGACTGAGCACTCATGCCCGTGCCAGAGACATCAAAAACATTAAATAAACTCATTAGCCTTGCCCTCCTGTTACTGTCCAGTTATTGCTTTTTTCAAGCCTTTTATTTTGCCATTCATAAATTGAAGACTCGCTTGATAATGCATTGAGTTTTCTAAATACAAGTTTCGTTCCACTTGTGCATCAACTGTATTACCATCACCTGTATCTGGTTGATTTGGAACGCGATAATCTACACCGTTATTTATTTCAGTGCGCACATCAAAGTGCTTTTCATTAGTACGGGTCATGCCGGTTTGTTGCCGGCTTGCCGCTTGCGCTAAAGCAGATTTAAAATCCATTCCTTTAGCTTTGTATCCGGGAGTGTCAGCATTAGCAATATTTCCAGCAATCACTTCCGCATTTTGGGCGCGAATTTGCAAACTTGCTGGGTGAATACCAAACGCTTTTTCGAAACTAATGGCCATAAGGCTACCTCCAATCTAATGAAGATAGCTATTCAATATTTGTGCCATTAAAAAATATACGGGGAAAGGAATTAAGATTTTTTTTGATAAACTATGCCAGGATTACAACGGATCATATCGAAATCTTGACTTAAATTAGAAAGGGATTCAGAGGCACCTAAAAACAGATAACCTCCTTTATTTAATACACCATGAATCTGAGAAAGTATTTGCATTTTTATTTCTGGGGCGAAGTAAATCAATACGTTACGGCAAAACACAATATCAAACCGCCCCATTAAACTATAACTGCCTAACAGATTTAATTGTCGAAAACTAACAGATTTTTTTACTGAGTCTTTTACTTTTGACATGCCGTTATCGCCGTTCTCAAAAAAGAGTCTTTTTCGTTCAGGAGATAAACCGCGTGAAAGTGCTAAAGAATCATAATGCGCATATTTACAGTGTTCTAACATGGTGTTTGAAATATCAGTGCCAATAATTTGAACATTTCCCGGTAAACTACCAGGATTAGCTTGTTGATATTCAAGTGCTGACATAGCAATAGAGTAAGGCTCTTGTCCTGAAGAACTTGCCGCTGACCATATTTTTAATGGTGTTCTTTGGCCAGTAAAACTAGGAAATAATCTCGACTTCAATAACTCAAACGGGTATTCATCACGAAACCATAAGGTTTCATTCGTTGTCATAGCATCTATCACAGCGGCTCGTAATTGACGTTCGGTAGGACTTAAAGTACGAGAAACAAGATCGCCTAATGAGTCAACATTAAACTTTGCCATTAAAGGAGCAAGGCGGCTTTTTACTAAGTATTGTTTATTTTCTCCTAGAACGATACCACATTGTTGTTCTAGAAATTCTCTAAACTGATGATAGCTTTTATCATCTAGCTGTCTAGCTGACACTATATTATTTCCGCCTTTAAACTACTATTATACATTTAGGATACATCACTAGGTTTCAACCATTTTTTCACTGCAGTTGCCAGTTCATCAGGATGAAACTTAGGAATAAAATCTTCTGCACCAACTTTTTCAACCATGGCGTTATTAAATACACCACTTAACGATGTATGTAAAATCACCGGCATTTTTCGTAATTGTTCATTACTTTTTATTTCAGCGGTAAGTGTGTAACCGTCCATTTCTGGCATTTCAATATCAGAAATCAATAAAGCAACTTTTTCAGTGATACAATTCAATCCCTCGGCGAGGACTTTTAATTGATCTAACGCATCTTGACCATTTTTAGCTAAGACCATATTTAAACCAAGTGGCTCTAGTGCTCTTTTCACTTGGTTACGAGCAACAGTAGAGTCATCCGCAATCATAATGACACGTTCACCAATGCTATCACCTACACTATCATCTATGACATCATCACTAAGTTCAGTGGAAATAGGGCTAATTTCATTCAGGATTTTTTCAACATCTAAAATAGAAACCATTTGTTTATCGATTTCTGTTACTGCGGTTAAATAACTTGATTTACCGGCACCTTCAGGAGGAGGCATAACATCTTTCCAACTTAAGGTAACTATACGTTCGACAGCAGCTACTAAAAAGCCTTGAACACTTCTATTATATTCAGCAATAACCACAAAAGAGTTTTCATCAGGGATAATTTCAGGACCGCCAGTCGCTTTACTTAAATCGATGACTGAAATAGTTTGTCCCCGAATATGAGCAACACCTTTAATGTACTTATCTTGTTTTGGTAAAGATGTTAAGCGCGGACATGGCATGACTTCTCGCACTTTAAAAACGTTAATACCAAAGCGTTGAGGCCCTACTAATCTAAAAAGTAAAAGTTCAAGTCGGTTTTGCCCCACCAATTGGGTACGTTGATTAACCGAGTCTAAAATTCCTGCCATACAAACCTCTTATAAAGCGCTTCTATTTATACTATGTGTCTAACAAGGCACAATTCTTGATAGTAAAAGAGTAAATGAAATGAGTCGACTGAAAATTGACACTATTTTTACATTTACAATATCTCTACTAAGCATAGACGAGTATTTAAATTTCCCTAATAAAAGATTACAAAATTTATGAGCAAATTAAAGATATTTATAACTTTTTTATTTTTGATAAGTCATTTTCCATCTTTAGCTTATTCAAATATTTATGATCGTGCGTTTATTATAAACCTCGCCAAAGAATTTGTAGAAAGCAATACACCCGTTCCTATAAGAGGTAAACGTGTTATTGAACCTGCATCAATTGACTCAAGGATTACCTTAAAACCTTGCGCAATTCCATTAACGGCAAATATACCCGATAATTACTCAAGTAGAAATGTAAATGTTAAAATTTCTTGTGAAAGTTCAACGCCATGGCATTTATTTCTTCTAGTTAGAGTCACAGTAACTGTTCCCGTGTTAGCGACCAAATATAAAATAAATAAAGGAACTATACTTGATAAAAGTAATATTATGGTTGAATGGCGAGAGTTAAATAGCATACGTAGTGAAATTTTAGACGACATTGATTTAATTATCGGCGCTCGCTCTAAAAGAACACTTTCTCAAGGTGCCATCATCACCAAAAGAGCAATTTGCGTTGTATGTAAAAATGAGAATGTCACCATCATTGCAAAGTCTGATAATTTTATGATTAAAACGGCGGGTATTGCACTTAAAAATGCTACTTTTGGTGAACAAGTAAAGGTGAAGAACACGCGTTCAGGTAGAACAATAAATGCGCAAGTTAACGCTATCAACCAAGTAGTAATTAATCTATAATATTTTTTAAAGATTTTAGGCGTTTGGCCGATAACAAGATAGTAATAAAGTTTAATTGCCGATAGGAATTAATTATGGCTATAAATATCAATAACTTGTCGAATAACAATCAAGTTAAACAAAAAGTTGATCAGCAAACCCAGGTTAAACAACAAGCAACACAAAGTTCAGTTGTTGCCGAACAAGCCAAGGTTGCCAGTAAAGATTCTGTTTCTATTACACCTCAAGCAAAACAATTAGGTGAATTACAGAAAAAAGCAAATGATGCGCCTGCCGTCAACCAAAAGAAAGTTGAGCAGTTGAAAAAAGCGATCATTTCGGGTGAATATAAAATTGACCCAGAAAAATTAGCAGCAAGTATTGCTGGCTTTGAGTTTAAACTTAATTAAAACTTTTTTTCAATCTGTGAAAGGATTTTTGTGTGACAACTGAAGCAACTAATTTGAGTCTAGTTGAAAAGCAATTAATGCAATTACAACAATTAGAAATAATAATAGATCGCGAAAAAGATGTATTACAAAAACAAGATCCTGACAAATTACTAGAAATTACTGACGAAAAAAATCACTTACTCGTAGCAATTCAAACTCTTGATCAACAGTTTGAGCAAAGTATTTTGTTTAAACAAGAGAAATCTCAAGGACTGTACGAAGAGCAATTAAGTTTGATTGAAGAAATATTGTTACGTTGCAAAGACAAGAATCATGTCAATGGCCAAATCATTGCGCAATCTCAATTGGCAGTAGAGCGTATGAAAACCTCTCTGCTCCATAGCCATAATAAGTCTTCAATGACTTATGATAGCAAAGGTAAAACAAGTGGTGGTTTAAGTAGTTTAGACCTCAAAGCTTAATAACTTTCCTTTTTAAACTTTATAAAAAAACGCCAGTATTTACTGGCGTTTTTTCGTTGTCTGAGCAGTACGAAAGTTCGTTAATAATATCGAACTTCTTTAATTTCTTTATGATGACTTGAGGCAATATATAATTCATAAACGTCTTTAAAATCCAAATGAAGCTCTGTTGTATAAGTATCGCCAACAGGATAACTTTTTATCACTTTTGCCCCACGGATAACCCCTTGCACTGACGTTTTAAACTCTTGATCATTTAATATTAAGTTAGACATAGACGTTGAACTATTAATTTGTTGCCCATACACTTGTTCGGCAAGTTCAGCATACGCGGCAATTTTTGAGGCATTAATGGCCATTAACATCCGTTGAGTTTCATTATTCGATTTTTGTAAGCTGATTGGAGCCTGGCCTATTGCAGTAATCACCGGAAAACTTTCAGGCTTTATCGTTTGCCATTGCACATGCTTATCATAAATCGTACTGCAACTCGTTAATGTAAGAATAGTAATTCCCAATAACGCAACTTTCTGTAATGAATTAATCATAAAGTTTACCTTTTATTGATGAATTTCAACTGCACGAGCATCTTCAGTCAACATGTCACTTTTACGTAAAATCATACCGTCTTTTATTCTAACGTTTTCATCTCGATGCAATTCATCACCGACAACCCAATTGGGAATAAAAGACTGGGCGGTAGCAACAACAACCCTTGATTGCATACCAATCATTCTGGCATTAACCAAAATACCATTTTCTTGCTTCATCATGGTACCTGTAACTACATAGTCAATAATTTGGCGTTCTGGTAATTCTTTCCAATCGCGACTAAAAACATAATCGCCATCTTTCGTCACACGAATATGGCCAGTGGTTTTGAAGTCCACTAAGATAAGTCCATGACGTTGCAGTTCATGTACAAAACTTTCTGAAAGTTGATTCCCTAACCAGTTAGTCGACTCTAAATCTTTTAGATCAACAAATGAGGCAACGGCTATAGGTGTTTGAGGATTTACAAAGGAGCTGCTTTCAAGCATTTGATAAGCTAATCCTTTTACAACATCGTTAATCGCATGCTTTGGCAGTTCATAACTATCTATTTCACTCTTTTCTTGTTGTGAAATTCGATAAAAGTCATCATCAGATGAAAGCATACTGCAGGATACCAAAGTTGGTACCACTAAAACTAATAGCCAATTTTTCATTAGGCGCCCCTCAATTACAACGCGATATTTTAGGTTTTACAAAGCATAAATTAAGCCAACTTTCACAACTCTACTTTTAGGCATAAAAAGTGCATACGTTAGGTTAATTAAAATATTCTCCGTGGTTTAAAGTCGAGATAGTTATGCGCAGCTTAATTTTTATCATATTTACCGCTATTTTCAGTGTGCCATCGTTTGCACAATGGTATGAAACACAAGGGCATGCAATCATCAATAGCTCTAAAATGCAGGCAAGAACTAAAGCCATTGAAAATGCACTAAAAAAAGCATTGTTAGTTGCGGGGGCTTCTGTATCAAGTGTCCAACAAGTCGTTAATGGCCTATTAATGCAAGATGAGATCAATATTAGAGCCAGTGGTGAAGTAAATTCATTTGAACTAATTGATGAACTATATAGTGGTAATGTGGTAACTGTCACTATTCGTGCAGATATTTTCCCTAAAGAACGGCAATGTTTCTCCGCTGATTATCGTAAATCCTTATTAATTACTAAAAGTCATATTAAAAACCGGGAACAAGCCAATATTGGTGGTATTTATTCACTAGATAAAGTACTTGTTAAAAGACTTGCGAAAAAAATAAATGCTGACGGTTTATATTTAGACACTAAACTTGCACTAAAAAACAATACGGAATTTTCACGTTATAACAATAGCTTACAAGCAGATAAAATAAAAAAACTGACGATGTCTCTATCAGATCTCAGTGGCAGTCAATATGTATTATTTTCTGAAATTAACGATATTTCTTTTGCGAACGTAGAAAATAATAGTTGGCAATTTTGGCAAGAAGATATTTACGATCGTCATTTTAATTTTAGTATCTATATATACAATGGCAGTAATGGCGAACTAGTATTTAATCAAAATTACAAAAACTCTGCGCCTTGGCATTACTCTATTAGAGATCAAATAGACGTTAACTCTAACACCTTTTGGCAAGGTGAATATGGCAATATTATCAATCAAACTTTAAATGCCGTGATCACAGACATTGATGACAATATGATGTGCCAACCCACCAGAGGGAAAATAGTGAAGGTTTCTGGTAATGAAGTGATGATCAACCTTGGCAAACGCCAAGGAGTAAAAGAAGGTGATGAGTTTTCTTTATTACACACCAAAAATATCACCTCTGATTTAGGAAAGGTTTACGCGGGCTTTAATATTAGTCCTTTTACAGTAAAAATAATCCAAGTATCTGAGGAAAGTGCGTTAGCCGTATCATCAAAAGGTGAAATGCTCGATAATATACAACAAGACGATTTAGCGGTTAGGTATTAAAACTACGATTGTTATGATCTCCCCCACTAGTTTCTCGATTTTGTAGAATAAAATGGTTCAACTGCATTTCATTCTACAAAGTCATTTTACTTTCCCGCGCAAGAAAAATATTATTAGCCTAATTCATTTTAAATAAAACCTACGTCCTCATAGTTTAACTGGATAAAACTGCGGCCTCCTAAGCTGCTGCTCCAGGTTCGAGTCCTGGTGAGGACGCCACTTGCTTTTGATTATTTGAAAGATTTACCAATGCCTTTTAACGATTATAAAATGGCGAATATCTGATAAAAGGAAGTATTCATTTCCTAGCAAGGAACTTTCAGCCGCAAACATTATTTTATTGAAAAAAAAAACCCCGTAAGTACGAGGTTTCATTTACATTCACTCGAAAACTAATTCGATTGTTCTGTCGTTACGTCCGTGTCTCCAGCTACTGAGGTATTACTCAATATGGCTGACAACGCTAATACAAGTACGGCAAATATTACGGTTGTCAGTTTTATCCCTTTCGAAGACGATTTGTTCATTATAGATCCTGCCAGCAAGGAATATTTTTATTATTAAATTTTACTGCGGTTAAAACTTATACGATTCAGATTGCTATTTCAATGATTTTAATAGAAAAAGTAAAAAATGAGCCACTTTTTATTCTATTGCAAGGCAGCACCACCTATTTATCCATGAATGTTTGACGAAAACAGAACATCGCAAACACCTCAGTATTTACCGTAATAATTGAGCCCTTGAAAGTGTTGCACTTATTTAGTCATGAAGAAAATAACCGGTATGCGTAGCAATTGTTCTTTAGTGCGATATAACTAACCCAACGAGTTAACCCCTACTAACCCAATTCAACTAACTCGATTTCACTAAAAAAGAGGTTAGAAAAAGTCATTTAATTTAGTAATCAACTGAATCAAGGCCGATATGTTCAGTGAAGCACATTTTTAGCAAGAAAATATAACAAATAACGTAATAACATTTGCAGTGAAGGGCTACTCTAGGCGAAAATAGCGGCACTTTTATATACCCTCAATAAAATTAGAATAGTTGGAGCTATTATGCCGTCGCGTCAAGAACTCGCCAATGCCATCCGTGTATTAAGTATGGATGCCGTACAAAAAGCAAAATCTGGTCACCCTGGTGCCCCAATGGGCATGGCTGACATCGCCGAAGTATTATGGCGTGATTTTTTAAAGCATAACCCTACCGATCCTAATTGGGCAGATCGTGACCGTTTTATTTTATCGAATGGTCACGGTTCGATGCTTATCTATTCTCTGTTACATTTATCAGGATATGACTTACCGATTGAGGAAATTAAAAACTTCCGTCAATTACATTCTAAAACTCCTGGCCACCCAGAATATGGTTACACACCGGGCGTTGAAACCACCACAGGTCCATTAGGTGCGGGGATTTCAAATGCCGTTGGTATGGCTATCGCAGAAAAAACCTTAGCCGCGCAATTTAATAGAGAAGGTCACGATATTGTTGATCACTTCACTTATTGCTTTTTAGGTGATGGCTGTTTGATGGAAGGTATTTCTCACGAAGCCTGTTCACTCGCCGGTACTTTAGGCTTAGGTAAGCTGATTGCTTTTTGGGATGATAACGGCATTTCTATCGATGGTGAGGTAGAAGGTTGGTTTACTGATAATACGCCTCAACGCTTTGCCTCATATGGTTGGCACGTTATTGCCGATGTTGATGGCCATGACCCTCAAGCTATTACTGCAGCTATTGAAGAAGCTAAATCAGTCACCGATAAGCCAACCATGATTTGTTGTAAAACAATTATCGGTTTTGGTTCGCCAAATAAAGAAGGGACACACGATTGTCATGGTGCACCTTTAGGCGATGACGAAATAGCTTTAACACGCGAAAAATTAAATTGGTCGCATGGTCCTTTTGAAGTGCCTGCCGATATCTATGCTGATTGGGATCATAAAGAAAAAGGCCAAACAAGCCAAGTTGCTTGGAATGAAAAATTTGCTGCTTACCAAACCGCATACCCTGCACTGGCGGCAGAATACGAACGTCGTGTTTTAAAAGGTGAATTGCCAAAAGAATTTGAAGCAAAAGCCAATGATTTTATTCAACAATGCCAAGCTAAGTCAGAAAATATCGCCTCTCGTAAAGCATCACAAAATATTATCGAAGAATTCGGCGCTATGTTGCCTGAATTATTAGGTGGCTCAGCTGATTTAGCCGGTTCTAACCTTACGTTATGGTCGGGTTCAAAAGGTATACAAGACGATGCTGCAGGTAACTACATTTTTTACGGTGTACGTGAATTTGGCATGTCAGGCATAATGAATGGTATTTCGCTACACGGCGGTTTTATTAATTACGGTGCGACTTTCATGATGTTTATGGAATATGCACGAAATGCTGTTCGTATGTCAGCGTTAATGGGGATTCAGAATATTTTTGTTTACACCCATGACTCTATTGGCCAAGGTGAAGATGGTCCAACCCATCAGCCGGTTGAACAATTAACCAACTTACGTACGACACCAAATATGGTGACATGGCGTCCAGCTGATGC
This sequence comes from Thalassotalea castellviae, assembly GCF_031846185.1. NCBI lineage: Bacteria > Pseudomonadati > Pseudomonadota > Gammaproteobacteria > Alteromonadales > Colwelliaceae > Thalassotalea > Thalassotalea castellviae. The sequence continues at coordinate 228,079 of NZ_JAVRIF010000002.1, forward strand.
AACAGAATCTGCTGTAGCCTGGAAAAATGCCGTTGAGCGTCAAAATGCCCCGACGTCATTGATCTTCTCTCGTCAAGGTTTACCTGCACAAACGCGTACAGCAGAACAAGTCGCTTTAATTAAAAAAGGTGGCTACATTTTACGAGACAGCCAAGGTACACCTGAAGTTATTTTAATTGCGACTGGCTCTGAAGTAGCCCTAGCAGTCAAAGCAGCTGAAGCACTTGGTGACCACGTTCGTGTTGTATCTATGCCTTCAACAAACATTTTTGATGCACAAGATGCTCAATATAAAGAGTCGGTATTACCTAGCTCAGTAACAAAACGTGTCGCAATAGAAGCGGCACATACTGATTTTTGGTACAAATATGTTGGCTTTAACGGTGGTGTTGTCGGTATGACTACTTTTGGTGAGTCAGCACCAGGTGGAGTATTACTCGAACACTTTGGTTTTACTGTTGATAATGTAATAAAAACAGTAAACAGCCTCGCTTAAACATAAGGCACCCTAGCAATTAACTATCTAGGGTGCCAGTTAATTCTCTTAAATGATCTTTCTATATGTCTGTAAATATTGCTATTAACGGTTTTGGTCGTATCGGCCGAAGTGTTGCGCGCGCACTTTATGAAAATAACCATAAAACTGATATTAATTTAGTTGCTATCAATGAAATCGCAGATCCAGAAGGTATTGCTCACTTATTAAAGTATGACAGTACCCATGGCCGATTTTCATGTCCGGTTCAACTCATTGACGAGCATTTAAATATCGCTGGTGATGATGTAATGCTTTCTCATCACAAAAATTTTCAAGAAATAAACTGGGCCGAAAAACACGTTGATATTGTTTTAGATTGCACAGGCTTTTATGCAAGTAAGGCTGATGGTTTACAACATATCGTCAATGGCGCTAAAAAAGTTTTATATTCACATCCGGCAGCAAATGATGTTGATGCCACCATTATTTTTGGGGTAAATGAACAAACCTTAACCCCGTCGGACAATATTGTCAGTAACGGTTCATGTACAACCAATTGTATTGTCCCTGTCATTAAAGTCATTGATGAAGCTTTTGGTGTCGAAAGTGGTTCTATTACTACGATTCATTCATCCATGCATGATCAACAAGTAATAGATGCATATCATCCAGATTTGCGCAGATCACGTGCCGCTAGTCAGTCGATTATTCCGGTAGATACCAAACTTTCAATTGGCATAGAGCGCATTTTACCTAAATTTTCAGGCCGTTTTGAAGCCATTGCAGTGCGAGTGCCGACCATCAATGTAACCGCAATGGACTTAAGCTTAACAGTATCAAATGATGTTTCTATTGCCGATATAAATCAGGCAATCATCAATGCGCAAAAAAATGGTTTACAGGGGATCCTTGGTTATACTGAAGAACCTCTGGTTTCTATTGATTTTAATCATGACCCTCATTCAGCCATAGTGGATGGCAATCAAACTCGAGTGAGTCATAAACGCTTAGTAAAAATGTTAGTGTGGTGTGATAACGAATGGGGCTTTGCCAACAGAATGTTAGACACTACCAGGGTACTATCTACCCTACTTTAACAAAAAACTTTAGTATTTAGCTTTATAAACATTAACGAACAGGAAATTTACCATGTCAGTTATTAAAATGACCGATTTAGATTTAGCAGGAAAAAGAGTATTAATTCGTGAAGATTTAAATGTGCCAATTAACGAAGGAAAAGTAACTTCCGATGCTCGTTTAAGAGCCGCATTACCAACAATAAAGCTTGCCTTAGATGCTGGGGCAAAAGTTATGGTAATGTCTCATCTTGGCCGTCCTACCGAGGGTGAATTTAATCAAGAATTTTCATTGCAACCTGTTGTTAATTACTTAACAGAAGCATTATCAGCACCCGTTAAGTTAGTTAGTAATTACTTAGACGGTGTAGAAGTTGGCGCGGGTGAATTAGCCGTATTTGAAAATGTTCGTTTTAACATCGGTGAAAAGAAAAATGATGATGCGTTAGCAAAACAACTTGCAGCATTATGTGATGTATTTGTTATGGATGCTTTTGGCACAGCTCACCGCGCCCAAGCAAGTACCCATGGCGTAGCAAAATTCGCCCCCGTTGCCTGTGCAGGTCCTTTATTAACAGCGGAATTAGACGCTTTAGGTAAAGCACTAGATAACCCTGCTAGACCATTAGTAGCAATTGTTGGTGGTTCAAAAGTTTCAACGAAATTAACTGTTTTAGATTCGTTATCAAAAATTGCTGATACGTTGGTTGTTGGTGGAGGCATCTCAAACACTTTTGTTGCTTCCGCTGGTAATGAAGTGGGTAACTCCTTATACGAAAAAGATTTGATCCCTGAAGCACAACGTCTTTGCCAAGAAACACAAGTAATTTTTGCTGATGACGTTACCGTAACAACAGACGGTTTCAGTGATTGGAAACATGATTCTAAAACAGCAATAAAAGCATTATCTGAAGTTTCAGCAGAGGATGACATTATTGATTACGGACCACAAACAGCAGAAAAAGTGGCTGAAATTATCAAGGCTGCTGGAACCATTTTATGGAATGGTCCAGTAGGCGTTTTTGAAATTGACGCTTTTGCAAAAGGTACTGAAGTAATTTCACACGCCATTGCTGAAAGTCCTGCTTTTTCTATTGCCGGTGGCGGAGACACATTAGCAGCGGTTGATAAATATGATATTGCTGATAAAGTTTCTTATATCTCTACAGGCGGTGGTGCTTTTCTTGAATTTCTTGAAGGGAAAAAATTACCTGCGGTTGAAATTTTAGAACAACGCGCGAAATAAAATCGTATTATCCACCGTAATACTTAAGTAAAAAACCACAGCTTTCGGCTGTGGTTTTTTATTTTAATCATATATTTAAAAAAAAAAATAAATAGTTTGTTTGCTTTCATTTAACTCTAAAACGTACTTTCGTAGTAAAATTACTAAACAACCAATTTACCTTTCGTTCCTCTTTCGTTTTACAGCGCATTTTGTTGTAATTTTTCTATAAAGTTGACTAACATTAGAATAATTACTGCTTAAATATAAACATCTAATCGTTTTAGTTAGTGCCAAAGTGTTTTTTTTTCTGATACAATTACGACTTGAAAGAATATTGTTTCGTTATGAAACTTATTTATAGTGTGTATTGTTACAATGATAACTTAGGAGTTCATTCATGGCTTTAGTCTCTATGCGCCAAATGTTAGATCACGCCGCGGAAAACGGATACGGCATCCCGGCATTTAATGTTAATAATTTAGAGCAAGTTCGCGCAATTATGATTGCCGCAGATAAAACCAACAGCCCTGTTATATTACAAGGCTCTGCGGGTGCCCGTAAATACGCTGGAGCTCCTTTTTTACGTCATTTAATTTTAGCCGCTATCGAAGAATTTCCTCATATTCCAATTGTTATGCATCAAGACCACGGTACTTCACCTAGTGTTTGTCAGCGTTCAATTCAATTAGGCTTTTCATCTGTCATGATGGATGGTTCATTAATGGATGACGGCAAAACACCTGCAAGTTATGAGTACAATGTAGATGTAACTCGAAGAACTGTTGAAATGGCTCATGCTTGTGGCGTTTCAGTTGAAGGTGAACTAGGTTGTTTAGGTTCATTAGAAACCGGTGAAGCTGGTGAAGAAGACGGCATTGGCGCGGCAGGAAAGTTAACAATGGATCAAATGTTAACTGACCCAGAAGAAGCGGCTGATTTTGTCAATAAAACACAAGTAGATGCATTGGCAATTGCTTGTGGTACATCACATGGAGCCTATAAATTTACTCGCCCACCAACAGGGGATATATTAGCCATTGACCGCATTAAAGCGATTCATGCTCGCATACCAAATACTCATTTAGTGATGCACGGCTCTTCATCGGTTCCACAAGATTGGTTAGCGATTATCAATGAATATGGTGGAGCGATCCCTGAAACTTATGGTGTGCCAGTTGAGCAAATTTGTGAAGGAATCAAATACGGTGTGCGAAAAGTAAATATCGATACGGATTTACGTTTAGCTTCTACCGGAGCAACACGTCGATTTTTAGCCCAAAACCCGAGCGAATTTGACCCTCGTAAATTCTTAGCTGAAACAACCAAAGCAATGACAGATATTTGTATTGCTCGCTATGAAGCCTTTGGCACTGCTGGAAATGCCGATAAAATCAAACCGATTTCTCTTGAGAATATGTTTGAAAAATATCAACGCGGCGAATTAGCAGCTTTAGTTAAATAAGCATAAGTAGATCAAGTCCCAAAAGTATTCCTTGGGCAATCAATAAAGGCGTTATCTTTGAGGTTACGCCTTTTTTAATGGCAATTTTTTGCCACCGCTTCACATACAACTCACTTAAAATAACTGTAACTTTAGCTTGCAACCTTTATTAACAAAATATTAACAAGTTCACCTAAGTTTCGTGGTAATCCCTTCTTTTATGTACAAATAACCAAATTATAGTTGGTAAGCAGTTAATCATTGATTATAATTCGCACTCACAATAAACGGGAGATTTTTTATGGAATTTATCACATCGTGGTTTAATAACAACCAAGTAATGCTTCAGGATATAGCAATTAAATTTATTGTTGCTTTGCTTATTTTATTTATTGGTAAGATGGTCGCCAAGCTAATACGTAAAGGCGTGCAAAAACTGCTCGAACATAAAAATGTCGACAACACCGTTATTTCTTTTACCTCTAGCTTGGTTTACGGTTTAGTTATTTTAATCTCGTTTATTGCTGCTATTTCGCATTTAGGATTTAACACCTCTTCATTGGTTGCTATTGTAGGTGCCGCTGGTTTAGCGATTGGTTTAGCATTACAAGGCTCATTATCTAACTTTGCTTCTGGAATTTTGCTGATCACGTTAAAACCTTTTAAATCAGGTGACTTCGTTGAAGTATCAGGTACTGCAGGTGTCGTTGAAGAAGTGAATATTTTTTCAACACAGCTTCGTACCGGCGACAATAAAACCGTAATAATCCCTAACGGCTCTATCACCAGTGGCACAATAACTAACTACTCGAAAAAGCCAACCAGACGTATCGATTTAATTATTGGTGTTAGTTATGATGCTGATCTTGCCAAAACACGTGAAATTTTAACTCAAATCACGTCAAATCATGAACTCGTCTTGAAAGATCAAGCGGTTACTATTGGTGTCAGTGAACTGGCTGACAATTCGGTTAATTTTGTGGTACGTCCTTGGGTTAAAACCGAAAATTACTGGCCTGTTTACTTCGAATTATTAGAAAGTATTAAATTAGCTTTAGACGAAGCTGGCATCGAGATTCCTTATCCACAACTATCTGTACACGTAAATCAAGAGAATTCAAATGAATCATAAAATTATTATCGCAACGCTTTGCTGTCTGCCTTTTATTAGTGTTGCACAAGAAGATGAAGAAAAATCCCCAATTACTGCTTCTGCAGAATTAGGCTTACTTTATAAAACTGGTAACACGAAAAGCGCCGATATAAAAACTGGCTTTGACGTTAAATATGAAGAAGCGCTTTGGCGTAGTACTTTTGCTATGGATTTATTAGTAAAAAAGACAGAAAAAACCGATGCGGACGGCAACGAACAATTTGAAACGTCAGACCAAAAATGGACTGTAGAATCAAAAACAAATTACACTTTAGATAAATCCAGCAAAAACTATATCTATGGTGATATAGCCTATGAAGATAATCGCTTTAGTGGTTTTGAAAACCAGAGCTCTATCTCTGCTGGTTGGGGTCGTGAATGGTTTAAAAATAAAAAAGCATCTTTGTTTGCTGATATTGGTCCTGGTTATAAACGAGATGTAATTAAAGCAACAGATACCATGGAAAGTAAAACGCAAAGTGCATTTATTATCCAGGCTCAAGCGTTATATTTAAGAAAAATCAATGATCATGTTAACTTTAAACAACTTTTAAGTGCTAAATATGCACCTGGTAGTGGTGATAATAGTAAATACAAAGCTGAAACTTCAATAACGACAAAATTAATTGAAACCTTAGCGTTAAAATTCTCCTTTATTATTGATCACAATACAGAAGTAGATGAAGGTACGGATAGAACCGATACTCAAACAGCGATGACTTTAGTTTATAGCTTTTAATCGTCACGCCTACTTAATTAACTGACTTAAAAGCAACCATTTATCTTAACTGGTTGCTTTTTTTAATGACAAAAATCAAGAGAACATAAAAGATTAACATGCAGTATTGTATAAAACATGAGCCGCCTTCCCCCGAAGAGTTTGCTGCATTAAGGGCGCAAGTAGGTTGGGGGTCTGTTGATTTAGCAATGGCTCAACAAAGTCTTGAACAATCATTATTTCACGTGAGTGTATACCTTGAAAACAAACTGATAGGTATGGCTCGAGTGATTGGCGATGGTGTTATGTATTTTTATATTCAGGATCTCGTTGTATCGCCACAGTTTCAACAAAAAGGTGTTGGTCATGCGATTATGCAGGAACTAGAAGGTTATTTAACGAAAACGGTTAAACAAGGTGCGACAATTGCGTTATTGTCGGCTCAAGGTAAAGAAGGGTTTTATACTCGATACGGTTATGTAGAGCGTACAGGGCTTCCCTTAGGGAAAGCAATGTGTAAATTCATTTAACCACTTGTTTTATATGAACTTATTTTTACTTTGACTGAAAACTTGTATGCTTTTTAATGAAAAGTTGAGACTAATAACTATTACTGATAAATAAAGATGCCTTAGTTGAAATATTTTTTAATATTTCTATTTCATCCGTTTTCCATTCCGCTATATTGCCTGTTCGCTCACAACAGATAATCCCTAAGGGGGTATCGTTATCTTTTGTGAAGGTCACATCAAGCAACGAATAAATATTATGTACATCAAAATATCCAAGGTTAAAGCACTTAGATATAGCATGTTCTCTCGCATCTGATGCGACTAAAATTTGATGGTTAATTATATGAGAGAAATAATCACCATAATCTTTTGAAAATAACTTTTCTCCTGCCGATTTTTGCCCGTTTTCATCAATACAGATTAATGACGTCATTTCAGAATAATCATCATTAAACAACCAAATACTGACGCGATCACACGCTGAAACATCCGACTTAACGGCTCGACATATTTTATGTAACTTGTCATTAAGTGATACTCGAGGGTTACTTAGATAGAGCGAGAGCTGAGCAGATTGCGGCATAAAAACAAAGAAATGTATGATCAATATTGCAATTATAGCGTGAATAAATGAATTCACCGATAAAAGAATTAAATAAATTCCGCAAGCTGTCGATATATAAAATACCGATACTTAACTAAGGCATTCAAATGGAAGCTAAATTAAAATTACAAACACATTCGATCAAATTGTCTGAAAAACAAATTGAAACGGAAATGGCTCAACATTTCAATTCGCCACAGAAAGATATGTTAAGAATGTTAAATGAAAAAGCACTAGACCGAGCCTTTCAACTTCATACAGCCCATAATTAATTTTGAATTTGGCAACGCTATAGACAAAATAATGACGTACTGGCACATTATTTTGTCTCACTCTCACTTTAAACACAATTCTCTAACAACTCATTAAAATCACATTTGCTTGCCCTGCACCTTTCCCCTAAAATATTAATCAGTTAATTTCTTCTTCAAAATAAAAGGTTTCCACATGGCATTGCCAGACAAATTTATATTCTCGATGAACCGAGTCTCGAAAGTTGTACCCCCTAAAAAAACCATCTTAAAAGATATTTCGTTGTCATTTTTCCCTGGGGCAAAAATTGGGGTATTAGGTTTAAATGGTTCAGGTAAATCAACATTATTACGTATTATGGCTGGCGTTGATAAAGAATTTGAAGGTGAAGCCAATGCATTATCTGGAACCAACATCGGTTATCTGCCACAGGAACCTCAACTAGACGAAGAAAAAACCGTTCGTGAAGTCGTTGAAGACGCAGTTTCAACCGTTAAAAATGCAATGGCAAGGCTTGATCAAGTCTATAACGAATATGCAGAAGAAGGTGCTGACTTTGATGCGCTTGCAAAAGAGCAAGGCGAATTAGAAGATATAATCAACAGCCAAGACGGTCATAATATTGATAACGTACTAGAGCGCGCTGCAGATGCATTACGCTTACCAGAATGGGATCAAAAAATAGCCGTACTCAGTGGTGGTGAACGTCGCCGCGTAGCTTTATGTCATTTATTACTTCAAAAGCCTGATATGCTTTTATTGGATGAACCAACAAACCATTTAGATGCTGAATCTGTTGCTTGGTTAGAACGTTTCTTACACGATTATTCAGGCACTGTTGTTGCTATTACCCATGATAGATATTTCCTTGATAATGTTGCGGGTTGGATACTAGAACTTGACCGCGGCCATGGTATCCCTTGGGAAGGTAATTATTCTTCATGGCTTGAACAAAAAGATGCGCGTTTACAACAAGAACAAAAAAGTGAAAATGCTTTACAAAAAACGATCAAACAAGAGCTTGAATGGGTGCGTTCAAATCCAAAAGCAAGACAAGCTAAAAGTAAAGCACGTATGGCTCGTTTTGAAGAGCTTAACAATCAAGATCATCAAAAACGTAACGAAACCAACGAACTATATATTCCGCCTGGGCCACGTTTAGGCGACAAAATTTTAGAGGTGAATAACTTAGTCAAATCTTACGGAGATCGCGTATTAATTGATGACTTAAGCTTTAGCATCCCTAAAGGCGCAATTGTCGGCATAATCGGGGCAAATGGTGCTGGTAAATCGACTTTATTTAAAGTCTTATCAGGGGCTGAATCGCCTAACTCTGGTACTGTTGAGCTAGGAGAAACGGTTAAACTTGCCAGTGTTGATCAATTTCGCGATGACATGGGGGAAGACAACACGGTTTATCAAGAAATTTCTGAAGGCCATGATATTATTGAAATTGGAACTTACCAAATTCCTAGCCGCGCTTACTGCTCTCGCTTTAATTTTAAAGGTAATGATCAACAAAAATTTATTAAAGACTTATCTGGTGGTGAACGAAACCGTGTACATTTAGCTAAATTAGTGAAAACTGGCGGTAATTTATTGTTGTTAGATGAACCAACCAATGACTTAGATGTTGAAACCTTGCGTGCACTCGAAGAAGCGATATTAGAATTCCCGGGTTGTGCCATGGTGATTTCGCATGATCGCTGGTTCTTAGACCGCATTGCCACTCATATTTTAGATTATCGTGACGAAGGACAAGTCAACTTTTTCGAAGGAAACTTTACTGAATACGATGAATGGCTGAAAAAAACATATGGCCCTGCAGCGGTTGAACCACATCGCATCAAATATAAGAAAATTGGATAATTCACTCTAGTTCAAAGTTAATATTTTGATTTAAGGCATCTTTTTTACCCAAAATTCGTGTAATAAAGATGCCTTTTTATAAAAATGGAGCTATGCTGAATATAACTATTCATCAACTAAACAGTACAATGGAAAATAGACGTCAATTTACCCGAATCTTATTTTCAATCGATGCTCAATTGGAAGTAGAAGAACAAACATATACTGTTAACATTCATGATATATCATTAAATGGTGCGTTAGTTACCGCGCCTAAAGATGCAGAAAAAATTAAAAATAAACTTGGCTTATTAACCTTTCAACTTGCCGATAGTGAGATGCAAGTTGCAATGCACGTTGCCATTGTTCATGTTAAGCAGGATGAAATAGGCCTACAATGTAACGCTATAGATATAGACAGCGTTACCCATCTTCGTCGCCTTGTTGAGTTAAATTTAGGGGATGATAGCCAATTGAATAAAGAGCTTTCGCAACTCTCTAGTCAATCGTAAACCTGTAACAATTAACCCATTCTCATTCTTTTTATTTATGGTAAAAGGACGCTTTATGAATCACCTTATCATTTCATTTATTAGCCAAGATCGCCCCGGACTTGTAGACACTCTTTCTAATGCAGTAAGTCAACACCAAGGCAATTGGCAAACCAGTAGTTTGCATCATTTATCTGGATATTTTGCCGGTGTTATCGAAATTGCTGTTTCGGCTGAACAAACATCAGATTTAATCGATAAAATACAAAGTATTGAAGACTTTAAATGCCAAATTGAAACAGCAAACGCCAATCAAACAACCACACATGCTGATATCGTGATTGAGTTAACTGCCAATGATCGCTCCGGTATCGTTCAAGAAATATCATCGGTGATCCATAATCAAGGTGGCAATTTATTAAAACTTGTTAGCTCTCACGACAGCGCTCCACATTCAGGACAAGAATTGTTTAAAGCTAAGGCGACCATTTCGGTTGCAGAAAATACCGTGGATGATCTCATTAATGCGCTAGAAAGTCTGGCAGATGATTTGATGGTAGATATCTCCCGATAAGATAGTTATTTTTTTACAAATTTATGTAATATTTCTCTTTTATACTTATTTTTTTGAAACAAAAATAATAAGTTGAAAGATTAATGATTGATGATGGTATGAAGTTTAATAAAGAGCTTAGTTGGTTATCATTTAATGAAAGAGTACTGCAAGAAGCAGCTGATAAAACGGTACCGTTAATTGAACGTATCCGATTTTTAGGCATTTACTCCTCTAATTTAGACGAATTCTTTCGTGTACGAGTGGCCGATGTTCGTCGCCGAGCCATTTTAGAAACAGCTCAAGATACATCGAAAGATAACTGGCGAACCATCAATAAAAAAATAAACAACAAAGTTAATACCCTGACAAAAAATTTCAACCAAATCACCCAAGATATTTTTTCTTTACTAAACCAAGAAAATATCTATACCATTTTTGATGATCAGCATAATGACACATTTAATGAAAAATTAAATACTCAGCAATTAGCCTGGCTCAAACAGTATTTTGAACATCGTATTATTCGACATATTACCCCGATAATCCTTCACTCAAAAACGCAACTAGCCAACTGTATTGATGACGACGGAATTTATTTTTTAGTCGCATTACATCATCAAAAGCAAATTAACTATGCGTTGGTGGAAATTCCTCGGGAAAATGCTAAACGCTTTATTGAACTACCAAATGAGCACAGTAAGGAATCTAAAGCAAAATACATCGTTCTGCTTGATGATGTTGTTCATTATTTTATCAAGAAACTATTTGTCGGTGTTTTCCCTTTCGATCATATAGAAGCATATTCCATGAAATTAACCCGAGATGCTGAATATAACTTAACGGATGATCTTGACGAAAGCTTATTAGATCAAATGTCAAAAGGGTTAAAACAACGCTTAAAAGCAGATTTAGTGCGTTTGGTTCATGACCAAAATATGCCATTACACATGACAGATTACTTACGAAAATCGTTAAAAATAAAAGATGATGAAGCGCTTTCACAAGGAGTTCGATATCGTCATTTTAAAGATTTTATAAAGTTCCCAAACCTTGGAGGCAAGCACCTCGAATATGAAGAGCTTCCCGCCTTAGACTCAGCACACTTTACACAATGCCCGACGGTATTTGATGCCATCAGTCAGCAAGATATTTTATTATATTACCCTTATTACAAGTTCAAACATTTCACAGAATTTGTCCGCCAAGCCTCATATGACCCATTGGTGCGACACATTAAAATTAATATTTATCGAGTGGCAAAGCATTCACGAATTATTCAATCCTTAATTGAAGCGGTTAAAAACGGTAAAAAAGTAACCGTTGTGATTGAGCTTAAAGCTCGATTTGATGAACAAGCAAATATCGAGTGGGCAAAATTGATGAAGGATGCCGGTATTGAAGTAGAACTTGGTATTGAAACATTAAAGGTTCATTCAAAATTATGTTTAATCACCCGCATTGAAGATGAAAAAATAGTGAGATACGCGCATATCGGCACAGGGAATTTTCATGAAAATAATGCCCGTGTTTATACCGATTTCGCCTTGTTTACTAAACATAAAGAAATCTGTCAGGAAGTTGATAATGTCTTTTCATTTGTTACACACAGTTATCTACGTTTTCGTTTTAATCATTTAATTGTCTCACCTTTAACGTCGCGCCGACGTTTATATCAACTCATTGATAGTGAGATAGAATTTGCCGAGCAACAACAAAAAGCGAGCATCACGTTAAAACTCAATAATTTAGTAGACAATGGCTTAATTAATAAGCTGTATGCCGCCAGCCAAGCGGGAGTTAAAATAAAATTAATCATACGTGGTATGTGTTCTTTAGTGCCGAATGAAAAAAACACCAGTGAAAATATCAAAATTATTTCCATTGTTGATCGCTTTTTAGAACACCCACGAGTCATGCTTTTTCATAATGGTGGTAATCAACAACTATTTATTACTTCTGCAGACTGGATGGAACGAAACATAGATCATAGGGTTGAAGTTGCCTGCCCTATCTACGATGAAGTCTTAAAGCAGCAAATTATTGATATGTTAGACATTCAATTTCAAGATAATGTCAAAGCACGTATTATTAATAAGGCGCAAAATAATCGCTATGTAACGCAAGGTAAACGTCCGCCACTTCGTTCACAAATGGCTATATATAATTACTTAGTCGAACATGAACAACAACTTATACAAGCGCAACAAAAAGCGTAATGATTAAAAAGATGAAAAATACTCGAGACAATTCTTCCATAATGCCTGCTGAACATTATCTAGCAGCACTTGATATTGGCTCGAATAGTTTTCATTTTGTCTTAGCAAGAAAGATCGGTGAGCACATCCAAGTGATCCATCGTGAAAAATATCAAGTTCAGCTTGCTAAAGGATTGAGTGCAAAAAAAATTCTCTCTGAGCAAGCCATTGAACGAGGCTTAGCGACGTTAGAAAAGTTATCGGCTTCCATACAACATATCGATAAAAAAAACGTGCGTGTCGTAGCTACTTACACTTTAAGGCAAGCTAAAAATTCAGGTCAATTTATTTCCGCAGCAAAGCACAACTTCCCATTTAATATTGAAGTTATTTCGGGTCACGAAGAAGCACGGCTTATTTATCAAGGTGTTGCGCATCACCGACAACACAATGATCAACAACTCGTGATTGATATTGGGGGTGGCAGTACTGAATGTATCATTGGTAAACAATATAAAGTTAAAGCCCTTGATAGTCTCAATATAGGTTGCGTCAGCTATCAACAACAATTTTTCCCAGATGGTATTATCTCTGAACAAGCATTTGACAAAGCCATTCATCAAGCGAAACATCAGGTTGAAAGCATAGCTAAACGCTTTAAAAAATTAGGCTGGAAACATGTTGCAGGAACCTCAGGCACGATAAAAGCCATTGTAAAAATTATTAATATTCAACAACAAATTCCTCATGCTATTACCCTTAAGGATCTGAATACATTAAAAAAACAATGCCTAAAGTTTAACCATTTCGAAGCATTAACCATTGATGGTTTAAAAGAAAACCGTCGCTCTGTCATTTGTGCTGGTCTTGCTATTTTAATTGCGGTAATGGAAACTTTAAACATTGACAGTATTGAGTATTGTCAATATGCCTTGCGCGAAGGAGTGCTATTCGAGTTGCTCGAAAATAGCCATCATAACAATGTTAGACAACGGACAATTGAAGACTTTATCCGTCGATTTAATATCGACAAGCCCCACGCAGCAATTGTTGAACAAGTGGCCATGAAAATTTATTCGGCCATCAAAAAACCTTGGCAACTGCAAGAAGATATTTATCAAGAGTTATTATGTTCTGCAATCAAACTTCACGAATTAGGCCTAGACATTAATGCTTCTGGATATCAAAAGCATGGACAATATATTATTGAACAAACCGACTTACCAGGATTTAACCAAGAACAGCAAACAGCCTTAGCTTGGTTAGTTGGTAATCAACGTAAAAAAATAACACCATTAATGAAACAACAGTGGCACCTACTCAATGCTGAATCTTTAGAAAAACTAGCCGTTATTATTCGTTTAAGTGTTTTACTGAACCAACAACGTCATTTAGACGATGATTATTTGATATCGGCAATTGCCACTCCTAAAACACTAACCCTCACTTTAAAAGAGCAATGGTTAATTGAACGACCAATCATAGATACCGAACTGTTTTATGAAAAGCAAAGTATTAACAGCCTTGATATTAAATTAATCATAAATGCTACTGACGCTAAAAACCTATAAAAATTCACCGACAAGTTTATAAATTCATTTCTCAACGAATATTGAAAGTTTGAACAGCAGATTAATGGATAAATTTTTAACTAAAGCTACCTTTCATTGTCAATTCTCATCAACATAACAAGCGTAAAAACATGATATAGATCTAATGTTTATTCGAAAATCAGATTTAATGATTTTTGTACTTAATCAAGTTGATTTAGATCACCTTAATTTTTAAACATTCTTATATAAATACCCTATGAACAAGATGAAGTGTTTAGACGATTCAACAGAATGACCGTATTGATTAAAACGCCGAACTTGAGTTTATTTGTCAATTTTATAATGGAAGGAAATATGTTTAAAAAGTCTTTAATTAATCTTGCTTTAGCTGGTGCTTTATTACCTTCCTATGAACTTTTGGCTAATGCAAATGATGTTATTCATCAAGGTATTGATGATGAAACAGAAGTGTTAGTCGTCATTGGAAAAACGCCTAGAAAAGTACAAGATGTCGTTGGTGCGGTCACCGTCATAAACAGTGAAGCCATTAACCAGCAATTAGTACATAGTATTGCCGATCTTGTTCGTTATGAGATTGGTATAAATGTGATCAATGCTGGTAGTCGATTTGGCGATTCAAATATTGCTATTCGTGGTATCTCAGGTAATCGTATTGCGACAGAAATAGACGGTGTGCCAGTTGCTGAGCAGTTTAATGTGGGTAGCTATTCAAATTCAGGTAGAAACACCATAGATCCTGATTTAATCAAACAAGTCGAAATATTACGTGGGCCGGCTTCAAGTCTATACGGGAGTGACGCGATTGGCGGCGTGATCTCTTACGTAACCAAAAAACCTACTGACTTACTTAGCCAAACAGATAACCGTGTGTATTTAGACTTAAAAGCAGGTCACTACGCTATTGACGATAGTAATGCCATTTCTTTAAATACTGCTTTCGCTGATGGAAAATCGAGCGCACTTATTTCAGGCTCATTAAGAAAAGGACATGAACTTGATCGTCATATTTCAAGTGACTTTGCTAAAGATAGCCAAAATAATGAAACAAAATCTTTATTGGCGAAATATCATTACGATATATCAGACAATCAAGAGCTAAGCATTAGTTACGACTATTTTACCCGTGAAAACCAAAGCGATATTCGTTCAATATTAGGAATAGGACGTTTTGCTTCAACGAATTTATTATTAGGCGATGATGAAATCACCCGAGAAAATATATTAGTGACATATGACTTTGTTTTAGACAGTGCTTGGTTAGAAGGCGGTTACATACGCCTTTACGATCAAAAAACTGAAACAATACAATTAACCGAAGAAGCCAGAGTTTCAAGAGGGAAAGCCTACTTATACGACAGAAGTTTTTTCTTTGAGCAAGATATCCAAGGTTTACGATTAAATTTTTACACCAATGTTAATAACCAACATACGTCACAACATATAGGCTACGGCTTAGAAATTAGTAACAGTAAAACAACAGAAAGGCGTGATGGTATTCAAACGAACCTTGCCACCGGAGATTCAACCAACACTATTCTTTCTGAAGTATTTCCAGTAAGAGACTTCCCTATTTCTGAGGTGAAAGAAACCGGTATATATATTAACGATGAAATAACATTCGACGGTACAAATTTTACAATCATTACGGCCATTCGTTATGACAAATATGAGCTGTCCCCGAAGACTGACTCAATATATTTAGAAGATAACCCCGCCACAGAAGTAGTCCATATCAGTGAAGATAGTATTTCTCCTAAATTTAGTGTCGTATATCAAATAAATAACGACAGTAAAGTGTATCTTCAATACGTGAAAGGCTTTCGCGCCCCACCTTTTGAAGATGCCAATATTGGTTTAGACATTCCTATGTTTAAAATGCGCGCCATACCAAATGCAGAACTAAAGTCTGAAACCACACATGGATATGAAGTTGGCTATAGTATTGGTTTAGAACAACATCAATTTAATGTCGTTGGCTTTTTCAATGATTATCAAGATTTTATTCAAACCAAAGTTAACTTAGGTTTTGACCCTTTAGTTCAACGGATAATTTTTCAATCTCAAAATATCGATAACGCAGAAATTTATGGTTTAGAATTTAGCTACAAAGGCCAATTTAAAAACATATTCAATAGCCAGAATAACGTTAACTCCTATGCCAATATTTTTTGGAGTAAAGGGGAGAATAAAGATAGCAATCAACCATTAAACGAAGTGCAACCTAACCATGCCCTACTTGGTTTGCAATGGCTGAATGAAAATGAAACATTCTCAATCGCATTGAATGCCAATATTGTCGATGGCAAGTCAGATATTGATGATCCAGATAAAACTTTGACAACAACCGCGGGTTACGCCACTTTTGATGTGATCGCTAATTATCACGTGAACGATAAAATAACCATAGCAGGAGCTATTTATAATTTAACTAATAAGCAATACTGGCAATGGTCTGACGTTAATGGTTTCGAAGCTGAAGATCCATTATTAGCGACGTTAGCCGCCGCAGGTATTAATGGCTCAATACAATTAAAATATGCGTGGTAATTAACTTTGAGCCATCATAAGCTTACCTAAGTTTACCATAAACCAAACAATGAGTCAGAGGATTAACGAACAATTAATCCTCTGACTCAATCATACATTCGATAAAGTTGCTAGCTAGCAAAAAGCAGCCATTAAGTGTTGAGTTAATATCGACAACCAGTGCGAGGAACGGTCATTGAAAAAACTCAATATGAATCATTATAGCTATTACTGATCATTCTAAGTAACAAGCAAAAAAATCATATATTCAACATAACTCCATGTAAACAAACATAAATTTAACACTACAAACTTAGGGTATCATTGTGCATTATCAGTAATTCCTTAATTTTCAATTTGGTGTGACATCATCATGAATTTAACCGATTGTAATATTGCTTTTTTATGATAGGTTAATGAACGAAACGTAGATGGATATTACTCAGACGTCTACATAAGATACTTTTATTCAGAACCAATATTACGGAGATATAATCCATGATTGGCGTAAATGAACTTACTACTTTTTTCGGTTGGTGTACGGTAATAAATCTTGGTGTTTATTTGTTTTCAGCGTTTTTTATTATCGTATTTAGGAGTTTTACGATTACTCTTCACAGTAAAATTGTAGGCGTAGAGGCTTCTGAATTACCAAATATGTATTTTAAGTTTTTGGGTAATTATAAAATAGCCATATTACTGATAAACTTATCACCATATATTGCATTAAAATTAATGGGTTAGTGCAAGGTTCAGCAAAAAAAGTCGACCAAAAGGGGACGCAAAACAGTTGGCAGTGTTTCGTTCCTCAACAATTTAAGCCAACTAAATTTTTCCTATTAACAAGGACGTTAGGTTACAAGGAGGTTTCGTGTTTAAAATTAAACTTGATGATTTATCAGGTAAGGAAATATTTGCCCTTATTCAGGAACACCTTGAAGATATGAAGGCAACATCCCCACCAGAAAGTAAGCATGCCTTCGATCTAGATGGATTAAAAGATTCATCTGTTAAGTTTTGGACTATCTGGGATGGTAAAGAGTTAGCCGGTTGTGGTGCGTTTAAAATATTGGATTCTGAGCACGCAGAGATAAAATCTATGCGAACTTCAAATCAATACCAGAATAAAGGTGTTGCTTCTAAATTACTGGTTCATATTATCGAACAAGCAAAGCTATTTGGTTTAAAAAAGTTAAGCTTAGAAACTGGTTCAATGGACTATTTTATTCCAGCTCATGGTTTATATAAAAAACATGGGTTTTCTTTCTGTGGTCCATTTTCTAATTATATTGCAGATCCTAATAGTAAATTTATGTCCTTGGATTTAGTTGGGTGAAGTTGTAACCTAACAAGCAATCCAGCAGGACAACGAATCCATTTTATTGATAGTCAGCAGGTATTATTTTACACCGCACTGAGTTAAGTGTTTTGTGTAGGCTTTATCAGTTCCGTTTATATGATTAATCAACCAATTGGTTAAAAACTGACTAATTTCTTCTAGCGCTTCATGACCTTTGTCAATGTAGAGATCTTCGAATTTTTCTACTTGTTCAAACATTTTTTTATGTTCTGCTTTATGCTCAACTACATCAGGATAATGATGCTTTAGCATTAACGCTTCTTCACGATCAAAATGATATTTGGTATAAGCGATTAACTCATCTAATGCTTCACGTTCAAAACTTTCACTCATGGCAAAATCGTATGCTGTGATAAATTTATTTAATAAGTCAATCAGGGTTTTATGATCTTGATCTAAACTTTCTATACCAACGCTATATTCCTCTTTCCACACAATTTTTTTTTCTTCTCTACGTGTTCTATCTAGCATAGGAATAAGCAATAACACGGCAATTAACAACCAAGAAACAGGATTGGTGATGCTCGATAAAAAACCAAGGAAAATGGCAACTATGATCAATCCAATAATAGCGGCATACAGTAAGGATTTTTGACGATTATTCATAAAATGTTTCCAAAAAAGTTGTAGAAGCGGTTTAGTAAAAATATAAAAGTACGATGTGTCTATTCTGAATAGTCTATACCGAAAGCATGCTCATTCGTTTAAAAATCCATCATTTATTGACCTCAATCAAGTTGTAAATCACTTCCGTTTAATATTTTTAAAAACTTGATCTGCATCAGGTTTTCAGATTGGTAATTCCCCGATAGTTACGTTTATTTACAGATTAAAAATATTATCAATCAAGATAATTTCAATCTGAAAATTCCTTTTAAACACTAAATTAGAAATTAAACATCTGGAGAAAACCGATGAAAACAATAAAGTATGGCCTTTCAGCGATAAGCTTAGCTATTGGTTTAGCTGCAAGTGGTATCAGTCTGTCGGTTTCAGCAACCGAGCCAACACTCTCTGAAACTGATTTTGATAAAGCAAAGCTACAGTACTTCCAACGTTGTGCAGGTTGCCACGGTACATTACGTAAAGGTGCAACCGGTAAAAACCTAGAACCCGAAAACACAATAAAGAAAGGGCAAAAACGCCTAGAAAAAATTATTGCATACGGTACTGAAGGTGGCATGAATAACTTTGATGATTTGTTCACAAAAGAAGAAATCACCAACATGGC
Source organism: Thalassotalea castellviae (assembly GCF_031846185.1). Taxonomy (NCBI): domain Bacteria; kingdom Pseudomonadati; phylum Pseudomonadota; class Gammaproteobacteria; order Alteromonadales; family Colwelliaceae; genus Thalassotalea; species Thalassotalea castellviae. The sequence goes on from NZ_JAVRIF010000002.1 coordinate 247,322, forward strand.
AACCTTTATTCAAATGACACCACCTGTTCCACCAGAAATGTCCTTAGAACAAATGCGCTCACACACAAAACAGTATGTTGATCCAAAAGATTATCCAAGCAAACCTATGCACGGCTTAAATTGGGAAAATTTCTTTGTTGTCATTGAACGGGATGCCGGTAAAGCTGCGATCATCGATGGCGATACTAAAAAAATCGTCAAACACATTGATACCGGTTATGCCGTTCATGTAATTAAAGGTACTGAGCATCATAAAGTGGATCATGCAAAAGACGTTGGCCGCTTTTGGTACACCATAGGTCGTGACGGAAAAGTCAATAAAATAGACTTATGGCAAACGCCTGACAACATGTTAGTAGCTGAAACTAAAATGGCATATGACGCGCGTGATATCGCTGTGTCTGGCGACGGTAAATATGTTATCGCCGGCGGATACTGGCCGGCTCACTTTGTTATTATGGATGCGGTAACATTAAACCCACTTAAAGTAGTTTCAACCCGTGGTTACAACACCAAAGGTGAGTTTATTAACGAAGCTCGTGTTGCGGCAATTTATACTGCGCCCAATACCTCTTCTTTTATTGTTGCCGTGAAAGAAACCGGGCAAATGTTACAAGTTGATTATAACGACTTAGACAACTTAACGATCACCAGTATCGCTTCTGCCGAATTTTTACATGATGGTTTCTTTGATCCAACAGGTCGTTACTTCCAAATTGCAGCCAATGCGTCAAATGCAATGGTGGTGGTTGATACGCAAGATAGAGCACTCGAAAAAATCATTCCTGTAGATTCGCTCCCTCATCCTGGACCTGGTGCTAATTGGGTTGACGAAGAATGTGGTTCAGTTGCGGGCACAACTCATTTAGGAGTTGGTTTAGTATCTGTTTGGGGTAATGACCCTATGGGTAACCCAGATCAAGCGTGGAAACTTTGTTATGAAGTTGAAACAGATGGCGCTGGTGTGTTTATTCGTACTCACGAAAACTCTGACTATGTTTGGGCTGATCAGTTAAAACACCCTGAGCCAGAAATTCAACAATCCGTACAAGTATTCGATAAGAAAACACGTGAGATTGTTAAAACTATTCGTGTTACTGAAGAGGAAGGTAAAGCCGCGCTTCATATGGAGTTTAACAAAGGTGGCACTGAGGTTTGGGTTTCTGTTTGGAACCGCAAAGACGCTAAAAACCCTACTGGTGAAATCGTTGTCTATGATGCAAAAACCCTTAAAGAGAAAGCACGTATTAAAGGTTTAACAACACCAACAGGTAAGTTCAACGTTTATAACCGTATGAACCACAAAACCTAATCAACATTTAAACTATTGATTATGCGAGCATAATGCATTGTAAACATTATGCTCGCGCTTTTTCGCTTTATGCTAAACGAGTTAATTATGGTTAATTTAGAAAACAAACCCAGCTTTTGGTCTCGAAGACTCATTTTAGGGACAACTGTCGCCGGAGCCGTGCTCTTTTTTGTTGTCGGTATTATTTTCTGGGGTGGTTTTAACACCGCGATGGAAGCGACAAATACCACAGAATTTTGTATTGGTTGCCATGAAATGGAAGACAATGTTTATCAAGAATACCAACCCACAATTCACTACTCAAATAGAACAGGCGTAAGAGCCGGTTGTCCTGATTGTCATGTTCCAAGGCCTTGGATCCATAAAGTTGTTCGTAAAATTCAAGCATCTAAAGAAGTCTTTTCTTGGTTAACGGGCAAATTAGACACTAAAGAAAAATTTAATGAACATCGCTTTGAACTAGCACAAAGTGTATGGAAAGCTATGAAAACAACTGATTCACGTGAATGTAGAAACTGTCATAACTTTGAATCAATGAACCCAGAATTCCAAAAACCTCGCGCTCGCAAACAACATTTAAACGCCTTTGAAACTGGGCAAACTTGTATCGATTGCCACAAAGGTATTGCTCATCACAACGTTCGAGACCAGTTAACGGATGAAGCGTTAGAAGCGATTGAAGCACCTAACCCGGAATATATTCGTGAAGTACCTCAATTATATTTAGAAGGTCTAGCGCGTGTTGAGGCCAAAGAGGCAAAAGAAGCAGCAGAATTAAAAGCGGCTAAAGCCGCCGAAAAAGTAAAAATTGAAGAAAAAATAGCGCAAGCAGTGAATGCAGCATTACAAAAAGCAAAAAGCCCTGCCCCCGTAAATCTTATTGCAGATGAGTCGAACAAGCAAAGCAACCCAGACTGGCAAATTAATTGGTCAAAAGCTCAATCAACGGATATCAGTGTTTTTTATCCAGGTACTGCCTCATTAGAGTGGATACTTGGTAGAAAACATGGTGGTAAACGAGCCTTTACTAAAGGTGATAGATGCGTTGAATGTCATGGTGAAGAAATTGCTGATATCGGTGAAAACATCGTGTCGGGGAAAAGTGAAAAAGACTTAGAGCCTAACGTAATACCAGGAAAACGCGGTAGCTTTCCGGTCACAATAGAAGCAAGTCACGACAATGAAAACCTTTACTTAAGATTTAGTTGGAGTGAAACCGAACACGCGCCTGTGCCTTTTGTCGAAGGTGGAAAGATGGATCCTGACAACCCAATGAAACTTGCTTTCATGTTAGCGACTGATGATGTTGAATATGCAGATAGAGCTGGTTGTTGGGCAACTTGCCATGCAGACGCCAACTCAATGCCATATCAACAAACCCAAGAAACCTTACTAGGCTCTGATATTGCGAAACGGTTAAATTTAAACAATGGCGTCACTAAATATTTGAAAGAGTCTCGAAGCAAACTTGAACTTAAAGGTCGTGGTGGCAAAGCATTAGGCGGCTGGGATAAGCTCAAAGACGAAAATGAGATCAAAGCCGCAGAAGATTCTAATCAATACATGGATATCGTGCGCTTTAAATCCGGCAATAATGAAATAGAAGACGGTATGTTGCTAGCCGAGCGAAAAATGCATGGTGGTCAAGGTGCTCAAGTACAAGCAGCACTCAAAGGCGACACTTGGTCTGTCATGATAAAACGTAAACTAATTTCTGTTAAGCCCGGTGATATCAGTATTGAAGCAGGTAAAGTTTATAACTTTGGTTTTGCTATTCACGATGATTACTCATCGGCCCGTTACCATCATGTATCCTTTGGTTATAAACTGGCCTTAGATAATTCAACGGTAGAAATAAACGCAGTAAAGCAGTAAAGCAGTAAACAAGTTAAAAATGGAATGAAGACTTAGTATTGAGGAGTTAACCCGTTTAGTTCTTCAACAGTAGTTGTTTTATTTTTACTTAAATTAATTTTAAAAATCGCCTTCCTAGCGTTGATTTTAAGCTTCATGACCATTCATGAAGCTTTTTTTATTCAAAATCCTTACATTTTGCTAACCACTGAAACAAAACAATACTGTTAAGTCTATGAACACAAACAAAAGAATTATCATTTGCATTATATTTACAATACCCGCCATTAAAAATCAGTAGCACATTCTCGCTAATATTGATTCAGAAGCAGAAGGCGGGCCATGTCAAATTGGCAACAACATCAAGTTGTTTTACAGTATGGTAAAGTCGCAAACGCTTTTAAAAAATTAACATGCTTGCTAAATCACTTGCAACGCGTGGCGATTACCAAAGCAATGGCAATTACCTCATTAAACCGAAAAAATTTCGAAAAGTATACAAGCTAAACCGTATCCATTAAAAGGCTGTGTTTCTGTGTTTCTGTGTTTGGTCAAAATACTATGTTAGCTGACGCGTTGACAAAAATAGTCGTTTTAATGAAACCTAAACAAGCATTGGTTATTTTGCAAAAACTGACAGCCAAAGCGATAATGGTTAATCGCTTTGGTTTTAAAAGACATTTAAAGACGTGAAACACTATGGTTAAAATAAGCGCTCACATATCACAAAACTATCGGTCTTTTTTTATACTATGTTGTCATTGAGCTTTGTGAGCGGCTGCACTGTTTGGTTATTAAAAACGTTCGCCTTGCAAGAGGGAGACTTTGGAACAGAATCTCGATTTTTACAATATCCATCCCTTCAGTTTGATGGCTTAGCTGCTTTTATGATGTTAATGAATTTGGGCGCTATTTTCACTTCACAATTCTTGAAGAATTGGCTTTATCAACGCGGTAAAGTAACGGGATCCACATTAAATGCTGCTTATTATCCACATTTTATATATTCATTTTTGATAATTGGCTAAATACCCTATGTTCGCTGTCCACCACTTTTTTAAAGCTCTTCAAAAAACACTGGTCACTTTATTAGCGCTTGTATGTGTGATGCACTTGCAGGCATCTGAAATAGAAAAAATACAGGTCACACATGCTCGAACTGTGCTTTCTGTCGATGATAATTTAACAACAGATAATACTTTTTTAGAAATAAATGACTATATGGCAGGTCAGCACTCTGTAGCAGGTATTTTAAACCTTGCCCCAGGATTAAGCTTAACTGGCCAAGGGGGATTATTTCAAAGCTACAACATCAGAGGTTTTAGCCGTGCCCGTATCAAAACAGAAGTAAACGGTATTCCAATTATCACTGATCGTCGCGCAGGCAATTCTTTATCATTTTTACCCGCCGCGCTGATTGAGCACATTGACATTAAAAAAGGTCCAAGCTCTACATTATATGGCTCAGGTGCTATGGGGGGCGTCATTAGTTTATCGACATTAAATTTTAATGAATCAAGCCTAAATGTGATGTTTAAACCACAAGACGATACAGTACAAACACTCTTAAAGCTGAGCAATGAGTCCATGTCAGCAACGTTTATGCAACGAAAAGCCAACAATGCTCATGCTCCTAAAACAGCAACCGGTCAAACAAAATTAAATAGCCAACATCAACAATATCATGCCAATTTCGCCAGTCACTTTACTTGGCAAGAAATTGAAATTTCGGCATTAACCATGCTAACTCAAGGTAAAGATATAGGTAAAAGTTCAGCAGAATTCCCACACGATAAAATAACCCTTTACCCGAAAGATCAGCATTGGCTTTCAAGCCTTCAATTTAATAAAAAAGACCGCTGGCGTTTGTCGTTTTTTAATCATCAACAAGCGTGGAAGAATAATATATCAACCTTTGAGAATGAGTTAACAAGCACATTAGAACGACGAAACCTTGTGACATATTCATCGACGACTTTTGGGGGGAATGGCACTATTTTAATAGGCAACACTCTGCTCGGTGGGGAATGGATAAAACGCGATAATATCGATATTTCAGAACGAGAATTTAATCAAGCAAACGAACTTGCTTGGCAAAAAAAAACCATCGACGGTGCAGAACAAACCATAGGAGTTTTTGCTAATCATACGTGGAAACTCAATAATCTATCTTTAAAATCTGGAATTAGATATGATAAACAAACCGTTGAAAATCATCCTTTACTCACTCACGAACAATACAAAGTACAAGATGATTTTGTCTCGCTTTCACTCAATAGTCATTTGCCGATATCAACCACAACACAGCTAAACATCACCTTCGCCAATGCATTTAGGTTTCCAACCATAAGTGAATTATTTTTCTCGGGGGAAACTCCTCGAGGTAATACCCAAGGTAACCCGTTTTTAATACCTGAAAAAAGTGTTGGTTTACAGTTTGACTACCAGCAACAATTAGCGGGAAATTTTCGCTGGTTAATTAGTAGTTATTATTATCAAGTAGATAATTACATTGAGCGTTATCAACGTGACCATAACAAGGTGATTCGTAGCTACCGCAATAACCAAGAAGTTACATTAAAAGGGATAGAGTTAACCGCCGATTGGCAGACTAATCATCAACTTAGCATGATATTTAGTTATCAAAAACAATGGGCAAGGGACTATTTAAAAAGAACAGTTGATGATGCCTTACCTGAAGAATTACAGTGGCAAATGAATTGGTTTCCAGCGGCCGTGAGTCAGCTAAAAATTGAAAATCACCTCAGTTATCAATTTGAAAAAACACAATTTGGCAATTCAGAACAAGCGTTAAGTGCAGAGTGGAAATGGCATGTTAACGTCAATTATCAAATTTCAGCACAACACAAAATTAATATCACCTTTGATAACTTGACCAATAATCAATATTTAACCAGTGCCGATGAAGATGCACCTTTCCACGCAGAAAGGAGTATAGCCCTTTCTTGGCAATGGCAATTTTATTAAAATAAATTATTCAACAAGTTAAATTCAGCAATTTATTGACTAAATAACTGATATTGATGCGGTAAAATTTCAATCGCAATTTTTTCACCTTGAGCAAAAACAAGGTGACTATAGAAACTTAAGTGCTCGAAGCTTAAACGCTTATCGTCGGTTAAACTCGATAATAAATAATGAAAGCCATGTTCAGTGATCCTTACATAATCAATCACCACATTTGCTTGGCCGTTAGGCACTATTTTAATATCTTGAGGCTTCAATAATAACGCGTGTCGACTACCACCATTATTTTGCATTGAGTTAAGATCAATACCGATATTACCTATCGCAGTAATACATTCCCCATTTATTGTAATAACAGGTAACCAACTACCTATTTGCAGAAAATCTGCCACTTGCCAACTACAAGGATGTTGAAATACATCAACCGGGGTTCCTGATTGAAGTACATGTCCTTGATGCATCACCGCAATCTGATCTGCAAAACTGAACACTTCATCTTTATTATGAGTGACAAAAATAGCCGTAATACTTAACTGCTTTAATAAGCTTCTTAATTCAAGCATTAATTCATTACGTAAACGTGCATCAATATTTGAAAAAGGTTCATCGAGCAACAATAACTTAGGTTGTGGAGCTAATGCCCGAGCAATTGCTACTCGTTGTTGCTGACCACCAGAAAGTTGATGTGGAAACCGCCCAGAGAACTCAGTGAGTTTTAACAAAGATAATAACGTATCGATTCTCGTGGTTTGTTCCGCTTTATTGAGATGTTTTAGGCCAAAGGCGATATTTTTATTGACGGTTAAATGAGGGAACAAGGCATAATCTTGGAAAATCATGCCAATATTTCTTTGCTCAGGTTCAATAAGATTATCAGGGGTAATCACCATATCGGGGGCAATGGTTATCGTCCCTTTATTTTGTTCGACAAACCCTGCAAGGGTATTTAATAAAGTCGTTTTACCACAACCACTTGGTCCAACTAAGCCGAGGATATCTCCGGCAGCTAACGTTAAATTAACATCAGTTAAAATTGGTTTCTGTTGCAAGGCAACCGACAAGTGCTGCAACTTTAACAAAACGGTCAAACGTTACTCTCTTTTTGATTTAAATAGACGATTGGAATTAAGCCGAATAATACTATGAGCAACGCCCCTAATGCACCTTGTTCGAGACGTTCATCAGAAATTAATTGATAAATTTGTGTACTTAACGTTTCAAAGTTAAAAGGCCTAAGTAATAACACTGCCGGTAATTCTTTCATCGCTTCAACAAAAACGAGTAACCATGCTACCACGATTGATGATTTCAACAGTGGTAAATGTACTTTAGGTAAACTTTGGCTTAATTTAACACCCAAGCTTGCCGGAGCTAAGTCTAATGAAGCAGGAATTTGCTCTATGCCACTGCTAATCGTGCCATTAGCAATGGCGGCAAAACGCACTACCAAAGCAAAAATAATCGCAAAGATAGAACCCGATAAAATTAATCCCGGCGATTGTAAGCCCACTAACTCAGCGAAGTCATTCAAGCCATGATCAATGGGCCCTAACGTTGCTAACATCGCCATGGCTAACACAGTGCCTGGGATTGCATAACCAAAACCTGAAATCCGCAAAGGATGTTGTCGCCAACGAGAAAAGTGTAACCGTTTAAATAACGCTAATATTAACGCAAATATCGTTGCGATACTCGCGACATAAAATGCAACTTGTAAGCTATTAAACCCCGATGAAAGTAACGTATTAAATTGTGCTACGGTTGCGTAATCTAAAGCCATCACAATCAACAACAAAAAAGGTAAAATGAAACCGGCAACCACTAAAGTCCAACAAAAACTTAAGGCAAAGCATTGTTCAATAAGAGAGAGTTTTTTTTCTTTTATTTGATTATTTAAACGATTAGATTGATGGCGCTGCCCAGCTCGTGCTCTTTGTTCGGCAACCACGGTAAATAATATCAATAACATTAAAATACTAGCGATTGCATTGGCGGTAGACAAATCGCCGTACTCTAACCAAGTGTCATATATCGCCGTTGTTAACGTGTTAACGGCAAAATATTGAACCGTAGCAAAGTCAGCTAAAGTCTCCATTAATACTAAGCTTGCAGACACCGCAATTGCGGGTCTTGCTAATGGTAACGATACTCTAAGAAAACTTTGAGTTAAGCCAAAACCTAAACTTCTACTTGCTCGGATCAGTTGTTGATTTTGGCATTCAAAGGAGGTTCTCACCAACATATAAACATAAGGAAATAGCACTAGCGCGATCATCATAGATGCACCAAATAAACTCCTAATGTCAAAAAACCAATAATCTCCGGGCGAATGCCACTCAAAACTTGCTCGAAGAAAACGTTGTACCGGCCCTGCGTAATCAAATAAATCCGTGTATAAATAAGCCACTAAGTAAGCTGGCATGGCTAAAGGTAGCATCAGCAACCAACGTAAATACTTTTTTCCATAAACATTTGTTTGACTAATAATCGCAGCGGCAGGTACACCAAAACAAAGGGATAAAGCCACCACTAAAATGGCAAGGAGTAAAGTATTGGTAAGGTAAGTTGGTAAAACGGTCTGCCAAAGGTGGCTAAATAAATCGCTTGATGAACCGATTCCAGAATATAGCATCACAAGCACCGGTGTCATTAACACCAGTGCTAAAATCCAACTCAAAAACTTCCATGTATTATTTTTATTTCCCACGCTCACTGATTAATAAATCCTGAGCCAGCAATGTTAACCGAATTACAGATCAAATTGTGCTTTATCCAATAGTTTAATCGCTGCTTTTCGGTGTTGCGCGATAGTCTCTAACGATAATTCGTCGGCTTTAAATTGTCCCCAAGAACTCACTAGTGCTGAGACTGCAACACCTTCACGAACAGGATATTCCATATTCGTTTCTGCGTACATCTGTTGTGCTTGTTCAGACACCAAGAACTCCATTAATGCTAATGCATTTTTCGCATTGGGTGCATGTTTTGCCATGGCGACACCAGAAATATTAACATGTGCGCCGCGATTGGCTTGATTCGGAAAATTAATATTTACTGCATCAGCCCATACTTTTTGTTTTTCATCATTTAACATATTGCCAAAGTAATAGCTGTTACCTAATGATAAATCACATAAATTTTGATGAATTGCTTGTACCTGTCCGCGATCACTACCTTGTGGTTTTCTCGCTAAATTTTTCTTTAGATTTTCTAACCAAGTTAAGGTTTTCTCTTCACCATGTGCAGCGATCATTGACGAGACCAATGCGACATTATATGGATGCTTACCACTGCGAGTACAAACTCGACCTTTATATTTAGGGTCCGCTAAGTCTTCATAACTAAGATCTACTTGGCCAAGTCGCTTAGAGGAATAAATATTACGTACCCGCATCGTTAAGCCATACCAAGTATTGTCTTTTGATTGAAACTTTTCAGGGACTGCTTTTTCCAGTGTTTCAGAGTCAACCGCTTGCAATAAGTCTTTATCATGCAACTCAACTAACCGACTGATATCAGTAGTCAATAAAATGTCTGCAGGGCTATGTTGGCCTTCACGAGCTAAACGTTCTGCCATGCCTTTTTTTGCAAAAACCACATTCACTTTAACGCCTGTTTTTTCTGTGAAGACGTTAAATAATGGTTCTACTAAAAACGGTTGACGATAAGAATAAACATTTACTTCCGCTGCTTGAGTTAGAACGCTAGGGATAATCAAACAAACAAATAAAACCTTGCTGAACAATGATTTTTTCAACATACCAGCTCCAATTAAGATAAGTGATAAAATATATAGCTAAACGCGATAAAATTGCCAGCAAGACTAATGAAGAAGCAAGAAACTGTCAAGGTTTTTGAGAATTATTCTCATTTAAGTTTTATCACTACAACTTAATCCCAGCTAAGCCTATTACTAACAACCAAAAAGCAAAGAATAGTTTTAATCGGGTAGCAGAAAGGTAAGTCACTAATGTTTTTGCAAAAATCCCACCTAATAAAGCTCCAGGCCCGGCAAATATCACCACTTGCCAATAAACTTGATAAGACACTAAAGTATGTTGTCCTATTCCTGCCCATACTAATAAAGCAGAAACAATCACCGCTGCTGCAACCGCCATACTAATATCGAATCGACGAAGTATTAAATATACCGCCAATAATTCGCCTATTCCGACCGAAAGCCAAGCGGTAATTGCGCCGCCAAATAAGCCAATTAAAATGATAGTTATATAATCAAGGACATATAATTGACTACGTTCGCGTGGAGATTTAACAAAAAAAACCGTGATAACGATGAAAAAACCAAGAATTAACGAGAATAAACTAAAACTCTGGTGTAACGTTGAGGGTGCTTGAATATGCGTGCCGTACACAAACCAGAGTCCAATAATGCCACTGATAGCGCAAACAGAAATAATCCGTTTAAATCCTTGCCATAACCTTAATTCAGTTTTTTCAGCGCGATAATGATACCACCAAGTAATTGCGCCGCCTGTCATGCCAAAGCATTGAATGGCAAAGCTTGTTGCAATCGCTTGTTGTTCACTAAAATTTAACTCATTAAACGCAGGTATAAAAACCACACCGCCACCAGCGCCTGTTGAACTTGCAAAAATAGCCCCTAAGACCCCCAAAAAACTAAACAATGCATATTCAAGCGTTTGTAAAAATGGCACCGGAGAAAGCGCGATCAAAAGAGCCCAGCCTAAAACAAAAACTGAAATAAACTTCCAACTTGTTAATCGAATTGGGTTTTGATTAGCTAGTTGTAATGTCGATTGCTCATTCATGTTGCTGTTTTATTTATCTCTTGAGCTTTATCTTGAATATATTGGCTGGCTTGTGCATTTAAAAAGCGTGCTGATATGTAATTCTTTCCGTTACTATGCTGAATAATCCAGCCTTTATCAGTCGCGGTCATTTTACTAATATCTTGCCAATCATAACTATCATCTACATAGAATGAATGACTATTTATCCCTTTGGCATCAATAGTTAAAGTAACTTCACTTTTGGAAGCTTTACCGAGCATTTGTCGGGTTACCCACCATGGTTTTTGATAATAAACGCTTAACGCTTCAATAATACCTATGCCAAATAAAAACCAAGCAACATAAGGATTAATCGGTGTGAAGATGACTAACAAGCCACCAAACACAGAGAAAAAAATCGCTTTAAAATAAGCTTGCCACGTCTGGTCAACATCCACAGACTGTTCAAAACACTCGGTAAAATAACTTTTATCAAGAATAAAAGTGGTTGAATAAGTAAATTCACTGATCATTTTTACGTTTAAAAAGCCGTATTATCATTAACTAATGCATTATTCTAACGGCTAATAGGCAGAGATAACACTAGTATTCATTTGTTCAATCATTATATTTTGTTTTAAGGTATCAAGTTATTGTTTAATCGGCCTTACCTTTTTCTGAAATCTTACTCACGGGGTGATTCGCCAGCTTTTGTAAAACCCCATCTAAAGTACTTTTTGCTGAGGTAGTTAAGCCCCCTTTTGCGGATTGTTCTCGGATCAGATCTTCAATTTTGTCGAATAATTGGTCGGCATTTTTTTGTAAGTTTTCATCACTCTCCCGACCAGAGATTGTTCTCTCTTCACTCTTGTTAGCATCATCAGGCGTATAATCATGTTGAGAAAACAAATTAAGCCACAGATCTGTTTTCCCCCCAAACGTCATTAATTTTTTAAAATAACTTTGCTCATCAGGGTTATTTTTTATGATATCAATCAAAGCGCAACCAAAAGAAATGGGGCTTAAGAAAAGGTCCCTTAATGCATCAAACGCTAATTTGACTTGGAAAATTACTAGTTTTTTAAAGATTGACCAGCGACTAGCAGGTTTATCCGTCATTGTTCATACTCAACAAAATCATCAGCCAAATAGCATAAACGTTAATCTTTAAAGGGTAAACAGGGTCATGAAAATGATTGTTATGGAAGTGCTAATTTCAGCATGAAGTGATTCAACGAAAGAATAGTTATATATTCCATTGAAATGATTCAATAAAAATGCGCTTTAATGAATAATCATTAAAGCGCATGGACATGAAACAAAGAAGTAAGTTTTGCTTTGCACTTATAAGTGTAGGCAAAAATTAGCCAATTGCTATTGTTGAACAAGCTTTTTTTATAACTTTTTTTAATAAACTGTTAGGGCATTGATTTCATGAACGTTTGATATTTGTCTCGACCATAAACAACCCAGTGTGGAGATGCATCGCCAGTGCCTTGTGCTTGAATACTAGGAAACTCTTTTATAACACTATCTAAGGTAAATTTTTGTTTAGGTTCAATATCAACGAACAATACATGCATGCCATTAGTCAATAAACGTTTAAAACGCCTAAAATTGATATTATCAGTTTGAATCCCGATAAACCCTCCTTCCCAGGTACAAAACCCAATAATAATAATCGAAAGAAAAACAAAGGGTAACCAACCGCTTGGGCTATTAAACCAATTCATAAAATAGGCAAAAAGCAAGGTAATAATGGCTAAAACACAACCGACCATTGCGCCAATTTTTGTTGAATGAATTACATCTTTTTTTAATACTGATTCAACTTCGTGAAGCTGTAACATAGCAACTTCAGCGTCTTGTTCGCTTAAAATATGAATTTGAGAATCTAACATGCCTTGGCTAATTAACGCTTGCTCAACTTGCGCTAAATCTTCTAACCTATCCGTAATATAATAATGTCTTAACATAAGCTACTCCTTTATCGGTAACTTCCAGCTAACGTTCGGACCTTTCTAGGTTGATTTTTCCCCTAAAAACTTACGCTTCTTCTTCAAGTAATAGCAGATAACGGTAAGTATAGTCCTAAAATAATCTAGATGTTTTATTAGCGATAAAAAACAAAATCAAGCGGTTATTTTTGTGAAATATCCATGCGCATTTCGACTAAATATTCTTTAAAGCCGACTTTTTGATAAGCACGGATCGCAGAAGCATTTTCTGTATAAACATCTAAATGCATCATAGTCACTCCTTGTTCTAAACTCCATTGTGTTAATGCGTCGATAACCCGATGGTTCAATCCTTTACCTCGGTATTCTTCTTGAACAAACATAAAACCTAAATAGCTATAAAAGTTATAATTGGCATACTTTTTTGCTTGTTTTATTCGTGCATAACCACAAGCAATAATTGCTTGATTCAATTCAACCACCACTATTTGAGTATCGTTAGCGACAATCAATGATTCCAGATCATAGTATTCAATAGGATCTACTTGTAAAGTTTCGTCATATGGACGCTCAGCTTTAATGACACCTTGCTCAAAAACCCTCAAAGCTTCAATATCTTGTATAGTCGCAGCTCGAATTTTCATATATTCACATTCGCTAACCCGTTGTTATTTCAATCATCACATGAGATGTTCAATCTTTCAATGATATTCATTGTAAGTTTACTCGCTCACATAACCGTTTCACTAAGACACACAAAAAGTCATCGAATAATGATGAAAATTTACTCACAATAATTCAGTAAATCACCGTGAACCTTCATGCTTTGATAAATGTTCCTCACAATCATATTTTCTTTGAAGAAAGATGAATTCCCCTGTAGCCTAAGAAGCGAATACTGATGCAATATAGATAAGTGCATTAGTTGTTTAGAAAAGTTGTAACGTATAAATATGAGGTTAAGTTGATAATGACTCCCCCCCCTGCCATGGTAAGTATTCACGAAGAAAGTTTTGGTCAACTCTCTAATGGCACTTCAGCATCACTCTATACGTTAACGACTCCGCAAGGCATGCAAGTTAAAATCACTAACTTTGGTGGCATTATTGTCTCGATTCTTACATTAGATAAAACGCAACGATTAGCCGATGTTGTTTTAGGCTACGACCGTGTTAGTGATTATGAGGCTGATAGTTATTATTTAGGTGCCGTTATCGGTCGATATGCGGGAAGAATCGATAAAGGACAATTTGAACTTAATGGGCATTTATATCAACTTGCACTCAATGCCCCAGATAGCCAATTACATGGTGGCAAAAAAGCTTTAAATAAACAATTATGGCATGCATGCACGGCACAAGAAGAAAATAAAAGTAGCATTATACTGTCCTATTCTAGCCCTGATGGCGAAGAAGGGTTTCCAGGAGAAGTCAACTTTACCGTTAAATATCATTTGACGGTAGACAACGAATTAATCGTTGAATATTTTGCGGAAACCAACAAAACCACAATAATTAATTTAACTCAGCATAGTTACTTCAATTTGGCCGGTCACGACTCGGGGAATATTCACCAACATAAAGTATCGATTAACGCTGATTACTTCCTTCCCATGTCAGAAAAAGCCTATCCTACTGGCGAAATCAAATCAGTCACCAATACCGCCCACGACTTTTCTAAAGCAAAATTTTTAGCGAAAGAGATTGATAATAATGACGATGACCAAATTCGTATCGGGCTTGGTTTTGATAATTACTGGCTATTAAATGAAAACGCCATAGCCATGAATGAATATGCTGCGCAAGCCATTGACGAAAACTCAGGAAGACGGTTAACTATTTTTACCGATCAACCCAGTATGATTTTATATACGGCAAATTATATTGATGGCAGTCATTACGGGAAAAACAATGTGCAATATCAACGCAGAGCTGCACTTTGTTTAGAGCCTCAACGAGCAAATAATAAAGAAAAAGGGGTAAATATAGAAAATTGTTTATTAACGCCTGAACAGCCATTTTATAGCCAAACTCGTTATGTGTTTGATTTAGCCTAGAATTAAATTGAAATGAACACAAAACACGCCGACTAAAAAACAAAAAAGAAGTGAACTGCACTTCTTTTTTGTTTTAGGTTTATCACAAACGCTTACTTGTTTTAAAAGATTAAACGTCTAATAATCTTTTAATATCTTCGGTGATATTAGCGATATTGTTCACATCAACGGGGGCAATAAAGATAGTATCATCACCTGCTAACGTCCCTAAAATGCCAGCGGATTCACCCATACTATCAAGCATTCTAGAAATTAAAGGCGCGCCACCAATTCCTGTTTTAACAATAATTTGCGTATTATTATGTTTAACACTCACCACTACCGATTGAATTGCTTGGCGTGATTTAGGAATTGCCAATTCATCCGGTAAAATATAAACAACCTGATCATTAGCATTTCGCATTTTAACCGCACCGAGTTTTGATAATAAGCGCGAAATTTTAGCTTGAGAAATATTCGTAAATCCTTGGTCATCTAGCGCTTGTGCTAATTGACTTTGCGATCCATAACATTGCTCATGTAATAAAGCTTTAAAAGCGAGTTGAAGCTCAGCTTCATTTTTCTTACGTATAGATGTCATTGTCTTTTTTAATATAAATCCCTGATATTGATATATTAGCCATTTTCCCTGATTAATCCTACTTTTTATTCACTCACATAATACATTAAAACACTAACTCATTGATTGCTAAGAGTAACAATTAATAACCAATTATTTTTGATGAATATTTATACGAATTTATTTTGTTATTTATAGTATTATTTCGTTTATAAATAATAACTTTTCAATGGTATAGAAAACAGCATGCGTAATAAAAATTTAAAACGATATATTTTAGCGCTTTTACTAACCACTTTTATTGGATGTCAGTCTGCTGAAAATCTTTCAATTCAAACGAATAGCCAAAACCAAGTCAATCAAATATACAAACATGATTTAAAAGAGCGATTAACTATTCGCACGGATCATCTAATCGATGGCATAGTCCCAGTAAATAGCCACGAAAAACGCGCTTACCAATACCCAGAAAGCTACATTATCGAAGGAAAAACTTATTCTAAAAAAGTTGCCTTAACCTTTGATGATGGTCCTTCAAAATATACTCTCCAAATACTTAACAAGCTTAATGAATATAACATTAAAGCGACATTTTTCATGACAGGCAATGCTATCAAGTCGTTTCCTAATTTAGTTAAACAACTTCATGATGAAGGGCATTTAATCGCGAACCATTCTTGGGATCATTCCAATGCTAACGAATATCAAGTTCCTGAAAATTACTGGCAAGAGCAAATTTTACCTACCAATAATCTCATTAAACATATCACAGGTGTCACTCCTTCTTTATTTCGTCCACCTTTTGGTAGCACTACAGAAAAAATAGTTAATAAACTCATCACACAAAAGATGAAAACGGTTATTTGGTCTATAGACACTCAAGACTGGAATGACAATATTAATACTGAAAAAAATATTGCTGCGCTTGCCATTAAATACGCTCACCCAGAAGCCATTATATTAATGCATGACGGTGGCGGAAATCGACAAAGCACAGTGGATGCTTTAGATGAAATCATTCAACATTATCGACAACTTGATTATCAATTTGTGACGGTTGAAAAGCTTATCTCTTCACATTAAAATTTGGCTAGCGCTATAGTTTTCACCTTAGCTAATTCAAAATTTCTTTATATAGTCAAAGCACCAGTTTTCGTTGTTCAGCGATGCCCATTGAAAGTATAAAAGGCGCTTGCTTTTGTTGCTCAACAAAGTCTTTTTTAGATGATAAACCTAACCACTTATGTTCAATTAAACATTGTGCTACGGCTCCCCCTAACGTAGCACCTGGACCTAAAATAATTAATTTATCTGGCGCATATTCCTTAATCGCGACTTCTAGCGCTTTGCTGAAATTATAAGGTTCGGTTACTTGTGTGGTTAATGTGTATTGGTGTAATTTATTGAGATCGGTAGAGTACGGTTGCCAAATATTCCCTAAACCATCAATTAACGGTATATCAGGTGTAGAAAACAAGGAAACCGGAAGTTGCTTTAATGCTTGTTCAGAAACACTCGACAACAAAGGCGTGTGAAAAGCAGCATGATTAAAAAGGTTCATTGGATAGCGCTCATCAATGATAGGCAAACGATTTTCTAAAGCTTTTAAGCCCTGTTTATTGCCGCCAAAAACCACATATCCGCCTAAATAAATTGAGACATAAACTTCACAACCTGCTTGTTGATTCACTTCAACCAAACATTGCATCACTTGTGCTTCGCGTGATTTATCTTTTAGCCAATGTTCATCGATAATAGGATATATCAATTGACCGCCAATTAAGCCATTGCTCATCATTGAGCCCATGGTATTAATTAACTCGATAGCTGAATCGTGATTTAATGCGCCAGCTACCGCCAATGCAATATACCAACCCATTGAATTACCCGTTACGGCAACAACATCATAAAGCTCAGGATTAATGGCTTGATGATCATTATATGCACACGCGTAAATTAGGGCAGAAGCATTCTCACCGGCGGTATGCGTACGCATGCTATAGTTTTCCATTGCATCGAGTTCGCTAATAGCAAGCTGACCTTTCAACTGGCGATATTGATCAATATTCTCAATAAAAGTGAGTTTGTCGCCATGATAATTTTTTAAATAGCCAAGCTCTTCTTTATTATAGGTACCACGCCCAGGACAAATCACCACAGCGCGTTGCTTTTTACTTGTCATTTTCATTTTCCTACGCTTTTGCTTTAGCATGGGCCTTAGTGCTTGTTAAACACATTTCACTGGCAATTTTAACAATATCCTCTTTACTCGGCAGCACATGATAAGCCGCACTTCCAAGAGGAATAAAACTATCTTGAGCACAAAGTCGTTGTACCGCATGCGCATCATTAGTTGATTTTTCACAGAGTAACGCCAGAATCGCTTCGCTAATTGAACCGGTTTTTCGACACTCATCCACGATTAACACCTTTTTACAAGCTTGCGCTTGGGCAATAATGCCTCGTTCATCTAGAGGAGCTAACCAACGTAAATCAACGACTCGACATTCAATCCCCTTCTTCACAAGCTCTTTTTCCGCTTGACGCGATAAGTAATAACCATTTCCATAGGTTAAAATACATAAATCCGTGCCATCGCCATGCACTGCAACAGCCAAGTCATTTTCCTCACTAGCATTATTCTCTTTCGAGATGTTAGTCGCTAAATCATGCGTGGCCGCGTCAACACTTTGCTGAGCAGGGGCTGGGTATTCAAATGTCCATAATCCATCACCTTCTTGATGTAAATCTTTCGTCATGTATAAAGCAATAGGCTCTAAAAACACCACCACACGTTGCTGCTCTTTTGCTAATTTCACCGACGTTCGTAACAATTTGACCGCATCGGCTCCGTTAGAAGGACAAGCGATAATTAGCCCAGGAATATCACGAAAGACGGCAAACGAATTATCATTATGAAAATGACCACCGAAACCTCTTTGATAAGCAAGCCCAGCAATACGGATCACCATAGGATTGGTATATTGTCCTTTAGAGAAAAACGATAAGGTTGCCGCTTCTCCGCGAATTTGGTCTTCAGCATTATGTACATACGCTAAAAATTGAATTTCAGGAATTGGCACAAAACCATTATGAGCAAGTCCAATAGCGCCACCCAAAATAGATTGTTCATCAAGTAAAGTGTTCATCACTCGATTTTTACCAAAACGTTCTACGAGTTTAGTTGTAACATTATAAACGCCACCTTTCTTTGCAATATCTTCTCCTAACAAGACAACATTTTCATGTTGAGCCATTAAATCGAGTAACGTCCAATTGATCAATTTAGCGAGATGTTGTGGCTTAGTCAGGTTATGTTTTTCGTGTTGAAAAAGCGCTTGTCGTTTTGTTTCGCTCACCAAATTAGGTAGGCTTTCTATGCTGGGCGGCACAATACTTTCCATCACTTCATTTGCATTTTGTAATCGCGGCTTTTTGACGACTTCTTCAGCAATTTTTTCTATGCGTTCGGCCATGTTTTCATAAAGATCAATAATCTCATCCACGGTTAAAATATGATTATCCAGTAAAATTTTAGCGCTATGGAGCAAAGGATCATTTTGTTCATTCGCTTCTATCGTTGCTTGTTTACGATACACAAACTCAGCATCTGAGCCGGCATGTCCTAATAAACGAATTAATTTCACATGAAGAAAAACCGGTTGTTGTTTTTCACGGGCCAAATTTGCAGCTTGCTGGCTGACACGATAGGTGTCTAAAAGGTTTAAACCATCACAAGTTAAATAAGTTAGCCCTGCTTTATTTTTATAGTTGGCTTCAATCCAACCATGGGGCGTTGAAGTGGAAATACCAATGCCATTATCTTCACAAACAAAAACAATCGGCATAGGAATCGATTGAAAGGCTGCCCAAGCGGCACTATTGATGGCCCCTTGCGCGGTTGAATGATTTGAGGATGCATCACCGAAACTACAAATAATTACACTATCATTTGGCATTTCACCTTGATGTCCTAATCGCTTTGCCAAACCAATCGAAAAGGCTGCTCCCATAGCTTTAGGTAAGTGAGAAGCGATAGTGCTGGTTTGAGGGGGGATCGATAACGCTTTACTGCCTAACACTTTATGCCGACCACCCGAAATAGGGTCATCTTTTGCCGCAGCAAATGAAAGTAACATATCGTAGATAGCCGTTTGGCCATCCACTTGTTTACTACGTTGCAAGGTAAACGCGCCACTTCGATAATGTAAAAATGCCATATCGTTAGCACGAAAAGCTTTAGCAATAGCAGAATTGCCTTCATGACCAGAGCTACCGATGGTATAAAAACTTTGCCCTTGCTTTTGCATGACTCTTGAATGTAAATCTAAATGACGACTGGTTACTTGTGTTTCAAACAAATCCACTAATGCACTCGGTGTCAAACCAACCTCTTTGGGGGTCAGTTGGCAGCTGAGTGATGGTAAATTTAATTGTTTAACGAAGTGAATAAAGTTTTCTTTTAAACACTGATTGCGATCCGACATTGCTAGTTACCTTCTTGAACTCAAATCATCAGCAATAACAATATTTTTATAGATTTCGTTATTGCTGAACTTAGAAATTATTAAGTTTTAAAAAAAGGCTTGAATGCCTGTTTGGGCACGCCCTAAAATAAGAGCATGAACATCATGTGTACCTTCATAAGTGTTAACCGCTTCTAAATTCATCATATGACGGATCACATGAAATTCATCAGCAATACCATTGCCACCATGCATGTCTCTGGCGGTGCGAGCAATTTCTAGGGCTTTGCCACAAGAATTACGTTTAATTAATGAAATCGATTCCGTGGCTAATGTGCCAGAATCCATTAAACGGCCTACCTGCAAACAGGCTAATAAACCAGTAGTGATTTCAGTTTGCATATCAGCAAGTTTCTTTTGAATCAGTTGCGTTGCGGCTAAAGGCTTACCAAATTGCTCACGGTCTAAGGTGTATTGTCTTGCGGCATGCCAACAAAACTCGGCAGCCCCTAAAGCTCCCCAACCAATGCCGTAACGGGCTTTATTTAAACAACCAAAAGGACCTGACAAGCCTTTAACATGTGGTAATAAATTTTCTTCAGGTACGAATACATTATCCATCACTACTTCACCGGTAATTGATGCTCGTAATGAAAATTTCCCCTCAATTTTTGGCGCTGATAACCCTGACATGCCCTTTTCTAAAATAAAACCTTTGATCACTCCGTCAAGTTTCGCCCAAATAATAAAGACATCGGCAATAGGTGAGTTAGTGATCCACATTTTATTACCGGTAAGTCGATAACCACCTTCAACTTTTTCCGCTCGGGTTGATAAACTCGCCGGATCTGATCCCGAATTAGGCTCCGTTAAACCAAAGCAGCCAATTAATTCGCCAGTAGCAAGTTTAGGTAGGTACTTCATTTTTTGTTCTTCTGTCCCGTAGGCATGAATAGGATGCATCACTAAAGAAGACTGGACACTCATGGCACTTCGGTATCCGCTGTCAACGCGTTCAACTTCACGCGCAATTAAACCGTAGGTGACATAATTAACGTCTGCACAACCGTATTTTTCTTCAATGGTACAACCTAACAAACCTAGCGCGCCTAATTCTTTCATAATCTCAGGATCAAAGGTTTCATTTCGATTCGCTAATAAAACACGTGGCTGTAGCTTTTCTTGACAATATTGGTGAGCGCTATCGCGGATCATTCTTTCTTCTTCTGAAAGTAAAGAGTCAATTAACAGTGGATCTTGCCAGTTGAAATGAGGTTTTGAAGTTGACATTAGGCTTCCTATTTAGATTAGAAAATTAATTGTTATGAACAAAGATTAAGCAAAAATTAGCTAAAGTTAAAATATAGTTTTTCTTTATCAGCTATAGAATTTAGCTATAGCTTTTTTTTTACATTTCCTGAATAATCAAATAATGGATTTAAAACACCTTAATTATTTCATCACGGTTTATGAGCAAAAAAGTTTTAGCGCCGCCGCTAAACATTGCTTTATTGCCCAACCTTCAATCTCAGCAGCCATTGCACAACTTGAACTAGAATTACAACAAGCCTTGTTTACTCGCCACGCGCGCGGTGTAACGCCAACAGATCAAGGAAAAAAACTCTACCCTCTTGCCAAACAACTTATAGGTAAAGCAGACGCCATTAAACAAACATTTTTATCTCAAGGTATTCATCAAAGCTTTCGCTTAGGGGTAACCAAAGGGTTAGGAGTAAAACGAATGAGCGCTTTATTAAATGATTTTACTTCTGCCGAGCCCTCTATGGAGCTAACTTTAGTACCACAGCATGAAAACTCAGATGCTCGCATCATCATTAAAGAAGAATTAAAAGATGAGGAAAAGTATCATTTAATTTGGCAAGAAGATTATTTATTAGTGTTACCGATGAACCATCCGCTGTCATTAAAAGACGAAATACGTTTATCAGATCTAGACGGTTTGGCCTTTATTCAACGATCTCCATGCAATGCCTGGCAAATGCTTAATGACACGTTGACGCTATCGGGTATTCAATTAGACATCCGAGCCAAAATTCAAACCATAGATTATGCACTCGGCTTAGTACGAGCAGGTTTAGGTTGTGCGCTGGTGCCCGCACATCCTGAAATTATCGAAAACACGGATCTAACGTTCAAAGCAATCAATAAACTTAAATTAACGCGTGAAATTGTGCTGGCTTACCAACATCCCTCGCCCTTGTTAAACACTCTACGACAACAAGTAAAACTCATCTCAGAGAGCTAAATTTTGTCAAATGCCAAAATTCCTGTTAAAGGACTTCCCCCAACTGCATTCATTCTTACAATTTTTATACAATTCAACTCTCGAACACACAGACAATGCACATTTACATTTGTTAATATAACGTAATAAGTCGCAGGAAGTTCTGTAAAACAGTATAACTTCCTATAAAAAAGTGACGTTTAATAACACCTCAAATGGATACATAATGTAATGAAAATTAGTTTCGCTTTACTATTGATGTTGTTTATCTGCACAAATAGTTTAGCTAATGAAAAAAAACCACTAAAAGAAAGTACCGTCTTTAATAAAACCTTTAGCTGGCAGGCACAAGCGGGAGTTTCATTACAGTACACTACTTCTATTATTAAAGGGGTCAATCAAGATAACCTCGGTAATTATCTTAACATCTCAATATTATTCGACTTCTATTATAAAGGCTTCTTTATACAATCGGATCATCGCCGTGCTGATACCCATAACTTAGGTGCTGAAATTGGCTATCAACTGATTGTCGAAGACGATTGGGAATTAGATGTGATCAGTAAATCATATATTGGTGGTTTTAATCCTGAAGAAGTCATAGACATTGCTGATAAAGATATCCCCATTTTAATGGGTTTAAAATCAAGGGGAACTGCTGATGGCATTGGTATTCGTTATACCCGCTTTCACGATGATAGTATTTTTTCATTCGATATCGCCGCTTTAGCTCCATTAAGTGCGGCTGATGGCTGGGTGATGGACGCCTTTTATAGCCATATTGTTCCTTATCGCAATTGGGATATTTACCTCAACGCTGGCATGACCTATTACTCAGATAAAGTCATGAATTACTATGTTGGTATCGACAGTGAAGAAGTGTCCCCCTTGAGAGAAGAGTTTACCGCTCATCACGCATTGCGCACGCAAGTTGAAGTGTTTGCTCAGTATCCATTATCAAAATCTTGGACGTTTAATATTGGTTTAAGCCAAAATTATTACTTTGGTGATTTAAGCGAGAGTCCAATCGTTGAAACAGAAAATGCTTCCCAAATTATGGCGGGGGTACTGTATGTTTTTTAAACTAGGCGATGGAACTGCGTGGTTGAGATTAACATGGCTAGGCGCATTAATTTGCTTAGTAGCCGCATCAAAAGTAATAGCACAAGAAAACAAGCAAATACAATTATCGGCAAAACTAACCTCAGCAAATGATATTCTTTTGTCGGCCAAACCAGCTAATTGCGTGGCTTTGCACCAAGGACGAACGTGTTATGCAACGGTTGCTATTCAATGGCAAACGCCAACGATTGGAAATTTTTGTCTCTATCAAAAAACAACAAAGACTTTGATGCAATGTTGGAAAAACAGTCAAGGCGAACAAATTCAATTTGAGTTTGAATCTGATATAAAGCGCGAATATCAATTAGTCGCAGAGAAAACTAAGAGCATTATTGCAGAAACCGCTGTCAATGTTAGTTGGGTGCATAAAGCGACACCGAGAAAAAGAAGGTGGCGTTTATTCTAATGAAAATAGTAAAGAGGATCATACATGGCAACCGCTCATAAACTGCTTTTAGTTGAAGACGACCTGACATTAGCCGGTTGGGTGATAGAATATTTACAAGAACAACATTTTATTGTCGAACATGTTGCTCGTGGTGACTTAGTCCAAGAGAAAGTTAGCGAGTTTTCACCCGACTTAGTGTTGTTAGATGTTATGCTGCCGGGTCTAAACGGCATTGAAGTTTGTCGTCTGTTAAGAGAAGACTCACAACTACCGATAATTATGTTAACAGCACGTTCAGATGAATTTGATGAAGTTATAGGCTTAGAAGCTGGAGCAAATGATTATGTCATCAAACCAGTTAGACCCAGAGCGCTATTAGCACGTATTAACAGTGCGTTAAAATTTAACGTTGCGCCACCGCAAAATACCCAAGAGATTACTCTAGGACAATTAAGCATTAACAGCGAAGCAAACCGAGTAATTTATAACGGGAAGGAAATAGAACTATCCACCAGTTTATTCGCATTCCTTTGGTTTTTGGCCAACCATGCCGGTGAAGTGGTTGATCGAGACACCGTATTTAAAGCGTTGAAAAATCGAGAATATGATGGTTTAGATAGGCGATTTGACGTCATGCTTTCTACTTTAAGAAAAATCTTTAATGATGATCCACAAAGTCCAAAAAAGTTTAAAACTGTATGGGGAAAAGGGTATCTATTTGTTGCCGATGCTTGGAATGATTAACCCATGACTCGATTATTTCTCAGTATAATTATCGCAGTATTAGGATCGTTATTTTTTATTGGTTGGGGCTTAGATCAACTTGTTGCCGAACAAGAAAATCCTCAAGAGCAGAGTGATATATATATTTATAAACAACTTGTAGAAGGGTTTACTACACAGCTTAATACCCTGCCTGAAAAAGCAATACACGAGACAACCGAAAATTTTGCGAAACATTACCAACTAGCAATCACATTAGACGACATAAATAATATTGCTCTACCTGCTTCGTTACGATCGCAACTTTCACAACATGGCGGTTTACTGCTTGCTACCGATGAGCAAGCATATATATTACGAAAAATACCGCAACACCCGCAGCAGTTGGTCAAATTACAACTTCCAAGCACTTCGGAAGACAATCAACAATTGAACATAATGTTAACCGCGGTTTTATATATAGGTGTTTGTGCGATATTAATTTTATGGTTATTTCCGCTAGCACGTCGTTTATTTATCTTAACCAATGCCGCGGAAAAAATTGGCAAGGGTGATTTAGGCGTGCGCGTCCCTAATAGTCGCTTTTCCTATATCAATCGTCTTGAAAAAAGCTTCAACCAAATGGCCAGCCAAATTGAAAAATTAATGGCCGATAATAAATTATTAGCGCGTAGCCTTTCCCACGATATTCGTACGCCTATGTCATGTTTAAGGTTTGGCGTTGAAGCAGCACTTGATACTGATAATACTGCCAAGAAAAATGAGTACCTTAATAGAATGGAAGCAGAGCTTACCAATATGGAAGCAATGACTAGTGCTTTTTTATCTTATGCTGGCATGGAAAGACAAGGCATACATTTAAGATCCGAAAAAGTCGATATCAATCAATTTATAAGCAATATATGTCATGATTTTCAATCGCTTGCCGAACAATACAATGTTAAATTAACTTGTCAGTTATTGGATAAAACAATGGTTTACACCTTAGACTCTCATTGGTTTCATCAAGCGTTACAAAATTTGATCAGCAATGCCGTTCAATATGCCAGCAGCCAAGTTGTGTTATCTGTCGCAGTAAAAACGAAAACAATCGAATTTATCGTAGAAGATGATGGCGATGGTTTAGCGCAAGACGATTTAGCTATTATTTTCGATCCTTTTGTTAAGCTTGATACTGCGCGATCGAGAGAGCATGGTCATTTCGGTTTAGGTTTAGCCATTTGTCAAAAAGTTGTTCATTGGCATAAAGGTAAAATTGCTGCGACTAACTCCACAAACTTATCAGGTGCATGTTTTACAATTTCATTACCGCGTTACCTAGCCTAAGTTTCATTGAATTTTACTATCTTTAGCTGGCCTATTAAGGTTTAATAATCGGATTCAATCTAGTCCTTAATTTTCAAAACAAACTATAGAGAAACTAAATGAGTAAACCAATTAAAATTGAATATTTTACAGATGTTTTATGTGTTTGGGCGTGGGTATCACAACAACGCATTGAACGTTTAGAAAAACTGTTTGGTGAGCAAATCAGCTTCCAATTTAGATATCTCGACGTGTTTGGTGATACTCAGCAAAAAATGCAAAACCAATGGGCAGAACGGGGCCATTATCAAGGCTTTGCTGAACATGTGAAAAACTCAGCCAGCTGTGAGCCTAATGCTATCATCAACCCTAAAATTTGGCAGGAAGTACAACCGACTACGTCAACAACCGCCCACTTAATTTTGAAAGCAATTGAGCTGGCATATCATGCCGATAAAAGTAGCGAAATGGCGTTAGTATTTCGAAAAGCGTTTTATATTGACGCCCTCGACATCAGTCAGTTATCCATATTAATGCAGCTAGTTTCTGAGCACGGTTTAGAAACAACGCTTGTGCAAAAATTCGTGGAAAATGGCCAAGCTATCGCCGCCTTAATGACCGACTATCAATACGCGAATCAACAATCATTAAAAGGTAGCCCTACATTTATCATTGATAATAGCCGGCAAGTTTTATTTGGCAATGTCAGTGACAAGGTTTTACAAGCCAATATTAGTGCGCATATAAGTTAGGGCTTTCATACCCTAACTTAGTTACAAGAGAATGACTCGTTTCGCTTAATCAGTAAGTAAACAAATTTTTAACCAATTGCCGATATCAATGAGTTGCTCAGGTAAAACACTGTGAGGCATAGGGTAACTTTTCCATGTAACCGGGTAACCCGCTTGCTGAAGTAATTGATTGGCAACTTTTCCCGCAGCAAGAGGAACCACTTCATCTTGTTCGCCATGGTGTTGTAAAATCGCCGTAGATGAATTTTCCGCACTTAGCTTTTCAGGTAAAGTATCAGCACTGGGTAAATAACAAGATAAAGCAAGAATGCCCGCAAGTTTTTTAGGATATCTTAAACCGCTAAACAAGCTAACCACACCGCCTTGGCTAAAGCCCGCCAACACGATATTCTGTACATCAATGCCCGCTGCTACTTGTTCTTCAATTAATTGATGAACCAATTGCTCTGATTTTAATACGCCATCCATATCGGCTCGATTATGTAAATCCATACTTTTAATGTCATACCAAGAACGCATCACATAACCCTGATTAATCGTGACGGGTTGCTCTGGCGCATGTGGAAAGACAAAACGAATACTATGATGAGCAGGTAAACCTAACATAGGGACAACCGGGGCGAAACCGTCTCCCGAATCACCAAGTCCATGCAACCATATCACGCAAGCGGTGGCCGCATTTTTAGGTTCTATAATAATTTTTTCTAGAGATTGTGCTGACATTACTTTTCACTAACAAGAAGATTATGTCGCGTATGATAACAGCCCTTTATGCTAATCAAAACAATCTATATTTCCTATGATCTAGATTAATATCGTCATAGCGAAAGCTTGTTATGCTCGTGTTAGTTAAATTATTTAGATCACACGATGACCATGCAACGTTACCGAATGACGACTAAAATCGCATTTTTTCTATTATTTATTTTTGCTCCGTTATGCGATGTTTTTCGTTTTGACCTTGAACTGGGCCATTTCATCATTTTCGGTCAAGCATGGACAATTAGTATTGAACCTATCCTTTTTGGTGGAGGCGATAGTATTGATGCAGCGGTAAAGATATTCTCTCGGGTACTCCTTCCTGGCATAGCTTTCGTCGTATTCTCATTTATCTTAATTTGGCGGTTTGGTCGCATCTATTGTGGTTGGTTATGCCCACATTTTTCCGTGGTTGAATTACTTAATGATTTGATGTTGAAACAACTCAACAGAGTGACGTTATGGGAAAAAGCCAGCAAAAAAAATGCGGGAATGTTACCAAAGATAATTGTTACTTTAACCGCCATTTTTATCGCGTTTATATGGGCTATTTCGCTCTTAAGTTACTTATTAAACCCGGCGCAGTTACTCAATGATTTAGTGACTTTTCAGTTAGGGTTTGGCGCAACAATTTTTATTACGGCTGCAACAATTATATTTTCAATCGACTTTATTTTTGCTCGTCATCTGTTTTGTAAATATGGCTGTGCCTTAGGATTATTTCAAAGTTTAATATGGATGGCGAACCCAAAAGCAATGGTAGTAAAATTTGACAGAAAACGTGCCAAAGCTTGCCGAGAATGTAGTTTATCAAACGAAAATAAACCTTGTGATCAAGCCTGCCCTATGCGCCTACCTACTCGGAATGTAAAGCGAGCAAAGTTTACTTGTACTCAATGCGCACAATGTATTGCAGCTTGCGCACAGGTACAAAAGAATAATCCCCATGGCAGTTTATTAACCTGGGTTGATGGTCAAGCGGCTAAAGAAGTAGATCGAGCGGCGGGAACAGTAAAAACATCACAGCAGCTAATTAAAAGTAAAACGATTACATAATTGAGGGAATAACTATGTATGCCATGGCAATGCAAATGCGAGTTAAAAATATCAATGTTAAATACGCTAGTTTCATTCCTTTGTTACTGGTACTAACTTTCAGTAGCAAACTATCCGCAAAAGAAGTGGTCGTAGAAATATATAAAAAAGCCTTTATTCCTGCCGATATTAGGGTTGAAAAAGGAGATACCGTGATATGGAAAAACATTGAAAAGCGTCAATATCATAATGTTTGGTTTAAACAATTTAATACAGAAGAGCCTGATTACTTTTTCCCTGGTGAAAGTTATCAACGTACGTTTAATGACACGGGCGTATTTGTTTATGAATGTGGACCACACCCGAAAATGACAGGGACAGTTACCGTGCAATAAGTAAACACTGGGGTGTCACATTGATGAAAATAAACCTGTAAATCATAGTGAAAATATCTGCTCCAATAATAGGATGTTTAACGACAGCGCGCTAAATTTATTTAGCCAAATAATTTTAAAGCTCAATAACATTAAAACCTGATGATTAAGCATTGCATTGCTGAATAATTTGGGTATGATGCGCGACCTTTATTTATGTTGTGCTGGAGCTTTAAAAGTTCAATGAGAAAGTTGTTATCTTCCCCTGTAAAAATGCCTTTATCTGAAAGTGAAAACTTTATTTACCAAAACATATTAAAATATGTCCCCGAACTTAGCCTGAACTTAATGGCAATTAAAGTAGATGAACACCCGAATGACTTCTTGGGATGGTGTCATCAATTACTCAAGTTATCTCGCGATAGCATCAATATGGATTTGCTTGAGCCGGCACAATTACCGAGCCTAAAAAAATTACACGACATTCTCAAAACAAGTATTAGCCGTGCGCAAATAAAAATGACTCGCATAGCACCATGGCCGATATTTTGTCAGTTTATTCAGCAACAAAAAATAGCGCATGCCTTAGATGAGCGATTAAGATTACTTCAATATATCAACGAGATAAAAACACAGCCTTTGAGTGAAATGATTGAAGAAGACAAACTAGCCTTTGCAGGTAAACACACAAACAAACACGACATTAGCTTATATCAATTTGACGTAGAGTGGTTTGCCTCAACCAAAAGTGCGAAAGTGTTTCATCAATTATTCATTGAACAGCCACAAGCTTTTGATCAGGCTTTAAGTCATATCCCGTTAACCGGAGAGGTAACGTTAAATGAGTATGATAAATTTGTCAGTGCTTACCAAGATATCTTTTCTTCTTACTCATCTGATAAAGCGAATGACAAAAAAGCACCACTGGCGCCAGCAACACGTTTATTGGCAATGAGAAGACCCGATCAATTTATTGCCTTAACCGCCAGTAAAATCGAAACTTTCTGCCAAGGTTTTTCAATAGCCAAATTTAATAACTTCGATTTTTCTGCATATTGGCAGGACATGATAGGTACGATAAGAACTTGTGCTTGGTGGCATCAAGCATCGCCAGAGAATGAGCAAGAGCTTATTTTATGGAATAACCGCGTAATTTTACTTGATGTATTTTTGCATGCGGAAAAAGGCAGTGCGGAAAAATCTAACTACATCAAACTTCGTGATAAGCCTCTTAAGAAAACGACCAAATCAGCCCCAATGGTAAGAAAAAGAAGCAAAGAATCAGCAGAAGCGTTAATTGATCGCGCCTTAGAAGATGAAGAATTACCGGCATATTTACTCAACAAACGTGACACGTTAATTCATCAAGTGAAAGAAGGTAAAACGGTTGAGCAAGCTATCTCATTGATGCGAGCAATTTTTGGTTAAAGCCTCTTTAATTCAATACCAATATACCCAACAAAATTTAGCAACTTGATAGCGATCTAAGCAAAATTCATATCAATGATTTGATCGGTATCAAGTAAGCATCAATCAAATTTGCAGCCATTCCCAGAACCAAGTAATTTAACCTCAGATAACGTCATTTCTTAGTAGGTTCATATGAGCGCCGTAAGTTTAGAAGCAGCAACTCAATTAAAAACTGAGTTATATTATCAAGCACAAGGTAACGAAGTTACCCTGTTTGAATACGCAAATCAGCACCAATTGCCAGTATTAATTAAAGGGCCTACCGGCTGTGGGAAAACGCGTTTTGTTACTCACATGGCTAAAAAGCTGCACAAACCCTTGTATACAGTTTCATGTCACGATGATTTAACCGCCGCTGATTTAGTTGGTCGTCATTTGATTGGTCCTGATGGTACTTATTGGCAAGATGGACCGCTAACTAAAGCGGTACGTGAAGGCGGCATCTGTTATTTAGATGAAGTTGTTGAAGCACGTAAAGATACGACGGTGGTATTGCACCCTCTCGCTGATGATCGTCGTATTTTACCGTTAGAACGAACAGGGGAACTTATAGAAGCAGCGCCGGACTTTATGTTAGTAGTTTCTTATAATCCTGGTTATCAGAATTTATTAAAAGGGATGAAACCTAGCACTCGTCAACGCTTTGTTGCCTTGCGTTTTGAATATCCTACAATGGAGTTAGAACAAGAAATTCTTATTAAAGAAGCTGGCGCCGCACCCAATTTAGCTTTCAAATTGGTTGAGTTAGCTCAAGCATTGCGCCGTTTAGAACAAAATGATTTAGACGAAGTCGCTTCAACACGTTTATTAATTTATGCAGCAAAAATGATGTCTAGCGGGATGAATCCTCTGGATGTTTGCCGCTGTTGTTTAGCAGAGCCTTTATCGGATGATCCTGAAACGATTAAAGCCTTAATGGATGTTGCCCGTATATATTTTGATGAATAACACCCAAGCATTAACAATGCATGAAGATAAAAAGCTACCTGGCGATTTAGCCATGTGGTTTTTTATTTTAGCTGAATTAACTGTTTTTGCTATATTTTTCATTAGCTTTGCCGTTACTGAACAATTAAATTCTGACATGTTCAATCAAGGAAAAGCGCAATTACACCCCATAGCGGGACTGTTAAATACACTAGCATTGATCACCAGTAGTTTTTTTGTTGCATTAGCCCTTAACACCGTCCATCAAGGTCATAGCAAGATTTCTGTCAAATGGCTGATCACAGCCCTTGTATTCGCAGTTTTATACTTAGTGGTGAAAATGTGGGAATACCAATCGCTTTTTAGGCTAGGGATCAATCTAGAAACCAACACATTTTTTACTTTGTACTTTTTAATCACTGCATTTCATTTTTTACATGTCATTTTAGGTATGATTATTCTTAGCTATATCACAATTAGAACCTACAAAGGTGCTTATCGCGACAATATTTCTGGTTTCGAAGCGGGGGCAAGTTATTGGCATATGGTCGATTTATTATGGATTATTTTATTCCCTTTAATCTACGTTATCTAATACAAAAAGCTCAAACAGAGACAAGCAACTATGACTCGAAAACAAATTATTCTCAGTTGGTTAAGCTTAATATGCCTAACATGTATATCTGTATTTGCGAGTGATTTTATCGATAATATTCAGTTATTTATCATCGTAGTCATGTTAATAGTTTTTATCAAAGGTCAACAAATTGTCGATGTTTTTATGGAATTAAAAACGGCCCCTACCTTTTGGCGATTATTATTGATAAGTTATACCTTTTTAATCCCCTTAATTATTTCAATAATTTATCTCATTTAGTATAAAAACGGAGTATGGTTTATGTCACAGACAAAAAACACTTTACATTCCGCGACTATTTATCAAGCATTATACTTGACGAATTTATTATTATTACCTGGGGTATCTTTTTTGTTGCTGTTGTGGCTTTTTAACAAAAATAGGCACCCAAAAGATTGGCATCGCATTCACTTATACCGCTCTATTCAATTATCAATTATTGCTGGAGTTTTACTGGTTTTAGTACCGCTGATTGTTGTGTATGGTGGCAGTGAATTTGAAGCTTCCGTGATGGTAATGCTAGTCTACTTCGTTACTATTCATGCTTTATTGGTGTTATTGGGCATGCTTAATATCTCTCGTGCGATGGCAAAAAAGCTGCCTTTGTTTTGATATAGCGCAAAGTTAATCTCCTTTTCGTAACATAATTTTACACATTCCTAAAAACTTGATTTCCATCAAGTTAAGTATTTCCAGAGCCGTTTATTATTCAGTAGCTTTTATTACGAATTAATAAGGGAAATACCATGTCAGAAAGCTTTACGAAAGGTATGGCTCGGAATATTTACTATGGGGGAAGTGTCTTCTTCTTCTTAATATTTTTGAGCCTCACTTTCCATACAACAAAAGAAATGCCAGAGAGAGACAATCGTGTCAATCTTACCGAGTCTGTAGCGCGGGGTAAGGCGTTATGGGAAGACAACAATTGTGTAGGTTGTCATTCTTTAATTGGTGAAGGTGCCTATTTCGCGCCTGAATTAGGTAATGTTTATATTCGCCGCGGTGGTGGAAATATTGATGCTTTCAAAAGCTTCATGAGAGGTTGGATGAACGCACAACCACTCAATATTCCTGGTCGTCGCCAAATGCCTAATTTTCATTTAAATGATCAACAAATTGATGATTTAGCTGAGTTTCTGAAGTTTACAGCAGAAATGGACGTTAATGATTGGCCACCAAATGATGAAGGGTAAGTAAGATGAGTACTTTAAAATTTCAATCTCAAGCCGTTGCAAAACCTTATTTTGTATTCGCACTAATCTTATTTGCAGGTCAAATCTTGTTTGGTCTGATCATGGGGTTACAATATGTTGTTGGCGACTTTTTAGCTGGCGCTATTCCTTTTAACGTTGCACGTATGGTTCATACTAACCTACTGATTGTTTGGCTATTATTTGGCTTTATGGGCGCAGCTTATTATTTAATACCTGAAGAAGCTGAAACAGAACTTCATAGTCCTAAACTGGCTATCGCCTTATTTTGGGTTTTTGCGGCAGCTGGAGTGTTAACTATATTAGGTTACTTATTAGTGCCTTATTCAACGTTAGCGCATATCACAGGCAATGAATATTTCCCAACGATGGGACGTGAGTTTTTAGAACAACCCACCATTACCAAAATAGGTATTGTTGTTGTTGCATTGGGCTTCTTATTTAATATAGGTATGACCATATTAAAAGGCCGTAAAACAGTAATAAATATGGTGCTTTTAACTGGTTTAGTTGGTCTAGCGGTTTTCTTTTTATTCTCTTTCTATAACCCGGCGAATATTGCCCTAGATAAATATTTCTGGTGGTTTGTTGTTCATTTATGGGTTGAAGGCGTTTGGGAATTAATCATGGGGGCAATATTAGCGTTCATCTTAATCAAGACGACGGGTGTTGATCGCGAAGTCATTGAAAAATGGTTATATGTCATTATCGCTATGGCACTAATCACCGGAATTTTAGGAACAGGCCATCACTTCTATTGGTTAGCTACACCTGAGTATTGGCAATGGGTAGGCTCTATTTTCTCAGCGTTAGAACCATTACCATTCTTTGCTATGGTGCTATATGCCTTTAACATGGTGAATCGTCGTCGTCGAGAACACCCGAATAAAGCCGCTACTTTATGGGCTTTAGGTACGGCAGTAATGGCATTTTTAGGCGCAGGTGTATGGGGTTTCTTACACACATTAGCACCAGTAAACTATTACACACATGGTTCACAAATTACCGCAGCTCATGGTCATATGGCTTTTTACGGCGCTTACGCCATGATAGTCATGACGATTATTTCGTATGCAATGCCTAAGATTCGCGGTATTGGCGAAGCCAACTGTAATCGTGCACAAGTATGGGAAATGTGGGGCTTTTGGTTAATGACTGTCGCTATGGTTTTCATCACACTGTTCTTAACCGGTGCTGGGGTATTACAAGTGTGGTTACAACGGTTACCAGAAACAGGTGAAGCTTTAAGTTTTATGGCAACACAAGACAAACTGTCTATTTTTTATTGGTTACGTGAAATAGCAGGGGTGTTTTTCTTAATCGGGTTACTTGCATATTTTAGAAGTTTCTTCGTCAAAGAAAAAACCGCTTAAATCATTGTTCGCTTATAATTTAACTCAAGCTCATCAGTTGAGTTTGAGTTAAATTTTTCATTAAGCCATGGAATATCAATGCTTTACTTTAAATTTTACTGTAGAAGGCGAGACAATGAATGATCAATTACCCGTAAAACGGACAAAGAAACGTAAGTTACAAAAAGTAGCGACTTTTATTAGCTATGTTGCTATTTTAATTGCTATCGCATGCGCAGCTTTTTTATTGATGGTTGATGCAGAAGAAAAAGTGATGCGAGCCAGTCTAGGTGCCACCAGTTTTTTCTTTTTTATGGTCGGGTTAGTACTTCACACCATCGGCAATAGCGACTTACCAGATTTAACAATAAAAAAATAATTTTTGCCGCTAAAATCCTCTCACTATTGATGTATATCACATAAATCTTCTTTACTTATTGTTACAGTGATCACATGTTTTACTGATTAATTAACAGGTTTTTATGGAAGAGTGGGTTGGCGAGCTTTGGCATAAATATATCACGCGTAAAGCAAGCACAAGTTTTGCTGATGCTAAAGTTAATTTTTCACAAGTCAGTAAATCTATCGGTATGGTTTATCGCGCACTTGGCGGTGAAGATATTAAACGTGTGGAAGCCGCAACACCTCGTGATTATCTTGTCAGACGCACTATTCTTCAAAAAATATCAGGTGAAAACAAACAAATTAGTTTGGCATGGCAAGACGAAGATAGCCTTCGATTACCTGAATCTTTAGCCGTATTTCCCTCCACTGAATTAAATTATGACCTTTATATATGGTTAGCGGTTCTTGCTGCTAATCATCATGGAAAATTTCAGCATTGGGCTAATGATAATCAACGTTTAGTTGTGAAGGTACTCAAAAAATATCCAGCCATGAAACCGCGTTATCAACGATTAGCACAAGCGACGGTTGATATACGACCAGTTTTTGGCAAGCTCCCAGACAATGAACAAGCCATGGAAAAGTCTATCATTGAGGCGATATTATCTCCAGGTTCAGTCAGTCATTTTCCGATCGTTAATTTTGCCCCGCAAGCGGTCCATTTGTGGCTATACCCGTCGGCGCATGTTGATCCTCAACTTTTACCTGAGTACCAAGAGATAGATGACTTAGCGCAAGGGAAAGAAAAAACGAAACCATTAGCTAAGAGTGCCGCTAGTAGAAAAAAAGCTGAGCGTATTGACTCACCAGAAAATCGAGATGGCATGATGATTTTTCGTTTAGAAAGCATGTTTTCATGGAGTGAGTTTTCAAAATTAGACAGAGGGACTGACGATACCGAAGAAGAAGATGAACAGTATCAGAGCGTTGCAGAAGATCTTGACCAAATTTCATTATCTCAACAACAAAACCAAAAAAGTGCTTCGATAAAAATTGATCTTGACCTCCCTTCCGCATCAGAAGATGACTTTCCCATAGGGGATGGCATTTCCTTGCCAGAGTGGCATTATAAAAAACAGCAACTCGAAGCGGATCGTTGTTTGCTCCAACCTATGCTCCCAAAAGGTGCCATGCCACAAAAACTGCCAATAAAATTGCAAAAATCAGCAAAAATCATTCAAAG
Organism: Thalassotalea castellviae; assembly: GCF_031846185.1. Lineage (NCBI taxonomy): Bacteria > Pseudomonadati > Pseudomonadota > Gammaproteobacteria > Alteromonadales > Colwelliaceae > Thalassotalea > Thalassotalea castellviae. The sequence continues at coordinate 283,154 of NZ_JAVRIF010000002.1, forward strand.
TCAATTTGAACAGATGCGTAATCTACGTTATTGGTTGAAAGGACAAGCCCAAGGTGAAGAATTAGATTTAAATGCCTGGTTAGATTTTCATGTTGAAAAGCAAATATCTGCCACTCAAGAAAAAGGACTCTATCAAAGTTTTCGAGGCAATAATCGCGATATATCGACCTTGTTGTTAGCCGATTTATCCATGTCTACCGATGCATACCTTGATAATGAAAACCGGGTCATAGACGTCGTTAAAGATTCGATGATGTTATTTGCTGAAGCATTAAACAGTGTCGGAGATAATTTTGCTATGTATGGTTTTTCTTCAGTAAAAAGAAGCCATGTAAGATTTAGTTTATTAAAAAACTTTAATGAAACATACAATGATGACATTCGTGGCCGAGTTCAAGCGATCCGACCTGGTTTTTACACCCGCATGGGGGCTGCAATTCGTCAAGCCACTCAGGTGATTCACGAACAACAAAACAGTCAAAAACTATTATTGATTTTAACTGACGGTAAGCCCAATGATATTGATTATTATGAAGGCAGGTTTGGTATTGAAGATACACGTCAGGCGGTTAAAGAAGCAATAAAACTCGGAATCAAGCCATTTTGTATAACCATTGATGTAGAAGCACAAGACTACCTACCTTATTTGTTTGGTAGTGATGGCTTTACCGTTATTTTAAAACCTTCGCAGCTGCCTTTGCGTTTGCCTCAGCTATATCATCAATTAACGAGTCATTAATATGTCAAATAAAATGATTACTTGCTTGTTTTGCCAGTCGATAAACCGTCTTGACGTTCAGCAAGAGACATCAAAAGAATATGGAAACTGTATTAACTGTGGCATGCCGCTAAGTAAAGAAACTCCCAATAGTACCAGCGCCAGAAAAAAACGTTTTCTCCCTTTATTCTGGTTTGTAGTTATTTTTTGTTTAGTGATGATCTTTTATTTACCCAGATAAATTTATTCCTGAAAAATATATAAGACGTAAAACAAGCGAGAATACATCACGCCCGTTAAAACCAAGTATAAAAAAAACCGCCTAAACAGACGGTTTTTCGTGAATATCTATCTTGTATGATTTTAACTTTGATTGGCTAATTTACACGCGTCGGTAATTTTATCCCACTGGCCATTTTCTACCCAGCTTTTCGGTGCAACCCAACTACCACCAATGGCAAAACAATTACCTAACTTAAGGTAATCTTCCTTATTTTCCTGATTAACTCCGCCCGTTGGACAAAAACTCGTATCTGGAAATATCGAAGACATTGCGCCTATAAAGGGTGCACCGCCAGATAATGAGGCTGGAAATAGTTTTAATTCATTAAAACCAAACTCATTCGCCAATAAAATATCTGAAGTATTCGAAACCCCCGGTAGTACCGGTAAACCACATTCAGTTAATTCTGCTAATAAATTTGCTGAAATCGCTGGGGTAATAATAAAGTCAGCACCAGCTTCCTTAGCCCCTTGTAAAATCTTTTTAGATGTAATGGTACCAGCACCAACAATTAGTGATGGAAAGGCTTGTTTAATTGCTTTTAGAGCCTCTAAAGAAGCTTCCGTACGTAATACTACTTCAATTAAATGCAAACCGGCTTTAACCATAGCCTCGGTAATGGCAATACCTTGCTCTGGTGTATCTGCTTGCACAATTGGTAGCAAGACTTGTGATGCCATTAATTCTTTAAATGATTTCATATAAATACCTGTAAATTTTTATCAATAATTTAGATAAGATAATCAAGAAATCATCTTAAAGTTGCTGAACAAAGTCATTAAATAATGCTTTTGGAGCAATCGCCCCTTTGTGTTGAATAACAAAGCCCGCAGCCTTAGAGGCTTTATCAACAGACTCCGCAATTGAAGCATCAGCTAGACGAGCTCCTAAGTAGACCCCATTAAATGAGTCGCCTGCAGATGTTGTATCAACAACAGTTTTCACTGGCGTCACTTGGTGTAACTCTTTTTCACCATCTAATATTGTGATCACAGATGCCGGCCCATTTTTCACCACTAATTCTGAGATCCCGTACGATTGGCAAAAATCAATCACGCCTTCAACACTGTTAATACCGTATAAGCTGTCAAAATCTTCAACGCCAGGTAATGCGATATCCGCTAACTTAAACGCTTGTTCATAAGCTTGAATAGTTTCTTCTTTGTCTTTCCACATTCGAGCACGATAGTTAGGATCAAATACAATTTTTACCCCAGCAGTTTTAAGTTGTACTAATTTTTGCCAAAAACTCGCTCGCGCTTCAGGTTGTATTACCGCTAAAGAAATGCCACTAAAGAAAAACATATCGCCAGAAGTTAGAATGTCCGTTGCCGACTCGTCGATAAAATCCATCACGGTTCTCGCCGCAGAATTTTCGCGCCAATAAGTAAAGCTACGCTCACCTTGATCATCTAATTGAATAGAATATAACCCTGGAATTTTAGACTCCGATTGAAACACTAAATCAGTATCAATATTTTCACTTTCAAAATATTTGATCATATCGAGACTAAAATTATCTTTTCCTACGGCAGTTACTAAACGTACTTTCACGTGTGGGAAAGTACGCTTAAGATACACAGCGGTATTAAAAACATCTCCAGCAAATGATTGTTTTAACATATTGGATGTCGCGTCATTTGACGCGGTCATCAACTCAATCATACATTCACCAAAGAGAAAAATGTTTTTCATTTACAGAGCCTTATTCACTTTATTTAAATTTTAATTAAATAGGGTTGATGGCTAAAAGCCATCAACTATTATAGTTTTTTTAATGGCGCGATTTTTGGGATCAGTACCCAAACTGCCAGCATAGCTATCACTGCTAACGATGCACCAATCGCAAATACGGTGGTATAATTACCGTCTGCCGTTAAAATTGGCACTAATGAGGTTAAACCAACTACCGCAAGTTTTGCCGCCATGCCAGAAAAACCAGCTAACGTCCCTACGGCTTTTTTACCGTAAAGGTCACTTGGCAAAGTTTGTACGTTACCAATTGAGGTTTGGAAACCAAACAGAATAACCGCCATAATCAATACCGCTGTTGTTGGTCCACCTGGGTTTGCCATTGCTAATAACGCAGGAAGCATAATTAAACAACCTAAGCTAATCGTTAGTTTACGTGTTTTATCCACAGTCCAACCCGATTTAATGCGGTTTTGAGCAAGAAGCCCACCAAACCAAGCACCAAACATTGCGCCAACATAAGGGACCCAACCGTAAAGGCCAATTGATTTAACGTCCATACCGTAAACTTCGTTCAAGTAGATTGGAGTCCACGCAACAAATAGCCACCAAATAGGATCAATGGCTGCAGAGGCGATAATAACCCCCCAACTTTGTTTACGAGAAAGTAATTCACCCGTTGATGGACTGTATTCTTCTTCATCACACAAAGGTGCATTTTCTGAACTGCGTTGACCAGTAAGAATATATTCACGTTCTTCTGCGGTGATCCAAGGATGTGATTTAGGTGGCGCTTTCACTAAAATTAACCATGGGATCAACCATAAAAGACCAATTAAACCAATAACAACAAAGATCATTTGCCAGCTAAAAAACACCGTCATGTAGGCGATAAGCGGGATTGAAATAATACCACCAATTGCCGCGCCAGAATTAAAAATACCTTGTGCTAAAGCGCGTTCTCTTGAAGGGAACCATTCCGCGTTACTTTTTGTAGCGCCAGGCCAGTTACCTGCTTCAGCGACACCTAATATCGCTCTGAAAATGCTAAAACTTAGCATACCTTGTGCAAATGCATGTAACGCAGTTGCTATAGACCAAACACCGATTGATAAAACGAAACCGATTCGAGTGCCAACCCAGTCAAAAATCTTCCCGAAAATAGCTTGACCAAACGCATAAGAAAAAATAAAAACAACCGTGATATTGGCATAGATTTGTTTACGCTCTAATGCCGTTTCATCCGGGAAAAGATCTTCTACGATATCAGGCCAAAGCACACTTAGTGCTTGACGATCTATATAATTAATTACCGTGGCCAAAGCGATTAATGCAATCACCCACCAACGTAAGCCTTTTAATTGCATTATTCTATCCCCTCAGGTTTGCGATTAAGTTCATCTATATCAATATTATCGAAAGTCCCTTCAGGAAGGAAATCGGCACGAGGTGGACTGAACGTATCAATTAAAATACCACCGGTTGGACAAGTAGCACCGTGATCAGCCCAAGGGGGAATTAAACAGCTGTCCCCTGCTTTCATGATTTTCGTCACACCATCAATATTAAAGTGAAACTCCCCTTCAATGACATAAGTCACTTGTGAGTGTCTATGGGCATGATTATAACCAATAGCGCCTTTTTCAAACCAAATTTTCACCGCCATTAGTTCATGATTAAAACCTAACATTTGACGTTTTAAACCACCACCAATATCTTCGATTTCAGTTTCTTCACCACTTAAAAAGTGTTCGCTACGACTCATAATTAATTCCTCACTTCTCTTTATTACTAAGTTTGAACAGCTTAAATTGGCCATTGAAACTAAAATTGTTATCTTGATATGTAAATGTATTTTTCGTTTTATTTGCTAACTGACGATTAAAGGCAAACAAATAACTTTGCCCATTGCTAACCCCTATTTCAATCAACTCAATGTCACCAAGGATCTGATGAGTGAGTGACGAAATGCTTGATTTAGCCGCTAAAGTAAATTCTTTCGCTGGGTTATATTGACCATGAGGTTCTAACACACTAATAAAGCGGTGTTGCTTCGCCGATTTTTTACGATAGATAAACCCTGATTCATTGCGTAAATTAAAATTAGGATCATTGGCGCCTATTCGGGTAAATAACGCTTCAGTTTCACCGTCAACTAGCGAGGTTTGGGTATAGAACTTGCCATTTTCATTTAACCACGTAATTTTCGCTAACCCTTTTTCAGGGAGACTTTTTGCCGTTAGCCATAAATGTTGATAGCCATTTTTACTGCCTAACGCAGATAAAGATTGCGTTTGAGCATTTAATTGAAAATTGGTTTCAATTAATTGACCTTGATAATGTAAAGGTAAGTCGAATTGATGCGCTTTTTCACTACTGTTTACTGCAAAAATATCAATAACAAGAGGCTTATGAATTTCAGGCAGTTTCACTAATGCCATAGTTCTTGTTAATGAAACATCTTTATAAGCCGTATCAATTTGAGCTGAACTAATTGATCCTTGGTTATTGTTAGCAAAAAATAATAATTCTGGATGATGCTTATTGCCTGTTTTCACCTTACCTTTAAAGTGACTAGTTTCGTCTACTACGACGGTATTGTGCGCAACGGTTTGTTTAGCAAACGTTTTGTTTTCAGGTAGATAACCTCCACCCGATTTTGCTTCGACATTTAAAAAGCGTGCAGCGCCATAATCAGAAACAATCTCATTACCTTTGTCATAAAATTGCCAGGTTAATTTGTCAAAATGACCATGCCCCAATCCTTGTGCTGCCGGCTTAAATAACAATGCTTGCTTGTCATGAGATTTTTGCCGCATGATCACCAAAGCGCCTTGTTTACCATCGGCACCATCGCCAAACGCCTTGGACTTAAATGGATAAGGTGTTGCTAAATTATCATCTAATGCTTGTGCAACTTTCAGACCATCTCCCGTTAAAATGACTTGCTCTTGTTGCTTAGCAATATCAAGTAAATCAGTATCTTGGGTGAAACCGTAAGCGATAGTTACCCCATGCACTAACTCAATGGTATCAATGCCTTTGCTTTTGATCGCATCGTTAATTGGGAAGAACAATTTGTTGTAGCTCAGCTGAATTGTGGTATCAATAGCTTTTAAAATAATGCCATTACGGTAAGCAAATATTTTTCGCTCTGGTTGATTGTTTTCGATCGCTTTGGCAAAGGTAACAAAAGGCATCAAAGCATAACGCTGATAATAAGGCCCTTCATTGTAATAACCTTCTGGTGAGAATAATTCATCTAACTGTCTTAAAAAGCCACCTTTTCCAGATTTATCTAAACCATAAAGCGCTTGTTCAACCCATTCAAGCTCTCCTAAAACATAGCCAGTCATACCGACGGCGGCAGTTAACCATGTGCCATGATTATGGATTTTATTAAATGTTTTTGGCGAATCAACAGATAAGAACTTAACGATTGGGCGAAAAAGGCCCGTTTCAATTTTCTTTTTATCGGCATGAGTTAATGACGCTAAAATCATGTCGTATGCTTGGCTGGTATACACTAACCAAACGGCTTCATTTAAGCTTTGCCAAAATAGTTTGCCTGGATTTGTTTTGCCTTTTTTTCTTTTCGGATGCAAAGGCAAGGTAGGATATAACTCGGCATAACTAAGTAGCATGTCACGCACATAGTCGGCATAACGTTTGTTTTGCGTTAATTGATAAACAATACTCGCATCATACATCAAGCGATAGTTTTTCTTATGTCTCTCATGCGTAAAACCGCCACCTGAATCTTTTGGTACCGGAATATTAATAGCTTGCGTTATCTGAGAATCGACCTTAGCCTTAACTTGTTCAAAAGCCTCAGTAAAGCGTCCTTTCGAGGATAAGGCTTTTTTCATTGCAGGTACATCAGTATGACTGATCACAAGATTGGGCGTATCGCTCGCCACACTATTTATGCTAAATAGTGCAGACCAACAAACTACGACAGCAAGCGCCAAATGAATCTTCATTTTTTTGAAAAAAGCCAATAACATGCTTAGAAAGCCCTACTTATTTACAATTTTATTATCAGAAAGTTCAGCGGTATGCGGGCCTTCGACTCTAAGTTCAACGACACTCACCGCTTGTGAAAGTTGATTATTTGCAATACTGGTTTTCGGCTCGCCCACCGTGTGCTCAACTTTAATCGGCGCACTGTTAACCACCGTGTTGTTGTTTATATTCGTAACTTGAACACCATGTAAGTACAAACTAGCCTTAGTTTTATTTCTTTTCCCTTCACCGATGGCGGTTAATTGGTTATTCGACATGTTCAGGTGTGGACCAAAAGTACTTTCATCGGTTCCACCACGGTATAATTTAATTAATGCACCAGATACGTTTTCAATACGGTTATCTGCAAGTGTCACGTATTCGGCATTATAAATACCTAAGTCTTCTATTTCTTTATCAAGACGTAAAAGATCACCGGTGATATTAGTAAAGGTATTGCCGTTTAGTTCAATTAAGTTAGCAAAAGCGCCTTTACCTGATTCAAAAAAGTGAAATGAGTGGTTAATGTCTAAATTTTTCACGACACTATTGTGCATCACAAAACGATAGTTTTGAGTCATGCCCCACTTTTGGGTTCTTATTAAAGTATTGCCAGAAGAGTCAGGGCTATTAACCCCATCAATCGTCAGGTTTTCAACTTTTAAGCTGCCACCATCAGAGATTTCAAACAAGGTGCCACGCTCAAAGGTAATGACTACGTCAGTATTTTTCGCGGCTTTCACCGTTAAAGTTTTCGCAACTTTCAGGGTTTTTCTTACGTTATAATTGCCTTTTGCAAGTACAAGAACATCACCATCTTCCGCCGCGATAACAGAATCAAATAAATCGTCGCCATTGCCTTTAACTTGAATTTCTTTTCCTGAACCAAACGCTGTTTCTTCGACATTTTTAGCATACCAACTTGGTCCTGTGGCTGACTTAGCGATTGGTTGTATCGTTTTATCCGCTCCAATCGATTCGCCAACAGGATATAACAAGCCATTTTCAGCTCGCTCTAAGCGTAATTCTTTGACTTGAAAGCCCTCAGCAATTTCTGCTAATGGTTTACTATTAGTGATATTACCTTTGAAGGCAATACCAGAAACATCGTCAAACAAGGTAAAAGGTTGTTGACCATTTTCATTAAAAATTAAGTTGTTTTGTATTTTACTATTCAACGGTGCTGCTGAACGTTCAGCGTCGCTACCTGCCGCTAATTGAATATGATCAACGTTCACCATTGAGTTGTTTTCAATGAGAGCATTTTCTACTTGGTGATAACGATTGATAGGAGAATTAGGAACACCATTCATCACAGTAAAACCACTGCCAAAGCGGTAACCCGTTAATCCTTCCATGTAATTGTTACGAATGATTTGATCTTTGTTGATCACGCGAATACCGCCAGTATGGTCAACTCCATTACCAAAGAAAACATTATTCTCAATGACATTACCATTACCGTGACGTAAGGTTAATGTGCCGCGAGATTCAAAAAAGGTATTATTAAGTAATTGATTTTTTCCTGATTTAACCGAGATGATTTCAACTTCACCGTTACATCGATCAAAATAGTTATTCTCAACTTTTGTAAATGAGTTACTTAACGAATAATGACTGGTTCCAATGCGAAGTGTTTCACCACCGTTTGAACCTAATATAGGGCGTGGTCCAAAGTAATTATGATCAATTTGATGATAGTTTTCTTGGCTCTCTTGAGTGTTTAAACGCACCGCCATGGTTACGCCTTTATTGCGCTTACCCGCTAGATAGCTATGGTCAAAACGATTATGTTTCCCGTATAAACTTACCCAATAATCATTTTCAGCTTTATCAGGGTTGGAATAATCTTCTATCACTACTTCGGTAACTCGAGAGTGATAGGCTAAATTATTTTTATTTTGTCTGTATTCAATAACAGCACTACTTGGCGTATAGCCATCTTTAAACACTAGACCTGAAACGATCAAATGCTCTCCCGCCAATCTCAAGTTCGATTGACCCGTTAAAAATACTTTACCTTTAGTTTGCGCAGTTAAAGTAATTGGGTTTTCTTGAGTACCTTGAGCTTTAAATAAGATCTCAAAATTTTTCCATGTACCATCAGACAAAACAATTTCATCGCCGGCTGATACTTTATCAAGGGCAGCTTGATATTCCGCTTGGGTAGTCACTAACCATGATTTTGCCGTTGTTTGCTGACAAGCAGCAGTGACCAATAATAATAAACTTGATAAAAATATCGATTGAAAAATTTTAGACTTGTACATAATTACCTCAAAAGAGTCCTACTTAAAAATATTGAGTTCTCAATTACTTCCGCAAAAGAGAACTCCAATTTCACTTAAATTGATTGATAACTTTCAATATAAGCTAAGGTTAAAAGCTTGCTTTAACACCTAGGAAGAATTTACGACCAGAGAAAGAGTAATCAGATACTGTTCCAGGGCCACGTGTCATCACTTGTGCTTCTTCTAATAAGTTCAGTGCTTTTAACGATACTGAAACTCTCTTGTTGATTTTGTACTTAATCGCCGCATCAACATAGTCGCTATCTTCTACCCAACGATTACTTTTATGAGGAAAAGGTAAGTTGTTTGGTTGGAAATAACGTGAACGATATTTATACATTAAACGCATAGACAAGCTATCACCTTCCCAGTAAATAGAACCTGAAGCTACGTTTTTAGAAAAACCCATTAAGTTTGCATCTGGGCTAATACCCCAGTTAGCAGGTTCTTCAGAATTAAAGTCCGAAACCGCATGGTTCCATGCCCCTTTAATCCCTAAACCACTCCAAATACCAGGCAATTCAGAAAAATGCTTTTGGAAGGTTAATTCAAACCCTTTAATGGTTGATTCATCTTCAGCCACTTGATTCACGCTGTAAGGAATTTCATGTGAATATTCACCAACCGTTACTGTGCCGTCTGCCGCAACATTTGTCACTGTAGGAACACGATTTTCAATCACTAACTTAGTGCCGCCAGTGAAGTTTTTCCAATAACCGGCTAAGGTTACCGCCATATCTAAACTAGGATACCACTCTAAAGAAAGGTCATAGTTAGTCGCGGTAAATGGATTCATCATATTACCTTGTGCATAACCCGAGACTAATTGTGAATCATAGCTATCACATGTTGCACTCTCACTGGTATCAGCAGAGTTACAGTCAGTAAGGTTTTGTCCTGCAGACATAGCGTTCATCGCAAAACGAGACATTGAACGATAGACAGCAGTTCTTAAATATACTTCGTCATTAAGGTGGAACGTAAGGTTAAGGCTAGGTAAGAATTCTGAGTAGTCATCTTCTAAAAAGACTTCACCGGTTTCTGAAGAGTAATTCCACGTTTCAAGACCTGTTTCATCAATATCAAGCGTCGTGGGATCATCCGTTAAAAAGGATTGAGTTAAAATCGCTTTCTCACCCCAAGATTTAGAGCTAGTTTCTGTTTTAACATAACGTAAACCTACGTTACCTGTGACAGGAATACCCGAAAATTCAGTATCAATCCACGCCATTGCATATAAAGCCGTAGTATCTTCACGAACATCAACTAACTGACCACTTCGTTTATCAGGATCTTCACCAATATCGTAATAACCAATATTCGGGTTGTTACCGCCTGGTGTTAGGAAACCCACTTGACCTAAATAAGCTCCAATTAAACATTGGGCATCAAACGTTAAGAAATTGCCTGCGTCGGCTGCACCACCAGAATTCGCCATAAATCCTTCAAGGCTATGACCATTATCTCCACACGCAGCTGCCGCGGCCGTAACTTGCGCATGCTCATCAGGATATAAGCTGTCAAAGTCATTATTTGCGCCATCTCTATCAACATGATCATCTGAATTCCAGTTGTCGTCAATAGGACGTCGAGAACCGTCATCTACATTAAATGCGGTTTGAATACCTGAGTAATCATATAAGTGTTCACGTGAATAACGAACACCTGCTTCTATAGATGAGAAAATGTTGTAATCGTCAAAAGAATATTGAGTATCAAATTTTACCGCCCAAATATCATCTTCACGTTCATCGTTCTCACGGCCATATTCTAAATAAGCACCGCCATCACTGCCGATGAAACTAGCCATATCGCTAACATCAAAAGCTGCGCCACCGTAATTCGGGTTTTCGACTAACGTGCCACCTTGTGATGTATAGAAGAAGTTGGCGTTTTCAATTTGTTCGTGATCACCGAGATACAATTTAGGTACACTGCCACGAGAATCTAATGAATACGCAGTGGTTGATTCATGGCGGAATTTCGCTCGTTGGCGTAAACGGTAACGATAAGATTTTGAGTAAGAAGCATCAAATGAAAGTACAAGGTTATCATTAGGCTCAAAATCAACATTTAAGCCAAAGCCATCGTACTCATCTAATTGATAACGGTTTTCACCTTGAAGCGTCAGTTTACCTTCACCTTCTTCATAGATAAGGTTACCGTGATCATCAATAATTAATGTATCTGGATTTAAGTTTTTACCGCGCTCTTGAGCGAGCTCCATGCGATTTTCTGTATATTCAAGACGAGAAGAAGCGTAGTCTATATTAATATCCCATTGCTCATTAGGTACCCATTGGAAAGTACCGACTATATTACGACGTTCATCTTCATCATGGCCTGTACGCCAATATGAATCATCAGGGATAAAGAAAATTGAATCGGGATCAAATTTCGCTAAATGATCCGCACCATTAACACCAAATCTATCAGGATCAGCGTTTGGACCTAAGGTCACTAAATCAGCAGAACGACCTGGACTTACCATAGAGTCATTATCAGGCATATTGTTATTGCTGCTATTTAAATCACGATCACCACAACGTTCATTATCGCCATTGTTAGTAGTTAGGGGAGATCCGTCAGCGGCTCTAAAACTACAAGCGGCTAACGTGGTACTACTACCGTAGTTTTCTTCTGGATTGGCAGAATTACTTTGTACAAAACCTAAACTGAAACCCATATCGCCAAACGATTCGGTTTCAAAACTTTGCACGGTAGAAAGGGTAAATTTATTACCCCATTCTGATTGGTTATCAGCCGCAGTGTAATAGCTGTTATTTGCCACTTGTGCTTCTACCGTGGTTTTGCTTTTACCGTAATCAACGGCACGTAACGAACCCACTTCGATAGTACCTGAGGTACCACCTTCAACTAAATTAGCTTGTTGTGATTTATAAATAGTAACTTTATCAACTAAACTAGAGGGGAATTTTTTAAAGTTAACTGCACGACCAGGGCCAGCATTGGTAATAGTTCGACCATTAAACGTAGCGTAGCCCCAATAAGAGCCAAGACCACGAATTGAAATTTCGTTTTGACTACCTTTTAAACGATGACCAGAGGCACCCGAAACATTTTCAATAACATCAGAAAGAGACAAGCCCGGTAAATCACCAAAATCTGCCGCTGCGATGGCATCAACAATAGCCGTTGTATTTTTCTTTTCATTTAGTGAACGAGTCATAGTGCCTCGCATTCCGCGCACTTCAATAACTTCTATTTCACCAGTTTTGCTCGCTACTTCTATCGTTGTTGCATCATCACCACTTTGCTCTGCTTCTTGAAAGGCATGAGCCGGTCCAGCAAGCAAAGCAGTTATTGCAGTACTTGCAATAAATGTTCGGTTTTTTCTTAGAGCGTTACTAATTTTATTAAGTTTCACGTTCATCTCCCCCAGTTAAATTTTATATTTTAATTTTATTTCGCTGCGTAATTTACTTATAACAGCATTATTGACTAAATTTAACCAATACAACATCAGATTGTCAACCACTCATTTGACCAATTACTTCTTACTCAATATTATTTGTTATTACCAATAATTTATTGTAGTCTTTACATGGTATTAAAAATATGTAATGTAATGCTTATTTAAGCAAGGTAATGAACAGATATATTTTGCCAATGTTGATCTATGGCGATATTATGTGTCTTTGTTGTGAAAATAGAATTTCAGAGATAAGAAGGTACTATCATGGCTAACCGTCGTATGTTTTGGCAAATTGTTGATAAAATTGAAGCGTCTATTAATGCCGGTGAATATCCTGCAGGCAGCCGCTTACCGCCAGAACGAGAATTAGCAGAGTCTTTTCAGGTAAGTAGACCAACCGTTCGCGAAGCTATTATTGCCCTTGAAGCGAGAGAGAAAGTTGAAGTAAAAACTGGCTCTGGGGTATATGTACTTGATACTGCAAATACCACCCTAGCTAAAAACAAAGTCAATGCTTTTGAAGTAACACAAGCCAGAGCACTTATTGAAGGGGAAGTGGCAGCACTAAGTGCGACAACCATCACTGAACCAGAGCTTGCTGATTTGCATCAAACACTTGTGGATATGGAAAATGGTAAAGATATCCCAGAAGCAGATAAAAAATTCCATAACATTATCGCATCATCAACTCGTAATGCCGCAATGATAGCCTCCGTACAAAATTTATGGGCGCTACGAAGTTCATCTCAAGAAATTATCCGTGATTATGATAGTGTTTGTAGCAAGAGTAATTCTCAAACTATTGCTGAACATCGCGCTATTTATCAAGCACTGAAATCTGGCGACGCTACCAAAGCTAGACACGCTATGCATGGTCATTTTAACCGCTTAATCAATAAGTTATTTGACGCTGAAGAAACCAGAGCTCTGGAAGAAATAAAGCGTAAAAATAGTGAAAAGCGCGGTCTTTATTCAATTGAAAATCTAGTACCAAGAGTTTAATCATTCTATTAAGCTCTTACTTTCCTCGTTTTCATTTTAAGTTCAACGTTAACGCGGCCTAACAACTATTTATAACACTTTGCTCTCTAGGCAATTGTAGTTTATCCCTGTCAGTATTAACTTACTAACGCCTCCTTTTGCGAACTTTTCACTAAGAAACGTCTAATATTGCCAGGAAACGAAGCGAATCAATCCTGTCGATATTTTTTGAGATAACACTAAAATGTCAAATACCACTGTGCGAAAAAAGCATAAAAAAAGCCTCTCAATGAGAGGCTATAACAAAATTAAATCCATTTAATTCTAATCATCTAAACAATTTACTGAAATACATCGAAATCAGTTTTTATAGTACGCGAGCACCTAAATCACCTTAGTTCTGAAATATATTCATGACTCCAGAAATAAGGATTTTAACCTTCTACTTTTCTAACTGACTATTAAAGTAGTCAAAAATTACCGGTACATCATTTTGACCTAAACCAGCATCAACAGCTGCTTGTAAGTTTGCAGAAGTACCTTGTGCGATAAGCGATTCTGAACCTAAATCTTTTACCATTTGGTTAAAGTAACCTAAGTCTTTATTAGCATTTGCCACTGAAAAACCTAATTTCTCATCGCCATCTACCGCATAAAATTTACAAAATTGCATAAATGGAGAGTTAGAAGGACCCGCAGACATAATGTCAAATAGTTGTTGACCATCAACCCCTGCAGCTTTAGCTACCGCGAACGCTTGTGACATAGCTGTCACCGTTGTCATACCAATGAAATTATTAATTAATTTTGTTGTATGACCGGCACCAAGCGCACCAAGATGAAAAACATTTTCACCTTGCTCGTCAAGTACTGGTTTAACTTTATTGAAAGTTTCGATATCACCAGCAGCCATAATGTTTAATAAACCATCTTTAGCGTGTGCAGGAGTGCGACCTAGTGGCGCATCAATCATGCCAGCACCTTTTTTAGCAAGGTCAGCACCAATTTTACGGGTAGACGCGGGAATAGACGTACCAAAATCAATTAAGGTTTTACCTTCAGACATACCGGCTAAAATACCATCTTCTGCATAGACAACTGATTCAACAACAGCGGATGTCGTTAGCGCTAGCATTACGATATCGCTCTTCTCAGCAAGCTCTTTACCAGAAGATACTTCTGTAGCATTACCGCGAGCAAGCACCTTTGCAACAGCATCTTTATTTAGATCCATTACGTTTACGTTAAATCCACGCGTTTGAAGATTCTCAACCATGTTACCGCCCATAAGACCAAGGCCGATGAAACCTATTGTAGGTTTTGTCATGTTTAACTCCTAAATATTTGCTGTTTGTTTATCTGAGTATGAGAAATGCTCACTTTATTAATTAAGGCTTTTTACAAATCAAAACAATTACTTAATTAATACTCAGATCAATGTCTAATAATAATAATCAGAACATTAATTTTTTATGAAGCAGTTTTAAAAACCATGCCATTAAAATGATAACGACTACTCTTGTGAAACTACTTCTCTAAATTCTAAATTATGCTGAGTTTGATATTGCTGATTAAGTTGTTATCAAACTGCCGAAACAATACTAACCAATGCAAAGAGTTATTGTCAACCAATTTTATAAATATTACTTACCAAAATAACGAATAATTTAAAACCACCTTTTAGAAGGTTTAATTGCATGACAAAATTAACATTTCATTAAGAAAGAAAAACATTAGAAGGCTCCTCGACTAATAGGCTTCTTTGACTAGCCAATGTAAAAGTCGATTTTTTATTCAGAGCTTTTATGGCTCAATCAGCACAGAAGATAAGTAACCTGTTAACTTAGCCCTACTCGATTGCTACATTAGCCGTTAATTAAATATCCGCTTGATTCAAGTTTATTAGACTCTTCTACGGCTAATGCTAAGTGTTTAATATGCAATTTCTTCAATTTGTAACGGTTAAATGCAAACAAACCTTTGCTGGTACGCAACACTAAATTGGTAAGAACCTCTATTTTACCACAGAGCATTTTCTATTTTATTTCGTTAACTTTATTACTAAACAATGAAAAATGGGTTTTGGTGTTTAAAAAAAGTAGGTCTACACTTGAAATATCAGTGTTCAGAAAAGAAAATGACTATTTATTCTTTATTTAAAATCTTACTCGTCACTTTATTTTGCCTAATACAAATTGGCTTACCGATAAAAGTTTATGCAACCGATACGGTTAGATTTTTAAAACCTTTAAAAGGCCATGAAAAAAGAACGTTACATAAAGATGAAGTCATCTTGCGTGCACTACAAATAACAGAGCCTGAATTTGGCGACTATCAATTTGAAACTTTACAAGTTGATATAACCCCTGATCGTGCGCGGCAGTATATTCAAGAAGGTAAAATTCTCAACACATTCATTAATCCTAGTAATTCAAAATGGGATGAATACGCAATTCCGATAAAGATACCACTACGTCTTGGTTTAATTAGTTACCGATTACTTTTAGTGAATAAAGATAAACTTTCTGTATTTAAAGAGGTAAAAACGTTTGCGCAATTAAGTCAGCTAACAGCGGGGTTACAATCAAGTTGGGTGACGACTGAAATTTTTACTGAACTTGAAATGAATTTAGTTAAGTCACATACATTTGAAGGGTTATTTTTAATGTTAAATAAGCAGCGGTTTGACTACTTACCACGCGCTATTTACGAAGTATTTGATGAATTAGACATTCGCAAAGGACATTTAACCAATGTCGTGATTGAGCCTAACATCGCCCTCTACTTGCCTATGGTGACTTATGTTTACGTGTCTAAAACTGAGCCCCGTTTAGCAAAACGGTTAAAAATAGGCTTAGAGAAATTGTTAGTCAGTGGTGAATTAAAAACCATCTTAGATAAATATTATCAAGAAGATATTAAACGAGCGGATTTGAAAAATCGCACTATTATTGAAATCCCCAATCCAAACTTTACCGATAAGGCGGTGCTTAAGGAAAACTTATATTGGTATAAAAATTACTTGTAAAACATTAACGGTAATGAATACCTTTGGAAAAATTGGCGACAAACTAAATTATACGATTGCGGTTTGTTATTGATGAGCAAGATTTTTATTGGCAAAGAAAAGCAAAGTATTGAACAATTCCCCCTTACCAACACTAAATATTTAATTCAGTTGAAATAAAAAACACTAGGTTTAAAACTAGTGTTTTTTAGCTTGTTGAATTTAAATAAAGCCAGTTATTGTTTAATTTTGCGCGAGGCTAAACCTATCAATCCTAATGCAAAGATCGCGATAGTTGAAGGCTCTGGTACTTCAACACCTTGGATAATATCAATACTTGATGAGGCCAACAGTGTAGAACCGTCAAATGCTGAAAGTTTAATGGTGTATACGCCAATATCAGTATTATTATAAATTAAAGGTCCGTCAAAAAACTCCATGTTCCAAGAGTTTTGTTGTGATGCTCCTGAGTTAGCATTATCGTTGGGGCTGTTAATTGGATCAAAAGATAAAAAGTTGGTTGACGCTGAAGGATCAAAATCAATCTCCATTAAATAACTCAACTCTCCAAACTCAAATTGAGTGCCTGAAATGTCGATACTCCAATCCCAACTCCAAATGGAAGTGGTCGAGGCATTTGGAGCCCAGCCAAAACCAGACGGCGGTGCTATATTAGCAAAAGAGTATGTCCCATCCCCGTTACTATTATATATAGGCTGAGGATTATTATTTTCATCAAAACGTAATTTTCCACGAATACCTATTTCAATACCGTTATTTGTGTCAACAGTAAAACTGCCATTTTGGTTACCAGAGCCAAAGTGAACACCATTGACTAAATTTTGATCATAAAGTAAGCCAGCATTAGCTGCTCCACTTAATATCATCACCGTGCCTGCTATTGCTGAATTTATAAAATTAAATTTCATTTATTTCCCCTCATTTTCTCCCTTTATAAACAACAAACTAGAGAGTCACTTTAAATAATTACTTTGATTTTTTGTACTTTAATACAAAGAATATACCAAAAAGCAAATATATATAATTTACAATAACTTAAAAGTTAGGTGGAATGCACAAAGACAGATACTGTAAAATTAATCGACACTAGGTGAATTAATTATCTGATTAATCAATGAATTTAAGTAGATATTGTGAAAGCGTGAGAAGTGAGAAAACTTGATGAACATCGCCGTTACTTGTGAAGAAAAGTGAATACTAACTTCTCTTCTACACAAGTAACTTTAAATTGATTGATAAGTAATAAGTGTCAATCTAATTTAACATGGCTAATTGATTATGCTGCACTTGTTCACGCTTAACATATTTATACCATTGGCTGGCCATTTTTGCTGAACTGGTAATTTGTTCCGCTTCTTTTAGCGCCGCTAACGATTGTTCAAACTGTGCTAAATTAAAATAACTCATTCCTATAATAAGATGCATATCTCCGACTCGATCAATACCGCCTTTTGTCAGGGCACTATCGGCTGATTTGATCGCTAAATGCCAATTTTCAAGGTTTAGATACGCTTGCGCCAGTTGAGCGTCAAACTTACCGGTTTCATTAATTTCACCGGCCTTAATTAAGGCAGGAATCGCTTTTCTATCATTTTTAGCGGCTAAATACGCTTGCGCTAACATTTCATAATGACGTTCATTCGCAACAATTCGACCATCAGCAATGGTTTCTTCTAACAAGGTTGCTGCTTTGTAAGGAATGCCATTGAAACGGTAGAGTTGCGCTAACGTGACAATATCTTGTGCTTTTGTGATATATCCTGCCTGCCATGCAGTTTCCATAGCTGCTAATTGTTTAGCTTCTTGACCGATTTCACCATACATGCCACTCAGTTGTAACCAATATTCAGGTTTTTCATAATACTTAACTAATGACTCAAGTACTTCTGTCACCTTCTTAGGCTGTTTTAACTCATAATAATTCGCACGCTGAAGAATTAGCCAATTTTCTTTAGGTAGCTTATTTTTTGACTTAGCTTCATCGATCGCTTTGTTTATTGACGCAAGTGATGGCGCAAACTGCTTGTCTTGATAATAAACTTGAGCAAACAAGATATGTTGATCTGCCGTTAATTCTTTGGTGTTCACCTGTTGCCACTGCTTAAGGTAAGTCAATGTTTCACGGTATTTTTGCTGCTGCATTGATAACTGCGCTAATGAGTATAATGTTGATAGTCTTAATGGCTCGGGGATCGCAACTTCAGCAATCACTTTCTCAAAACTGTCAATGGCAGCATCTAAATCTTCATTGCCGTAATGCATAAAACCATAGAAATTCCATAACATGGCTTTTTCATAGCTATTTAAGCTGTCAATACGGTTTTCTACTTCACCAAGTACTTCTAAACCTGCTTGCTTTCCTTCTTCATCTGCCAACTTTTGCGCTCTGGCAAGTTGCGCATATACGCGATTACGCATCGCCGGAACTTTTACCGATTGCTTAACAGGCTCAGCGGCATAACTTGCTGAAATATTGTTATCTGTCACTGGTAATAGGTACAAGCTTCCCAGAGCTAACATTGAAATATATAAATTTTTCATTCGTTTTCCTCCGTTTATTTTTATTTAGCCATCAATTTCAAAAGAAATTTTATTTTGTACACCGGCTACTTCAGTTGGCGTACCATCAACAACACGTGGCTTATATTTAAATTTAAGTGCAGCATCAAGCGCCGCTCTGTCAAAAACCCCTTCAGGTTGTGCTTCAATGACGATAGGATCTCGAACTGAGCCATTTTTTGTCACGGTAAATTCAACAATGACATACCCCTCTAAGCCTCGTGATTGAGCACGTCGAGGATATATAGGCGCAACTTTTACTATCGGTAAATAATCGCCATCACTACTACCTAAACTAATTCCACCCGTTAATCCTGACGCAGTATCAACTTGTGCGGTAAAGTTGGTGCTCACGGCATTGACATTAGGATTAGCTTGCTGCATTTGCGGTTGTTGCATTTGCGGCGGTGGTTGTTTGGGTTGCGGTGGCTTTTGTGGTTTACGATCTTTTTTCACGATCGACTCTTCTTTTTTCAGACGAATAAAATCTAGCACGTTGCCACGTGGAGCTTCAGTAAGCACATCATTGCCACCAGCAATCAGTGCTTGCATACTCCACAGCAAGGCAAACGTAACTGCAATAGATAACGCGAAGCTAATGCCATATCGCCCGATATTATTTAAGCGAATATTGTTTAAGTTAGTATTCATCGGTTTTGTTAAACCTCTTGTGCGGCAATAGAAACGTCAAATACACCGGCCGCTCTTGCTGAGTCCATCACTTTAATCAAGATATCGGTCGTGGCTTTTTGATCCGCTTGAATCACTACCGTACCTTGTGGGTTTTCTGCTTTTAATCGCTCGATATTAGCTTGTACAGCACGTACATCGACTTTTCGCTTATTGATCCAAATATCGCCTTTATCACTAATGGCAACTAATATATTTGCTCGTTCTTTCTTAACAGCAGTCGCCGCTTCTGGGCGATTCACTTCAATACCGGCTTCTTTGACAAAAGACGCGGTCACAATAAAAAAGATCAATAAGATGAAAACAACATCCAACATCGGCGTCATATTTATTTCTTCAGCTTCTTCTTGCTCTTGTAACACTTTTGATAATTGAGAACGCATGTTCTTAATCCTTACACTTTGTTAACTATTTTTATTAATGGCTCTTCTACTTTGACTAACTTGCTAATTAGTGAGCCATTGGCAATGAGTCTTCCATTTGTTCAGTACGACGTTTAGTTTTTCTTTGTAACCAAGTCACCATAAAAACACCGGATAATGATCCCACCATACCTGCCATAGTTGGAATAGTGGCACGAGAAACACCTGATGCCATAGAACGAGCATTACCACTGCCCGAAATTGCCATCACATCAAACACTTCAATCATGCCAGTCACTGTTCCCAATAAACCCAGTAGTGGACATAACACCACCAAACTTTGAATGATGGCGACATTATTATTGAGTAATTCTGTGATGCGAGACACTTGGGCGATGCGTATTTGTTCCGCATTCCACGAATGTCGCTCTGCTCTATTTTGCCAATCGGCAATCATCTCGTTTCTAATATCTTTATAACTTTTCAAAAAGAAATATAAACGTTCAAAAATGAGCAACCACATTAAACAAATAACACCTGCGATGACGGTCAATACTTGACCGCCCGTATCAAGAAACTCACGAATGCTATTCATCATGTCGATGAATAAAACCATGACTTACGCTCCTTTCTCAGCAGGTTCTGCCATTTCAGCACGCTCTGCAATAATGCCAGCACTTTGTTGCTGTAAAACATTAATGATGCCGCGTGAACGAGTATTAAGCAGCGTAGAAATAAATACCATTGGAATTGCCACTACTAGACCCAATACTGTAGTAACAAGCGCTTGTGAGATGCCGCCTGCCATTAATTTTGGATCACCCGTACCAAATAATGTGATGGCTTGGAAAGTATTGATCATCCCGGTCACGGTACCCAACAAACCAATTAGAGGCGCGACAACAGAAACTATTTTAATCAAGGTTAATCGGCTCGTAAGTACAGGCACTTCTTTTAAAATACGTTCAGATAATTTCAATTCAAGCGTCTCAGTATCCGCATCAAGATTATTATCTTTAACGAGCATCACACGACCTAACGGGTTATCGTCTGAGGCAACTGATGTTTTTAATTGACGATTTACTTTATTGCCAATGAAGAATAATGAAATAAAACGCTCTAAAGCAATGAGAAGTCCAATAACACCTAACGCAATAATCACGTTACCTACCGGACCACCTTGTTCAATACGCTCTTGTGTATCAGGAGCTTGAACTAACAACCCTAAAATCGAACCGCCTGTTGGGTCTAAAGCAAATGGAACGGCGCCAGTATTGGCTTGTGTTAACTCGGCTGCGCTCTCTAAATATCGATTTGATGGTTGTCTAATAAGCTCAGCAATAGAACCTGTTTCATCAATATATTCTAAATATTTGCCGTTTGAGACTAAGTTAAAACCACCAACGCGAATCACGTCACTTTGAACTTTTTCACCATTTGCAGCCACAACCTGTGCACTAAATTTATGCACTTTACCGCTTTCAGTCATTTCACGTTGAAGCTCAAACCATAAGCGCTCAATTTCTTCGATAGAAGCAAGCTTTGAACTTGAACCCATACTTTGTGCAAATTCATCTAGAAACTTCCCTCGACCAGGAATTTGCGCAGAAATAGTAGATGTTTGAAATTTACTTCTCGTATCGCCGGCCACTTGTTGCAGTACACCAAACAGTTCTTTTAATTCACCCATTCGCTTATTTAACGCGTCGGTTTTATTGGCAATATCTACTTCATTAACTTGATACGTATTTTCAAGTTCAGTACTTTTTGCAACCGCTTGCTCTCTTGAGGTAATAGCCTGTTTTAACAGTTGATCTTGTTGCGATTTTTTTGCCATAAACTCAGCTTCACGTTCGATATTTTGCTGAGTTTGAGCAATTTGACCTTTTTCAAGTTGCTTTAATAAGTCATCTAGGTTTGTGGCTTGTTGTGCATTGGCCGTTAAAACAAAAGAACATAGCGCAATTGATGTAAAAAATTTATTAAGTGTTTTCATGATAAAGCCTTATTCTGCTGAATCTTGTGCGATTGGCACAATAATAAGATCGGGGGCAAGCTGCTTACGTGCAATACGAAGTGCTTTATTAATATCGGTACGGTAATCAGCGGCTAAAGGCTTCCATGACTGGCTAGCTTTATCCCACATACCCATTTTTTCACCATCTCGCGTTTGATAAACAAAACTCACTCGACCAATACGAAGAAAATCAACGTCTCTTTCTATGCCATCCACTAATTGAGTACCACTGTAAACTTCGATAGTGCGGCCATAATCTACTTCTACTTGATATGCCTCTAAAACTCTGCGAAATTTTTCAGCAACCGAGACATCAGCTTGTTCAAGTAATTTTTCTAAATCTGCCGTTCTTTTACTGCGCTCTTCGGGTAAAAAAGGCACATCTAAGCGTACAAAGGTAATTAAGGTTTCTATCATTCTTGCCATTAAAGGAGAGATTTGGCGTTCAATGATGCTGACTTGCTCCATCGAGGTTGCTAACTGTTGAAGTTCGGTTAGTTGATTATTTAATTGCGCCTGCATCTGTTTGTTGTAAACATTTAATCCATCAATTTCTTTATTAACTACTTTAAATTGTTGTAGTTTTGACTGAATTTGTTCATTGATTTTGTCGACCTTTTGCTGAGAAACATTGGCCGATTGATTAATTTTTTTACCGGCATTAACCACTTTGTTTAATTCTTCGTCTGAAGAAGTGTAGCCCATTGAATATCCATACATTGAAAAGGCTGACATGCTTATAAACAAACTTGTTTGTGCCCATTTTGTGACTTTCATATTAAAACCCTAAAAGTAGATGTTCTGCACTATTTGATACATTGTTTTGATAGCGCGATTACTAGTAAAAATATTATCTTTACTAGTTTGATAGATTACTGGGGATGAATTTTAATAACGAAGTGTTACACTAATGTTTCACTAATATTGCAACTTTATTAAATGACAAAAAAGTGACATTTTTCTTACAGTTAAAAGCATGCCGTGCAATATTTAATAGCTGACATAAAAGATCGATATCGAATAAAAACCCGTCATGCGACGGGTTTTACTCATTAAATTTATCTGGCGATAAACTTAAAAGTCGTAGGTATAACTTAAACTAATTGATGTACCTATTTCTTTTTCACGTACGGCAATATCTGATTGAGTCACTTCTAGAGATTCATCTAAAAGGTTTTTCACTTTTAATTTGATCTGTGAGTTAAAATCAGGGTAGTACGTATATACTAAATCCAGTGCATGGAAAGGTTGTTCAAGAGCGTCCTCTCGACCACCTACACCAGAAGCAATAATGCGCTCACCAAAAACATTGTAAACCAATGAACCTGAGTGATTACCATCAGCTGAATCATAGTTTAATTGTAAATTTACTACGTATTCTGAATGACCACTCATACGTTTAGTAGGGTTTGTTAAGTTACCTGCTAAGGCTGGATCTATGCTGACTTCTGAATCACTTAAGGTAATATTACCTGAGGTAAAGAATCCGTCGGCAACTTTCACTAAGTCAACCATCCATTCAAACTCAACACCTTGCACTTCACCTGTTTCGCCATTAACAAAGGTGGCTGAATAATCTTCATCACCTACTTGTAAAACGGTTTCAATGGGAGATTCAATGTCTTTATAAAACGCAGCAACGGTATAGCTGTTACCATTATCAGCGTAATATTCATAACGTAAATCGTAGTTTTTAATTGGACTACTTTCTAAGCCAACACGACCAAAGGTTCTGATATCAGTTAGAGGATCATAGTAGGCTACCGGCACAACTTCACGTAGATCAGGCCTTACGATAGTTTCACCGTAGCTCGCGCGAATTTGATATTTTTCATTCGCCAAATATGTAAACGCAAGCGATGAAAATAAATCATCCGTAAAAATACTACCGGCTTCAATTTTCTCTGGCGCCCAAAAGATATTGAGATCTTCTTGACCAAAAATTAAACTAGAGGTACCCACCGAAGTTTGTTTAAACTCTTCATAACGGACACCACCACTGACTCTAAACTTATTATCAATAATGACATCAAAAGCGCCGTATGCCGCATCAATCTTTTGCGCAGCAATATAGTCATCAGCATCAGGGGCTGAAGGTTCGTTAAAATCAACTAATATACGTTGACCCGAAATAAATGAGTCACTTAAATAGCCACTATTTGAGAGTGGCGATTGTGAACCATCATTAATTTCGATACCAGAACCTGATTTATTATGAACAGCAAAACTTGACGTTGTATAATTACGGCCACGGTCTGAAAAGTCATAACCGGCTTTAAATTCTAATTCAAAACCTTTTGCATAAATAGGTAACGTAAGGTTACCGCCGTATGAATTAACTCTGTCTTCCATATCCGTATATGAATATACAGCTCTGTTGTCATCACCGGTTATGGTTGAATTTGCATAGCTACCATTGGTGAAGTTATCTCTAAAATTATATTTACTGCTAAACGGGATTTCTGTTTCAGCTTTAGACCGGGTATATTGCCAATCAAAACCTAATCCCCAATAATCAACAAAGGTATGCTGACCCAATAATTGAGAAACATGTAAAGTGCGTTCTTCATAATCAAATTCATGAACACGATTTGCTCTATCGTCAACTGCCACGGTATAAATGGTACTACCGCCAGCACTTTCAACTTGTGAAACTTCTACTTCATCTTCGTTATCAACTAAATAGAGGTTGTTCCAAGAAATTGAATGATTATCAAGCTTATAACCTAAGTTTAATACGCCGCTATAACGTTCATTTTCAGTGGTTTCTGTTGAATGCTTAACGGTATTGAAACAAGAACTTGCAACATCTTCTGCCGTGGCTAAGGTAGTGGAACAATCCGCTTCAACATCTTGTGCAATTACCGAAGTTTTCTTTTCAGCTGAATCCCACTTAGTTTCATAAGCGATAGATGCTAGGAAGCCCAATTGACCACCAAAATAATTTTCATCAAAGCTATTACCAATATGTGCTTTTATATTGTAAGCAGGATCTAATGATTCTTCTGAAATCACTAAATCTCTTGGTAATGAACTTAACAAGCCATTATTTATTGCAATAGCTTGTTCTGAAACGGTTTGGCTTTCAGTATCAGTTAAATTTGAACGCTTGATAATATTGTCAATGGTAAAACGACCACGATAATCAACAATCGCATTCTTCAAGGCTGTTGAAATACCACCGCTTGGGCGATTATACGTTAAGCCGTCACTGGCACTGGTATCATGTGCTAAACCAATTTCAATGCTTGAGGTGAAGTCACTTGGTACTGATTTAGTTCGGATATCAATAGCACCACCACCAAAAGCGGCCGGCATATTGGCTGAAAATGCTTTTTGAACCGCCATACTTTCAATGATACTTGAAGGGATAATATCAAGCGGTACCACATTACGTGTTAAATCAGGACTTGGGATATTAGCGCCGTTTAATCGAGCACTTGAGTAACGCTCACCCAAACCACGTACATAAATAAACTTGCCATCAACCAGTGTTAAACCAGTAACACGTTTAAGCGCTGAAGCGGCATCACTATCACCCGTTCTAGACATCTGCTCTGCGCCAAGAATGTCAGCGACAAAAGCTTGGTTTTTTCGTTCAGCAATTACCGCAGCAGCACTACCTTGCAAACGAGTTGCTTTTGCTACAACTTCTTCCATCACCTGTTGCTCTTCTTCTTGAGCAATAGCAACGCTAGTATAGCTGAACAAACCTAGCCCCACAGCAACAGCGAGCTTTTGGAGTTTATATTGATTTGTCATTTCTTTTTCCTAATTCAGTTCAATAAAAAGGCGCCTTTAATAAATTAAGTGGCGCCTTATTAAATGGTTGGTATTTAGTCGTTGTTAGCTGCAGTAACTGCTGCTTCAACCCACTGATACCAAGCTGAACTAGTGTCTTGGTCTGATACAGCACCGATATAGTCAACTGTATCGAAGAAGCTTGAATCTAAACCAGATAAATCGTTAGCTGAAATAGTCACATCGGTAGAGCTAGTGTTAGTTGAGAAACCATCCGCAGAAATTACATCAGCATCGCCACCTACACGTTGGTTTACACCACCGTTTTCATACCATTGCTCAACTGACATATTTGCCGGCATTTGAGTAGCGTCAGCAAATTCAGATGCACAAGCTAATACTGAGTTGTTGAAAGTGATTTCAGCTGCATTTTTCAAACCGTCTGATGAAAACGCGATACAGTCTGTACCATTTGAAGCATCAGTTTTAACATCTAACACGTTGTAATAATTCGTTTTGATTGAATCATCAAACTTATGAGCTGTTGAAGGGTCACCATCACGTACTGACGAACCATCGGTAGTAATTACCGTTACATTTGCAATAGTTGGGAAAGATGCAGGTGCGTCACTGTAATCGTCACCGCCATTTTTCTCACCATCTGTTTCAAAACCATTGTTACCCATGTATGCAGTCGCGCCATCACGTGTAGTTACTGTACCGTGTTGAATAAATAAGAATTGAGCGCTACCTTGCCAGCCTGCATCGATATCGATGGCATCATCTTGCGTATCTGTTACTACGATATGTTTGATGTTTGAAGCACCACCGAAAAACTCGATACCATCATCAAAACCTTGGTGAATATGAAGATAATCAAACGAAGAACCTGAACCAACAGCGTTTAGTGTTAATGAGTTCAAATCATCACCTTCACCACCTACGCGAGGACCAGAACCAGCATACCAAATTTTTGCCCATTTGATGTTACCGCTTCCGTCAGTATTATCATTACCACCAAAGTAACTCGTAATACCTTCTGAACCAACATCACAAGTGCTTGCAGCACGTTGAGCATTAGTACATTGGTTCGTTAAACCGTTACCGTTAATGATGATTCCGCCCCAATCAGCGTATTGTGCACCATTACCTTCAAGATCATGACGATCATAAGCAAATGCAGAAGTAAAAGTGACTGGCTTAGCAGCAGTACCTACCGCTTGAATTTTCGCGCCACGTGCAATACGAATAATCGCTTCACCCGATTTAAATGCTAATGTAGCACCAGGTTTAACCGTCATAGTAGGACCATTTACTGGCACTTCAAAACCTTCTGATTTACGGCCATCAGCACCAATTAATAACGCATCTTCAAACACATGAATACCACCATTAGGTAATTCTTCAAACGTAAGGTTTGCTGTAATAGAGATGTTTTTGCTGGCAAATGAGTCATTGTATAAACAATCTAAACCGTCAAAAGCACCTTCTACTGTACCGGCTTCAGTTTCATAACTTGTACATTCAACGGTTTCAGTTGCACCATTATCAACAGTATTATTTGAGTTATTGACACTGTTGTCAGTTGTTGAACTATTGTCATTTACTGTAGGGGTGATCTGAATATCGCCACCACAACCAACTAATGTTAAAGCACATGCTATCGCGCTTACTTTGAATAGTGATTTCATTTGCATTTCTTTTTGCTCCGAAGATATATAGTTTTAAATGTGTTCAAACTGGCTAAATGAAGATTTATCATGGTTTTCTCTCTTTGTTTTTTTTAGTAACAAAGACATCAAAAAAACTTCATTTAGACAGCTTGACTAAAAGTTGTAGCTATCCTACTGGGGAAAAATGACAGAAATGTTTTAGAAATATGTAGTTTTTGTTGCTAAAGAATGACAGTAATATGACAAGGCATACGCCTATTCTAAAATGATGATTTTTGTACAAGAATACAAAAAAAGGCCTAGAAAATGCTAGACCTTTCAATGAGTTAATTAAACTTTAGTTAGTAAATAGTTTACAAACCTAACTTTTTATATTCTTTTTGTACAACAGAGTTTGGCAATGGAATATAGCCATCTTTTTCAACTATTTTTTGTCCTGACTTAGATAAAACCATTTTCAAAAATTCTGCTTCCATCGGTGCTAAAGGCTTATTTGGGTGCTTGTTAACATACACATATAAAAAGCGAGATAATGGGTATTTTTTCGATACGGCATTCGCCATATTCGCTTCTACGAAGTTATCACCTTTCTTTGATAAAGGTAAAGCACGTACACCTGATGTTTGGTAACCAATGCCAGAATAGCCAATACCATTTAATGAAGCAGAAACAGATTGCACAACTGATGCAGAACCAGGTTGTTCATTGACATTGTTTTTAAAGTCACCTTTACAAAGGGCTTTCTTTTTGAAGTAACCATAAGTACCAGAAACTGAGTTACGACCGTAAAGCTGTATATCTTTACCTGTCCACTCACCAGAAAGACCTAAATCGCCCCAACGATCTACTTCTTTTAACGCACCACACTTACGGTTGTTAGAAAAAATGGCGTCTACTTGGTCAATACGTAACCCTTTTAATGGATTATCTTTATGAACAAACACCGCTAATGCATCAATTGCAACACGAACAGCAGTCGGCTTATAACCGTAGCGCTTTTCAAATGCTTCGATTTCACGAGACTTCATTTTACGACTCATTGGCCCTAAGTTTGATGTTGCTTCAGTTAATGCTGGTGGAGCAGTAGAAGAACCGGCCGCTTGAATTTGTACATTAACGTTAGGGTAAGTACGTTTAAACTCTTCTGCCCAAAAGGTCATCATATTCGCTAAGGTATCAGAGCCAACTGATGACACATTACCTGAAACACCACTTACTTTTTTGTAAACAGGTAAATCTTTATCTACCGCGACAGATGAAAAACTCACCATACTTGCTAAACCAATGATGCCTAAGGCACGTTTGATACTCATAATTTTCTCCAATGAGACTTGTATACCAAATTGATTATTCAATGGTATAACCTTGTTAATTTGTGAACACTATATAAAGCTAATATGACAATTATATTTAAGGTTTGTGACACTTATATGACAAAGGTAAAATAACTGTCATAAATTTGAAGTATTGTTACCTTTGATTGAAAAACCTTTGCTAGTCAGTATTTTTCAGTGAGGGAAACCATAAAAGGTGAAGAAATCGTTTAGATAGATAAAAGGATTTAAGGGACTGTTCGAATACATTTAGGATCAAAGTAAATAATAAATTCACTCCCCATTCCCCATTTAGAATTAATTGAAAGTTCAGCATGATGATGATTCAAGACGTGCTTAACAATCGCTAACCCTAAACCTGACCCACCGGTGTCACGAGATCTCGATTTATCGACTCGAAAGAATCGTTCAGTAATTCTATTAACGTTTTCAGGGCGAATACCAGGGCCATCGTCTTTCACTGAAAATTTAGCTTTATTTCCATCCATTTGCCACGAGATATGAATATTGCCATTGGCTTGTGTATAACTAATTGCATTGGATATTAAATTTAAACAGGCACTTTTAATTTCGTTATCAATGCCTTCTATCGCAAGGTGATCATCAATATTTGCTGTTATATGATGTTTTTTATCTTGATTAAGCCATTTACTGTCTTCAACTAAGGCACGAATCAACTTAGGCATATCAATTAACTGTTTATCATCTTCATCAATATTTATTTCTACCCGAGAAAGTATCAGTAACTGCTCAACTAAACGATCCATTCTCGATACTTGAGTATCCATGGTATTGAAGACTTTTTGCCAATAAGGATCTAACGCATGTTCCGTCATTTGTACCATTTCTACATAACCACGCACCACAGTCAGCGGCGTCTTTAATTCATGAGAAACATTAGCAACAAAATCACGACGCATTTCTTCAAGGCGATGCACTTTACTGACATCTCTTGCAAGAAATAACACTTGCTCGCTGCCATAGGCCATTAAACGTAACTCTAAAACCAATTCAGCATTAATCGGTGAAGGGATATGACAAGGGGATTCAAAATTTGCATCTTCTAGGTATTGGCTAAA
Source organism: Thalassotalea castellviae (assembly GCF_031846185.1). Taxonomy (NCBI): domain Bacteria; kingdom Pseudomonadati; phylum Pseudomonadota; class Gammaproteobacteria; order Alteromonadales; family Colwelliaceae; genus Thalassotalea; species Thalassotalea castellviae. The sequence goes on from NZ_JAVRIF010000002.1 coordinate 313,043, forward strand.
CTCTGGAAATCTTAATAAGTTATCAATTCGTTGACCAATATCGCCTGGCCAGCGAATACCAAGTAAACGTTGTGCTTTTTTATTGCCCCATTCAATGGTTAAGTCATCTGACAAAACAAGCGCAGCATCAGGTAAAGCCTCAGCACCATCTCTAAATTGTCGTATTTTTGCGTTCAGGATTTTTTGTTTTTTACGGTGCTTTTTAGTCTGTCGGTAAAGGCCATCGTATATTCTTCCCCACACACCTTGAGCAACCGGAGGTGAAATGGTTTTACTACGCCATAACCATTTAATTAACTTTAATAAATGGTGATAATGCCAAATAAGCATAGTAAGAGAGCTAAGGGCAATAAAGAGAAAGGTTTGGCCAAATAGAAAGCCAACAATAGCACTTAATACTAAGGTTATGATTAAACGACTTAGAATAGATCTAACCGATAAACGAAAATACATATATTCGAACTTTATAGACTCATTTTTATTTTGCCAGAGAATCGATATCCTGAGCCACGTACCGTTTGAATGAAGTCTTCATGACCTTCTCCTGCAATCGCTTTTCGTAATCGACGAATGTGAACATCTACCGTTCTATCTTCAACATACACATTGGTACCCCAAACATTATCTAATAATTGTTCTCGACTATAAACTCTTTCTGTATGAGTCATAAAGAAATGTAAAAGTCTGAACTCTGTGGGCCCTAAATCTAATGCGCGTTCATTGATGGATACTCGATGAGCAACAGGGTCAAGCTTCATGCCATGAAATTCAATCGCTTCTTCAAGTGCCGTTGGTGAAACTCGACGAATAACCGCTTTAATACGTGCGATTAATTCTTTCGGCGAAAATGGTTTCGTCACATAATCGTCAACGCCGACATCAAAACCTTTTACTTTATCATCTTCATCCGCACGTGCGGTTAACATAATAATAGGAATTGAACGGGTGTATTCATTCTGTTTTAAGGTTTTTGCTAGCTTAACGCCAGTTCCACCAGGAAGCATCCAATCAAGTAAAATAAGATCTGGATAGGGTTCAACAATCTTTGACTTTGCCTCCTCATAGTCTTCTGCTTCAATGGTATTAAAACCATTTTGCTCTAACACAAAGGTGATCATTTCCCTGATCGGTGTTTCATCTTCCACAACTAAAATCTGTCTGTTCATGTAAAAAATTTCCTGATGGTCTATCGACAACTGCTAATGAACATTGTGATAAGTTTTTGTGACAATTTTATTACACACTTGAAATTTTAGTTAATCATTCACTATCAAGTTACTTAAGGCAAGAAAAAAGCGACCTAAAGTCGCTTTAATTACAGATATTAGAAAAAGAGATTAAAACTTATACTCAATCCCAGCCCCTAAGTAGTCTTCATCAGCACCACTGTCCATATCAAATGTAGTATAAAAACCATATAGTTTGGTATTTTTAGCAAGTTTATAGTCAGCACCTAGAGTCACACCTGACTTATCATCACCGCCATCAAAATTCGCGGTTTGTAATTGCGCTTTTAATACCCAGCTATCGATAGAATATTTAGCTGAGGCAAGAAAACCATCCATTTCTTTTCCAGAAGACACTTCTTCTTGAGTTTGTAACATTGCGCCTAAAGTAACCCCTGCTAACTTACCTTGAACCGTTGCACGAGTGACATCGTATCCTTTCATTTCAGAATCAAACGCTAAAGCAGCATACCATTGCGATTTTTTTAGTGCTGCATCACCGTAAGTAACAGCAAAAGAGGTAGCATCATCACCATCTACGCTATCTTCAACGACATAAGTAACACCCACTTGAAAGTGATTAAAGCTCTTAGATTTATAAGTAATGGAATCAGACATACGGTTTTCACCTTTCCATAAACTTTTAATATCACCATTTAAATCACTAAATAAATCAACTTTTCCTTGAGACTGTTTTAACACAGTATCATTGTTTCCAAGCAATACTTGACCAAAATTTCCTTTTAAGCCAATGTACTGATTCCTATCTGTGATGCTGTCACCTTTCGCTGAATCACCATCTAGGTCAACTTGAAATTCAGCTTTATAAACGACCGTTAAATCGTCTGACAATTCATGGGTGCCTTTAAAACCAATGCGAGAGGCATTACTTTTAACCTCAGTAAACGAACCTTCCCCTTCATCAGAAGATTGAACTGAAACATTGGCTTTACCATAAATAGTAACATCGGCAGCCAATGACGACACAGATAATGTGGCTAATAATGCTGTAGCCAAAGTGCTATATGAAAGTTTCATATCTAAACCCTTAAAATTTGCTTAGTATTTATTTACCGCATATTGTGCCGACCAAAGATGACACTTTTGTGACAATATGTACGTTTTTTTACAGAAAAGTGAAATAATAGAGATATTTTTATGTCAGTGTTATTTCACTTTTATGACATATCAGCCATTTTTAATTTTTAAAAGTATAGTCTATAGTATGGAAAACTAAGTCTTTTTTTACTAATTTTTGCCAAAAAAACAAAAAAACACTTTAATCATCTATCAAAAGCGCTATTATCAAATAATCAACGGGGCTATAAAGAAAATAAAATGAAAGTAACTAGCATTTCTCGAAAGCTTTTAACTCGTGTATTGTCATTTTATTTTGTCTTAACCTTTTTAGTGACCTGTGTTCAAATTGGTGCTGAATATATCAATACCAAAAGTCATATCAATAGCGAATTACTCACCTTAGAAAAAACCTTTAGTAGTAGTTTAACTCGCGCCGTATGGGAGTTAAACACGCAACAAGCTATCGACATTGCTGAAGGTTTAGTTGCGATCCCAATGATAAAAGGGATAAAAGTTACTGATGAAAACAATCAAATCATTACGCAATTAGGTGAGAATAGAACACAAGACGGCGACATTAAATTAGATAATAAAGAAAAAAGTTATTTTAATATAAGTTCATTATCTGAAGGGCTCTTTGGCTATAGTTTCCCACTGATTTTTGAGTTTTCTGGTCGTACTACCAAAGTCGGTACGGTGACATTGCTTTCGAGTAATCAGGTAATTTTTGATCGTATTGAAATCGGGATATATTTCCTTATTGGCAACGCCATGGTGAAAACGGCCGCATTAGTCTTTTTATTTTCGATTGCCTTTTCACAACTATTAACCAACCCGCTTAATGAATTAACTGAACAAATTAACCAATTCGATATCGACGATCCAGAAGCATCCAAACTTCATATTGTCAATTATGAAAGAAACGAATTGAGTATTTTACAAAATGCCTATAATAATCTTTTATCCGAATTATCCCGCTATAAAGAAGAGCTCGCCACTGCGCAAAGTGAGATTATTGACTCAAATAACAAACTCGATGAACAAAACTTAATGTTAGAACAAGAAGTTGCGAAAAAAACCTCTTCATTAAGTACCACTATGTTAAAAATGGAAATGCAGCAAAGAGAGTTACTCGCTCAACAAGGGCAACTCAAAGCAGAAAATAGTCGAAGAAGCCAAACAGAAAAAACATTAACCAATACCAATGATGAACTTAAGAGTTCGATTCAAGAGCTTAGGAAAGCCCAAGAAAGATTATTAGATGCCGAAAAAATGGCGACACTTGGAACCTTATCTGCTGAGATTACTCATGAAATTAACACCCCAATTGGAGTAAGTATTACTTCAACGAGTTACTTATCTGATCTACTGACTAAACTTAATGATGAAATAGACAGTAATAAGTTAAGTAAGCGTGGCCTAGATGAATTTAGACAAAATGCTAATCAAAGCGTTGAATTATTAATTAATAATCTCAATCGAGCTTCCGATCTCATTAGTAGCTACAAACAAGTTGCCGTTGACCAAACGAGCGACAAGATCCGTCATATAAATCTGGCAAAATATATCAATGAAATAATCAAATCATTACACCCTAAACTGAAAAAAACCAAGCATGAAATCAACATTGATTGTTCTGATACTATCGAAGTTTATTGTCATGCTGGCGCTATCTCGCAAATTTTTACTAACTTAATCATTAACTCAATTATTCACGGTTTTGAAGGTATTGAACAAGGTGAAATCAATATTAAAGTTGAGATGCAAAATGATGAAGTACAAATTACCTATGCTGATAACGGCTTAGGCATTCCAAAAGAATCTTTACCCTCATTATTTGACCCATTTTTTACAACTAAATCAGGTAGAGGTGGTAGCGGTTTAGGCACACATATTGTTCAAAATTTAGTTACAGATACGTTAAACGGCACTATTGTTGCGAGTTCAGAAGAAAACCAAGGTTTAAGTTACCTCATTACCTTTAAAGATATGCGCTAAACAAACCATTATCTCACCATGAAATGTATGACTCATTAAATGAATTAAGTTAAGATAGTTTCCTTTTTGTTTACCGGCCTAAAAATGGCCGAAGGATAGCTTTAATGTGGTTCAAAAACCTCTACTTTTTCGCCTTTACTCGCCCGTTTGAATGGTCAGAACAAGATCTCGAAAAACACCTTGGTGAGCATCTATTTACTCCTTGTGGTTCAACTGAAATGTCACATTTTGGTTGGGTAAATGCGCTTGGAAAAAATGGCAGCAGTACTGTCCACTCAGTCAATGGCAATCACTTATTGTGTGCAAGAAAAGAAGAGAAAATTTTACCAGCACCAGTAATTAAAGATATGCTTGAAGAAAAAATAGCCCTGTTAGAAACAGAGCAGTCGCGTAGTGCAACTAAAAAAGAAAAAGAACAATTTAAAGAAGATATTATTTTTGAATTATTACCGCGCGCTTTTTCTCGAGTGACAGACACTCATGCTTATATTAATCCTGAACACAATATTATTGTGATCAATACCAGTAGTAGAAGTAAAGCAGAAGACTTTCTTGCCTTGTTAAGAAAAGTCTTAGGCACCTTACCTGTTACGAGTGTATCTCCTGAAAAAGCACCCGATGAAATGATGACCGATTGGCTTACCGAGCATAACCTCGGTGATAATTTTCAATTAGGTTTAGAAGCTGAACTTCATGGTTTAGGTGATGATGGCGCCGTTGTCCGTGTTAAAAATCAAGAGCTTGATAGTGATGAAATTAAAGCGCATTTAGATGCCGAAAAGTTTGTTGTTAAGCTTGCTTTAGAATGGGATGATGCTATGTCGTGTATTTTATGTGACGATCTGGCAATAAAACGCGTCAAGTTTTTTGATGTTATTCATGAACAAAATGAAGATATTGATAAAGATGACATAGTGGCTCGTCTAGATGCTGATTTTGCGTTAATGGCCGGTGAAATAAATCGTTTCATTCATGATTTATTAGCAGAATTTTCTGTCAAAACTACCGATTATTTAGAAGACTAACCAATCATTAAACATCAAAAAGGCGCTTCATCGGCGCCTTTTTATTTATGTCAAAACGATTGTTCTCTAATATACTTTAACTAAACATGGTTTTCACATCAGAAACCATGGCTTTAAACTCATCACTCTCCATAAAGTTAACATCAGGCATGATCCCTTTCGCGACGTAACGCTTAAGTAAAGTCTCTTTCGTCGATTCGTTTTTAAATATATTATGGTAAATTGCCCCTGAACGAATAAAATCTAAATAATGAACTTCTTCAGGTAATATCGTTAAGTCACTCCAAGTTTGTACAATTTCTGTAAAATCTTCTGATAATCCCCACGCTTTAGTAACCTCAGCGCCAACACGACTCGAAAGCTTGATAATAGCTTGCTGTAAAAAGGTTGGATTAGCAAACACATCAGGATGACTTTCTGCTTCCGTTAAAATGGGTAAAACACCAATACTATGAATTAATGCAGCTAAGGTAACCGTTTCTAACATTAATGGAGAATGTTTGTTTTTCTTTAAATAAAACGTCATTAAAGAAATAGCGACTGAAGCGACATCAACAGTTTTAGACCATGATTTTTTCAAATACATGGAAACTATTTCATTTTCAGAAATAAATACTTGTTCTAATGCCATTGCGGTAGCAATGCTTTTTATTTGCCTTAAGCCAATTCTTGTAACGGCTTGATTCACAGTTTCAACTTTAATACCACGGCCTAACATAGCGCTATTAGCAACTTTTAGCATACCCATTGATAAAGCAGCATCATGAGAAATAATCTCACTCATCTGGCCAAGATTAATTTCTGGATCATCTGCTGCTTCTCTCACTCTTAAAGCAACTTCAGGTAATGTCGGTAAGACTAAAGATTCTTGTTTAATTTTTTCCACCAATATGGTGTAAAGCGCATTTTCCGTTCCCATAAAGAACCTCTTAAAAAATTATTTCTCTTTTTTAAAAGTAGCACATATTTCTGATAAAACTGGAAAAAATAAATTTTAAACAAAATATTTTGTTAATTGTTATTTCCAGTTTTGCAAAATAAAATATTGAAAAAAAATACAAGCATTTTCTCCCATTATTTAATGTTTTCTTGATCAGACAGTTTGAATGCTCACTCAACGATTTTTAAAATGTTTGCTTTTAAAAATCGAGTGCTTTATATGATAAAACCAGAATTACTTTCACCTGCAGGCAGTTTAAAAAACATGCGTTATGCCTTTGCGTATGGCGCAGACGCGGTTTATGCCGGACAACCTCGTTACTCATTACGGGTTCGAAATAATGAATTTAATATTGAAACCATTAGACAAGGCATAAATGAAGCGCATCAACTCGGCAAAAAATTCTATCTAGTCAATAATATTGCACCTCATAACAGTAAACTTAAAACTTTTTTAACCGATATTGCACCGATTATTGCCATGAAACCTGATGCATTAATTATGTCAGATCCTGGATTAATTATGCTCGTTAGAGAAAACTTTCCAGATATGGCAATACATTTATCAGTGCAAGCTAATGCGGTTAATTGGTCAACCGTCAAATTTTGGCACCAACAAGGAATTGAACGCGTTATTTTATCGCGAGAATTATCATTAGATGAAATAGAAGAAATACGATTTCAGTGTCCTGAAATGGAGTTAGAAGTATTTGTTCATGGTGCGCTTTGCATGGCTTATTCAGGGCGTTGTTTATTATCAGGTTACATCAATAAACGAGATCCAAATCAAGGCACCTGCACAAATTCTTGTCGTTGGAAATATCAGGCCCATGCAGCGAAAGAAACTGAAACGGGTGATGTTATTGCACGACCTGTAGATATTTATAAGCCTGATCAGTCTCCTTTTAATGACCTTGTTCTTTTGCAAGAACAAGGTCGCCCCGGTGAGTACATGCCCGCCTTCGAAGATGAGCACGGCACCTATATTATGAACTCAAAAGATTTACGCGCGGTAGAACATGTTGATCGCCTGGTAAAAATAGGAGTGCATTCACTCAAAATAGAAGGTAGGACTAAGTCTTTTTATTATTGCGCCAGAACCGCACAAATTTATAATCAAGCAATGCTAGATTCACTTGCGAATAAGCCCTTTAATCAATCCCTTAACACTGATTTAGAACATTTAGCGCATCGAGGCTATACCGAAGGTTTTTTACAACGACACCGTCATGGTGAAACACAAAACTATGAATATGGTTATTCAAAAAGTGATACTCAGCAATTCGTTGGAGAAGTTATAGGCAAAAGTGAAGATGAAAAGTTTATAAAAATTGACGTTAAAAATAAGTTTTTAACGGGGGATACTTTAGAGCTGATGACACCTTCAGGTAATTTATCCTTTACCCTTGAATATATGACCAATATCAACAATGAAGAAATTACTGATGCTAAAGGCTCTGGACATGAGGTGTACATTAAACTGGCTACAGAACTCGAGTTGAAATTCGCGATTATCCTGCGTTACTTAAAACCAGGAGGAACAACTCGTCATCCATATCCCCAGAAACACCATCAGCAGGCAACCGCATAATGGCCTTTCTAATTGAAGCATCTTGTATTAATTGTGATATGTGCGATCCAGAATGCCCAAATAAAGCGATATCATTAGGTGAGAACGTCTATGAAATTAATCCAGAAAAATGCACTGAATGTCTAGGTCATTATGATAAACCAACTTGTGTGTCAGTGTGCCCGATAGATTGTATTAAAAAAGACCCTAACTATTTAGAAGATAAAGATATGTTACTGGCAAAGTTTATGCAGATGCATGGTTAACGAGGCCACTAAGCAAAAAAGGAGCTAAGCTCCTTTTTATCATTTAATGCTTAAACAGATATCGGTGCTTTAATGTGTGGGTGCGATTGATAGTTTTTTAATTCAAAATCTTCAAAAGTGAAATCAAAGATGCTTTTAACCTCTGGATTAATCGCCATAGTTGGTAACGGTAATGGCTCACGCGAAAGTTGCTCTTGCACTTGCTCCATATGATTTAAATATAAATGCGCATCACCAAAGGTATGAACAAAGTCGCCTAACTCAAGATCACAGACTTGGGCGATCATCATAGTAAATAATGCGTAACTGGCAATATTAAAGGGTACGCCTAAGAAAATATCAGCACTGCGTTGATATAACTGACATGACAATTTACCTTCAAGCACATAAAACTGAAAAAGAGTATGGCACGGCGGTAATGCTTGTTTGCCTATAGCTGCATTGGCATCAGGGCTAATAGAAGTATCAGGTAATAATGCAGGGTTCCAAGCGGTAATAATATGGCGACGTGAATCGGGATTGTTTTTCAAATCATCAATTAATTGCGCTAACTGATCAATCGTTTCACCATTGGCTGCTGGCCAATTACGCCATTGTACTCCGTAAACAGGTCCTAATTCGCCTTCAGGTGTAGCCCAATCATCCCAAATTTTCACGCCATTCTCTTTCAGATAAGCGATATTCGACTCGCCCTTGATAAACCATAACAATTCATGAATGATTGACTTTAAATGACATTTCTTCGTCGTTACTAAGGGAAAACCTTTAGATAAATCAAACCGCATTTGATGGCCAAAAATACTTTTTGTCCCTGTGCCTGTTCGGTCTGACTTTTCTACCCCATGCTCGTAAACATGACGCATTAAATCTAAATAAGCTTTCATTAATTTTTCCTAAAATTGATAACGGTAATGACGCAATTTATACGTGTAAATTATGCCGAAAATATCTGATGAATACTATGAAAAATGATTAGGCAACACTCAAATAAACAGAATTTTCGAGCTATAAAACCATTTTTATCGCAACTAAAATTAAGAAGCCAGAAAAAATACGTTTTAAATATCTTACCGGAAGTTTTTCTGCCATTTTCACACCAAAAGGCGCGAGTAAAGAAGAGGTAGAAATGATGCCAAATAAAGCAGGTAAATAAATATAACCTAGACTCCACGAAGGTAAACTAGCTTGATCTAACCCTGTGATAATAAAGCCGGTAGCGCCAAACAAGGCCACGACAAACCCGCAAACCGTAGCGGTACCTATCGCTTCTCGTAGTGACAATGAATAATAAGTTAATACGGGAACCAAAATAGCCCCACCGGCGATCCCCATCAAACTAGAAATATAACCAGTGCCTAAACCAATGGCTTTAATTACCCAGTGATTAGGTAAAGGCTTACTTTTTTCAATTCGAACAGAAAATAACATGTAACTGGCAAGAATAGTTACCGCTACGGCAAATATATAAGTCAATAATTCACTTGATAATGAATCGGCGATATAGGCACCAAATAACGCTCCAATCGCAATCATAATCATTAATTGTTTTGCGATAGCCCAAGGAATATTATTATTTTTATGATGAGCAAAAGTTCCGGATGCAGAAGTAAAAACGATAGAAGCGAGTGATGTAGCTATAGCAACAGGCATAACTACTTCAGGTGAAAAGCCTAAACTTGGTAATAAATAAACTAAGGCGGGCACTATCACTAAGCCACCACCAATTCCCAAAAGGCCCGCCAAAAATCCGGCTAAGCAACCTAATGCTGCACATACAAGTAATACACTGATAAACATAAATTTATCCTAAATTGATGCGAAGAAACCGGCACAAAATTTTAGTGAATAAGCAGTCACTACATACCGGCGCGAACAAATCCCCCTAACTCGAGTAGTTCTAATTGTTCATTTAAATAATTATGTACCTGTTTTGCATTGGATAAAGTTAATACTTTTGCCAAAATAGATTGAGCCTTCTTAAACTCAACATGCCTTATCACCCATTTAATTCTCGAAATATTATGAGGGTTCATACTTAATTTATCATAGCCCATTGCTAATAATAGCAGTGCGCCAGCAGGTTCACTGGCAAGTTCACCACATAAACTTAACGGCACTGCATATTTTTTTGACTCTTGGGCGATCATTTGCAACGCTTTTAATACCGCAGGATGATACGAACTATATATGCTGGCAACACGCGAATTATTGCGATCTACCGCTAATAAGTATTGGGTTAAATCATTACTTCCCACCGAGAAAAAGTCGACTTTCTTAGCTAATTCTTCTAATTGAAAAATAACACTTGGCACTTCAATCATTATACCAATGCGTGGACGAGCTAATACAGTGTTTTGGTCAGTTGCTAACTCAGAAGACAACTCAAAATACGCCTGGTTAATGAGCCTTATCGCTTCATCTACTTCAGCGACACTAGAAATCATTGGCAGCATAATTTCTAAATTTTGATAGGCTACACTTGCTCTGATCATAGCGCGTATTTGTAATAAAAAAATCTCGGGATGATCTAAAGTAATGCGAATACCACGCCAACCTAAAAAGGGATTTTCTTCATGGATAGGAAAATATGGTAAAGATTTATCACCGCCAACGTCAAGCGTACGCATAGTGACAGGTTGTTGAGGAAATGCTTCTAACACCTGACGATAAAGTACCGTTTGTTCAAGCTCAGACGGAAAACAACTTTTGCTCATAAACGGAATTTCGGTACGGTACAATCCGATTCCTGCTGCGCCTGAGTTCTTTGAGTGCTCAAAACCTGATGATAACCCCGCGTTTAATAAGAGTTCGATTTCTTTACCATCAGGCGTAATAGCAGGTAAAAGTTGTACTTGCTTTACTTTATCAGCGAGCGCGCTTTCCTCTGCAATTAAGTGTTCATATTCCCGAATTAATGCTTCATTAGGATCAACAAATAATTCACCACTATAGCCATCGATAATACACAAATGTTTATCAAGTTTGCCTAAGGGTATTCGTTCAATCCCCATCACCGCAGGTAAAGCTAATGCACGAGCTAATATTGCTGCATGCGAGTTATTAGACCCTTGAAGAGAAACTATGCCCTTTAAACCTTGGTGTTGATACTCTGCAACCATAGAAGCGGTGACATCTTCCGCCACGAGAATAAACTCTTCAGGCACAGCTTTAGGGATTTTACTAAAAGATTGAATATTAAATAATAAACGGTTGCCGAGATCTTTAATATCACTCGCTCTTTCACGCAAATAACTATCTTCTAAACTCTCAAATTGAACGACATAACTGTCAATAATTATTTTTAATGCACTTTCAGCATTCCAACGCTCATTAATTTTATCAGCAACTTCACGTCCTAAATTAGCGTTATCAAGTAACTGTTTATACATTTCAAAAATATCTAAACTGTTATCGACAATAATGGCTTCAAGCTTACTTGCCATTTGAGTATAGTCTTCGCGTGTTTGATTAACCGCTTGCTCAAACTTCTCACGCTCTAAAGCAACATCTTGCGTTTTAGTCAGTGCGATCGCCGTTAAATCTGCATGAGGCTGCACTAATAACATTGGTGCGACAGCAACGCCTGATGAACCTGCCGCTCCTTGAATGGCTTTAGTCCAATGATTATTGCCCTGATGTTGAGCGATTAAGCCTGTCGCTTCTGCATTGGCCATGGCGGTGGCAATTTGTGCCGCCAAGGTAACTAGAAAGGCTTCTTCGTTTTCATTGAAAAAACGAGCTTTTTCTTGTTGAATAGAAATGACACCAATGACTTTTCGTTGATGAATGATTGGTGTACCTAGAAAGGCATTTAAATTTTCTTCTTTAACTTCAGGGGCATGAATAAAATGAGGGTGTGAACGAGCGTTGGCAATATTGAGTGGCTCTTCTCGTTGCGCAACTAACCCAATTAACCCTTCCGTAAAACCAATAGTCGTTTGGCCTAATGACTTTTCATCTAAACCATCGGATGCCATTAGAATAAAATGTTGTTTTTGATGATCCGCCAAGTAAATTGAGCAACATTGGGTTTTCATCACTTGTTTTATTTGACTAACAATACGACGTAAAGCACTTTCTAGCTCAGTATTCTGGCTAAACTCAAGCACAATGCGACGTAAACTAGTTAACATGAGATCCCTACAGGTGTTTAAAAATACGCTGAATAATGTCCATTTCTCGAGAAAAATACGCTGAAATATCTTGGTATTTTTTAGAAAAAAATAGCTCACATAATTTTTGCGAGCTATTTTTATTCACTGATTAACAAAATAATGATGACAACACAGTGATAATCAATTACCGCTTTTTTCGACGTTCATGTCGATAATTAGGTAAACTATTTGCGACAAACTCTTTCATTACTTTACGATAAACCTCGCGTTTAAATGAAACAACTTGCCTGACAGGATACCAATAACTTACCCATCGCCAATCATCAAATTCCGGATGTTTAGTATGAAGTAAATCAACCGCTGACTCTTTCGCTGTTAGTTTTAACAAAAACCATTTTTGTTTTTGTCCAATACACACAGGTTTGCTGTCATGTCTGATTAATCGTTTTGGTAATTTGTACCTTAGCCAATGTTTTGTTGAAGCAATTATTTTAACATGTTCAGGTTTTAAACCGACTTCTTCACGAAGCTCCCGATACATAGTTTGTTCTGGTGTTTCTCCCTCGTCAACGCCCCCTTGAGGATATTGCCAAGAATGTTGCCCATAACGCCTTGCCCAAAAAACTTGTCCCCTGTCATTGATTATTACTATGCCGACATTAGCTCGATAGCCTTCGGCATCTATCACAGGTTTTCCTAAAAAATTTCTATATACCCTGATTCTTCCATAATCTGCCCTTGTGAGCAAATAAAAACTGCTTAAAATTTTTGATAATATTTCAGTCAGTTATTAATTTCCATAACGCTAAAAACCACTTGCTTCGCGATTACAGGCAAAAGATAATAGCAATAAAGCCATCATAAACCTTTTTAATGATAACGACTAAAATTCCTGAAAGTGAAGCAGAATTAATTGCCAGAGCTCAAGCTTTAGCGGGGTTAACTTTGGGAGAAATTGCTCGTCAAGAAAAGATTAAAATACCCAAGAATTTAAATAAAGAAAAAGGTTGGATAGGCTTATTACTCGAACAAGTCTTAGGAGCCAGTGCTGGCTCAAAACCTATTCCCGACTTCCCCCATCTAGGTGTTGAATTAAAAACGATTCCGATTGATCGTCATGGAAAGCCACTTGAAACAACTTTTGTTTGTGTTGCCCCTTTAACGGGCTTAGTTGGCGCAACTTGGCAAAACAGTCATATCAAAAATAAACTCAGTAAAGTCCTTTGGGTGCCAGTGATCTCAGAGCGTATTATCCCAGTTGCCGATCGCATTGTGGGCACCCCCTTTTTATGGAGTCCATCAGTGGAAGAAGAGCAGTTATTAGCTCAAGACTGGCAAGAATTAACCGATATGATAGTGTTAGGTGAAGTAGAAAACATCCATGGCAAACACGGTCAAATTCTACAATTACGTCCAAAGGCCGCCAATAGCCAAGCGAAAACTAAAGCTTTTAATAAAAACGGTAAACCTTTTATGACATTACCTAGAGGGTTCTACTTAAAAACAGCATTCACTCAACAATTAATTAACCGATTTTTAAGGATTAATTGACTTAAACAAACTCAATTAAAAAGCTGGTTAAAACTTATCTACAGATATACGTTGTGAAAATTCGGCGTGTTCGCCCGCTCCAATAGTTTGCCATTGTGTATTCGCGGCTTCTAAACAGACAAATTCATTTTCACCTTCATCATGAATATCTTGCATTGTTTTGGCTATTTCATGTCCTGGATTCCATAACACCCATTGTTGGCAATGCGTGGAATCAAGCGTGATTTTTCTTTTTAACCCCGAATCGATAAGCACTTGTTGCTCAGCGCTATAATAAATGCGATCTATCGGTCCAACACAATCGGCTAACTGATTTTTCTGCTGTTTTTGATTGGTTATTTTATCGTCAAAACATACCGAATGAAGATTTGGTACTTGTACATTGTTCGGATGACTGACTTTAAAATAACTATGTAAAGCCGATGAATAATTGACGCTTTCTTGAGACAAATTACTGATAGTCAGTTGCTGATTAAACGTCGAAGAAAAAGTTAATGTCTGTATGACTTTAAATTTCGCCGGCCATAATTCATGCACTCGCTCGCCAATAAATGCTAATGTCAAAATCACATCATTTTCAGAAATTTGCTGACTGATGAGTTGCCAATGATTATTGCGGGCAAAACCATGGTTACCACCATGATTACCATTTTTATCAATATATGCCCCAAACCAAGGCCAACACAACGGAATTCCTCCCCGTATTGCTTTTCCTTGTTTAAATTCTGTGCTGTTACTCTGCCAAAAAACCTCTTCATGTCCCCTTGGTTGCCAAGATAAAACTTGCCCACCATATAAACTTAATGACGCAGTAAATAACGGATGTTCAATTTCGAGAATCACCATATCTTGATTTAATGAGCGTTGAGAAATCGTCGCGAAAGCAGTAGAAAACAAAATTTGATCAGACATTAGGCCATTACTCGATGTGAAAAAACAATATGTTAACCAAACACCTTTTGGTAATAAAGCATAAAAGTATCCAACCAGCATTCACTAATTTTATTGAGAAGTCGCTTAAGCCTCTTTGAGTGACCAAACGATTTGCGTTATGAGTTATTTCACTCACCTACTTGCATGGTAAAATATCACCACAAAACATTCGATTATAAAACCAGTCAAAGTTAGTCGTGATTTACTAGTGCACTCAGCGTAAACAAAAAATGAAATATTGAGAAAATAGAAAAGCCAAGAGTATTAATTAAAGTGAACTCTTGGCTTTTTAATAGAGTGTTAGTTAGTAAGCAAATACTTACTATTTAGTATATGCTCTGGGCATATCACTCTCAGTAATGTAACGGTCACGTAACGCATCTTGGCGACTTTGAGTATCATGCTCAACACCATCAATCCACATTTTTTCAACACGGCTACTTAATTCAAATGGGTCTGCACTCCAAAGTACTAAATCCGCTTTTTTACCCACCGCAATTCGACCGGCATCATAATTAAAAGCATCGGCAACATTAGCTGTTACTGCCGCTAACGCTTGCTCTTTTGACACACCATTAGCGATAGCAACGCCAGCATCATAACGTAATTGATATAAATTATGTGTATCACCATTCACTTTAAAAGCAACGGTAACACCGGCATCCATTAACACAGTTGCGCTTTTTAATGACTGATGCAAGGCATCGAAACTTGGTAAGTTATCAATCGTCGCAATAATGACCGGTACTTTCGCTTCGGCTATTTGTTTTGCAACACTCACCGCATCACCTGCATCGGCAATCACTAAATCAAGTCCAAACTCTTGCTTTAATTTAATCAAAGCTAATATATCTGTCGCTCTATCTGCTTTCGCAATCAAAGGCTTTTCACCCGCTAACAAAGCGTTGATAATTTTTTCATCACGTTTTGGCTCTTTCGCGTCTTTCTTTTTATCTGCTTTAGCTTCTGATTTAGCTTTTGCTAACGCTGATTTTGCATCTTCAAGTTTATTTCGAAGATTTTGTAAAGCTAAGGCACGAGAACCTTTGCTTTTTGAGCCTACATTTAGCAAAACGGCAGAATTAGTTTCAACAATACTATCGAATTCACCTGAAAGATCAGCAATAAAAGCTTGTCCTTTGAACATGCTTTCACCGCCTCTAGGTGTCACAATATTGGACGTGATACCACCTTTGCGACTGTAAGCAATAGCAGCTGATTTCGGATTAAACGCCGTGCTGGCATCAAAAGTAATATCTGCTTTTTTATCGCTGGCGTCACGTGTTCGCGAAACCGCCGAGACTTCAACTAAACCCAGCGTATTCATTGACCCAATTAAGCCAGGCGTTAAAATTTTACCCTGAGCATCAATAGTTGAATCAGCCGTAACTGTTTTAGGATTAATAGCCGTAATGACGCCGTTGTCCATAACAACAGTCGCATTTGTTAACGTGCCTTGTTCGGTCACGGTATGAACGGTGGCATTGGTAATAGCAATACTTTCTGCATAAACCGATGATGCTGAAGCAAGTGCTAAAGCGATAAGTGAAGATTTAAATAGTTTCATAATTTTTACCCCTTTCCTTACTTCTGACCTAACATGAAATCGCTTTTCGCTTGATATTTTTCATCAAAACGATCGTATACTTTGGCGCCATCGACAAACACTTGTTCTGCTTGGGCATAAACACTAAATGGGTTTTGGTTCCACAGCACAACATCTGCATTTTTTCCTTTCTCTAAACTACCTGTTTTATCAGCTATACCTAAAGATTTCGCAGAATTTAACGTGATCCAAGTAATTGCATGCTCTGGTTTGATATCAAAACCATTTTCATTGGCACGATACATCACTTTGCCCGCTTCTTGGTTTAATCGTTGAATCGTCGTTCCTGAGTCAGAATGGACAACCGCACAAGAATTCGCTTTAGCATCAACGATGGCAACATTCTCTTGTACCATATCGTAGGCTTCCATTTTAAAGCCCCACCAATCTGGCCACATGGCAGCACAGTTTCCGTTTTCAGCTAATATATCTGCAATTTTATATGCTTCAATGGCGTGGTGAAAAGTACCCGAGTGATAATTAAACTCTTTACCTAAATCAATCATCATCGCCATTTCTTCTGCTTTATAACAGTGGTTATGAATTAAAATATCACCATCTAAAACACCTTTTAATGTATCTAATTCTATATCACGTTTTGGCGCTTCAGGGTTCTTACCTGCTGCATAATCGGCTTCATATTTATCCCAAGCACGCTTATATTCGGTAGCTTCACTCCATGCCATACGGTAACCAGCCATGTTGCCCATTCGTGTAGCAGGAGACACTTTACGACTTCCATAAACACGTTTCGGGTTTTCACCACACGCCATTTTCAATCCATATGGGGCTTCAGGAAACTTCATACCTTGCATGGTATGACTTGGGACATTTCTAAGTGTTACACCACGGCCACCAAATAAATTTGCTGAGCCGGGTAAAATTTGTAATGTAGTAATACCACCTGCGCGTGCTGCTTGAAAACCAGGATCTTGTGGCCAAACACTATGCTCTGCCCATACTTCAGAGGTATTTGGTTGAGTTGCTTCATTACCATCCGAATGTGATTCGGCCGAAGGACTTGGATAAACACCTAAATGAGAATGCACGTCAATAACACCAGGTGTTACCCATTTGCCGCTACCATCAACTTCCATGGCATTTTCAGCGGATAAATTTTGACCCACTTGCTCAATTTTACCATTACTCATTAATACATCAGCATTATCGATACGTTCACCAGCCCCAGTTAATACGGTGGCATTTTTGATCAAAACCGTTTTACTTGGTATTGCTTGATAGGTGCTTGGGTAAGGGTTTTTATTGAAAACAACTTTTTCATCTTGTTTTTCTGACTGCATGCACGCACTTAATGACACTGAAATAGCCGCCACCAAGAGTGTTGGTATAAACTTTTGCATTTGAGGTTCCTAGTAATATGGTGTTTTTACTCATGTAACAATGAGTTTTTAATTATTTCACCAGATTACATTATTACGATTGCAACATTTCGACAAGTTTATTCATCATTAAACCTGTTTGGCTGCGACGAAAAGCAATTTTGTAACGATGAATAACCATGTGAAGGATACAAATTTAAAACGAGCGGAACCAACGACGTATTTTATTTTTTCTTAGATAAAGCAAAAATACACTGATGACAATATAGATACTCGGTTCGATAATGTCAGATTTTACAGACCAATAAAAATGCAGCGCCACTAAACATAATGCAACATAAACCGCGTTATGTAAGGTTTGCCAGTTTCGTCCCATGGTCTTTTTAATTGATGAAACCGAAGTAATCGTTAGTAAAAATAAAATCACTACAGCGAACATGCCCACAGTGATGTAAGGTCGGTCGATAATTTCATTTAAAAATAATGACCAATCAAATTGCACTTCAAACGCTAAAAAACTAACTAAGTGAAACAAGGCATATGTGAAACTATACAAGCCGATTAATCGTCTAACTTGGAGCAAAAAAGACCATTTAAATTGTTGCGCTAACGGTGAAACTAACAGGCTCAATAGTAATAAATTAAAGGCCCCTATGCCGGTAAAATGTAATACTGCTTCAACAGGATCAGCACCTAACCGGTCATTAAATGCTTGAAAATAAAGCTTTGCCAATAAAAATAAGCTAATAAAGTGAATCGCTAATTTTAAGCTAAAAACGATCTGGCGAGTTTTGACTGTTGCCGCCATTAGTAATATTTCCGTAAATCCATATTTTTATATAAGTGCGCAACTTGTTCACCATAGCCATTAAACGGCAATGTATCGATCCGGTTACGAGCAAATAAACCTCCTGAAGTAAGGCGACGTTCACTCGCTTGACTCCAACGTGGGTGATCAACCTTAGGGTTAACATTCGCATAAAAGCCATATTCACGAGGCGCTAGTATATTCCATGTAGTTGGCGGCATTTTTTCAACAAGTTTGATAGAAACAATCGATTTTATGCTTTTAAAACCGTACTTCCACGGCACTACTAACCGAACGGGGGCACCATTTTGTGCCGGTAATGTTTTACCATAAAGCCCAACGCTCAATAAGGTTAACGGATTCATCGCTTCGTCAAGGCGTAATCCTTCAACATAAGGGTAATCTATCCCGCCCCCTATTCTTCGACTAGATTGTCCGGGCATTTGTTTGGGATCATATAAGGTTTCAAAAGCGACATACTTAGCTTTACTATTTGGTTTCGCTTTTTTAATGAGATCCGCTAATGGAAAACCAATCCATGGGATCACCATAGACCATGCTTCCACACACCTTAATCGGTAAATTCGCTCTTCGAGAGTGAAGCTTTTAAATAAGTCGTCATAATCTAAGGTAATGGCATTATCAACTTCTCCAGAAACCCTTAATTGCCAAGGATTGACTTTAAATTGTTGTGCATTTTCAACTGGATCGTTTTTAGCGGTTCCAAATTCATAAAAATTATTATGACTGATCACTTTAGCTTCAGGGGTAAGCATCTCATCTGTGACAATTGTTTGTTGAGCAGATAATACTTGTCTAGCAAACGGTTTAATTGGTGTTTTAGAAAACCAGTCTGCTTGGGAATTGGTGGATAAAAGTGCTGCAGCGCCAACAAATCCCATTTTTTTAAGTGCTTGCCTGCGATTTACATAAAAGGCTTCGTCGGTAACTTGACTCTCTGACAGTTGCCATGGCGATGACTTTCGAGTGATATTATTGAACATAATTGCTACTTACCGGTAATTAAAACATAAAGGCGTTTTAAAGCTAGACCATTAAAGTAGCAAAATAATTCGATTTTTTGTGATTAAACTCCGTTTTAAACACCAAGAAGTTGGTATTTTTAACGAACAAATTGTTGAAGATATTGATTAATCTCAGATGACTCATATAACCAATTGACGGTTTGATCCTCTTGAACAATGCGCAAACAAGGCACCGTTTTCTTACCGCCTTGAGCAATCAACTCTGCACGATAATTTTCATTTTGATTAATATTTCTTAGCTCAATATTCAAACCACCACGTTTTATTGCACGGCGAACTTTCACACAAAATGGGCAGGCAGGTAATTGATATAAACTTAAGTGCTCTGTACTTGCATCAATTTGTGCTTGTTCCTGAGCGGCTCTTTTAGGTTTTGAAGGCGAAAAAATAAAATCAAAAAATAAAATAATTCGGCCAAGCACCCATCGAATAATAAACATAACAACATCCTAGAAATCGCAAGCCAGTAAAAACAGAATAATGTGTTAACCGACTAAAACAGCATAAAAATTAAGCGCGCGAGTTTAACAAAACAATGACTGAGTTACTATTAAAAGTGCACGAATCATCAAAAGCAGTAAAGCTATTACCACATCAAATCATCAGGAATTTGATAATCTGCATACGGATCATCTGCTTCAATTTCATCTGATTGTACTTTTTCATTTTTTAATAGAATGACCGAAGCATCTAACTCCGCTAACTTCTCGGCGGTTTCACTTGTCACTATGTAAGTAATATCATCTTGCCCACATAACGCTAAACGCCCGTTAACTAAGGCTCGGTGTGTTACTTCATCAAGGTATAATTTTTTAATTTTATTGTCGAAAGTGTAATTATATTCGCTTTCACCAGTGCAATTTTTTAACTGGTGATGTTGTAAAATTTGCAGAATTCTTAGTTTTTGTTCTTTTTTCTCGAGTTGGAGTTTTTTCTCTTCATTAAGCGCTTGGTCTTTCGCTTGTTTTTCTTGCTGAGCTTTGGCTAAATCTTGTTTGATTTTTTCTTGTAATGATTTTTCAACTTCAACGCCACTACGCTTTTGTTTATTCTTTTTTCTTTTATCACTGTTGGCTTGTCGTGCTTTTTGCTTTGTAGTAAGCCCTGCTTTCAGTAATTGCTCTTGTAGAGATGCCATCTCGACCCCATCAACGCTTAGTTAAAATTTAATGGCCGTTATTTTATCAAGTAAATTTAGATTTAATAGCACCTATCGAGGTTTATTCAAAATTTTTGACTCATTTCGTTGTCCTTTAGTTTTTGCAATTGTTCTGGAACATCTAAATCAACAAAAGCCTCAGGCATTATTTCAGAAATTAATTGATGGTGGAAATGTTTGATCACAGACTTTGCTCCGCTGCCGCTATGTAACTGAGACAGTAAGGAAAAACAATAAGCCGGAAAAATAACGGGTGGAGAGGTTAACTTTTTATCATGACTACATTGTCCGGCACTAATGATATGTTCAGGATTTTTAAGCCACAGATTTTTAATACGAAGAAAATGTTTCACCTCTAGCTGCCATTGATCAACTAACATTAACATCACGGCATCGGTATCTTCGTCGAGTTCGGACACCCCCTTAGCAATCGAAGAAGCAAGCCCTGCTTGCCAATGGTCATTCACCACAACCTTGATATTCGCGTCATCAATCTGATTTATCATTTCTTGCGCTTGAAAACCTACAACACAACTGACATGCTCACTCAATTGTTTGGCTATTTTACATTGGCGAGACAGTAAACTTTCACCGTTCAACGTGACTAGTTGTTTAGCTTGTCCTAATCGAGAAGAACTTCCTGCGGCAAGAATGATAATTTCGAGTTTTTCTGACATATACAATATTTACTAATCAAAGCTTAATACATAAGAATAAAGATAGTAACGACGAATACCTCAACTGCAAAGCAATATATGGCTTACACGAAATCTTCTAATGCCATCATTTGATGACAATGACTCAAACTCGCGATGAGTTTGTCAATATCAGCATATCCGTTATATATGCCAAGGGATACTCTCAGTGTTTCTTCTATAGCTAAGGCACTATGTAAGGGTTGCGCAGCATGATTGCCACAACTTAAAGCGATATTTTCACTTCTCAATAAGCTTGCTACATCCTGACAATGTATATTTTGGCACTGAAAACTTACCAACGTTGACATTTTAGCTTGCCTTAACGTGATTTTTTTATCGACAACGGGCCGATAAAAAGCTAATTCACTCAGTGATTTGTGCATATACATCGCAAGATCATCAAGGTATAAGTTAATCTCTTTAAGCGATAAGTCATTAAGATAATCAATCGCTTCGACTAAACCTACGATACTTGCCATATTAGGTGTGCTTGATTCAAACCTAGAGGGACCACTGAAAAACTCACTTTCTTTATAATTCACATTTTTCGCCATGCCTGCCCCCCATTGAGATGGGAGCATTTCCCTTAGAATGTCAGGCTTAACATATAAAACACCGCACCCGGTAGGACCATAAATTTTATGAGCAGAAAAAACGTAAAAGTCACAATCAATCGTTGCCACGGTACAATGACTTCGAAGTACAGCTTGTGCTCCATCAATTAACGTTGCAATACCTTTACTTTTTGCTAATTGACAAATCTTTTCTACTGGATTCATTTTTCCAATAACATTTGAGCAATGACTAAAAGCTAAGATACAAGTATTTTCATCAAGCAATAAGGCTAGTCTTGCGATATCAATTAAACCATCAATGGCTAAAGGAGCTATTCTCAGCTCTACTTGATACGCTTTTACTAATCGTTGCCAAGCCAGTATGTTCGAGTGATGTTCAGCCGCTGAGATAACAATATTACAATGTTGACCTTTTTTTAATGCAGCGACAATTATTGGTTCAACATAACCATAGGCGACTTGATTAACCCCATCAGTTGCACCTGTATTAAAAACAATGCTTTGCCTTTGCTGGGCCCCGATAAAACAGGCTACTTTTTCACGAGCTTGCTCCAATTTATCTATTTCAGATGAATTAATTTGATCTTTTTCTTGGTGGCTATTGGCATGTGAATAACACTGATAATGAAACATTGCTTCAGCCACATGTTTAGGAGTTAAACAAGTGGCTGCAGTATCTAAATAGCATAAATAAGGTTGAGCTTGTGGTACAAAAATAGAGAAGTCTTTCTTCCATGGACTTAGATTTGACATAATAAAACGTTAACCAGCGAAAAGTTATCGTTAAAGTATCAAGCTAAAAATGTTGTAACAATCGGACAAGTGTAACGGATAATGACAGATTAAACAGTTAGAAACATTTCAACGTTTACCTCGGTGAACAACTTTTTCATCACGGCAAGATTAATAATTTAAATAATAAATAAAACAATTAGTTAGATAATCTGCAACAAGATTGAATAAACTTAACGAGGTTTGTTAACCCTAAGTTTTTAGGGTACTCTTTAATCTCTTTTCAGATCATAACTTTTCAAGGTAAAAGCTCGATGAAAAAAATAAAAAAAGTGCTGTTGAGTAGCTTACTAGTTTTATTATTAATTTTCTCAATGTTTGCTACTTGGATTTATAGCCAAGTTGATAGTGCCTTACCTGTACTAACAGGGAAAACCACCATTATGGGATTATCAAGTAATGCGACAGTAGACCGAGATATTCAAGGTATACCGACAATCAAAGCAGAAAGTAGATTCGATCTAGCCGTAGCTACCGGTTTTATTCATGCCCAAGAGCGCTTTTTTCAAATGGATTTACTGAGAAGAAATTCTGCTGGTGAACTTGCCAGCCTGTTTGGTGCAATGGCGATAGATTACGATAAGTCGATTCGATTACACCGTTTTCGTGATCGCGCCATAACCATTCTTAACCAACTTCCAAAAGAACAATTAGCCTTAATTAAAGCTTATACAGTGGGAGTCAATGAAGGATTAAGAGCACTCAAAGCCAAACCCTTTGAATATTTATTACTTCAGCAAGAGCCTGTTGGTTGGCGAGAAGAAGATAGCATTCTTACCGTATTAAGTATGTATTTGGATTTACAATATAAAGACGGCGCCAGAGAAAGAGCTTTAGGCTTAATTCAATCCACCTTTGATCCTGCCATTTATGCCTTTTTAAATCCTAAAGGCAGTATTTGGGATGCCGCCATTGATAATAGTCAATATTCACCTGCCCCGCTACCAGAGGTATCATGGTTTGCACAACAAGCTAACCTCCCCTCACCTTCAACTTCATTAAACACAAATACTGATTATTCTTGTGAAGAATTTCCAGGTTCAAATAATTGGGCCGTTTCAGGTGAAATTAGTAGTACAGGAAGTGCTATTGTTGCTAATGATATGCATCTAGGTATTCGAGTACCTAACACCTGGTTTCGCGCTTCATTTGAATATCCAAATACTAAAGCACAAGCAATAAAGGTTACCGGTTTAACCCTTCCAGGCACCCCGTTAATGGTCACTGGCTCAAACGGAAATATAGCTTGGGGATTTACCAATAGTTATGGTGATTGGAATGATGTCATTATTTTAGAAACAAATGATGATAACAGCCAGTACCTGACACCTGACGGTTATAAATATTTCACTTATCACAAGCAAATGATAGCGGTAAAAGGTCAACCCTCAGCAGAGATAACAATTAAAGAAACTATTTGGGGCCCCGTAATTGGCAGTAATGAAAAAAAACAATTACTCGCATTTCGCTGGGTAGCACACGATATTCAAGCAGTTAATCTTTATGCTCAACAACTCGAAAATGCCACCAATGTAGACGAAGCGTTTATTATCGCCAGTAAATCAGGCATACCCGCTCAAAATATGATGGTTGGCGATAAATCGGGCGATATTGGTTGGACAATCGCCGGCCCAATTCCCAAAAAATCATCAGATTTTGGTGAAGTTCCAACGTCTTGGGCAACAGAAAAAAATCATTGGCAGGGCTATTTGACAACGGCGCAATATCCTAAGATCAAACAACCACAACAACATCGATTATGGACTGCAAATTCACGGGTTGTTGGTGGTGAAATGTTAGCTAAAATAGGAAATGGCGGTTACGCTTTAGGGGCAAGATCACAACAAATTAGAGATAATTTATTCGCGAAAGAAACCTTTGATGAAAAAGCCTTACTAGCGATAGCGCTTGATGACAAAGCGAAGTTTTTAGAACGCTGGCAACAATTTATTCTTGAAAATGTTCTGAATAAAAAAACTGAACAACAAGCATCACTAGTAAACGACAAAGACTGGCAAGAAATTAACAAAATTCTTGCTGCCAATGACTTAAGAGCGACAACAGACTCGGTGGCTTACCGCTTCGTTAGAAATTTTCGAATCAACTTAAGAGACGCGGTCTTTGATGAGCTAAATAAGCAGTTAATTCAATTAGATAAAGGTTTTAAGTTTCATACTATTCGCCATCAAATTGAAACACCTTTATGGCAATTAATTAATGAGCAGCCAAAGCATTTTTTAAATGGAAAACATAAAACCTGGCAAGGTTATTTTCAAGCTGCCCTTGCAAAAACTTATCAAGAAATGACCATTAATCAACCTCTTTCAGCTGCAACCTGGGGGCAACAAAATACCACAGATATTCGCCATCCTATCACCAATGGAGTGCCATTATTATCTTCATGGTTAAATATGCCAGCCACCGCTCTGCCAGGCGACAGTTACATGCCATTAGTGCAAGGGAAAGCATTTGGTGCTTCTGAAAGAATGGTTGTTTCACCAGGACATGAAGAATCAGGAATATTACATATGCCAACCAGTCAAGCAGGTCACCCTTTAAGCCCTTATTATGGTTTAGGACATAAAGACTGGGAGCAAGGCAAACCATCTGCATTTTTGCCCGGTGAAACAAAATATTCATTAACCTTATTAAGCTATTAACATAAAAGAGAAATTTATGACTACATTGATCATTTGTTTATTTATTGCGTTACTTTTACCCTTTATCGCAAAACTTCCTGTGGCACTTGCCATGCAAAAACTCAATGGCTATGACAACAAACACCCTCGCAGTCAACAGGACAAACTTACCGGCTTTGGTGCAAGAGCACTGGCGGCACATCAAAACGCTTTTGAGTCGGTGATCATTTTTGCTCCTGCAATTTTATTAGCGATAATCACTCAACATACTGGTGAATTTATTCAGCAACTTGCTATCACACATGTTGTCGCACGCGTCATTTATAATGCGTTATATTTGTATAACAAAGGGACGTTAAGATCATTAGTATGGGGCGTTGGTATCTTTTGCTCATTTACCATTATATGGCAATGTATTTAATGATTAGTTATAAGAATAAAGCAACAAAGTAAATAAAAATGGTATAAACAATTGCTTGAAAGATCACCTTCAGCTAGATAGAGTTAAACTATGAAAAACACTAACCGCACGTTTATATTTCTCTTTTTGTTTCTACTATTTAAGTAGGGAGCGTTAGTGTCGTTTATTTCACGATAAAAACCTCCATTAGGAGGTTTTTTTTTGAGCGAACTTTAAGGTATTCGTAACCTAGCATCATACGAATATTAAAACCGAAATCAGTAAAGTATCAATTTATAGTAGGTGTCATGTGAACGAAGAATTAGACTTAAATAAAATACGCGAAAAAATAACTAAACTTGATCAACAGCTTTTAGCGCTATTTGCTGAACGTCGTTCATTAACGTTAAATGTCGCAAAAAGTAAAGCTCATCAAGTTCGCCCTGTCAGAGATCAACAACGAGAACAAGAGTTATTAATCCGTCTTATCAAACAAGGTAAAGAGTACGGTTTAGATGCTCATTATGTTACCAGTGTTTTTCAAATGATCATTGAAGACTCGGTATTAAACCAGCAAGCTTATTTACAAACCTTAGCCAATCCAGCAATAGAGTTACCAACTGTAAGTGTCGCTTTTCTTGGTAATAAAGGCTCTTATAGTTATTTAGCCAGTCATCGTTATTTTTCTCGACGTGCCGAAAATATTATTGAATGTGGCTGCCAAAGTTTTGCCGATATCATGCAGCAAGTTGAATCAGGACACGTAGATTACGGTATGTTACCAATTGAAAATACTAGCTCTGGCAGTATTAACGAAGTTTACGATGTGTTACAACATACTAACTTATCAATTGTTGGTGAAATTACCCAGCCAATCGAGCATTGTTTATTAACTGCCGTTAATACCACGCTCAGTCAAATTAAAACCATTTATGCCCATGGCCAACCATTGGCACAATGCAGTAATTTCCTTGATAAACAACAAAACATACGCATTGAATACTGTGAAAGCACTGCAGAAGCTATGGCGCAAGCAGCAGAGCTGCAAGATGAAACCGTGGCGGTTATTGGCAGTGAAGAAGGCGGTCATTTATACAAGTTAGCGGCATTAGAAAAGTCAATTGCTAACCAAAATGAAAACCATAGTCGTTTTATTCTTGTTGCCCGAAAACCCATTGATGTTGCTGAACAAATTCCGGCCAAAACAGCTCTTATTTTAGCAACAGGGCAAAAGCCAGGTGCACTAGTTGAATGTTTATTAGTATTGAAAAACAACGGTATTAATATGTGTAAACTAGAATCAAGACCGATCCAAGGGCGTCCTTGGGAAGAAATGTTTTATATTGATGTAGAAGCGAATATCAAGAATATGGCTTTACAAGAAGCAATTAATGAAATCACAAAATTAACTAATTTTATTAAAGTGTTAGGCTGTTACCCTATTGAGCATATCAGCCCAACCAATGTGCCAAGTGATAAATTGTGATCTTAGTCCATCGCCACTAAAACCCGTTCAATCAACAAAGGCTTTGACATTGCAAAGCCTTTTTTCTTTTTTATATGGTTTTCAATTTACGTTTGGTTAGCCTAAAGACTACTGCCGTTGAAACCATCACCATTAATGCCGGAATAACAGCAAATAACATCGACGTTAATAATTCAAATGCAGAAAGCGTCGTTAATGCAATAAAACATAACGATGGTAATATTAACCAGAAAGGATGTTCACTGGCGCAAAGATTAAATCCTTTTCCCATGATAATCACCATTAATGCAGTGATCATTATTGCGCTTAGAGCCGTCACAAGGCCTGAATAATAATCTAGAATAAAAAATGTATGAGGATGCAATACCTCAGGTACTGGAGCGGTATTACCAAAACTGACTAACCAAACAAATGAAAACGCGATTAAACAACCAAAATTAAACGACCAGAGCTTTTTATTTACCTTCAGCAAAACTCATTCCCCTATTTATTATAATTATGTTTATTATTGTTATTTTTTATAACTCAGTTTTTATATCTCAAGTTCACTTTTTAAGCAAGTCGAATACAAAACAATCTAAAGATGTTTAATTTTTAGAACACGTTAATAGTTACCCGATAAAAACACCTATAGAAAAATAATTAAGAAAATTTCAAGCTATTGTAAAACTAGCTTTAATATTATGAAGTAACGATATTTAGTTCGTAATCGTAAAAAGTTAAGTAAAGCGATTAAAAGGCCGATAAATCTTTTATTATTTATGGCACTTTTTGCTTCCATTGTTCGAAAAACAGATTGAACGATTCAAACCAGTATAAAAAGCCAAACTTCCCATTTTGCCCAATCTGCAACCTTTTACTTTATAAGCCTGCATTCCCCCCTAAATTCAATAGTCATAAGTAAATTTATTATTTTTTCCATACTTTCATGTTATTAATATATAATTATTTACATCACAACTTTCTTCACATTTATCAATTTTATAGGAAATAAAATATGAAATTTTTAGCGTCAATTGTCGTCGTCATTTTACTTGCTTGTGGTGGCGCATTATGGTTTTTAGCAGGAGGCTCATTAAATGAGTTTGTAAAAGGTCAAATTGAGACCGTTGGTAAACAAATTACAGAGCAGAAAGTTGCCGTTAATTCAGTTGATATCAAATTAACCCAAGGTGCGGGCAGTATTATTGGTATCAGTTTAGCCAATGGCAGTGAGTACAATTATCCCCATGCTTTTACTTTAGGGGAAGTGACTTTAGATATTAATGTAGAAAGTTTAACCCAAGAGCCAATAATTATAGATGCGATTATTATTAAAGATCCAAAAGCGTTTGTAGAGTTTACCGCTTCTGGTGCTTCAAATATGAAAGACTTAATAGATACCATTCAGAAAAATATTCCTAATGCTGGCCAAAAAAATGCCGACACAGAGTCAGCTTCAACAAAAGCTGAGCCAAAACTAAGTGTAAGTAAAGTAGTATTAGCCGGTACAGCTTTAACCGTCGATCTTTCTGCACTTGGCAACAAAGAACATAGTGCAACACTACCTGATATCATCCTAAATGATATTGGAGGAAAAGACGGTTTACCGGCAAGTGAATTAGGGGGGGTTATTGTAAAAGAAGCGCTTTCCGCCATTTGGAAAGAAACCAAAAATACCCAAAAAGAACAATTAAAAAAACAAGCTACCGATAAGTTGAAAGATAAAGCGAAGAAAAAACTTTCAGAATTGTTCAATAAATCCTAAGCTTAATGATGCAAAATATACTTAATGAAAAAGGAATAAATCAATGATTTATCAACGGTTTTTAAAGCAAGCTTTGGCGCTATATTTATCTGTATTCTCATTATCAGCCGTTGCTACTGAGTTTGAGGTTTCAGCTTTTTTAGGTCAAATGTATAGCTCTGATCTAACCGGAATTTCCACTGAGGATGCCTTATCAGTTGATGCCGGTGGTAATGTTGGTGTGGCTGTCGCTTGGCAAGACTCCCCGAATGGTCAAGGACAGATAATGCTAAATGTAGTCAGTCATGATTTTAAAAGTGAAGCGACTGAGCAGAATTACTCTTTAGATATTATGTATGCTCACTTTAATGGGGTAGCACAATTTCGTCAGCAAAGTTATGTCACTACCGTTTCTTTAGGCTTAGGTGGCGCATACTTTGATAGCAATATTAGTGAAGAGTTATATCCTTCAGCAACTTTAGCTTTTGGTACAAGATATGAGTTTTCTGAAACCGTTGCGATGATCACCGAATTAAGAGGTTACGCCACTTTAGTGGACGCCGATGATAATATGTTTTGTGAAAACGACATTTGCCATGCCCAATTTGAAAACTCTTTATGGATGGAATCAAATATTTCTATCGGCTTAGCGATAAAATTTTAAAGTGATTACTTTTTATTTACTAACTAATGAAACAGAGAAAACAATGAAAAAAATATTAATTTCAATTTTTAGCTTAATACTCATTTCCGCCTGTGCACCTGAAGTTGGTAGTAAAGACTGGTGTGCGCAATTGCAAGAAAAGCCAAAGGGAGATTGGACGGCAACTGAAGCTAAAGATTACGCAAAGCACTGTTTATTCAAAAGCGACGATGAATAATCCTTCTTACCTATAATCATAATCAACAAGTTGTAGGGTAGTTCGATACTCTACAACTTACCTTTTAATTGTATAATCTCATCAAGATCATTAAGTAATGTCGTCTTTGGACGTTCAATTATTCTGCCCAATTCTTTTTTATTTTGAAAAACAATAAAAGTTGGCGTGAACTTAATATCATCTTTTATCGCCACACCTGTCGGTTCTGTTTTCTGATAATCAAGTGCGATTAAATTGTAGGTTACCGCTTGATTATGGCTTAGTATCTTCAATAATTTAGGTACTTCTCGCTGACTATCATGACACCAAGTGCCAAAATACACTTCAATATGTACCGAACGAGGCCATTGCTTAACTAAAGCTATTTGTCGGTCAGAAAGGCTAAATTGTCGATGTGGTGTGTGAAAGCTTTGATAATTAGATAACAACGCTTGAGCGTCAATCTTCCCAACAGCTAACGCGTCATGTTCAGTTGTGTGGACACAGCCTAATAAAAAGGAGAATGAAGCCACCAAAATCAGTTTTGTTATCACTTTGTTCATAGAGTCTCAATAGTAAAAATTTTATCGGGTTTATTTTTTTAATTCGTTAGCTTTTAATAACATAGCTTTACTTTCTTGTAAAAAAATATCCGCATAATCACCAAACCAGTTTGACACTTCATTAAACATAGCAACGAAAGACTTTTTATCTCCTTGTTCTATATCAGCTAATAACTCAAGAAACCGATGAGCAAAACGCTTCATCATGGCAATGTTTTCTCGGTTTGAAAAAATGATGTCTGTGTAAAGAATAGGATCTTGAGCAAATAACCGACCAACCATGACTAATTCTAAGCGATAGATAGGAGAACTCATCTCAACTAATTGTGAAATATCTGCTCCTTCAGTCATCAAATGATAGCCGTAAGCAATGGTTGAAAAATGCCTCATCACTTGCACCATCGCCATTGCCTGATCGTGTGCTTTGGCATCAACCTGATAAATTTTTGCTCCCCAAACTTGAAACTGATCAAGTAACCATTGATAACGTTCAGGCGCTCTACCTTGACACGCAATGATCGTTTGTTTTATCAAGCCAGAGACATCAGGACCAAACATCGGATGTAATCCAATGACAGGGCCTGAATGTATTTTCAACATTTCGGCCAAGGGTTGCTCTTTAACGCTCGTTACATCCGCTAAAATACAATCACTTGGTAAGTGATTGAGTTGTTGAATGATCTCGGTTGTTAAACGAATGGGGACCGCAACAATAACGACACTGCTATCAGTCAATATCTGTTCACTATTAACCCAATCTTCTTGTTCTAAGGTAACAACGCGATAATTAGAACGATAAAACAAATCAACAAATACTTTTCCTAGTTGACCTTTTCCTCCCACCACAACAACTTTTTTACACTCAGGATTAACGCATCGATAACCACTCGCATCTTGGCTAATATAAGAGTCTCGCATTACACGACGTAACACATCTTCAATCAACTCAGGAGAAATACCTGCCTTAGCAGCTTGCTCTCGACGCAACTTGATTAACTGATCTTCTCGTTCAGGCGCATAAATTGGCATACCTACTTGGCTTTTTAACTCACCAACTTTGCTGGTAACTGCTCGACGTTGCGCCAATAACTCGACAAGTTGACTATCAATAATGTCGATGTCGTCTCTTAGCGCTTTTAATTGAAGTTCGATGTTCATTGATTCCATCTATCTTTGCTGATGCTGCACTATTTAATCTATAAATAATTAAGCAATTCTATTTTTTAACACGTCACGTAATATCACTTCGCCATCGACAAAAAGCTGTTCTGTTGTTGCAAAGTCAATACAAGCATCGGTGACTGAAACACCATATTTTAACTGTTCTTGTGGTAAATCAGCACTTTGATTACCTGCATTTATATGACTCTCTAACATTATACCAATAATAGATTTATTGCCTTGAGTAATTTGCTTAAAAACATCGTGTGCAACCAAAGGCTGACGTTGATAATCTTTATTAGAATTACCATGAGAGCAGTCAATCACTATACCTAACTCTAAATTATGTTTAGCCAGATCTTGTTCACAAATTGCGACATTTTCTGCATCATAATTAGGTTTTTTACCGCCACGTAATATCACATGACCATCAGGATTACCTGATGTTTTGATCAAAGCAACTTGTCCTTGACGATTGATTCCCATGAAACGGTGTGATGACGCCGCAGACTGCAATGCATTAATCGCAACATCTAAACTACCATTGGTACCATTTTTAAAGCCTATAGGCATGGATAATCCAGATGCCATTTCGCGATGAGTTTGCGACTCTGTAGTTCTTGCTCCTATCGCTGACCAACTAAATAATTCAGCTAAGTATTGCGGACTAATCGGGTCAAGTGCTTCTGTTGCCAGCGGTAAACCAAGTTCAGTAAGATAAATGAGTAATTCTCTCGCCTTACGTAATCCACCTTCAACATCAAAAGAGCCATCCATATGCGGGTCATTTATCATACCTTTCCAACCGACAGTTGTACGAGGTTTTTCAAAATAAACACGCATCACCACAT
Organism: Thalassotalea castellviae; assembly: GCF_031846185.1. Taxonomy (NCBI): domain Bacteria; kingdom Pseudomonadati; phylum Pseudomonadota; class Gammaproteobacteria; order Alteromonadales; family Colwelliaceae; genus Thalassotalea; species Thalassotalea castellviae. Next base: position 345,456 of record NZ_JAVRIF010000002.1, read on the forward strand.
AAAAATTATCCTGATACTGTTCTTGTAGTGTTTTCAGTTTTCTCGCATATTCTTTCGCTGATTCAACATCATGGACAGAACATGGTCCACTGATCACTAACAATCGATGATCTTTTTTATGGATAATATTAGAAATATCTTGCCGAGCTTGTTTAACAAACTCACGCGCTGCTACAGACATCGGTAATTCGGCACGTAAAGCGTGAGGAGTAATTAATACTTCTTCAGCATTAATATGAATATCGTTTAATGTACTCTTTTGAGTATTAGGTGTTGTGGTGTTAGACATAATTTTTCCAGTTGTTACAGCGATGATTTTATAAATATAGAGTAAAAAGTGCTAAAGCTTACGCTTAGCAAAAGAAAGGGAGGTAATAATAATATTGTGATTTATGATTAAACATTTTCTAAACTTTAATTTTGTAAACTTAACTTTACTCGATTTGTAATGAATATCTTACACACGAATTTTAGTGAAGGCAAAGTTTTTTTCACATTCAGATATAAATATTGTTGTCTGAAAATAATTCCATTGAAAAACAAGTAATTTCATTTTTACCATAATGGCTGATTGGGCATTAATTACACGAGTAGCTGAAATACATCAGTGAACATTGATGTTTAGATATAAAAAAAGCGCTAAAAATAGCGCTTTTAACATGAATAAAAATTAATCCATTAACTATGTACAATTCGATTTGCAATAAGGTTATCGACCACAGCAGGATCTGCCAACGTTGAGGTATCACCTAAAGTATCAATTTCATTTTCGGCAATTTTACGCAAGATTCGGCGCATAATCTTACCTGAACGAGTTTTAGGTAACCCTGGCGCGTATTGAATGTAATCTGGTTTTGCAAAACGGCCTAATTCTTTAGCAACAAACTCAGTAAGTTCTGCTAACAATTCATCCGACTCAGCCGCATTCCCCATTAACGTAACGTACGCATAAACTCCTTGTCCTTTAATTTCATGCGGATAACCTACAACTGCCGCTTCTGCAACAGCGGGGTGAAGTACTAATGCACTTTCAATTTCAGCCGTTCCTAAGCGATGACCAGAAACATTAAGTACATCGTCAACACGACCAGTGATCCAATAGAAACCATCTTCGTCACGTTTCGCACCGTCACCAGTAAAATAATTACCTGGATATTGACTTAAATAGGTTTGATAAAAACGATCATGATCGCCATAAACACTTCGCAACTGCCCTGGCCAACTGCCCGTCATAACTAACAATCCTTGGTTCTCTCCTGCTAGGGTGTTACCGTCTTTATCAAACAAAGCGGGTTTTACACCAAAGAAAGGTTTACCTGCTGCACCTGGTTTCATATCCACAGCACCTGGTAAAGAAGTAATTAAAATGCCACCAGTTTCTGTTTGCCACCACGTATCTACAATTGGACAATTAGACTTACCAACAACTTCATAGTACCAGTGCCAAGCTTCAGGATTGATTGGCTCACCAACGGTACCTAGAATACGTAAAGATGATAAGTCAGATTGATTAACTAACTGATCACCAACACTCATCAAAGCACGAATGGCAGTTGGCGCGGTATAAAACACATTGACCTTGTGCTTTTCACACACTTGCCAAAAACGCCCTGCATCTGGATAAGTTGGTACGCCTTCAAAAACTAAAGTCGTAGCACCATTGGCTAATGGACCATAAAAGATATAAGAATGACCTGTGATCCAACCAGCATCTGCAGTACACCAATATATTTCTCCGTCCTTATAGTCAAAAACATATTTGTGAGTCATCGCCGCATAAAGTGAATAACCACCACAAGTATGAAGAACACCTTTTGGCGTACCTGTTGAACCTGATGTGTATAAGATAAACAATGGATCTTCAGCGTCCATCACTTCAGGCTCACACACTGGTGATTGGTTGGCTACCGCCGTTTGGTATTTAACATCTATTTGGTCATTCCATGCGACATCACCACCAGTGCGTTCTACAACGATAACGGTATTAACATTCGGACATTCAGCAACCGCTTCATCTACATTTGTTTTTAATGGAATGACACGACCGCCTCTAAGACTTTCATCTGAGGTAATGACAACTTTACAATCGGCATCAATAATTCTTGAACGAATGGCTTCTGTAGAAAAACCACCAAATACCACAGAATGAACGGCACCTATTCGTGCACAGGCTAACATGGCGTAACCTACTTCTGGGATCATAGGCATATAAATGCAAACACGATCCCCTTTTTTAACACCGCGTTCTTTTAATAAATTTGCAAAACGACAAACATGATCATGTAATTCTTGATAGGTTATTTTTTGATCTTCACTCGGGTCATCTCCTTCCCAAATAATGGCGGTATCGTTTGCTTTTGTAGCTAGATGACGATCAATACAGTTATAACTAACATTAAGCTTACCACCTGAAAACCAATTAATATCAGCGGTTTTTAAATCAACTTTTGAAACGCTGTCCCAAGGTTGATACCAATCAAGAAACTTTTCAGCCTGTTCAGCCCAAAACACATCCGGTTGTTCAATTGATTGTTTGTACATTGCATCATAGGTTGCAGTATCAATGTGAGTATGAGCTTTGGCTTGCTCTAAAATCGGATAAAGGCTTTTTAATTCTTGCATGTTATGTCCTTCAATTCTTATTTATAAGATCTGTACGTTGCTTTTTATTTGCTAAACCTAATGAATAGTAAAGGGAGAGCAAATAAAGCTTAAAATTATTTTTTAGATGGCTATTATCATATAGCAACTAAATTCGTTCGCCTACTCAACTAAAGTCGAATAAAAGCACAATATATATTAAATTTTTCAAACATTAGCACTTTAACAACACGATGACAACGCTGTCATACAAATCATGAATACCACAATCCTTAAAATACCCTTATTACATTGATAAAAATACATAATAAAATAACTTCATTCATTTATAGGCAATTAAATTAGGGGAAGTTTGAAAAATGCCTGCTAATTCTTTTACATATTTAAACATTTTGTCCTACATTTGATAATAGATGTCCAAACAATGAGATTAAAAAGTAATTTATGAATATTCTCAATCAATTATCTATATCAAAAAAAATATACTTGATCCCTATAATTGGAACAATCAGCTTTATTTTTTATTTATCACTTTCGACAATTACAGCCAAAAACAATGTTCAACTGCTTTCTGAAGCTAGAGATGTACAATTTCCTGTTGTGCAATATTCAAAAGAAGTATCAGTATCTATTGTGCGTATATCTGAGATGCTTAATAGTGCGGTCACCACAGGAGAAGAAGAAACAATTGAAGTAGCGGACGAATTATCTAAGCAAATTTCCGCACGGATAAATGATATAGGTAAAAGTCATGCTAAATTTTCATCAGATAAACGGCAAATGCAACAGCAGTTTGATGATTATTTTGCACAAGCTAAAGCCCTCTCATTGGGCATGATTAATGAAACGATAGACTTTTCAAAGCTTCCAGAAATGGGGAAGTCGATGAATCAAGCTTATGAGAAAGTCACAAGCACTGTCGAAAATTTCAATATAAAGAATGTTTCTGCATTTGAAAATAGTATAAAAGAAGCGAATGATTCTGCCGAAAGCTTGGTGACCACAGGTTTTATTATGGGCTTTATTACCATAGCACTATTATTTGGTACCGCAGTCCCTATTATTTTAGGTATCAAGTCATCACTTTCTAATGTTATTGCCTCTTTAAGTGATTTAGCCGATGGCGAAGGTGATTTGACGGCAAGACTTGAGACCAAAACGAATGATGAAGTTGGTGAGCTTGTTCAATGTTTCAATCGATTTATAGAAAAGCTTCAACTTACCATCAAGCAAGTTGTTGAAATAGCGCTACCATTATCAGATATGGCATCTACGGTCAGCTCTACTGCTGAAGAAACTAATAAAATAACCATGGAACAACAAAAAGGCACTCAAAACACCAAGGATGCTGTTGAAAGCTTAAACATTAGTGTTCGTAGTGTGGCAGACAATGCAGCTCAAGCCGCAGTGGCAGCAACTCAAACCTCGAAAGTATCTACCGAAGGAGCAGAAGTTGTCTCAATTACCGTTAATACTATCCATCAACTCGCACAAACTGTTGAAAGATCATCTGACGTTATTGACCAACTTGACAGTGATGCGAATCAAGTAGGCGCAGTGTTAGATGTTATCCGTTCAATTGCAGATCAAACAAACCTTTTAGCATTAAATGCGGCAATAGAGGCCGCTCGAGCGGGAGAGCAAGGTAGAGGCTTTGCCGTAGTTGCTGATGAGGTGAGAACTCTTGCTTCGCGTACTCAAGAGTCAACCATTGAGATTCAAACCACCATAGAGAAACTTCAAGCTGCAGCTAAAGAAGCCGTTAACGCTATGAGTAGTGGTAAACAGTTAGCCGATGATAGCGTTGAACAAGTCAGTGAAGCAGGCAAGTCTTTAGATGAAATTACCACCTCTGTCGCACAAATTAACGCCATGACCGAAGATATTGCCAATTCAACAGAAGCACAATCGGAGTCCGCGGCACAAATCGTTTCTCATGTTGATGAAATTAGCCACAGCACCCAACAAACGCATACGGCCTCTGAAGAGTTAGCCGGCGTAAGTGGGAAATTAGCTTGCTTAGCAAGTGATTTAGGCATTATCGCTAAAGGTTTTAAGGTTTAGATCATTTTAATAAATAATAAAACTGAAGCACTATCTGAAAATGACACATTATTAATAATACTAACACTCAGGGAGCTTAGTATATGAAAAAACTGCAATTATGCACCGTAGGGTTGTCACTTCTCTATATGCCGCAAAGCTTTGCGGATATTACCTTTAATGGCTTTGCTTCAATACGGGCCAGTCAAATTAACTCAGATGGAGGAAGTGTCCCTTTTGGTAACTTTCAAGATGGTGAAATTTCATTTAAAGATGAATCTTTATTTGCCTTACAGGCTTCTGCTGATTTAAGTGAAGGTTTAACAGCGACTATTCAATTTTACGCTGATGGGCTGAATGATTTTGATGTTGAAGCAAGATGGGCTTATATCAATTATCAATTGGCAGATAATCATTCTATTAGTGTGGGTAAATTAGCAAACCCAACATTTCACCAATCAGAATATCAAAAAGTAGGTTATGCCCATAACTTTTCTCGTTTACCGAAGGCTGTTTATGAAGAATTTCCGTTTTCTACGGTTGAAGGCATTGCCTTAAATAGCCAGTTTGAGTTAGCCGACGGGGATTACACATTAGATACTAAGTTACTCTATGGTAGTTGGAATGGAGATATCAGTTTAGGCGGTATTGGCACCACAGAATTAGGGATCAAAGATATTTTATCAGTAAATGTTACATTGTCAGGCGACTGGTGGAAAGTATTTACTGGGGCATTTACAACAGAAATGAAAGCAGAGTCAGTAGACGCCAATTTTTATATACCTGCTATTCAGCCTGGCATTCAAGCAGCATTAAGTTTAGGCGCAACTCAAAGTGATGTCACTAAATTTACTGATGCTGTTATCTGGAATAAAAAGGATGGTCTTTATTGGTTTACCGGCTTTGGCCTTGATTATGATGACTGGCTACTCGACTTTGAATACACAAATTACGGTGTGAAAGATTCAGTAGATGCAGCAAACAAAAACTGGTATTTGGCATTAGGTCGTCGATTCGATAGTTATGTAATAACGATACACGCCGAAGAATCAGAACAACCAGCAGATTATGGTTTTCTAAATGGAGTTAATCACCCTGTTTTGCAAGCGACAGGTAAAGGGCTACAACAAGCTATATCAGAAAGTGAGTTTGACGGTTATGGTCTTTCATTAAGGTATGACTTTCATCCAAGCGCAGCATTAAAAGTTGATTACTTTACTGGCGAGCACCAGTTAACCAATATTGGTGATTATCAAATAATGTCAATTGGCGTTGACTTAGTCTTTTAGGAGAAAGTGATGAAATATGTTAATTCAATATTAATTTTAGCATTAAGCTTAATCGCTTTGAATGTACAGGCAGTAACAGTAATCGTGCATCCCAGTAACTCTAATACTTTAAATAAAAAAGCATTTAAAAAAATATTTTTAGGAAAAAGTAAAAAGTTTCCTGACGGTAACGAAGTTATTCCTATCGACTTAACAAATGGAGATGCGAGAAATCAATTTTTAGACAGCGTTATTGGTAAATCTGAAAGTCAATTAAAAGCTTATTGGTCAAAATTGATTTTCACAGGCAAGGGTCAAGCGCCGAAATCAGTTGATAATGAAGCAGAAGTTATCAAGTTAATAAGCCAAAACCCTAGCTTTATCGGCTACGTAAGTGATGGTGCGGTTAACGACTCGGTAAAGGTTGCAGCTAAGTTTTAAAGATTTGTTAATACTTAATTAATTTTATAATCAAAAATGCCTGAATAACGAATTATTCAGGCATTTTTATTAAGCTACTTTTGATAAAAAGAGATTATCTTTTTGCCAATTTCTCTTTGATACGTGCAGAGCGACCTGAACGTTCACGAAGATAGTAAAGTTTAGCTTGACGAACATCACCGCGGCGTTTGACTTCAATTGAGTCAACGATTGGGCTATGTGTCTGGAATACACGTTCTACACCAACACCGCTCGAAATTTTACGAACCGTGAATGCAGAATTGATGCCGCGGTTTTTAACAGCGATGATTACACCTTCATATGCTTGAAGACGTGTTTTATCACCTTCTGTAACTTTTACTTGTACAACTACCGTATCGCCTGGTGCGAATTCTGGTAAGTCTGTTTTCATTTGCTCTTGTTCGAGCATATCAATAATTTTACTCATAATACCTTCTTCCTAGAGTTCACAGTCATCAACAATATTACTTATTACTATTTTTAATAGTTTCAAGCATGTTAACTTGTTCTGCTGTCAGAGCTAGGTCAGTTAAAAGTTCTGGCCTTCTAGTCCATGTTCTTTCTAATGACTTATATTGTCGCCATTGCTTTATATGTTCGTGATTACCACTAAGTAGCACTTTTGGTACTGACTTCCCCTCTTCGGTTCCATCATCAAAAACTTCGGGCCTTGTGTAATGGGGACAATCTAACAAACCATCTGAGAAAGAATCTTGCTCAGCAGATTGATTATGTCCTAATACACCCGGTACAAAGCGTGCTACGGCATCAATTACATTCATCGCAGGAAGTTCCCCTCCGCTTAAAACATAATCTCCGACAGACCACTCTTCGTCGATATCCGACTCAATTAGTCTTTCGTCTATGCCCTCATAACGTCCTGCTATAAATATCAGTCGGTCATGCTGTGCTAATTCGCGTACACCAGCTTGGTCCAATTTACGTCCCTGAGGTGATAAATAAATGACCTTAGCTTTCCCTTCTGCTGCGTCTCGTGCAGCATGAATGGCATCTCGTAACGGTTGAACCATCATCAACATGCCCGGACCTCCGCCATAAGGACGGTCATCAACGGTACGATGTCGATCATGAGTAAAGTCTCTTGGATTCCATTTATGAAATTCAATTAACCCGTTTCGGATCGCTCGGCCTGTCACCCCATACTCAGTTATTGCGTCAAACATTTCGGGAAAAAGGCTTATTACCCCAATCCACATTTTCTTATCACTAAGATTATTTTTAACGCCGTCACTCAAGTTAGAAACCTGGGTCCCAGTCAACACAAATTTGTTTATTTTCAATGCTTACCGATTTAATTACTTGGTCCATAAGATACGGAATTAATCGTTCTTTCTTTCCAAAGCCATCATTTCGGTTTGCTTTTACAACCAATACATCGTTGGCACCAGTTTCTAACATATCGGAAACCTCGCCAAGATCGTAACCATTGGCCGTCACAACTGCCATTCCCATTAAATCTCGCCAATAAAAGTCACCCTCAGGTAACTCTGGCAAAGCGTCTTCAGTGGTTAAAATTTCTGAGCCGACAAAAGCTTGCGCTTCATCACGATCATCAATTCCACCAACTTTAACAATGAGTCCGTTGTTATGTCTGCGCCAATCGGTAATTTCTACTGATTGTGTTTTATTTCCTAATTTTAACGACCAAGGAAAATAGTCAAGTATGGCTTCGGGTTCATCAGTGAATGAATGTATTTTCAACCAACCTTTGATGCCATAGACTGCGCCTATTTTGCCAAGGATAATTTCTTTTACTTCTGCCACGATTGCTCCTAAACCTACCTTTTATAACTAAGCTATTAAGCTGCTACTTGAGCGTCTTTTACTAACTTGGCCACACGATCAGATACCGTTGCACCCTGACCAACCCAATGGTTGATACGGTCTAGGTCTAAACGTAATTTTTCCGCTTGACCTTGTGCTGTCGGGTTGAAGAAACCAATTCTTTCGATGAAACGACCATCGCGAGAATTACGGCTATCTGCAACAACAACCTGATAGAATGGACGCTTCTTAGCGCCGCCTCGAGCTAAACGAATGGTAACCATATCGTCCTCTATATATTTAAGTGTTAAAACGAATTTTCCAGACATTTCCTGACACCGGGGTGACAGAAAAGCTCGCGTATTCTACGCTTTTTTAATAAAAACGCAAGTATTAACGCAAACTATCAAGCTAATTGAAAATTTCTTTTTGCTGCTACTGTAAAACTCAGTTGAACGAAGCAAAACAGTTAGCTGTTCAAAAAAGAACAAGGTAAAAAAACAATAAAAAAGGCAACGTATGTTGCCTCTATAAAACGTAACTTTTACAAAATTCGCTTAACGGCCAAACATACCGCCGCCACCGCCCATGCCTCCTGGAGGCATCATGCCTTGCATGGAACGCATCATTTTTTTCATGCCACCTTTACCTGACATTTTTTTCATCATTTTTTGCATTTGAGTAAATTGTTTTAATAATTTATTCACGTCCTGAATTTGAGTACCGGAGCCAGCGGCAATTCTTCGCTTGCGTGAACCTTTGATAATATCAGGGCGCTCACGTTCACCAGGTGTCATAGAGTTAATAATCGCTTCCATACGAATGGTCACTTTATCATCCATTTGGTCTTTCACTTTATCTGCCATTCCTCCCATGCCAGGCAACTTATCCATCATGCCCATCATACCGCCCATATTTTTCATTTGTACAAGCTGGTCACGGAAGTCTTCTAAGCTAAAACCTTTTCCTGATTTAACTTTCTTGGCTAATTTTTCGGCTTGTTTACGGTCAACTTTTTGCTCAACTTCTTCAATAAGCGATAAAACATCGCCCATTCCTAATATTCGAGAAGCAATACGGTCAGGATGAAATGGTTCTAATGCTTCAATTTTTTCACCAACACCCATAAATTTAATGGGCTTGCCAGTGATATGGCGAATAGAAAGAGCAGCACCACCACGGGCATCACCATCTGTTTTGGTTAAAATAACACCTGTTAGTGGTAAAGCGTCATTAAATGCTTTTGCTGTATTTGCCGCATCTTGACCTGTCATGGCATCTACAGTAAATAAGGTTTCAACTGGATTTATAGCTTGATGAAGATCTTTAATTTCATCCATCATGCTTTCATCAACATGTAAACGACCGGCTGTATCGACAATTAGTACATCAAAGAAATGTTTTTTGGCATGATCAATGGCAGCTTTGGCAATATCAATTGGCTTTTGTTTGATATCACTTGGGAAAAAACCTACTTCAATTTCATTTGCTAATGTCTCAAGTTGTTTAATAGCTGCAGGACGATAAACGTCAGCACTAACTACTAACACTTTTTTCTTTTCGCGCTCTTTTAAATATTTAGACAGCTTTGCCACTGATGTGGTTTTACCCGCACCTTGTAAGCCGGCCATTAAGACTACAGCAGGAGGTGTTGCTTTTAAGTCAAGTGCTTCGTTGACTTCACCCATCGCAGCTTCAAGTTCTTTTTGAACAATTTTTACGAAAACTTGACCTGGTGTTAAGCTTTTAGATACATCAGTGCCAACAGCACTTTCTTTTACTTTAGCAATGAATTCGCGAATAACAGGTAAAGCAACATCGGCTTCGAGTAATGCCATACGCACTTCACGCAGGGTATCTTTAATATTGTCTTCAGTAAGTCGGCCACGACCACTGATATTTTTTAGCGTTTTGGTTAAACGATCAGAAAGATTTTCAAACATGTAATACTCGAATGTTAGCTAAGTAATAAACAACGCATTTATTGCGCGGTGAATAATTGTAATAAGTATAAAATATTCTTAAAGATATGGCTTGTCATTTTTAATTTTCAAGGGTGAAAGCACGTAGAAATATGGTTTACTCTATCCTTCCCTTTTTAAATTCTATGATAAGCTATCGACAAGATAGATATAGAGTAACATGGCTTTGGCAAATCTAACGCAAACAATGAATGAACTATTAAGTAACTTTCTATTTTTAAGTGCCGAGGCGAGTCCATGGCTTTTATTAGGCTTAATTATTGCGGGTATGATGAAAGCTTGGACGCCCACCAATATATTAAGTCATCATTTAGGTGAAGGTAAATTAGCCATAGTCAAAGCAGCATTGATCGGTGCCCCCTTGCCGCTTTGTTCATGTGGGGTGATCCCCGTAGCCACCGAATTAAAAAGAAGTGGCGCTTCGTCTCCAGCAACCGCCTCTTTTTTAGTCGCAACACCTGAAACAGGTGTCGATTCAATCACCGTTTCTTATGCGTTATTAGGACCTATTTTTGCAATTTACCGACCAATTTCAGCAATTATATCCGCTATTTTTACCGGATTATTAGTAACAACAGCTAAAATAGCACCAACATCCAGCGACACATCAACGTCATGTTGTGCAAGTAAAACAAAACAAGAAAAACCAAGCTGTTGTGGTACTTCATCAGAAACCAAACAAGTTTCTTTTATCAGTAAAACATTCAACGGTTTACGTTATGCAGTTACACAATTAATTGATGATTTAATCATTTGGTTACTCATTGGGCTTATATTTGCTACGTTAGTAAAAACCTTTGTGCCAACGTCTTTTCTCTTGAGCTATGGCAGTGGTTTACCTGCCATGTTATTGATGATTGCGATTTCTATCCCTATGTATATTTGTGCCACGGCTTCAACACCAATTGCGGCAGGTTTTATATTAGCGGGTATTTCACCAGGCACTGCGTTAGTTTTTATGATGGCGGGTCCAGCCACTAATATTTCCACATTAGGGATCATCAAAAAAGAAATGGGCATGAGTGTATTAATACGTTATTTAATAGGTATTGCTAGTTCAGCAATTGCTTTTGGCTTATTGCTTGATTGGGGTATCGATTATTTTGCAATAAATATTAGTCAACAGATGCAGCACAATCATGAAATGCTACCCTATTGGTTTGGTTTATCCTGTGCTGGAATTATTGCATTTTTTGCCATTAAACCCTTGAGACATAGCACTAGCCAATTTTTCTTAAAGACTAGCTAAGCTAGGAGTTTCTGATAAGATCGAGTAAATTTACGTGATATCAAATATTCCTTGGTAAAAGTTTGATATTATTGCCTGTAAAACAAACATATAAATGGAGTGATTGGTGGAGTTTTCTCATTTTGGTGCTTTAACGGCGTTTATTTGCTACATATCAGCAACCTTAGCCGTCGTCTTTCGTTTATTTCACCCTAAAGGTCCCCATCTTGTTACTATTTTAACTTTAGGTTGTCTGGCAATAATTGCTCATACTTTAAATACCGTTGAGTACCTTTTTAACCAAGATAATATCAACTTTTCTTTACCTAATGTTGTTTCATTAGTTAGTTTAATTATTACCTTAACCGTGACTTCATTAGCCTTACGTTTCAAAGTTAATTTATTAATTCCTGTTACTTATGCATTTGCTGGTTTGTGGCAATTAATTATGTTATTTACGCCACAAGGCCATGCTGCCCCAGTTATTAGTGCCGACTTCACCGTACTTAGCCATATTACACTTGCTTTAATAGCGTATTGTGTTTTAGTCATTGCCATGCTCTTTGCTTTTCAAGTTGCGTATATAAATATGAAACTCAAAAGTAAAAACTTAGCGGCAGTGAGTCATCTCCCGCCATTAATGCAAGTAGAAACTCAACTTTTCATTATTTTATTTATCGGCACAGCTTGCCTGTTATTAAGTCAATTAACGGGCTTTATTTTTTTAGAAAACTTTCTAACAAAAGAAACCGCTCATAAAACGGTATTGTCGCTTTTAGCGTTATTATTTTATCTGGTGATTTTATGGGGACATTACAAGCAAGGTTGGCGCGGACACCGTGTTCTTAGCTTAACCGTTATTGCTACTAGCTTATTAACATTAGCTTATTTTGGCAGTCGATTTGTTAAAGAGTTTCTCTTATAACACTTTTTAAGGTATAACTACCCTTAACTTAATGTTGTGTTGAATTAAGTTATTTTTTTAGTCATATAGGATCCCTTTTTTGGATAACATATCAACGAATATGCTGTTTACCATCCTTGGTATACTCGTATTAATCTCTGCCTATTTTTCTGGTTCAGAAACAGGCATGATGTCACTTAATCGTTATCGATTACGTCATTTAGAAAAACAAAAACATAAAGGTGCTAGGCGAGTCAGTAAATTGCTTGGCAGACCTGATCGCCTTATTGGTTTGATCCTTATCGGCAATAATCTAGTGAATATTGCTGCATCTGCTATTGCGACAATAATTGGTTTACGATTATTTGGTGATATGGGCGTACTAATCGCCACTATCGCACTCACCTTAATCATTTTAATTTTTGCCGAAGTAACCCCAAAAACATTAGCGGCTTTATATCCAGAAAAAGTGGCTTTTCCTAGCTCGATTATTCTGTCGTTATTGTTGAAAGTGTTATTCCCGTTCGTGGTTGCCGTTAACTGGATCACAAACGGCATGTTAGCCCTGATAGGGATTAGTCATAAACAACGTGAACATCATAGTTTAAGTTCGGAAGAGCTTCGCACGGTAGTAAACGAATCAGGCGCGCTGCTAGCTGATCGCGACCAAGACATGCTCGTTAGTATTTTAGATCTCGAAAAAGTAACCGTTGAGGATATTATGATCCCTCGCAGTGAACTCGTTGGGATTGATATCAACGAAGACTGGAAGAAAATTCAAAAACAACTCACGCAATCTACTCATACCCGTGTTTTACTTTATCGAGACACGATAGACGACGTAGTGGGCTACATTCACATGCGTGACGCGTTAAAATTACTGTCAAAAAATCAGTTTAATAAAACCACCATTATTCGTGCGGTACGTGAACTGTATTTTATTCCTGAAAGCACAACATTAAACGTGCAATTATTAAAATTTCAAGACGCGAAAGAACGTTTAGGCTTAGTCGTAGATGAATATGGTGACATTCAAGGCTTAGTGACCTTAGAAGACATCTTAGAAGAAATAGTTGGCGACTTTACAACGACCATGACACCGGCCGCGAGCGATGAAGTAAATGTACAGCCTGATGGGAGCTTTTTAGTCGATGGCAGTGCTACCGTTCGAGATATTAATAAAGAAATGGGCTGGGCATTTCCAACCGATGGGCCAAAAACACTCAATGGATTAATTTTGGAATATTTAGAAGATATCCCTGAAGCGAACCTAAGTGTGCGAATCGCAGGTTATCCGGTAGAGATAATTGACGTGAATGATAATATGATCAAAACGGTAAGGATATTGCCTGATTATTATCAATCTCAACATAGAGATCATGACTAAGCAATATCGCCTAGCTTAGATTTTTATCGACAACCGTTCTTAAAATATAGAAAACGACTTAATCGACTTAAAGTCGTTTTTTTATGGCCAGGTTTTTATTTCTGAAAAACCTTAAAATAAATCTCCTTAATCTTTTTGTACGCCCCACCAGTTTGTTAATTGATTGTTTCATTAAACACGCTCCGTGTTTTAAAACTTTACTTGCGAATAATGGCATTTAATTGATGAAATTAGCGATGTGATAGTTTTAACTATTTTTCTTATCCGTGCGTTAATGTGGATAATACTGACATGGACTTAAATTACTCACAAAGTTATTCACAGGCAATTATACAAAAATCATGTTTCCACAATTTCTGTGGATAACAATTGCAAGACCAATAGAATAACGACTTCTGATTTTGCAAACAATTTTTGTTAAAAAAATGAAGTTTTTTTTACATTTTTTTAAACATCAAAGAGGGCGTGGCTTAGCAATAAATTCCTATAAAATTGGACATTTTGGCAAGAAAAATGCTATTGATTACAAACTACTTTTTTACGTCTAATTAGAAATCATTATGAAAGTATTCGTAGTGAAAAAATTCAAAAAAAGGTTACATGCTGATTCATGTATCTCAGCCTTAACTAACCTAGTTGAAACAAAAAAACAGCCCTAATTTGACTGTTTTTTTGTATATCGTTCGAAAGTTATCCAAAGGATAAATCTGTGAACAAGGCGACTAATGTCAGCCGTTAACCGAAGAATAAACGCCAGAACCAACTTTTATTTAAATCAGCCTCACAACTTTTCAACTGACGGCTATATTGTCTCGCTCGATTATCAACTTTACGGGCGACTTTAACCAACCAAGCTTTTTTCTTATAGGTTTTTCGTTTAAAACCACCCCAACCTTCATGATAATTAAGATATTGGTTATAAGCATCCCATTTGGACACTTTATTAATTTTTTGCGTTTTATAAATAAACCAGCCCATAAAATCGATAGCATCGTCAAAATCATCTCGATCAGCGCCACCATTGCCTGTTTCTTTAATATAGTCATCCCAAGTCATTGTCTTCGCTTGTGAATAGCCATAAGCGGAACTTACTCTTCCCCACGGGATAAACCCCAACAAAAAATCTCGTGGTGGTAAGGCATCTTCTTTAAAAGAACTTTCTTGATACATCATGCTCATTGGCACATGGATAGGCACGCCCCAGCGCTCGCGTGCGTCTTTCGCTGCAAAATACCAATCTCGGTGTTCATTAAATATTTCACATAAGTTTTCAGGGTTCTTAGGAGGAGGTGTTGCACAACTACTTAAGAGAAACGCACTCAAAAGCGCAACGAAAAAAGAAAGTTTGTTCATAATATTCATACATATTTTACAATAAAGTTATCATGCCAGAAATTTTGAAATTAGGTAACAAAACTCAGCAAAGAATTATAATTCTCTCAATTTTTTGAACTTTTAGACAATCCTCTCCTCTTAGTAATAAGCATTTATTTTATGTTTCCCTTAGATTGTTTTTTTAGCGCGTTCCTTTAACAAGTGACGCGCTTTTTTTTATTCAATTGAATGGGATCATTTTTCTTTAATTTATTTTGAACTTAATTGAAAACTTATACTCTTATTTAATGAGAGGTTTATTTCCCTTAGTGTTTCATGTTTTAGGCGCGTTACTTTATTAAGTTAACGCGTTTTTTTTATCTTTTTTTGTCTATTAATTTAAATAACAATTTATTTGAACTTTTCAAAAAAACACGGCTCTTATTATACGAGACTTTTATTTTCCCTTAGTGTTTCATGTTTTAGACGCGTTACTTTATTAAGTTAACGCGTTTTTTTTATCTCAAATTTTTATTAGAAAAATACAAATAAAAGAGTTAGATAGCAAAGCGAGCTTAAAAAAGAAATGAAAAACTGAATAAATAATGAACTATTAAAAAAAGCGTCTGTCATAAATTATGAGAGCGCAAACCTCCCTGGACTGCTTTCTTACTATTACGGCGCGTTACCCTAACGCGCTTTTTTTTGCCTACAAGTCAAGGAAACGTTAATGTAATAGAGCCATTAACGTCTACTATTTTAGACAGTTAAACTTCTTTAAAATACTCATGTATAAACGTATCAAAATCAACTTTGTCTTCTTGCTCAATTTCGGCTTGTTTTTGGTGGGATATTTCAGCCTGATCAATAAAATACTGTTGAGAATAATATTGATAGTCATTTTTTAAGGTTTCTGCTCGATAGCTTTTTGCTTTCGCTAATGCAAATTGAGTCAAACTTTGTTCTTTCTCAACAACAATGGCAAGAATTTTAGCAGAAGGGGTTAAGCTTGAATCTGTCAGTTTCGCTTTTTCAATGGCGATGGCTTCGCTATATTTATCGCACTGATAGGCTTTATCCAGTAATCTTGCCACTTTTTCCATATCATAAAAAAGCTCTCCTCCCCACGTTTCAATCGATTTTTCAATACCTTCATCTGATAGTAATAACTGAGGATCTCGTCCCCTCACTACCACTTCATCCATATTTTCTTCACAAATATTTTGCTTATCACAATCTAATGTCGGACTTTCCATCAATGCACAAAACGTTAAGAATATATCAAGGAAGTATATTTGCTGTTGATCAATTCCGGTATCTGCAAAAGGGTTAACATCTAACGCTCTCACTTCTATGTATTGAACGCCTCGACTTTGCAGTGCTTGAGATGGTTTCTCACCAGAATTGGCAACTTGTTTAGGGCGAATAGGTGCATAAAGTTCATTTTCAATCTGTAAAACATTACTGTTTAATTGTTGGTACTTGCCATCAACTTTAATTCCTATTTTTTCAAATTCTTCTGATTTGATATTAATCGCTTCTTTTACGCCATTGAGATAACCTTCAAGGTTGTTATAACAAATATGCAAAGATGATTGTTCGCTGTTGGTATAACCTAAATCACTCATTCTTAGTGATGTGGCATGTTCAAGGTACAAATAACCACTTTTAGATTTTTTAAAGGGTAATGTAGTGGCTTTATTTTGTAAGAATGACGGACAAATAGCTGGTGAGCTGCCATACAAGTATGGGATCAACCAGCAGTAACGTTTATAGTTTCTTAAAAGCGAAAAATATCTTGCAGAAACATAATCTTGCATTTCATCATGATTATCATCTATGACTTTAAGTGTTTGCCAGAAGCTATCTGAAAACGAAAAATTAAAATGAATACCGGCAATAACTTGCATCATACTACCGTAACGGTTTTTTAAACCTTGACGATATACCGTTTTCATTTTACCAACATTTGAGTTGCCAAATTTAGCTAGAACTATTTTATCATCGTCGTCTACGAAGCAAGGCATGCTCATCGGCCAAATTAATTCGTCATTAATTTGTGACAATGTAAATTTCTGAGTATCTCTTAGTTGAGCGATTGCCTCTTCTGGCGAATGACTTACCGGCGTAATAAATTCTAATAAACACTCTGAGTAATCTGTGGTGATATTGGGATGAGTCAGCGCTGCACCTAGGTTGTGATAGTGATCGTGCTCCGATAATCTTCCTTGAGAAAGCACTCGTAACCCTTCTCGTTCTATGCCTCTTCCAATGCCAGTTAAAGCTTGAATGTGTGTATCATCACTTAGTGTGTTGATATATTGTTGAAAAGATAATGTCAAAATAATCCTTGTTGCATGAAGCAGTTACTGATTACCTATTTAAGGGGTAATGGTTGATATTTCAATGGCCATTGAATTTTTTTATTGTGTTATTTTCTTCTAAGAATATAACTAAAATACTATCAAATACCCAGATCGATTATGCTATTGATCAATTAGACCGAACATTAATAAAATATATTTCTATCAATGTTTTCGATTGAAATTGTTTCTTACTTGTCGTTTTAACCAGTAATTTTTGCATGAGCTATTTCTAATATATAGAACATCAGGTAAAGTTTAGCGAAATAATAACGTGTAGAATTAACCTAATATGCAAGATAGTCCTTTAACCCTTTTACCTCCTGTCATTGCTATTATCATTGCTATTTGGCGAAAGAATGCATTACTCGCTTTATTTAGTGGTATGTTGCTCAGTTTTTTGATGATCGCTAATTGGCAACCTATTGCGGGCATAACCAATAGCGCTGTAGGGCTTATTCAAGTATTTTCGTCTATTGGCAATGTTTATATTGTCACCTTTAGTTTATTAATTGGTGCCCTTGTTGCGCTAATGAACCAATCCGGTGCGGTAAATGGTTTTATCGCGTTATTAGCACGGTTAAATCTTGTGAAAAATTCACGCCAAGCCGCCATACTGCCAACAGTGGTAGGTACCAGTATTTTTACTGATACGAATTTAAGTATGTTTACTGCCGGAATGGCGAGTCAAAAGTTATTTGATCAACATAATCTTAGCCGGGCTCGATTAGCTTATTTAGTTGATTCAACATGTGCTCCTATTAGCATTTTATTATTGATTAACGGTTGGGGAGCTTATGTATTAGGTTTACTCGATGGCTATAGTTTTGATGATCCCGTTGGAATTTTAATTGGCACGGTAGGCTATAATTTTTACGCGATTATTGCCGTACTTATGGCTTATTACACAGCTTTTAGCGGCAGAGTATTTGGCCCTATGAAACATGCTCAATCGATTATTAATAAAGACAACACCCACCATGTTGAGCATCACGCCCCAGCAGTGATCATGTGGTTACCTTTGTTAGCCTTATTAGTTATCACATTAATCTTATTATGGATCACAGGTGATGGAGATATGCGCAGAGGCTCAGGTTCATTTTCAGTATTTTGGGCCATCGTAAGTGCGTTGATTATTTTAGTTACAATGATTAAATCATATCAACTGATGACATTTAACAGCATCTTAAATCATTCGTGGACTGGGATTAAGCATATGGCACCAGCCGTGGCAATTTTAGTGCTTTCTTTTGCTTTCGGTGATGCCATTAAAGAGTTAGGTACCGGTGTTTATGTGAGTCAATTATTGAATGTCGAAGTGCCTCAATATTTACTCGCCCCTATTTTATTTATTGCCGCAGCATTTATGGCGTTTGCTACGGGAACTTCATGGGGCACATTTGCGATTTTAATACCGATTGCAATTCCTATCGCCCAACAAACCGGTTTGCCGATTGAGTTTTTAGTCGCTGCTGTATTAGGTGGTGGTATTTTTGGTGATCATGCCTCTCCAATTTCAGATACGACAGTTGTTGCTTCAATTGCCAGTGGTTGTGATCATTTTGAACATGTGAAAACACAATTACCCTATGCGCTTGTTGGCGGGGGAATGACGCTCATCATATATACACTCATAGGCTTCACTTTTTAATGCAGACTAAGCAAAACTATGATCTTGAAATCATTGATGAGCAAGCTGACTTTATTATTACTAATAAACCGCCGGGCGTTGGTTTTCATGACGAAGCGAACCAACAAGGTTTCTTTAATCAAATAAAATCTACATTATCTTTAGACAATTTATATCCAGTCCATCGATTAGATAAAATGACATCTGGTTTGCTCATTTTTGCTAAAAACAAAAAGGCTGCTAGCCAATTTCAGCAGTTATTCGAAAGTAGAAATATCGAAAAATACTATCTTGCCATTAGTGATAAAAAACCCAGTAAAAAACAGGGCTTAATCAAAGGAGATATGGAGAAAAGTCGACGTGGCACGTGGAGACTCGCACGAAGTCAACATAACCCAGCCATCAGTCAATTTTTCAGTTTTGGCCTTACGCAAGGGAAACGTTTGTTTATTGTCAAACCTTACACAGGAAAAACTCATCAAATAAGGGTTGCGCTGAACAGCTTAGGAGCCCCGATTATCGGTGATCCTAATTACTATGCAAATTCAAGCTCAGATCGTGGGTATTTGCATGCCTACGCGTTAAAGTTCGTTTTAGATGAGCAGGAGTACCAGTATGTTTTACCCCCTTCAATAGGGAAAGAATTTCTTGATGAGCGCACACATCACGTTTTAACAAAAATAATCATTCCATGGGCTTTAGCTTGGCCCAAAATCTAGAATCAAAGATAAACATAAAACTGTTATTTATAAGGCCTTTTAGTCTGCTAATCATTTGTTAAACAACCAAGTTTACTTTGAAAGTAATCAATAAATGTACGCGTTTTTGCCGGTATATTTCGACTCTGAAATAATATAGTCAACTGCTGCGCCATCACATTATGCTCAACAGAAATCGCTTTAATTTTATGATTATTTTTCGCAATATAATCGGGTAATTTGACAATTCCCATACCACGCTGACAAGCCTCTAACCGCATTTCATTACTGGTAAGCACCATGGCAATATTGGGTGTGAACACTTGTACACTATTGTTGTGTCTAAATAGCCATTGTTCGCTTTCAGATGCAGTGATCGCTTTATGAATAAGCAATTCTTCAACCGTATTGTTGTTATCAGCTAATTGACTATTTTCACATGCATAAATGGATTGAGGAAAACTTAATAAGGTTTTACCAATCCAATGTGAGGTAGGTAAAGCTTTTTCATGTAAAACAAACACTAAATCATATTGGTGATCAAATTCAGGATAGGCATCTGAATAATGATGGCAATGAATCTCAATATCAGGATATTTAAAAGCAAACTCTGTGATCAATGCACTGATCACTTTATTAAAAAACTCTAACGGCAGTAATAAACTCAATTTCCCTTTAATTTTATTTTGTTTGTCATGCACTAAACTCTCCATAACATTCAAGGCTTCAACATGTGGTTTACAGGCCTGATACAGTAATAATCCACTTTCTGTTAACTGTTGTTTTCGGGTAGTTCTTATTAATAATTGACTACCTAATTGTTGCTCTAGCTGAGCTAGACGTCGGCTTAGTTTTGATTTAGGTATTGATAACGCACGAGACGCTTTCGTTATCGAGCCTTGTTCGACAATCGTAACAAAGTATAAATAACCATTTAAAGCATCAATCAATTTTATTATCCTATTTTTAAAACAATCTTTTTCATTTAACCGGACTAATCATATGAAAGCAACCGAAATACACTACTGATCAAGATGAACAAAGTAATTAAAGGAAAAATATGAGTACAGTTAGCGAAATTACAGCAGAGCAGTTTAATGAAGAAGTTAGTCAGCATACTGGCAAAGTTTTAGTCGATTTTTATGCTCCTTGGTGCGGACCTTGTAAAATGATAGCTCCTGTTGTAGAACAAGTAGCGAATGAGCATCAAGATATTAAAGTGGTAAAAATTGATGCGGATCAAGCACAAACACTGATGAGTCAATTTTCTATTCGAGGGATCCCTACCTTATTACTAGTAAAAGACGGGGAAGTGATTGATAGAAAAGTTGGTGCCGCTTCAGTAAAACAAGTACAAGAATTTGTTTTACAGTAAACACCAATCATAAAAAAACCAGTCATTAAATGACTGGTTTTTTTTAGGGTATTAAGTGAATTAAAGTGAATGAATAAAAACAATTAAGATAGCAGTAGGACAAATAAACTTGGTATACCACGGCCAAATTTTCCAAAACAAGCTATTTTCAACTGTTTCATTACCTTCTTGAAGTTCTTTTAAAATTTCACTTCTATGCCAAATCCAACCAACAAATACACAACACAGCATGGCAATAATAGGTTGTCCATATTCAGTAGCCAGCGTAGCAACAAAATCTAGCATCACACCGATATTACTGATAATAGCTGTACTCATTATGAAAATAAGAATACCGATAAAAGTGGTCGCTTTTTTACGTTCAACATTATGGCGTTCTACAACAAAAGAAACGGGACCTTCAAGCATAGATATAGATGAGGTTAACGCTGCAACCGACATTAAAATGAAAAATGCAAAAGCGACAAATAGCCCCATTCCCCCCATCGTTTCAAACAAACTCGGCAAAACAGTAAACACTAAGCCTGAGCCAGAAATCAAACTACCATCTTCAGCAAAGATAGCAACACCTTGCGCTTGTGCAACATACATTGCAGGAATAATCAGCAAGCCAGCTAAGAAGGCGATAGAAACATCAATTAACGTCACTTGTGCACCTAGTGTGACTAAATTTTCTTTTTTAGAGATATATGAACCATAAATCACCATAACACTGGTACCCAATGACAATGAAAAGAATGCTTGTCCCAGTGCGCTAATTAATAAATCAGGTTCTAAGACACGCGAAATATCAGGGTTTAGATAAGCATTTAACCCCTCTGTTGCACCGTCTAAGGTGAAAACATAGCCGATCAAAATGATTAACAGAGTAATAAGCAAAGGCATTAACCGCTTTGACCATTTCTCAATGCCGTCTTCAACGCCTCGTCGAATCACAAAAACCGTTAAGAACATAAAAATTGCAGTAAATAAAACATTTCTCGCTAATGATTGAGAGATCACCCAAGTGGCCGTGGTATCACTGCCAATTACTTTGGCTATGGGCTCAATGGCATAAGAAACCATCCAGCCCGCTAATATCCCGTAAAAACTAAGAATTAACGCTGCGCATATTACCCCGCCAAAGCCCACTAAAAAGGCAAAACGTTTATGGAACAAGGTCCGAGACATTTTTTGTAATGAAGTTACGGCGTTTGCTTGGCCATATCGACCAATTAATAATTCTGCCATAAACGCAGGGTAAGCTAAGCAAAAAGCTAAAACTAAATATACAAGCACAAACGCAGCACCACCATTACTTGCCGTTTGTGTTGGGAATCCCCAAATATTTCCCAGTCCAACAGCAGAACCTGCTGCTGCCATGATAAAACCAATACGAGAACTAAACTCGCCTCTTGAAGCTGCCATTGAAATTCATCTTTGTTATTATTAATATCGCCTTAATTTACTTAATCTGGCGCAAGAAAAATAGTATTTTCAACTTCTTTTCATGGTTTAATTTTTTCTACCTAAGATCAAAACGTAAAGAAGGAATTACCAAAACGATGGTTTTTCATACAAATTACAACCATTAGATTAACGTACTTAACGATATCTTTGATATAAACTATGTTCCGTCAATAATTTAACCAAACAGAATTGCAATGCTGAATATCAAGCCCTGCAAGATTTAAATGTATCCATCGACAAAAATATTCTTATTCATTATCCAACCGCCTATTATTTTTATGTAGGAAAAAATAACTCATGGTTAGCAAATGATATTTTATTAGGTTTAGAGCGCGCCATTGCCGATGGCAGTTTTAATACAATATTGAATAAACACTATGGTGAAATCGTCAGCGCGGTTCGTAAAACAAGGCGAAACGTCATTTCTTTAAAGAACCCGTATTTATCCGAAAAAACGCCCTTGTTTCGTAAAAATCTTTGGATAGACTTATACCCAGCGCCTCCACTTTAATTATTGAGTCATTTTATTTGAAAATAGAAATGTCTACCAATCATTCGTTAATTTATCGAATAAATAACAATAGATAGATTTGAAATAACTTAATTAAAGAAAGACTTATTTAGTCTTCAAAATAGCATGCTTTGCGACAAGGTTATTTATATAATAGTTAACATAACGTTAATAATATAAATCCTTGTAGATACAGAGCCTATAAATCGCGTTTATCTACGATATATTTATAGTTTTTGAGAATACCTCCTCATGTTCAAACCATTGTTATTTTGTTTTTTATACTTCATTTGTTCTTTTTCTTCATTCGCATCTGAGCCGGGTAGCATTGACTTAACCAACTCTATTTTTGGTTTCACTGCACTAAGCTTATTCGTTATCGCCTATTTACTGGTAATTGGTGAAGACTTAATTCACCTTAGAAAATCTAAACCTGTATTAGTCGCAGCAGGGATAATTTGGCTGATCATCGGCTGGATTTATACCCAAAATGGCATTCCAGATGAAGCTGAGCATGCTTTTAATCATAATCTTTTAGAGTATGCGCAACTCCTGTTATTTTTACTTGTTGCGATGACTTATATTAACTCGATGGAAGAAAGAGGCATTTTTGACCGACTTCGCATTTGGATGGTCGCAAAAGGGTTAAGCCTTAGATCGTTATTTTGGTTAACGGGTATTTTAGCTTTTGCAATTTCTTCCTTTGCCAATAACCTGACAACAGCCATGCTAATGTGTGCCATAGTTCTTAAAGTGGCGAATAAAGATAAAAAATTTATCAACATTGCATGTATAAATATCGTGATTGGCGCAAATGCTGGCGGGGTCTTCAGTCCTTTTGGCGATATAACCACCTTAATGATATGGCAAGCAGGTTTAGTTAAGTTTGAACAGTTTATCGTGTTATTTGTTCCTTCATTAGTTAACTTTTTAGTACCCGCCATTATCATGAGCTTTTTTATTTCCAACGAAAAATCAGAAGCGATACTTGATGAATCATTTCAATTAAAACGCGGAGCAAAAAGGATTGTTGCCTTATTCGTATTAACCATAGCTACAGCGGTAATGTGTCATAGCTTTGTCAATATGCCACCCGTTTTAGGTATGATGATGGGCTTAGGTTATTTGAAATTTTTTGGCTATTACTTACGATTAAGCCTACCTCGTTCACTTGACAAAAAACGTTCAAAAGCCCAAGCGAATAACGATGAAAAAGCATTGAAAATGCATGGAAATATTATCCCGTTTGATATTTTCGAAAAAGTAGCCCGTGCAGAATGGGATACGCTACTTTTCTTTTATGGCGTAGTTATGTGTGTTGGCGGTTTAGGTTTTATGGGGTACTTAAGTTTAGTTTCTGAAGCGATGTATAGCCATTGGAGCCCAACTTATGCCAACGTCGCGGTAGGCGTATTATCTGCTATTGTCGATAATATCCCTGTTGTTTTTGCGGTATTGAGTATGCATCCAACCATGGATTTACAACAATGGTTATTAGTGACTATGACCGCCGGTGTAGGTGGAAGCTTATTATCTATCGGGTCGGCATCGGGTGTTGCCTTAATGGGACAAACGAAAGGCGTGTATTCATTTCTTGGTCACCTAAAATGGTCTTGGGCAATTGTTTTAGGCTATATAGCAAGTATCGCGGTGCACTTTTTGATCAATGGCTAAAACCATAAAATTAACGCCGAGCATTAAAAAATCGGCGTTAATTTTAGTTCTCACCTTTAAATTGAGAAAACTTGACCTTACTTAATAAGTATAAGGTTTCGATGAAAAGCATGATCAATGATTTATAGATACTTAAAAGTACTCTTTATTCTACAGGCGATTATTTCTTCAAGTGAAATAAATAGCGCTGGATCTGATCATCCGCTCTTTTCAGACAATGAAAATAGTTATGCTGAGTTAGCATTTTTTACAGATATCGAAGACCCTAACTCAGAAGATGCTGATGTGATTGTATCTTCTTGGCTGAAATTTCAACAAGCCAAAAGAGTTTTTCAACAACCTCAATATCAATCACCTTTTGTTCCTCGTACCTACTTAGCGTTAAATTATACTCGCGCTCCGCCTCGTTACATTTAGTTGTTATTTACATTCAATACCCATTAATTATTTGCACTAAATTTAGCAAGAATCGAGGTCATCATGAAAAAATTACCCTTAGTCAACTTGACAGCGGTCGATAATATTTTATCGCCCAATTACAATGAAAATATCAACCTTTCCTCTTCAGCCATGTCCGTATTTACCGACTTTAAATATCAAAAAGCACAGGTTATTGAAGCGGATACTACGGCAACTCAAGCATTACAATTAATGCAAAAGTCCCATGTTCGAATGAAAGTCGCCATTTCAAATGAAGAAGATTTTTTAGGTATTATCAGTACCAATGAAATATCAGAACAAAATATTATTGCAAGACTTTCAAAAGGTATTCATCGAGATGATATTTTAGTGAAAGATTTAATGATCCCAAAATTTCAACTCCATGCTTTTGAACTGAATGATCTTGTCAACGCTACCGTAGGAGATATTGTTACAACATTGGGAAATTATAAATTAAGGCATTGTGTGGTGTTAGATAAATATAATCATCACATTCGAGGTGTTATCTCTTCAAGCGATATTGCCAGAAAACTCCAAATGAATGCTGGTAACGATAATGAATTTTCATTTAACACCATTTATGAAGAGGCATATATTCAATAATTCCGACGAAAGCCAACGATATATGTTTAATACCATTCCGTATAAAGAAGTGCTCACTTAGAACTATATGAACGACATTAGAACAAACAAAATTGATGAAGATATAGTCATTCTACATCAAGAAAATTTTGTGCAGTTATCATGGTGTTCATATGTTCCTAAAGGGCGAGTTTTAAAGGTTCATATGCTGCGTTATTGATTTTGATAAGGGAATAACCATTCTCTGCAATCAAAGCCTTGCCTCTGAACCTTTAAATTCTCGCTAAGCGATCACTTACTTATACAGATTGGTATAAAGCGCACACAACATTATGCGCTTTACACATGATCTAACAGGAAAACAATTGGGATAAAGCACCAGTAAATATATACCCTGTCGCCTTAATCGTTAACGTAATAAATGTAAAAAATGCAGATGTTTATGGTATTGATCAATAATGTTATTGATCACCGCATCTTTCGACCAGCCCATAATGTCATAATCTTGTCCACCTTCGACTAAATGAACTTCTACTCGATAATAACTTTGTTCATCATCATCGTCTTCTACAACAAAGTCAGGCTGCGAATACTTTTGAGCGATCACTTGGTAAATAAACGTTTGTTCTTCACCATGTTCAATCGTTAAACTCAAACCGTTTTCATCTGATATTTTTACCTTGATTTGGTTTGCTTGTAATTCTTTTGCAACCAAATCAAAAGCCGGAGCAACCGTTTGACTAATAAACTTATTTACATTGGCTTTATTAGGGTAATCAACAACACTCTTTAAGCGCATTTGCCAACTATTATTATGCTCATTAGTCGTATGTGGTATTGCCGTTAATTGTTGACTCTCTTGTTTACACGCTTCTACCCTTAATGCTTTGATTAAACCAATAATGGCGAGTATTAATACAATTGCAAAAGGTAAAGCACTCGCGATGGTCATAGTTTGCAAGGCATTAAGCCCGCCTACTAACAACAAAATGGCTGCCACTATTCCAATGCCAACCGCCCAATAAACACGCTGCCACAATGGTGTATCGTTTTTTCCGTGCGAACAAAGCATATCAACTACCATGGCCCCTGAATCACAGGAAGTTACAAAGAAAATCACTATCATTAACACACTAAAAAATGACAGTACGGAAGTTAACGGGAAGTTTTCAAGAAAGACAAATAACGCTACGGACGTGTCTTTACTAACCATCTCACCCAGTTCAGCCACACCTTGATTATAAACAAGATCGATTGCACTATTTCCAAATACTGTCATCCAAAATAAGGTAAACACGGTAGGTATCAGCATCACCCCCACAATAAACTCTTTTATCGTGCGACCTCGAGAAATTCTCGCAATGAATAAGCCAACAAAAGGTGCCCAAGCAAGCCACCAACCCCAATAAAATATAGTCCAACCACCTATCCAATTCGTTTTTTTATAGGCAAATAAATTAAAGGTGTTGTGAACAATATCTGCCAAGTATTCACCAATGTTTTGCAAATATGCTTGCAATAAAAACACGGTAGGGCCAACAATAAAAACAAGTAATAACAAAATCACCGCTAAAACCATATTGGCTTCTGATAATCTTCTTACCCCTTTATCTAAACCTGTTGCAACAGAGATAACCGCCAACAAGGTTATCGTTGCCATGATCACGATTTGATTAGGGATAGAAACATCAATATCAAATAAATAACTAAAACCCGCATTCACTTGTGAAGCGCCTAAACCAAGTGAAGTAGCCACACCAAAAACAGTACTTACCACGGCAAAAATGTCCACTAAATGCCCCGGCCATTGATAAATTCGTTCTCCAATTAACGGGTATAAAGCTGAGCGTAATGTTAACGGTAAATTATGACGATAGCTAAAATATGCCAATACTAGAGCCACTATCGCGTAGATAGCCCATGCATGAAGTCCCCAATGAAAAAAGGTCATTTTCATGGCTTCTTGCACTGCCGCCACTGTACCTGTTTCAGCAGTAGGTGGTGACAAATAATGCATAAGCGGCTCTGCTACACCGAAAAACATTAGTCCTATGCCCATACCTGCAGCAAACAACATTGAAAGCCAGGTTAGCAGTGAATAATCGGGAATCGCATGATCAGGGCCTAAGCGAATGTCTCCATAACGGGAGAAGCCTAAAAAAATAACGAAAAAGAAAATAAACGCTACGGTCAGTACATAAAACCAACTGCCATTATCAACAATACTTTTTTGCATAAAGTTGAATAACAACTGTGCCTGACTAGGTAAAAAAGTAGTAAATATAAGCAGTGCAATAATAACGGAAGAGGCACTGACAAATACTTTCTTATTTAATTGGCTATTGGCGGCTACAGACAAAGCATTTCCCTTAATTTAATTTGAATTGATATTATATATCGATAAAGCGCCATGTAAACATTCAAGCACATAAACAAATAGAGCATTACTGGTTTATCAAAAAAAACCAATAAAGCCAAGCTTTTGAATAAATTCACTTATATTGCTAAACTACAGAAAACAACAAATATAGTTAGAACTCTAACAGTATTTACTAAAACTGAAGATATAATTATTAGGGATAAATAATATGAAATTCACTAAGCTACACTGCGCAGTTTTAACTGCAATAGCGGCGTCGAGCTCTCTCAGTGCTGAAGAAGTCACAAAAAAAGCCAAATCAGCGATTGAAGTCATCGAAGTAACGGCGACAAAACGAGCCGAATCCATTCAAGAAGTGCCTGTTACCGTGACCGCGATAACCGGTGATAGTTTGGAAAAGCTTGGCGTAGCCAATTTTGATGAGTATGTTGAGTTTTTACCTAGCGTGTCTTTTCAGGGTACAGGCCCTGGACAAAATGAAATAATCATGCGCGGCGCGGCAACAAACCAAACGAATATTTCCGTATCTTCAGTGCAAGCATTACAACCATCCGTGGCTTTTTACTTGGATGAGCAACCCGTTTCCATGCAAGGTCGTAATTTAGATGTGTACGCAACTGACGTTGAACGTGTTGAGGTACTTCCTGGTCCGCAAGGTACGCTCTTTGGTGCAAGTTCTCAGTCAGGTACAGTACGTTTAATCACGAATAAACCCACTCATGATGGCTTTGCTGCCGGTTTTGATACTAGCATTAGCAGCACGAAAGGCGGCGACATGAGTAACTCTGTTGAAGCTTATTTTAATATGTCTTTATCAGATGATATTGCGGTACGTGTTGCCGCCTATAATGATCATGCGGGTGGTTGGATTGATAACATTCTCAATGTTCCTGGTGAAGGTGGCTATATTGGGAGTGCCGTTGTTGTAGATAGAATTTCTGCAGGTTGGGGCAAGTTAGCCGATCCTGAAAATACGCCAATAGTAACACCCAAAAATGATCATTTAGTGGAAGAAAACTTTAATACCACCAATTATGCGGGTGCACGTTTCGGTTTATCTTATTTAATCAATGATGAATGGGAATTGCTTGTACAGCACACGCAACAATCTCTCGATACTGAAGGGGTATTTGCTTATGATCCAAACCTTGAAGGTGAGGAATCAACCAATCGTTTTCAACCTGAAAATAACAATGACGACTTTGGTTTAACCACTTGGACATTAGAAGGACGCCTTGAGCAACTCGATATTGTTTATACCGGTGGCTATTTAGATAGAGATATTAACTCAACGATTGATTACACGGGTTATACCAATGGCGGCTTATTTGCTACTTATTACCTTTGTACCTATTCAGCAGCACCTGAAGCTCAAGAATGTCTTGATCCGACAAAATATTATAAAGAAGAGACCAGTGCATCGCGTATCACGCATGAGTTACGGGCAAATACTTCGGCGGAAAATCGCTGGCGTGTTACTGCCGGTATTTTTTATGACTCTCAAGAGTTATCTACCGTTGGTCAATTTAATATAGCGAATACTGATTTACCTCTTTTTACTAACTTACAACGCACACTGCCAGGTAATGAAGGCATTAACAGTGATGGTGGACCTTTCTCGTCTGAAGTTAGCTTCATTAATGATGTCACTCACACCATTGATCAAATAGCCGTATTTGGCCAGTATGAATATGACTTAACCGACACGGTCACTGCCAGCTTTGGTGCCCGTTGGTATCAAATCGATGATATTTATAAAGGCTCAACGTCTACCGTAGATGTCAGTGGTCGATTACGTGCATTTGGTGATGGAAGTGACGCCGCATTAACTGAGTTTTTTGGTGCTGATGAAGCCGCTGCAATTCAAGCAGCTATTGCCAGTGGTCAATTAGAAACTAGCTTACTTGATGATAACGGTGTTCTGACGGTAGATGATACTATTATTAAAGCATCGATTGACTGGAAAGTAACAGAAGATGTCATGGTATTTGCGTCTTACTCAGAAGGTTTTAGACCACCGGTTACTAACCGAGTTGGTGGTGGCTCAGCCACGTCTCAAGAAGGTGCATTTGAAGGCTTTCGCATACCTGTCTACTCAACGACGGATAGCTTAGATAATATTGAATTTGGCATTAAATCAAGCTTATTCGATCAAACGCTACGCTTTAATGCTACCGCGTATTATTCAGAAATATCTGACTTACAAACCTCGCGATTTGACCCTACCAATATCAGCTTCTTAGTATTTACCGATAATGTCGGTGATGCAGAAATTAGAGGGATTGACGGTGACTTTACTTGGGCTGCAACAGATAACTTAATGATATCGGGGGCATTTAGCTGGATTGATACCGAACTGACTTCAGTCAATGATGAACTCGTCGGTATTGCACCACCAGTGGGTAGTCGCTTACCTTTTACCGCTGAGTTTTCAGGGAATTTACAAGCAAATTACTACTACCCTATCAAAGGAGATATGTCGGGCTATATCAACGGTTCTATCAGTTATACTGGCGATAGATTAACGGGTATGACCATGAATGCTAATGTGGTAGAAGATGCCAGTCATTTAATTTATGGCACAGGCTCCGGTTTAAGTATTGAGAATGAAGCGAATGTCTATTCAGGCGTTAATTACCAAGACCGCAATGGCAATACCTACAAAGGCGGTCGATATGTGGCAGATAGTTACATTTTGGCCAATTTAAGCTTTGGCGTAACAAATGATGAATGGAAAGCAGAGCTTTTTATCGATAACTTAACCGATGAACATGCCATTTTAAATATTGATACGCAACAATTTACCCCGAAAGTTGTAACGAATAGACCTCGTACTATTGGCTTTAGGTTCTCTTACGATTTTTATTAAATCGTCGAAACGCTAACAGCAATTATAGCGAGTAAACAAAAGCCGTTTGATGTCTGTATCAAGCGGCTTTTTATTGTTAAAGTATTTTCTCTAAAAATGTCCACGTTAAAACGTAAATGGAGCTTAATCGTTGAATACCCCAAAATTTTCCGCTATTGAACAGCAACTAAAGTCAATACAAAAACTCATTCAAACGGCAAAATTCGACGATGCTATTTCATTAGCAAAGCAATTACACCAAGAATCAATTGAAACCACTCATCTCATTGAGTTGTGGTATTTAACGGCCGTTGCTCAGCGCTACAAAAAAGCATTTATCGAGGCCAATAACAGCATTCAAGCATTATTAAAACTCAATGACTCACACGCCAGAGCCTATCAAGAACAAGGTTACAATAACCTTGCCTTAAGCAAAAACTCACAAGCAAAGGTATCATTTGAGCAAGCAGTAAAACTCAACCCAAGCTTAGTGGCCAGTTGGCAAGAATTAATAAACTTGTATCGAGACGACAAGCAATTAGAAGAAGTACAAAACGCTGCCAATCAACTTGCAAAGTTAAAACAATTACCGCCGCCCTTATTAGCCGTTACCGAGCTCATGCATGAAGGAAATTTCCACAAAGCCGACCAAATTTGTCGTCACTTTCTACAACAAAATAAGCAACATATTGAAGGTATGTGTCTACTCGCGGAAATTGGCATCCAATTAAAAGTATATGATGACGCTGAGTTTTTATTAGCGAGTGCTCTTGAACTCTCTCCTAAACATATTTATGCACGTTCACAATACCTTAACCTACTGATTAAAATTGGAAAATACAAAGTAGCTGAGCAACAGGTTGAAAAACTATTAAAAGAACAACCTAACAATCTTAGTTTTAAAGTCGCTAAAGCCAATATTTTAACGGGTTTAGGAAAAATAGAACAAGCTATCGCCTTATTTGAGCAAGCCATTGCTCAAGACAATAATGTCGCTGAGTTTCATTTACAATTAGGTCATGCACTTAAAGCAAAAGGTGATATCTCGAAGGCTATTTCTGCCTATCAAACCGCTTACCAGCTTAAACCAAATTATGGCGATGCTTATTGGAGTTTAGCGAATACCAAAACTTATCGTTTTAGCGATGAAGAAATTAACCAAATGCAAACACAACAAGCGCAAAAAGGCTTATCGCTCGTTGATAGTGTGCAACTGCATTTTGCCACAGGTAAGGCATTTGAAGACAGGAAGGAATACCAAAAATCTTTTGAAGCATACCAACAAGGTAATGCATTACAATCAAGCCATAATAATTTTGATATCAATAAAATAGAGCAACAAGTCAATGATCAAATAAAATATTGTACTGCCGAGTTATTTAAAAACCGTGGCAACTTAGGACTAGATGTACCTGATCCTATTTTTATTGTTGGCTTACCCCGAGCAGGCTCCACTTTGCTCGAACAGATACTCGCATCACATAGTCAAGTCGACGGCACGATGGAACTTCATAATATTTTAGGTTTAGCATCACGACTGCGAGGAAGAAATAGAGCTGACAATCAATATCCTAAAAATTTACACGTAATAAAAGACGATTATTTCCAGCGCTTTGGACAACAGTTTATTGACGAAACAAAGGTATACCGAGAACATGCACCATTTTTTATCGATAAAATGCCGAATAATTTTCTCCATATTGGCCTGATCAAGCTAATTCTACCGAATGCCAAAATAATTGATGCACGCCGCTCACCTATGGCGTGTTGTTTTAGTGGCTTTAAACAACTCTTCGCGGAAGGCCAAGACTTTAGTTATAACCTTGAAGATTTAGGCCGATATTATCAAGCGTACTTAAAATTGATGTCACATTGGGATCAAGTATTACCTAACCAAGTTTTAACCGTTCACCACGAAGATGTCGTTGAGGATTTAGAAACACAAGTACGTAGAATACTGAATTATTGTGGCTTAACGTTTGAACAGTCATGCGTAGATTTTCATAAAACTAAACGAAATATAAAAACTCCAAGCTCTGAACAAGTGCGCCAGCCTATTTATAAAAATGCTACCGAACAATGGCAGCACTTCGAGCAATTTTTAACACCACTGAAAAAAGCGCTGAAATAAATTTAAAATTCCGTTAGCCACTTATAAAAAACATTTTAAGAAAAGGGATTACACAATGATAAAAGTACTAGTAATTAGCCTAAGTGTTGTAATTAGCGCACTATCATTTTCAGTAGCAGCGACAGATATCAAAGCGCTCAATCCCATTCAATCACTAAAAGTCACCTCTAAATTTTTTAAAAATCCCATAGAATACAATATTACTTTACCGAAAAGCTATAATGAGCCCAAAACCAAAGATAAAAAGTACTTCGTTATTTTCGATTTACATCCACGCAGCCAGCCTTATTTAAGCGGCTTACATGATTGGTTAAGCCATAATGGTGATTGGCCTTGGCTTGAATCGATTGTTGTAACACCCGCAAGTTATAATGCTGAATTTGCCAAGTTATTTGAACAAATAGCAGCAGATCCAAATAACCATACAATGCTTGATTATTTTGAGAATGACCTGTTACGAACTATTGATAAAACATATAGAACTAATGGTTTTAGAATCTATAGCGGCTTTATGGGCAACGGCGCATTAGGGTTATTTGCTTTACTTAATCGTCCTACATTATTTAATGCCTATATTATTTCTAGTCCTTCATTAGCGAATGACTTTGGTTTGATAACCTCTCAAGCCAAACTAAAGCTCACCAAAAAAGATGACAACATGCGATTTTTGTATCTCTCAACAGGTGAGCACCAATATGAACAAGCGAACCTGCCTGCTTTTGGGTTATTTGAACAAGCACTTAACACTTCAGCCCCGAGCACACTCGATTGGCAGGTACATCGCAATAATAACAATCATTATATGTCGCAACCTATCATTTCAATGATAAATGGTATTGAAGCACTTTTTAGTGATATTCATAATGATCTTAAAGCAGACTCTGAAATATCGAAAAAAGGTGTCCAAGCGATTATTGAGTATTACGAACGAATATCTGAGAAAAAATATGGTTTTAAAGTATCCGCAGAAGGTTCATTAAAAGCATTAGCGAAGTCAGTAACGGAAAAAGATAGTCAAAAGGGGTTAAACATCTACCAAAAAATAGCCGAATTATACCCTGAATCGGCCTATGCTTTATCGGCGTTAGCAAAAGCATATGCTGATCTTAATGACATTAACAAAGCGATAAAATATCAAACGCTTGCGGTAGATAAGTCAAAATCAATGATTATCTGGCATCAAAAAAAACACCAAAAATATTTAGAACAATACCAAGAAAGCCTAGTCAATCAACTTCAATAGTAGCTTAACATAAACACCGATAACGGATTAATAAGCAGCGTGTATTTACCCTATTGAGGTAAGTAAATAAATAGCGACCTATTTTCAATGACATGAATATTTTCCTCAACGAATAAAACGCCGAGAATGAAAGTTATCGGCGTTTATGATGAGGACCGTATAATAGTTTACAATTAAACTTGATTAACCGATTCAGTTAATCTCTGAAATTGTTAAATTGAAAGGATTGTTCAAGATCAGACTCTTTAACCAAGCGCATAACCGCTTGTAAATCATCACGCTTTTTACCTGTCACTCGTAGTTGTTCACCTTGAATTGACGCTTGCACTTTAAGCTTACTATCTTTGATAATTTTCACCAATTTTTTAGCAACCGGTTGTTCAATGCCTTCTTTAAATGAAATTGTTGCAGAACAATTTCTACCAGAAAATTCAGGCTCACCAACAGTCATTGCTTTAGCATCTACTTGACGTTTTGTTAATTGCGATCTCAACATATCAACTAATTGCTTTACTTGAAAATCCGCTTCAGCTTTCACCACAACATTTGGTTTTTTCCATTCTAAACTAGCTTCAACACCTCTAAAGTCAAAACGGGTACTTAATTCTCTGCTGGCATTTTCAGTTGCATTTCGAACTTCTTCTATATTAATTTCTGACACAATATCCATTGAAGGCATTTTATTCTCGCTTAACTTTACTAATTCACAACGTTTAGAAGGCTATAATACCAAAAAGTATATCTTTGAAAAACTAATAATCCTCATAGCATGTAGTCAAATTCTCATGTTATGATTTGGTAATGAAAACCCGACAACCTCTTATAATTTTACTGCTTATTATCTTCACGATAATGTTACTCACCTTCGCATCTTTTGATCTCCACGTTATTATTGAACAAAGCTTACAATTAGACACTATCGGTCATTTTCTAGGTTTTTATTTTTTAACCTGGTTTTTACATAAAAACTTATCACTGCCTTTGTTAAATATCTGTCTTTGCATGATTTTTTATGCTGCCGTAACAGAGTTAAGTCAAATGTATTTAGGTTTTAGAAAGGGGGAAATGAGTGACTTTATTGCAGATGTTGTCGGCATTTCACTTTATTTGACGATAGTTTGGCTTAAACGTCCATTACATAAAAAAGAGCCACGATGAATATTGTTATTATTGGTCAAGGTGCTATTGGCTTATTATGGTATTTTAAACTTAGTCAATGCGCGAATAATCACGTAACTCTGCGATGTTCAGGCAATGTCAACAATGTACCAAACAGCATGACATTTACCGATAGCAAACAACAGCAACACCAACAAATATTGACCCTTGCAAGTGATGAACACTTACAACAAGCTGAGCTGATCATTTATTGTTTAAAAGCTTATGCACTTGAGCAAGCACATCAGCAATATCAAACATTCTTTAACAAAAATGCCGCTCTCATTTTCTCTCATAATGGCCTCCTAAACGTTCAATCATTCGACGTACAAGTGAACAGTGACCAAGCGATAGCTGCAATGTTAATGACACATGGTAGTTTAAAAAATGATAATTTTAATATTACTCATACCGGTGAGGGAAAGAGTGATATAGGTTTAATAGCGGGTAATATTCCAGAAAAAAGACGCATCAAATTAGTAGATACATTAGATAAAGCCCTACCGTTAGTGACTTGGCAAAAAGATATCAAAATACAGCAATGGATTAAGCTCGCCATAAATTGCGTGATCAATCCACTAACCGCTATTAATAATTGCAATAATGGTGAGGTAACCAACAAAAAATTTAAGCAAAAAATTGAAGGGATCTTACATGAAGTGGTAATGATTGCGCGCAAGCATAATGTCTCTTTATCGTTAACCGAATTAATCCAAACGGTATTAAATGTCGCAAACAATACGGCATTAAACTGTTCATCAATGCGCAGTGATATCCTTACCAGTAGAAAAACTGAAATCGATCATATTAACGGTTTTATTCATCAGCAAGGCCTGATATATCACATATCAACCCCGCATAACACGGCTCTGTGGCAACAAATAAAAAAGCTAGAAACCGAATATAGCTCCTAGCTTCATTAAATAATGACTGTTAGTTATTGCTAAAAACGTAACTTAAGGACGATATACTTTCGCGTTTTTAAAGCCATTATCAATTAAATAAAGTGCTTGTAGTTTACTCATCACCCCTTGGTCACAATAGAGTAAATAATCTTTAGATTGATCTAAATCGCCATATTGCGTTGATAATTTATAAAAAGGTAAATGCTTTACTTCTACGCCGTCTAATTCTAACGGGTTCTCGTCTTCTTCTTCCGGACTACGAATATCAAGAACAATGGCATTGTCACCAATATTAGCGACCTCATCAACAGCATGAATTTCTTCTTCCGCAGCATCACCAATATCGCGAATATCAAAGATTCTAGTAGCTTCAACAACTTGATCTAAAATAGAAAAATCAAAGTTTTCTTCTTCTGCTTCAATTTTCGATAAAACAGCTTTTACTGTCGGCTTTTTCGAAATAACACCACAATACTCAGGAATCGTTTTTGAGAAGTCTTCGGTGCCAATTTCACGGGCGATATCGATAATATCTTGTTTATCATATGCCGCCAAAGGACGTAAAATTAAAGTATCGGTGACACGATCAATCACATTTAAATTCGTCAAAGTTTGACTCGATACTTGCCCTAAGGCTTCACCAGTTACCAGTGCTTGGATGCCACGTTTTTCAGCGACCTTTGCCGCAGCACGCATCATCATACGCTTTAACACAACCCCCATTTGACCGTTTTCAATTTTCTCTAAAATTTCGGCAACAACCGGTTCAAAATCAACAGCAAAAAACTTAATGCGATGTGATGCGCCAAATTTATTCCATAAATAATGGCTAACTTCTTTGACGCCAACTTCATGGGCAGAGCCACCAAGGTTGAAAAAACAAAAGTGCGTGCGCGCCCCTTTTTTAATCATTTGAAAACTGGAAACCGCTGAGTCGAAACCACCTGACATTAACGATAAAACATCTTCTTGAGTCGCAATAGGGAAGCCACCTAAACCTTTAAACTTATGAGTCACGATAAAGAGCTCTTGATGTTTAACCTCTAAATTAATTGTCACTTCAGGTTTTTTTAACTTAACTTTTGCGCTCTCTACGGCTTGATTAAGACCACCACCAACATATTGTTCAATTTGTAGTGAACTAAAGTCATGATCGCCATTTCGTTTCGCTCTGACACAAAAAGTTTTATCTGCAATTGTATCGGCATGCACCGTGAGAGTTTTCTCAAAAATATCATGTAAATCAGTAAATTCTGTGCGCTTCACTTCGATAAATTGAGCTACACCAGGAATACATTGCAGTGTTTCAATTAATTGTTCGCGATTTTTTTCATCAAGATTTTTAGTATTAACTTCAATACTGTCCCAGTTAATCTTGGTGGTCACTTGCTCATCAACACGGCGTAAAACGTTTTTAATATTAGACTCTAATATTTTGGTAAAACGCTTACGTACAGGGCGACTTTTTATCGCAATTTCTGCCTGTAACTTCACAATAAACTTCATAAATAATACCGATGTTGAAAACCCAAGAAAATAATTGGCGCGCATTATACCTTATGCCTTAGCGATATGTACAAAATTTGACGCACAAAAAAAGATCTCAACTGAGATCTTTTTAAATAGCTTAAATTTTCAATTACTTACTTAATTATCACTTTTAATCACTGAAAATGGCTCGGTTTCTTTAGGCTTACCTTGATTGATCGATATTTCAACACGACGATTACGACGTCTGTTTAGCGCATTGGTATTTGGCACCAAAGGACGAGAGTCTGCGTGGCCTGCTACTAACATACGCGAATCATCAAATCCCGGCACTTTCACTAACTCATGAGCAATTGCTACAGCACGTTTGCTCGATAGATCCCAGTTAGAGGTAAATAACTCAGAGCTAATCCCTTGATTATCAGTATGACCTGAGACCATGATTTCACCAGGCACTGTTTTTAATAACTCGCCTATTTCTCTCACAATAGGCTTAAACTTAGGCTGTAAAAATGCTGAGCCAGATGGAAAGGCACCATTTTCACGAATACGAATGATCACCTGTTGACCTAAGGATTCCAGCTCTATCGCGCCATCTTGAATCTGTTGTTCTAATTGTTGTGCAATTTTTTTCGCTAAGTCGTTAACTTGTTCTTCCGAAGCTTGTTCCAGCTCATCTTTTGCTTTTTGCATTGCTTGAGCTGACATTTCATCAGCGGTACTTTGCGATTGACCACCGCGTTCTGTACCTCGTTGCTCTTGACGACCACCGGCAGATGTTTCATCTCCCGCTTGAAATTCTAACATTTGTTGCGTCATTTCAACGGTT
Organism: Thalassotalea castellviae; assembly: GCF_031846185.1. Taxonomy (NCBI): domain Bacteria; kingdom Pseudomonadati; phylum Pseudomonadota; class Gammaproteobacteria; order Alteromonadales; family Colwelliaceae; genus Thalassotalea; species Thalassotalea castellviae. The sequence goes on from NZ_JAVRIF010000002.1 coordinate 384,135, forward strand.
TGCTGTTGAATTACTTCTATAGGCGTTGGCTCAGGTTTACCTGGTCTAAATTCTTGCGCGATAATGCTAGTGCCTTTAGGAATATCTTTGACTTCAATTTTGTTTTGCACACCAAAAGCAAACTTCATTGAACCGGCAATCTGCTTAAACTTTAAAACATCCATTTCTGAAAAAGATAAAAGCAGTACAAAAAAGCACATCAGTAACGACATCAAATCAGCAAAAGTACCCATCCACGCTGGCAACCCCGGTGGTGGACATTTACATTCTTGATCAGCCATAAATCCCTCAATTACTCTTCGGTAGTGTCAATTTTACGTTTACCTTCAGCAAGATAATTCTTCAGTAAACCTTCAATGACTCTTGGGTTTTGACCATCTTGAATACCTAACACCGCATCCAAAATAAGTTCTTGGTTAAGCTTTTCTTCGCTTAAACGAATTTTTAATTTATTCGCAATAGGAATGGCAATCACGTTCGCTAAAAATGCACCATATAAAGTTGTTAAAAGTGCAACTGCCATTGCCGGACCAATCGCTTTTGGATCATCCATGTTTGATAACATGGCAACTAAACCTATCAGGGTACCTATCATGCCCATAGCAGGTGCTACATCCGCTAAGGCCATCATCATACCAATACCCGTTTCATGGCGTTCGGTAGTGAGATTAATATCTTTTTGTAATGTGCCACGCACCACATCGGCATCATGACCATCAACAAGCATATCAACCCCTTTTTGCATAAAAGCATTGGTGATTTCAGCTTCTTCAAGAGCTAAAAACCCCCCTTTACGAGCAGCATCCGCCATTTCAACAGATTTCTCAATTAATTCATCAGGTTGTTCAATTTTAAACATGAACGCTTTGCCCATGATTTTACCAATACCGAAAAACTGTCCGAGATTATAGTTAGACAAAACAACAAATAAGGAACCACAGAATACAATCAGAACCGATTGAGTATCCACAAACATGCTGATATCGCCACCTAAAATCATTGCCATGACAATAAAACCAATGGCACCTAATATTCCCAGTAGCGTAGCTAAATCCACATAAGCCTCCAAAATATGTTACTAAATCCTACACCTTTAAATTGATAATACCTCAAGGTTTTAGGATACGCGAATACAAATACTAAATTCAGCTAAACATAAACGACGTAATTAAGTTGAAAAGTGAAGTTGGTATTTTTCTTTGTTATACAGTTATTATCGTCCATATTGTCAATAACTTAACCCTAATTGAAGATTATTTTTTTTATCGAATAAAAATAAGCGCCATTGACCAATTAGACGAGCTAAGGTAACTTGCGCGTTACCTATAAAAATAGTGATATATTTTTCCTAATGGCACGTAAAAAAATTGAAAATTTAAGCTTCGAAGATTCTTTAAATGAGCTTGAAGATATTGTCCAAAGCCTCGAAAAAGGTGAGTTAAGTTTAGAAGACTCGATGACCTTATTTGAACGAGGACTTAGTTTAAGCCAAGTCAGTCAAACCAAACTAAAAGAGGCTGAGCAAAAAGTCCAAATTTTAATGGACAATAAAGGCGTAAGCAAACTCGAAGACTTTAATTATGATGAGAGCTCTCAGTAGTGACTAAGCTAGCGCAGCTTGAATATTTTCAAGAAAGAACGAACCAGTTTTTACTAAAAAAACTAGACAGTTTACCTATTAATGATCCAAAACTGCTTGAAGCGATGCGTTATGGTTTATTAATTGGCGGAAAACGGATGCGTCCATACCTTGCTTATATTACCGGCGAATCTTTATCCGTCAGTGAAAATGACCTTGATGGTATAGCTGGCGCATTAGAATGCATTCATGCTTATTCTTTATTACATGATGATCTTCCTGCGATGGATGACGATGATCTCAGGCGAGGTAAGCCAACATGTCATATTGCTTTTGATGAAGCGACGGCTATTTTAGCTGGCGATAGTTTACAAACTTTAGCATTTGATATTTTAGCGAATCACCCATTCTCCTCAGCGATTGCAAGCAAGCGTATCCATCTGATCCAACAGTTAGTAAAAGCTAGTGGCTATCAAGGTATGTGTGGTGGTCAAGCGCTTGACCTTTCGGCAACTAACAAAACTATTTCTTTAGATGAATTAGAAAAACTACACACGCTAAAAACCGGTGCTTTGCTTGAAGCATCAGTGTTAATGGCAGCGGAATGTTCTCACCAGATAACCGAACAAGAAAAAGAACAACTCTCAACGTTTGCTAAATTAATCGGGTTAGCTTATCAAGTGCGTGACGATATCATCGATATTACTTCTAGCGAAGAAGTACTCGGTAAACCCGCAGGTTCTGATATAGAAGCGAATAAAAGTACCTACCCTGCACTGCTTGGTTTACAGGGTGCACAGCAAAAAGCTGACAACTTATATCAACAAGCACTACAAGCTTTACATCATTTGCCTTACAATACACAGAATCTATCGGAATTTGCGACTTTTATCATTAGCAGAACTAGCTAAGTTGCTGCCAAGTACAAGTACAGTTGCTGAAAATAATAACTATGACTATAAACCTGAACGACTACCCTTTACTCTCGAAAATCAATTATCCGGCTGATTTACGTCAATTAGATCAAGCCAGCTTACCGCAAGCAAGTGAAGAATTGCGTCGTTATTTATTAAATTCCGTTAGTAATAGTAGTGGTCATTTTGCTTCAGGGCTAGGCACTATAGAACTAACCGTTGCTTTACATTATGTGTATAACACGCCATTTGATCATGTCATTTGGGATGTTGGCCACCAAGCTTATCCTCATAAAATTCTTACGGGACGTCGAGACCAACTGCATAGCATAAGACAAAAAGATGGCTTACATCCTTTTCCTTGGCGCGAAGAAAGTGAATACGACGTTTTAAGTGTCGGTCACTCAAGTACTTCAATTTCTGCGGCGCTTGGTATGGCAGTCGCGGCTGAAAAAGAAGGCAAAAATCGTAAAACAGTTGCGGTTATTGGTGATGGTGCGATGACTGCTGGCATGGCATTTGAGGCATTGAACCATGCCGGCGATATTCATAAAGATATGTTAGTTGTGCTAAACGACAATGAAATGTCGATCTCTGAAAATGTTGGCGCATTAAATAATCATTTAGCAAAAATGCTTTCTGGTAGTTTATATACCGGAATTAGAGAAGGCAGTAAGCGCATACTTAAAAATATTCCGCCAATCAAAGAACTTGCCAGTCGTGCGGAAGAACATTTAAAAGGTATGGTTGTACCAAGCACCTTTTTTGAAGAGTTAGGCTTTAATTATATCGGGCCTATTGATGGCCATGATGTTAATGGTTTAGTGGACACCATCAGTAATATGCGTAGCCTAAAAGGTCCACAATTACTGCATATTGCCACCAAAAAAGGTAAAGGCTATCACGCTGCCGAGCAAGACCCTATCAAGTATCATGCTGTACCTAAGTTTAATCCCGATGACACGAATCTGCCCGCCAGTAAGCCTAGCTTGCCAACCTATTCAAAAATATTTGGTGATTGGTTATGTAAAACGGCAGAACAAGATGAAAAACTTGTCGCTATCACTCCAGCAATGCGTGAAGGATCAGGCATGGTAGAGTTTAGCCAAAGATTCCCGGAAAAATATTTTGATGTGGCGATTGCAGAGCAGCACGCCGTTACTTTTGCCGCGGGTTTAGCCATTGCAGGACATAACGCAATTGTGGCGATTTACTCTAGCTTTTTACAACGTGGTTACGACCAATTAATTCATGATATCGCCATACAAAATTTACCGGTTTTATTTGCTATAGACAGAGCGGGAATCGTTGGCGCGGATGGCCCAACGCATCAAGGAGCATTTGACCTCAGCTTTATGCGTTGTATCCCCAATATGATGATCATGACACCGGCAAATGAACGTGAATGCCAATTAATGTTAACAACCGGGCATAAAGCACAGGGCCCTGCTGCCGTGCGTTATCCACGCGGTAATGGTACAGGTGAAGCATTACCTGACATAAATGAAACGATTGAAATAGGCAAAGGCCGAGTCATTGTTGAAGGTAAAAATATTGCGATTGTTAATTTTGGTACCACGTTAGCAGAAGCAAGCAAAGCAGCAGAAGCAATCAATGCAACCGTTGTCGATATGCGCTTTGTTAAACCGCTTGATGAAACCTTAATTGATGATTTAGTTAAGAATCACCCCTTTTTAGTCACGGTAGAAGATAATGCCATTGCAGGTGGTGCTGGCTCTGCTGTGAATGAATACGTATTGAGTCAAGCCCATGCCATTAAAGTATTAAATATTGGTTTACCTGACTCCTTCATCAAGCATGGTACTCAACAAGAGATCCACTTTGAACTTGGCTTAGACAGCACGGGCATCCTTGAAAAAATAAAAGCATTTACCCAGTAAGATATTTGTCATTTCAAGTAATGTATGAAGCCTAAATAGTGGTAAATCACACTATTTAGGTACAATGTTTTCACCTAACAAATGAGGCATTTTTTATATACATGCATCCAAGAGATAAAGCATAAATAGATTATTTATCTGCCCTGTTAGTGATGAATCTCTTGTCATCAATCCAATGATTTTCCTGTTACTCCTGACAAGTGTAAGAATAAAATTCCACATCAGCCCACGCTTATCTATTCCATTACCACATTTTCACTAGACCTAAGCCTAAAATTCACGTTATAAAAGCCACTACAGTAATCATTTGGCTCTATCATATGCGCAAATTATTTGGATTGGTCTTTGTAACATGTTTCGTCAGTAATCTCTGTTTTGCACAAGTTAATATAAGAGATGCACAGACAATTAATGATCTTCATCAACAAATGAAAAACGGACAATTGACCAGCGTAGCACTGGTACAATTTTACCTTGACCGTATCAATAAAATTGATAAAAACAACGCGACATTAAATGCTGTCTCACAATTAAATCAACATGCTTTGCAACAAGCCAAATCGTTAGACGAACAATTTATTAAGCGCGGTTTTGTTGGGCCATTACATGGTATTCCAGTATTATTAAAAGATAATATAGATACCCTAGACAACATGGCTAATACCGCAGGATCACATGCATTAGCTAACAATTTTCCAGAAAATAACGCCTTTTTTGTCACACAATTGAAAAAAGCGGGAGCAATAATTTTAGGAAAAACTAACTTAAGTGAATGGGCAAATTTTCGTTCTACGTCCTCTTCAAGCGGATGGAGCGGATTATACGGACAAACTCTCAATCCTTATGATCTAACCACCTCCCCATGTGGTTCAAGCTCGGGCTCAGGCGTTGCAATTGCCGCTAACTTAGCAACGGTTGCGGTTGGAACTGAAACGGATGGTTCAGTCACTTGCCCTTCCGCAATAAATGGCATAGTAGGCATTAAACCAACATTAGGTACGGTAAGTCGAAGCGGCATTATCCCTATTGCCCATAGTCAAGACACTGCAGGTCCAATGGCGCGCACGGTAACTGATGCGGTAATATTACTCAGTGCTATGGTAGCCGAAGATCCACAAGACCCAGAGGCAAACTCTTCTGCCATTGATTACCTTTCTCATTTAAAAACGGATGGATTATCAGGCAAACGTATAGGCGTTGTGAGAAACTTGATGGGGTATCATAAAAAGTTAGATGCGCAATTTGAGCAAGCTATTGAAACCATCAAGGCTCAAGGCGCTATTATCGTCGATAACACAAATTTTGAGAATATGGAGAAGTGGGGCGAAGCAGAATTTACGGTTTTATTATATGAATTTAAAAACGACTTAAATAAGTATTTAGCCAATACCGCCAAAGGGTTACCTAAATCACTGACGGATATAATTAATCACAATCAGCAAAATAAAAGTTTAGCAATGCCTTACTTTGATCAAGAAATTATGATCATGGCCAATGAAAAAGGTCCGTTAACAGATAAAGACTATCTAGAGGCACTAACATCTTCAAAAACAATGACACAAGAAAATGGCATAGATCTATTACTTAAAACGCACAATTTAGATTTGCTGATAGCCCCAACAACAGGGCCAGCATGGAAAATAGACCATATTAACGGCGATCATTATTTAGGTGCCGCATCGAGTGCAGCAGCAATTTCAGGGTATCCCCATATTACCGTTCCAATGGGCTTTGTACATCACTTGCCCGTTGGCATTTCTTTTATCGGGGGTAAATTGCAAGAGGGTAAATTAATTGAAGCCGCTTTTTCATATGAACAAGCGACACAACATAGAAAACCGCCGAGCTTTATTCATAAATAAGCTGATGTTATCGCGAATGTAAATAGATAAAAAAACACGAGTAAACTCGTGTTTTTTTGTGAGCTTTTCTGGCGGAACAATTATTCAGAAATATATTCAACCACTTCTAACCCAAAACCTGATAACGAATGATATTTCACTTGAGAGCTCAACAAACGCATTTTCCCTACCCCTAAATTAGAAAGAATTTGTGAGCCAACACCTACATTTCTTGAACCGACGTGTCGTTGCACTTCTTTCACGGTTTCACCAGCATCTAATTTAGCGTACTTAGTTACCGTCGCAATAAGCTCTTCTGGTGATTCATGTTTTCCTAGAAGTACTAATACACCGCCTTCTTGGCCAATTTTTTCTAAGGCATTGCCGATTGGCCATTTTGCAACACTTTCACGTTGACTAAAGAGCAAATCGCGGAAAGTATTTTCTAAATGAACACGAACTAACGTAGGCTTCTCTGAGTTAATTTCACCTTTCGTTAAGGCAAAATGCGCTTGACCATCGATGGTATCTTTAAAAACTGTTAAGTCGAACTCACCAAAAGCCGTTGGTAGTTTACATTGAGAAATACGTTCGATGGTAGTTTCGTTAGCATTTCTATATTCAATTAAATCAGCAATCGTGCCCATTTTTAAGCCATGCTTTTGAGCAATAACTTCTAGATCAGGACGACGTGCCATAGTGCCGTCTTCATTTAAAATTTCAACAATCACGGCTGCGGCTTCTAACCCTGCTAAACGAGCTAAATCTACACCGGCTTCGGTGTGACCCGCTCGATTTAACACTCCGCCATCTTTTGCCATTAAAGGAAAGATATGGCCTGGTTGTACAATGGAATGCTGATTAGCGTCTTTACCGATTGCAGCAAGCACAGTAGTTGCACGATCTGCAGCCGAAATACCAGTAGTAACGCCTTCTGCAGCTTCTATTGATACCGTAAAGTTAGTAGAAAATTGCGCATCATTTTTATCGACCATTAACGGTAAATTAAGTTTTTTACAGTGCTCAACGGACATCGGCATACAAATTAAGCCACGGCCATGAGTAGCCATAAAGTTTATCGCTTCAGGAGTCACTAACTCCGCGGCCATAATAAAATCGCCTTCGTTTTCACGATCTTCATCGTCCATCAAGATAACCATTTTACCTTGTTTGATATCTTCGATGATCTCTTTTGGAGAGTGTAAATTCATGATTTCCTCTTAATTTCTCTTTCTAACCTTTAAGAAAGCCACTTTGTATTAACAAAGCTTCTGTTACGCCAGAAGGCGCTTGTTGGGTATTACTTTTTTTCAATAATAATCGCTCAATATAGCGAGCCATTACGTCAACTTCTATATTCACTTTACTGCCAACTTGATAACTTGGCATAATAGTTTGTTCACTGGTATGCGGTACAATTGTCAGCCTAAATTGGTCTTGCGTTAAACTATTTACCGTTAGACTTACGCCATCAATAGTAATCGAGCCTTTTTCAGCGATATAAGGCGCAATTTCTTCTGACATGCTGAGCCAATATTCAATACTGTTTCCGTTTTGCTTTATCGAATTGACTGTTGCAACGGCATCAACGTGACCAGAGACGATATGACCACCAAAACGAGTGGTCGGTAGCATGGCTTTTTCTAAATTAACCTGTTGATTAACACCGTAATGCGCAAAGCCCGTTCGAGTTAATGTTTCATTAGAAACATCGGCAGTAAAGCTATGTTGATCAAACGCCACCACAGTTAAACAAATGCCATTTGTCGCAATAGAGTCACCAAGTTTAACGTCACTCATATCCAACGATTGTGTATCAATGGTTATACGCGCGCCGTCACCACTGATATTAACTTGTTTAATTTTTCCAACCGCTTCAATAATTCCAGTAAACATGTAGTGTCTCTAATAATTGCTAGGTAAATTTTGCGGTGATTTTCAAGTCAGCACCGACTAAAGTAATGTCTGAAAAGGTAAGTGTTTTTGCTTGCGATAACGCTTGCACAAAAGGCATATTTAATAAGCCTTTTCCTTCATGTCCCATCAGCTTGGGTGCTTGATATAACACAAGTTCATCAACCAAGTTTTGTTCAATAAAAGCACCGGCTAAGGTCATGCCTGATTCAATTAATACCTCATTATACTCTTTTTTTGCTAATGTATTTAACAAGGCGGATAAATCAACGTGCTCGTTATTCAACGCTTTTGGCAAGATCACTTCTTCTACAAAATGAGGCCACTGATGATTATTTTCAATGCTAGTTCTGATTAATAAAATTGGCGAGGCCTCTGAGAAAAAAGCTAAATCAGGCGTTAAACGATTTTTCGTATCGATGACCACGCGTACCGGTTGTCTAACTGCTTGCTCTTTGTAATGTAACCGCGCATCACCTAACTCTGACCATCGAACATTCATTCGAGCATTATCAACTAAAACAGAGTCCGCTCCGGTAATTACGGCACAACTTTGTGCCCTTAATTTTTGTACATCTTGGCGTGCTGATTTGGACGTGATCCATTGACTCTCACCACTCGCCATTGCTGTTTTACCATCAAGACTTGCGGCAAGTTTACAGCGCACATAAGGAAAACCTAAAGTCATTCGGTTAATAAAACCTAAATTTAACGCTTTTGCGTCTTGTTCAAGTAAACCCGAATAAGTTTCAATGCCTGCCTGTTCAAGCAAAGCTAGCCCTCGACCAGAAACATGAGGATTTGGGTCAACCATAGCGGCAATGACTTTACTAACGCCGGCATCAATCAAAGCGTTTGCACAAGGTGGAGTTCGACCAACATGTGAACAAGGCTCTAACGTCACATAAGCCGTTGCACCTTGTGCATTTGTACCCGCCATTGCTAACGCATGTACTTCAGCGTGTCCTTGACCCGCTTTTTCATGAAAGCCTTCTCCGACAATTTGACCATGATTAACGATCACACAACCAACTCTCGGATTTGGTGATGTCGTATAAATTCCGCGTTCAGCCAATCGTATAGCTTTTGCCATAAATTGATGATCTGATGGAGTAAATGTATTCTTCATATGGAATATGTTTGCCAAATTAGCGCATTATTTATCGCTGCCAAGTCGGGCAATTTCTTCACCAAACTCTTTCACATCTTCAAATGAGCGATACACAGAAGCAAACCTTACATAGGCGACTTTATCGAGGTCTTTCAATTGCCCCATAATAATATTGCCTAACAGTTCGCTACTAATTTCACGTTCGCCTGTTGCCCGCATTTGCGACTTCACTTTATTGATAGACAATTCAACTTGCTCAACGCTTACAGGTCGTTTTTCTAACGCGCGAACTAAACCACTGCGCATTTTATCTTCATTGAAAGGCTCTCTTGAACCATCTCGTTTAATAATGCGAGGCATCACTAATTCTGCAGATTCAAAGGTTGTAAACCGCTCTTGACAAGCTACACACTCACGACGGCGGCGAATTTGATGTCCGTCAGACACCAGTCGAGAATCAATCACCTTAGTATCGGTAGCCGAGCAAAATGGGCAATACATGAAACGCTCCAAAAATTTTATTACAGCGCAAAAATAACAATGGCCGCTAAGGCGGCCATTTTAATCTAAATACATTGATAATAAAAACGTTAATAGCAATTAAGCTTATTATCAATTAATACGCCAATCGACGTGCTATTTATAAACAGGGAAACGTGAGCATAATTCTTTCACGTTTTCTTGTACTTTGACGATGGTTTCTTCGTTATTAATATCGTCTAAAATATCACAAATCCAACCCGTTAATGCTTTCGTTTCTTCAAGACCAAAACCGCGACGAGTAATTGCTGGAGTTCCTAAACGTAAACCAGAAGTTACAAATGGTGAACGAGGATCATTTGGCACTGAATTTTTATTTACAGTTATATGAGCACGACCTAAAGCGGCATCAGCGTCTTTACCCGTAATATCTTTATCAATTAAATCAAGCAATAACAAGTGGTTTTCTGTACCATTTGAAACCACTTTATAGCCACGTTCTTGAAGTACCGCAACCATAGCTTTAGCGTTATCTAAAACGTTTTGTTGATACACCTTAAACTCAGGCGCTAACGCTTCTTTAAATGCTACCGCTTTAGCCGCGATAATGTGCATTAAAGGACCACCTTGGCCACCTGGGAATACCGCGCTGTTTAATTTTTTATAAACATCTTCATCATCACAACCTGAAATAATTAAACCACCGCGAGGGCCTGCTAATGTTTTATGCGTTGTGGTAGTAACGACGTGAGCATGAGGAACTGGGTTCGGGTATAAACCTGCAGCAATTAAACCTGCAACATGAGCCATATCAACGAAAAAGTAAGCGCCAACTTTATCAGCAATTTCACGCATACGTGCCCAATCTACAACACCAGAGAATGCAGAGAAACCGCCGATGATCATTTCTGGTTTGTGCTCAAGCGCTAATGCTTCAAGTTCTTCATAATTGATATCACCAGTTTCTGGGTGAAGGCCATATTGAAATGCTTCGTAAGACTTACCAGAAAAGTTAACATGCGAACCGTGAGTTAAATGGCCACCATGAGCAAGGCTCATGCCTAACACTTTACCGCCCGGCTTAACTAATGCTTGGAAAACAGCGGCATTGGCTTGTGAACCAGCATGTGGTTGAACGTTTGCGTAAGTAGCACCAAATAATTCTTTCGCACGATCGATAGCTAATTGCTCTGCAACATCCACATATTCACAACCACCGTAATAACGCTTACCTGGGTAACCTTCAGCATATTTATTGGTTAATTGCGAACCTTGTGCTTCTAACACTCGTGGGCTACAGTAGTTTTCTGAAGCGATTAGCTCAATGTGTTCTTCTTGACGCACCACTTCACTACTCATTGCCTGATATAATTCAGGGTCAAAATCAGCAATATTCATATCACGTGTAAACATATTTTATCCTCAAGTAATGAGCCAGCAGCTAAACCAACAGGCTATCTTGTTAAGTTCAATTTTAATGCCGCACATTCTGCCCTAAAGAGGCTCATTTGTACATGTAAAAACCCACTTGAATTAGCTCATTTTGTACTGAGCTATTCCAGTGAGTATTGGTTAAAATGCGGTAAAAGTTTTTAATAACGAAATCTAATTCGTCTTGAAGATAATATATCGAATAAAAAACCAAAGAACAACAAATAAAACACAGCTATCAATAGTTATCCCGAATTTAATTTATCTTTCTTATGAGTATTCCGTTATAAGTTTGAAATCTTTGCATTGAGCTCTTTGAACTCTTTTTTACGTTTTCGATGAATTAACTCTGTGATTAAAAACATTACCGCAATAAAGACATTAATAAATATCAATGCCCCCAACATAGGTTTGTCGCCTTCTTTACCGACAGAGTACACAAACCAATTGGCTAAAACACCAAAAGGAAGACAAGACCATTTAGTTAACGACATATATTTCATTGAAGATTCACAGCCTGCTAAGGCGTTTTCTATGGCTTGATCTGGACTATCACTAATTTGGCGCCATGTTTTTGCCCGAATTTTCATTTCGTAATACACAAAAATAAGCGACATAAGTCCGGCACCACCTAGATATAGATTCCATGGCGTGCCAAACTCGCCAATTATGACACCATAAAAAAATGAAATAAATAACCCTGCAGTAGCGAGGATATTTAAAGCAAAACAAGTTTTTGCCCAAGTAGTACGGCGTTTCGTTTGTTTTAACAAAGCTTGAATATCTGTTTTTTCAACAGGTTGCGACTGCCAGTCTTGGCTTAAACTTTGCCATTGTTCATCTAAAATTGTCGCTTCATCAGGATTGTTTTCATCAACGGCATTATTATCGTCAACGGCATAGTGATGAGCCTCGTCTGTCACGGTCATTTGAGTTTGCTCTGCTATAGGCGCTTGCGTGTCTTTGTCCATATTTAACGATGATTCATTGTCTTTCATTTCGACTCCAATAACTGCGTTAGCGCTTTTTTAGCCCGCTGTAACCGTACGCCGACCAGGTTAGTGGTAATAGATAAAACTTCGGCAATTTCTTGATAACTCATGCCTTCTAACGCAAGAGTGATCACTTGTTGCTGGTCAAGCTTCAATTGACGAATAGCATGAGCTAAGCGCTGTTGACGTTGCTTTTGGTCAAGTGATTGAAAAGGAGTGGGTTGAGTTAAGTCTTGTTCAGCCTCTGAAGGTACCGCGGCTAAATCTTTATCCGCTTTTACCGTACGCACAGATTTTGCTACATGCGTGGCCAAAACATTATGGGCAATTCGAGCAATAAATGTTTTAACAGCAGAGTCGAATCTAAACGTTGGTAATGCCCGCCAAACGTTTAAAGCGATTTCTTGAAAAAGCTCATCTTGAATTGCCGGTTTCGCTTCAAAACCTGTAATGATGTGACGAAGCAATTTTTCATGCTCCGTCATCCAATCAGCAAATACTTCTTGGAAGTTTTTTACTTGCTGACTTTGACTTTTATCGCTATCAGCTTGTTGGTTTATAGATTGATTCAATGAATAACTCGCATCATAAGTGAATGTCGTTTGAAAACGATCTTGTTGTCTGATGAATTCTACCGAGTTATTCATATTTAACAATTAATTTACAAACCTTTCTAAGTTAAATCAGCTTAACGACATGACTACTTTTTCAGAAGTCAGTTTTTTTGCTAACGTGATGACTAGTCCTGCTGTTAAAGCAAGAGTTGCTGCGCTGGTCACTAAAAGTACCATCCAGTCCACCGGCAAACCTTTAAAGATGTCTTCCATCAATAATGATTGACCAGAAATTGGCAACCATTCAGTCCAAGCAGGCTTGTCATCCATCATCATCATTGCCATCGGCACAAAACTTGGCAGCATAATTAACATAGTGACTGTCGATTGCGCCTCTTTAAATGTTTTCGCTTGAAAGGCAAAAAACAACTGTAATGATGATGCTAAAAAGCAAATGGGGATCAACATCAAGATTAACGTCAAGGTTGTCATTAAGTCTATATTAAAGGTTGCGCCTATTTTAGCTAAGTCGACAAAATTCATTGAAAATGAGGTTAACGTCAACATCAAAGATATTGAGATCACCGCGATAATGCTCGAACAAAATAACTTAGCTAAAACGATTTTTACCGTGCTGACTGGCTGACATAACAACATTTCTAAGACATTACGTTCACGCTCACCGGCACTGGAGTCGATGGAAATTGATAATCCAGACATAAACGCACCCATCATTAAGTACATGCCTAATATTAATGAAATCATCACAGCATTACTGGTCGGTAATGAAGTATCTTGTTCTTGAAGATCAACTGGTTGCAATAATTTTACATCAATGCCCCTCACTAATAGACGTTTAAAGCCAATCGTTCGAGAATAATCACGCACCACATCTTTAATTCTACGAATTGGCGATGCTAAGGATTTTTCCCCGTATTCGGCCCGTAGAATAATTTCAATCGGTGTACCTTCCTTCATGTCTTGAGCAAAAGTGTCGGGAATGATGAAATCAATATTGCGTTCATTCCAATTACGCTTCTCATCATCTGGCACATCTTTAAATGACAAAATATTGGCATCTTTAAACGCTTTTATTAACTTGGGCGCATACTGCTCACCGGTAAATTTCACATAGATAGCGGGGTTATCAACCGCTTCTTTGATCATCACTTTTGACATCACCATGATCATTATTGGCAGTAAAACCCCCATGCTTAATGCCACCATCAAGGCACGCTTATCACGAAACGCTTCTTTTAATTCTTTAAAAAGTAATGCTTTAAACTGGATCATGCTGCTACTCCCTCATCTGAACCAATCAATTTTACAAAGGCTTCTTCTAATTGGGTTTCACCTGCTAATTCACATAATTCTTGTGGCGTGCCCTGCGCTGCTAATTTACCATTGGCAACGATTATCACCCGATCACACAATGCTGCAACTTCTTGCATAACATGTGAAGAAAATAAGATACAGTGACCTTTCGCTTTAAATTTACTTAAGTAGTTTCTCAATACTCGAGTACTCATAACATCCAAACCACGTGTTGGTTCATCTAAAACAAAGTTTTGCGGCTGATGCACTAACGCTTGCGCTAGAGTCACTTTCATCCGTTGACCTTGTGAAAAACCAGCCGTTTTACGATGGGCTAATTCATGCATATCTAAATCTGTCAAAACAGACTCAATGGCTTGTTTTTTCGCCTGTCCTGTTAAGCCATGTAAACTCGCGAAATAATCAATTTGCTCATAGGCAGTTAAGCGTTCATACAAACCAAATTTATCGGGAAAGATCCCTAACTTGGCACGTGCCGCCAATGGATTTTCTGTTACGTGAATACCGTCAATAGTGGCATAACCTTCATCAGCCGAAAGCAAACCGTAAAGGGTACGTAAACAAGTAGTTTTACCTGCGCCATTTGGCCCTAGTATGCCGGTAATTTCGCCATCTTTTGCTTGAAACGAAAGACCATCTAATGCTTTAACTGTATCTTTTTTCGAGGTAAAGCTCTTATGTAAATTATTTACTTCAATCATAATTATCTCCCTATATGCCGCCATTTAAGCCAGTCATAAATGACTCAGCAGGTATTTCATCTAAACAAGATTCATCCAAGTCATTTGGATCTTTTTTATTTAAAAACTCATTAATAACGTTAATTGCACAGCCTGAAACACCGGGGGTATGACTACTGTTTTTCATAATAATATGCCTACTATTAGGCAGTGTCTTATGAGAGTATTCGCCATTACTTGGTGGGGTAACAGGATCAAGTTCGCCTGAAATGATCAAGGTTGGAATATCAGCAGTTACAGGATTATAAAAATCGTCACTTGGACGGTATTGAGGCCACAATGGACAAGCTGTTTGCCATGCAACATGACTCAAATTACCGTTAAAATTGTTATCAGAATCAGCAAGAATCATGTCCTCCGTGACTTTTGGCATATCTTCGTTACAAACGATATTGAACGTTAAGCCAACAAACATATTCATACCACCTTCACTCATTGCCGTTAATCCAGCAAATGGTGCAAAATTTCCTAATGAAGCTTGATGAATAATCAACGGCACTAAAGAGCGTCCTTCAATACTATAGAGCTGCATAAAGATGGTAGATAAAAATTTGCTTTTATTAACAACTAATGGAGTTTGAGTACCTAAACGTGGATGCGGAATACTGATAGAAAGAGGATTCTCATCTAATGTAGCGAGTACTTGATTAAACTCACTAGCTAAATTGGGATAGGCTTGTTGACAACTTGCTTCTTTCTGGCAGTTTGCTAATAACATTGAAAAAGAGCGTGCGGCACTTTTGCCAAACAATCCAATGGGTACTTCAATTGGGCCTACACTATCTAAAACCACACTACTTAACGACTCGGGAAATAAGCGCATATAAACCAAACCAGCTCTAGTGCCATATGACCCTCCATAAATAGCAATTTTTTCATGGTTCAGTGCAGCGCGAACTGCGTCAAAATCTCGAATAGCATTTTCAGAATTATACTGACTTAAGTCACCGGTAAATGTCGCTAAACAGTCTTTAACATCTTGAGCTGAAAACTCTTCAGGTATAGTGCTATAAACATCTTGCTTGATATTTTCTTCACACTGTAATGGATGCGATTCACCCGTACCACGTTGATCAACTAAAATTAACGCACGTGATTTTCTTACTTCATTAAAAGCTTTATATAACCCACCTGCAAGGCTGACAGCTGCTTGACCAGGACCGCCAGCAAGAAACATTAATGGTTCTTTCTTTTGGCTTTTATCAATTGCTGGTAAAACGGCAAAATTTATCGTGATTTTTTCACCATTAGGTTTATCGTAATTTTCAGGGACAAGTAATTTGCCACATTGTACTTGTTGTTTAATACCATCAAGATGGCAATCTTTCAGGGATAAGTTCGATTCATTGGCTATAACCGCACTGTGAACTGACAGTAAACCAAATGCGATAACACTTTTGATTGTTATAGTTAATGCGGAAATGCTTTTTCGATTTATTTTCATTTTATCCTTCCTTTTAAAATGTCCCTTACTTAGTCTTAAGAAAAATATATTTATTACACTTTTTATTTATTTTTCTTAATAATCTTCTTTTTAACAGGTAATAATGGCTTAATCATCAAGTTCAAAAGGCAATTAACTAAAGTATTTTCAATAGGTTAAAAACAAAAAGCCGCTGTGGGAGAACAGCGGCTTTTACAACGTAAAACTATTGTCGTTTAAAAATCATAACGAAGCGATAGTTTCACATAACGCGGTGTTTGAAAGTCATCGGCATAACCAAATCGAGGGTTATTGGTCCCACTATCAAATTCTGATTGTTCATCAACACCTTCAATACCATCCATATTAAAGACATTAAATACATTCATCTTAAACGTTAAAAGTCCAGCGTCTTCAAGATCTACTCGATACGTTAAGTTTAGGTCTAAGTTGTAAACCCATTCAGTGGTACCTAAACTACCTCGAGCAGTCGCGACACCGTCATTATAAAAGGATGCAGCTCCATACCAATCACGTCCATAGCACACACCATCAACAGAGATAGCGGTTACACAATAGCCATCGTCTTCTGGATGAACACCAAAGGCACTCTTTGGTTTACCGGATTTTGCCCAAAAGTTATAACCGACGCTAAAGTCTTCCGTCACATTATAAATACCATAAGATTTAATGTTATGACGACGATCATTAGGTAAATTACCGTAGCCATTATCCATTAACTCAGGGTAGTCAAATGAAGTAGTCCAACCGGGATCCGCTTGACCATTGTCAGAACGAACCAGCCCTTCGGTATTACCATAACTATGAGACCAGGTGTAAGATGCAGCAATAAAAAAGTCCGTGGTAACATAACCTGAAACATTGAATTCTGCCGCATAATATTGACGTTTAGAGTCAGGAAAACCGAGCATATCAGCATTAACTGTTACACTTTCTTTGGTTCCGTCGCCATCAACATCATACGACATAGTCACGTCACGGCCAGGATTTGTTAATGTTGGAAACCAACCTCCAACTAAATAGTCGTTTAGATTAGGATCGTTGGCGTAATTTTCTTTGATCCATTGATTCATGCCATAGTTGAACGATATATCTTCAATCGATTGCTTTAATTCACGAGAAACTAAACGTACACCTGCCGCCCAATCATCATTGATTTGTTGCTCATAACCAATGACAATTTCGTCTGAATACATAGACTCAGCTTGGTTATTAAAAAGTTGATCTGCATCTGGCACTGTACCGTCTGCCACAATGTCGGTACGTAATTTTTCACCCAGTTGAGGCGTACCGTCAGCATTCACACCTTCTAAGCGATAGATATGATGAATATCATAAGCGGCTGAAGCCATACGAACATTGGTATTTGGTGAAACAGGTTGGAAGTAACGACCGTAAGAGCCATAAAGTTTACTGGAGCCGTCTCCCATCAGATCATAAGTAAAACCAACTCGTGGTGCTATTTGATCTTTTAAATCAACGTATTTATCACCAGAGCCTGTTGTATTACTAAACTCACTAGCACGTACACCTAAATTAAGTACGAGTTGATCATTAACTTCCCATGTGTCGGTGAAATAAATAGCATTTGACTGGTTTTCCGTTTCACTTTCTTTGCCCCAAATACGCAGATCAGCATATTCTTCTCCGGCTAAAATTGGTAAACCCGCTGCGCCATCTTCGGCTGCACGGTAATAATCGTACCAACCATCACCATGGGGCTCATAGTAATCTGAGATTTCCAATGTTTCATGGTCGAAGCCGAATCGAAAGGTGTGATCACCCATCACATAATCAAAATCGACTCGATATACTTTACGCATATCTTTGGTGGAACTATCACCACTGCCAACCCAATCTCCTAAGGGTACCCAGTAACCATCGCGATTATCCCACACTCTGGATAATTCAGGTGTTCCAGAAGGGACGCCCGTTTCATTTTCAACATGACCATACATTGCCGATACGGTAAAATCATCGCTTAAATAACCGGTATATTGGACGTTCCAAACTAAGCCACCATCTTTACCTAAGGTTTCACCCGGCTTATCTGCTTTATTAAAGTTACCATCGGTATCTTTGCGCCATTCATTAGATTGATACGTCGCGCCATTATCAAATGCCATCGCACTTATAGAGTGGTTTTCACTGATTTCCCAATCTAACTTGGCAAACCACATATCTCGCTCCCACTCATTTTCTATATAGTTAGTATCACTATCGCTTGAGCCATCACCGCTTTGTGGGTTATATAAACCATAAAAGAATAATGTATCTTCAATGATTGCACCGCTTGCCCAGAGATTGATCTCTTTTTCATCATAATTGGTGGTGTCACTTTGGATCATTTTGCCTTCGTTATTGATCCAAGGGTAAGGTTCACGTAACGATTGAGGTTCAATCTCAATTTTTCCACCAAAGCTCCACTCGTTATCACCAGACTTTGACACTAAGTTCACGACACCGCCAATGAAGCGACCATATTCTGGCGAGACACCACCAGTAATCACTTCAGTTTGTTGAATAGCTTGCCATGGCAGTTCAATATCTCCCATACCTTTACGAACATCAGTAATATTCAAGCCATTGAGCATATAACCATTTTCAGCGACTGAAGAGCCACCAATGGCAACACCGCCAAAGGACGCATCACCACCAACCGTACCTGGTGCTAACATAGCAATGGCTGAAGAGTTCAGTTCAACAGGTAATAGATTTAATCTTTCCGTTGAAATAACTTGTGAGGCTTGCGTAGAACTAGTATCAATTTGACTAATTCTTGCACCTGATACTTCGATTCTTTCAATATTTGAGGTGTCTGCCATCGTCGCGTCAAAGACTAAACCAGCAACATTAATATTGACATGTTCTTCACTCACCGTAGTGAAGCCGTCTTTTGTTACCGTAATTGTGTAATCCCCTATCGGTAATCCTTTTAACGAGAAGTCACCTTTTTCGGTTGTGGTGGTCGTTCTAACTATCCCTTTCCCTTCATGCTTTATGGTGATTACGACATTATTTAAGTCTGTCCCAGCGACTGACTCAATATGACCATGAATAGACGCTTTACCATCGGTAGCTAGGACACTTGGCGAACTCAAGGCAATTGCAGTACCTACAGCTAATGCTGCAATGGTCTTACGTGGCTGAAAACCACTTTTATTGTTTTGAAACATTGTGAAACCCTTATATGAAAAATGTTATGTTCATTACTGTTAACTACAGCTTATTTTTATTAACAACATATTGTATACAATATATTGGATCCATAGTTTATTGAACAAAAAGTCATCATTCAATGGTTATTTAGTAAAAAGTACTAACATTCCATTAACATCCATATAAATCATAGGTTTACAGTTTAAGTTTTTTATTTTGCCACCCCGCCATTTTTTATTTTGTATTTAAGGTAAAAACTAAATAAAATTTTTATAATCGTTATGATATTCAAATATTTCCTGTTAATTTTTTAAATCTATCTAGCTAACATTGCTAGTTAAACAATCAATAAAAGAACAATCGATTAGAAATAATTCGATAAATACCAAAAAAGAGAATTAAACATTCACAACGCCTTCAAATAGCGATAAAGTCATAGGTAAGATGTATTTTAATTTAAGGATTCTTGATGGAACTTAATCAGTGGGTAGATGAGCTTTTTGAAGTGTTTGATGTAGATAAAGACGGCGTCATTAACCGCAGTGAATTTGTTGAATTGATTGATTGTTTACTTCAAGACAAAGGCATTCGGATGTGTGAGTCAATCTTCAAACGATTTGATACTAATCATGATAATTCGATTTCGAAAGAAGAATTAAAAGAAATGGTTATTGAACTCGCACTTTAATCAGCGTTAATTTTTCGTCATAAATTATTAAAAGAGCCTTAAAGGCTCTTTTTTTCAATCTGGTCTAACCTCTTTTTATCTCAGTGATACTCTGCTATCATTTCAGCTAACATGTGTAAGCTGAAATAACTCAATGCAATTAACTCCCCAATACAGCCTTGCTGAAGAAATAGCGAATGCGGTTAGTCACGGCATTGGTGCACTGTTAAGTGTTGCCGGATTAACCTTACTAGTCTTTTACGCCATGCAACAGCAAGATTTTTTGCGAGCTGCAAGCTTTGCTATTTATGGAACAAGTTTAGTCATTCTTTTCTTAGCTTCCACGCTTTATCATGCGATGGTTACGCCAAAAGCCAAACGTTTCTTTAAGTTATTAGATCACTGCGCAATTTATTTATTAATTGCCGGCACTTATACTCCATTGATGTTGATCACACTGAGTAATCGACTAGGTTTTATTATGCTCACCCTGATATGGCTGTTAGCGTTTGCAGGAATTACTTATAAAATATGTTGTAAAAATCACAATAAAGCGCTCTCTGTAGCGAGTTACCTTGGACTTGGCTTTGTTTCGGTATTTTGTTTACAACAACTAGCGAATGCTATTGATATTAATGGCTTAATACTACTTTGTTTAGGTGGTGGGTTTTACGCCTTTGGCGTGATCTTTTACGTTAATCATAAAATTCCTTTTAACCATGCCATTTGGCACCTGTTTGTATTAGCAGGTGCCGCCTGTCATTATTTTATGATGTGGTTTTATGTGTAATGATACAACAGACTATGTATAAAGTTACAACTGCCACGCATAACTAAATTTAGTAAAAATGGTACGCTGATCTCGTTCTAAGCTATCTAAGTTATCATCTTGGTAGCCGCCATCCGAATAACCGATAAAAAATAATGTTTGCGGATTAATTTTATAAGAATAAACAAGTTGGCTAGAGAAGTAGCGACTATTTCTATCGGGTCTATCTTCAATATCATCGTAAATATATAGATCAGGATTTCTTTCAATATCAGTATATTGCACAACAAACTTTAAGATGCTCCGCATATCGAATTGATAACCGATTCGCAAGTCTGATTGATGCGCCGTATAAATACGGTCATCGTTCACATCTAATTGGCTATAACTATAATTTAGATCTATTTTAACATGCTCATTTACATCCCATTCTATATAAGGATCAACATCAATGACGTCACCTAAACGAGTATTAGCAAAATCAATTTGTTTACCAAAGCGATAAAAAGTACCTAACTCAATATTTCTTCTTGGCCTAAATCTGGCAAACTGCATAAATTGAGTTTCATCAAACATTTCACCGTCATATAGTCGCTTGCGATGAACAATACCGAAGTTTGAATAGAATTGTTTCTTGCCTTGTAAGTTGCCATGGATCTCGTACTCTTCTTCCAGCATATTTCCATCTTGATCATAGGTTTTATCCCAATCACCAAAATAGCCCCAACGCGTAAACATATCCTCTTCGTCGCCATAATAATAACGGTTACCGCCAAGGACAACACGTTCGATGTTCGAACGAGATTCAAAACCTAAATCTGCTCGAAAATCTTCACCAATATTGCTGTAATTCGCTCTTAAATTATAATCGCGAGTACTATGTGAGTAATTTATGCTTAACGCTTGATCACTTTGTTCTTTATTCACGTCAAACTCTTCAACCACCAACTCAGGATTATCGGTTTCTGAACGCGCAACTTGGTAACTAATGTTATCTCGTTGACTTATCCAATAGCTGCCATCAACGGATAATAATGTATTGTTATAGTGACTCGCTTGCCGATGCGTCATCAAGACCCCAATATTATTTCTTTCGCCCACATCCATTTTATAACGCGCAATAGCGACTTCTGATTTTTCATCTAAGGTTGCAATGTCAGATCCTTGATTACCAGGCATTAGAAAGGATGTATTGTTATCATTTGCTAACATCACACCATAACTATGATCATTAGTTTTACCTGTCACTTTAGCCCCAACATCAGGTTCAGCAATGTTGCGAGTATGGACAAAATTAAAATTAGCGGTATCAAAATATGAGGCTCCATCTAAAAAGAAAGGCCGTTTTTCAGGAAAAAATAACGAATAAGTATTATTAACATCTAATTGTCCAGCATCAGCTTCAACCTGCGAAAAGTCTGGGTTGATCGTGGCATTTAAAACAATGTCTTGGGTGATCCCCCAACGAATGTCCAAGCCAGGCTCTACATCAACACTCCCCGACTGCCAATCACCGGGAACCTCAGGCTTTTCATCTTGCTTGGAAAGCGTCAGGGTAGGAGTTAACTGGAAGTTATTGCCCGCTTTAATATTCTGTAATCCAACAAGTTGTTGAAATTGACACAAATTACATTTTATATTTCTATCACGTTTATACGTGGCCATTTGAATGCGAACATCTCGCGGGTAATTTCGCCAACCGGCAACATTCCATACTTTCTCTTCTTGTGTTTCCGCAAAACGTAATGAGCTAAATGGAATACTCATTTCAACAACGTAGCCAAAGTCTGTTATTTTTCCTGCGCTATCCCATATGGCATCCCAGGAATCATCTTCATTCCAACCGTCGGTATCATCCATTTTCATATCGGCTTGTGCACCCAACGGATTGACGAAAAACTCATACGCCCCACGTTCGTCATTAAAGGTGTCAATGATAATTCCAACATTGTCATCCGCCCATAATGCATCACGGTCTCGTAATGAAGCACGGATAAGCTCTGGATTTGGATCATACGCTTTGAAAGCCACATTCAGGTATGTGCCATCTTGATAAAAATACACCTCGGTTTTTACTGGAGCTGGCGTCCCTTCACCAGGATTGTTTTCATACGCTAACAGCATTTTTGTCGCCTGTTTCCACGACGGCTCATCTAAAACACCATCCACTGTAATAGATTGATTTATTTCCGCCAAAACTTGGCTATTACATTGTATTTGTTGAGAAAAAGCATAATGAGTGTTGAATAACATCATTAGTGTAAATACGAATATAGACTTCTTTAGGTAGTACGAAGGTATAATATTTTTTAATTGAATAGGTAACGACATGGTTATGTTCACTTTTTATAGTTTTTAATGGTGAGGTAACTAAAGGTATTGTCGCTTGAAATGATGAAATAGTTTATCTGTATATGTAACAAAATATTTTAAAAGTGTGTATTTTAAACAAAAAGCATAACTAACTGATTAGTATAAAGTAAGCAAACCTACGAAGGAATAGGTAGTAAAGGTTTAATGCGAAAGGGAAATGAGGTATTTTTTATCATCTTAAATAGTTATCAAGTTTTGTTAATAAGTTTTTAAAATTATTTTTTCCTAACCCTAATCTAAAATACTGGCCTTTTTGACCAAACATTGTTGCCGGTAACGCTAAAATCCCTGTGTGTTCAGCTAAACGTCTAGCCCACAGCTCTATGGGTTGTTTAGTCATGACTTCAACTAAACTAAGCAACCCGGCTTGAGGTGGATGCCATTGAAATATGTCAGAATGTGTCTGAACAAAGGTATTGAAGTGCTCAATATTGACTTGAATCAATTGATTATTACCCCTGATAATTTTCGCACTTTGTTCAAAGGCGATTTCCGCTAACTCTTCATCAATGGCAGAGCAACAAATTGAACTCAAACTCTTTGCCACTAATAGTTGTTCTAAAACGGCTTCATTGTTACTGATCACCCAACCAATTCGAATTCCCGCTAAGCCAAAACTTTTCGACATAACAGACACGACCAGTGCTTTGTCATAATCTAAATACCGATGTGATAAAGCCAAGTTGTTATAGTTACTTGCTTGAGAAACATCATCAGCAATTAAGTAACAATCATATGCTTTAGCAAGGGTTAATAGTTGTTCGGCAAGTGAACTGTCAATAATACTTCCCGTTGGGTTGTGAGGTGAGTTAAGGACAATCAGTTGAGTTTTTGCACTGATTTGTGTTTTTATATCTTCAATTGTAAATTGCCATTTTTGCAACGATGACAATTCAATGGTTTTTACCTTACACCCTAGTTTTTCTGCCATTTGAGTCAAAGATGGGTAATTTGGCGTTACAACAATAACTTCATCTCCTGGCTGTAGTAAACTCTGATATATTGCCGACAAAGCCTCTTGTGCGCCACAAAAGGTCAAGACATTATCTTCATTTAACTGGCTTTGATGATGGTTCAATTGATGATGAAAGTTAACAATGGCAGTACGTAATGAAACACGACCTTTTAAAGAAGCATAACCAAGTTTAAGCGCATTGATTTTCTCAAGCCCCTGCCCTGACATTTCCACAAGCTGACCTAATGTTAAGCTATGTGCAGTTGAATCACTTAAACTGCCGTGAATCGGACATGTTAAAGATTGAGTAAATTGAAGATGAGCCGGTAGCTCATCTTGAGTTGGTTGATGGCTAACCATTTTTTAACTGCCAAACCGATATCATGATACAACTTTGTTGAGTTTGATGAGCATTAATTGCCAGCGTTTGCTGAAGGCTGGTTGTGGTCACTAAGTTAAAATTTGGCATTAATACTTGTGATATACCATCAAGAACCGTGACATTTTCGCCATTTATTTTAACCCCACCCAACCATTTGTCTTTCTGAGTGACTTGTTCATTAAAGGTATTATTAGTCGCAACAATCAATAAAGCACCTTTATTAAGACGGTGGGCAATATTTTCTAATACCGCTTTGGGATCATAACTTTGCTCTAAGACTTGCTGTAATAATACCACGTCATAACCTTGAAAAATCGGTTTTAAGTTCACCGCGTCGCCTTGTGAAAAATGGACATTTCCTCGATAATTTTTCACGTATTGCGCCAAAGCCACTTCGTTAAAATTGACTATATCTCCTTCAACAATCGATTGATAACGCACATTTTCATTATTTTGTAACTTCACCCCGTATTGTATAAATCGAGCAGAGAAGTCAACGGCGTCAATGTGATCAAACATGGCGGATAATTCAAAAGCGGCTCTCCCAACAGAGCAACCAAGATTAAGTAATTTTGTCGGAGTCAATGAATCAGAAAATTCACGACAAACAGCTTGCACAACATTTGCAAGTTCAACGGAAAAGTTAGCCTCATGATGTGTTGAGTGAGGATAATGACTGGCTAATTGCTGACAAACAATTTTATCCGTTTCTATTGGGTTAACCGGAGTTATCGGGGTTTTAGCTCGATCACTTTCCACATAGCGAAATCCAGCATGTTGGAAAAAATGACGGCGAAAAGCATATCTTGATGATTTAATGGTTTCGTTTCCCGTAGAAATCCAAGAACCACCTTTAATTAAATTATGCTGACCATCGAAGGTTGGCGTTGAAAAATCATCATATAATGGGTGTACTTTAAAACCATCAAAACCATCGATCGCTGACTCTGTCCACTGCCAAACGTTCCCAATCACATCATAAAAGCCTTGATGTTCAAACCTATCAACAGGACAAGAAGAGGCATAATGCGCCAAATTTATATTACTAAACGGTGCATGGCGATCGACCCTATCTGGTGAAATGTCCTCTCTTAAACAATACCATTCTGCTTCGGTTGGCAAGCGAATAAATCCTTTTGTCTGTTTATCTTTCCAATGACAAAACGCATTCGCTTCAAGGTAATTAACTTCGACAGGCCAATTCAATGGTAATGGAATTTCTGCAAGTAAATTTCTTTGCCAATAGTCATTTCCGCGTTTTAGCCAAAATCGGGGCATTTTCGCTTGTGTATAACTTAGCCACTGCTTTCCTTCTTCATTCCAAAGATCAGCTGTTTGATAACCACCAGCTTCAACAAACTGTAAAAACTCTTGATTAGAGACTAAATATTTACTGGCTTTAAACGGTGATACTTCAATGGTTAACTGGCCGTATTCATTATCCCAGCCATACGTATAATCATCGTCTGCTTTACCTAATGTAAGTGTTCTCCCTAACACCCTACGTAATTCATTTTCTGGTGGCTCACTTGAATCTTTGCATGCAAGCCAATGACTTGTGCTCGATAAATATTTTAACGGCAACATACGCATGATCACCGAAGAGGTTTCCAAATGAATACGCTCATGCTCACAGCCCATCAAAATGACCCACGCCAGCGAATCTTGACTGATAGGTAATATCAACTCCATGCTATCAATCAATTGATTGACTAAAGTAAAAACTTGCTGACGATAGTTTTTTACTTCAGATAAAGTTGGCCATTGGTAGTGATTGCTATCTAAATCATCCCAGCTCATCTCATCAACACCAACCGCGCAAACGGCCTCTAACTTTTCATTCAGTCGAGATGACAGGTATTTTCCAAGTATCAACTTGTTAATAAAAAACGTAGCCGTATGGCCATAATAAAAGATTAATGGATGCCGTAAGCGCTCAGGTCTTAAGTAATAAGCCTTTTCATCATTGATTAAGGCAAACAAAGACTCATAAGTTTGCCAAGTATTGGCAAAATAGTTTTTCAATTCTAGCCTTTTTTGCTCGACGTCTTCACCGATTAATAAAGGTGTGGTTAGTTGCTTTAAAGTACTATTCATAAATTTTTATCGAACTATTTAATAATTAAAGACTGAATTTGATAAGCAGATAAAATCATCGATTTTAATTTATCTCCTAGTTTTTCATCTTTCTTGAGAAAAGTCATATTTACAGCGTTATTCGCTTGATGAGCTTTTAACGAATAAACTGGATGTTGCTGCATTTTCTCATCAATGCGATTAATGCTTTTAGCAAACCAGTTATCTTTTTCAAAAAGCTCAATAGCACCTTCAGATTTTTCATGGCTATATAAAGATAGCGGTAATGATTGTGGCATTTTTCTATCATTCAGGTTGTCTTGGCACTGATGATCAACAAAAGCCTCTATCGCATCAATTACATTTAATAAGCCGTATATGACATTTAAATAAGGATTATAATACATACTTGAAGCGCCTAACCTATGTTCTATTCTGGCGGTTTTTTGCCAAAAACTTTCACTGACTAAAACCTTATTATGTTGATCATACAATAAGGGCTGCTCTCCCATCGCTTGATTATGTTTACCCAACTCTTTGTACAAAGCGATACTTCCTTGGTGACCACCTGAAATATCTGTTGGTGAACATAATTCTGCCGACAAACCATATTTAGTTTTTAAAGCAAAGCGTTCAAATGCTTCTTCTTCAGGCAAATATAACAAGCAACAACCTAAACTTGTTTTTAAAAAACATTGTTGCAAATATTCACCAAAATAGCGCTCAGCCACGATATTTTCACCACGTGAATTCTTAACACTTACATTCATTTGGATAGCATTAGGGATATGTACATCGCGCGTTTCACCACTAAACACATTGTCACAACCTAGGGCTACTTTTCCTTTATCACCTGCCCAAACAACAGGCTTAATTAAGGTTTTTTCAATACCCTGCTGAGCAAACAGTTTGGGGATATGATACAAAGCTAACGCTAAATTTTCCGCTTCTTTTAGTGGTAGTTGACCGTTGAATAAAGATACATATTCCCATTGTTTTTGCCAATATTCAGGTATTACTTCACCATCAATCTTTAATTGTTTAAGCGATTGGTTAATCAATGAAAAATTAATTGTCTGATTTTTTACTTGCTCATTGATTTGATAACACCCCTCTAATTCGAAGTGAATTAGCGGGGTGTAATGTAAAGAAGTAAGATAATTTTGTAATACCGCGATGATCTCTTTTGAGAGTTGGGTAAATTCAGTGGTTAATAACAGAGATAAGTTCATTAAACTTTATTACATTGAGGGCTAAATTTAAAAAACATTCACACGATTTTTACCTGTTTCTTTTGCTTGGTAAAGTGCTTGATCTGCTAGCCCGTATAAAGCCTTCGAATCGCTTACCTCTTCATTGTAGCATGAGATACCGACACTGATAGTGACGGAAAAAGATTTGTCATCTTTTGCATCAAATTTGTAGGCGCTAATTTCGTTTTTCATCCGTTGTGCAATTTTTTCAGCGATGTCTGTATCAGCTCTTGGTAATACACAAAGGAATTCTTCACCACCAATTCGGCCCATAACATCTTCCGTTCTCAAGGCATTTTTTGCGAGCGTTGATACCACTTCGATGACCCGATCGCCGATAGGATGACCATAAGTGTCATTGATTTTTTTAAAATCATCAATATCGATAACTAAGATCGATAAATGGCCCTTAGGTATCGTTGTTGCCGCAATTAATTTATCAAGATATTGAAAAATATAACGACGGTTATAAAGGCCTGACAAAGGATCTGTGATTGATAACTCTGCCATTTTACGATTGTTACGATATTGGAAAGTCACTACAGCAATGACAACCATTAATAAAGTCAGTAAAAAAATAATTAAATAACTTTGTTGGATGTTCGATTGTTCCCGATTTTTTATTTCTAATAATTCAGCTTTAGAACGTTGATTTATCAGTGCCTTTTCAATACCTTGACGTTCTAACTCCATTGCTGAACGAATGGTTATCGCGCGAGTAGAAGAATTTTTAATTAACAATTTTGTGTATTTATCATTATATCGTGAGAGCAGTTGATACCCTTTTTCAAAATTACCTCGTTCACTTTCTAGTTTTGCGGCAATTTTTAACGATTCTAACTGCCAAGCCGTCCCCATTAACTCAGGTAAAGCCTGAAATAACTCATTAACTTTTGTTAAAGCAATTTCAGCTTCATCAAAACGCTTTAATTGAATTAAACAGCTTGCTTTTCGTTTATACAATTCAGCATCATAATCATCTAAGCCATTTAAATTAAGCGCATGCTCTATCATTGGCAAGGCTTCATTGCAGCTACCTTTTTCAGCTAAAGACATACCTAAGCCATAAGCACCAAAATAAGTAATATTTTCATTCGGTGTAAAAGCAACATTTTTTTGATACCGCTTAAAGTACTCGATAGCAAGATCATATTTTTGCCAATAACGATAAGTACTAGCGATACCGTAGATTGCCTCTGACGCATGTGCTTTATAATTTAAGCTTTCATAGCTATCTAGTGCTTTTTGGTAATACTCGATTGATTTTTCATGTTCAAGCATATAGCCATAAATAGCCCCGTAAGTTTCGTTGATGATTGCCACTAAAAAGCGATCATTTAACGCATAGGCTTCTACATACGCTTCTTGCATATCTTTTAACGATATTTCAAATAATTCAGCCAAGCTATAGGTATAAGCTAACTCTTTTTTTGCTTTAATATAGAGGTGGCTGAAGTTTCCTTGTTTCGCAAAGTCCATACTGCGTCGATAAAATTCTCGCGACTTGTGATAGCCGCCTTTTCGCTGCAGAGAAAGTCCTTCAAAATAATGATATCGAGCTTGTTGTTCAACATTTGTTTGGTTGTTAATTAACGGTGCTATTTGAGCCAAGGTTTGGTCAAGATCTTGGTAAAAATATAATAAGTTTTCACACTGAGCTTTGCGAAGCAACCACCATATTTTAGCTTCTTGTGTCATGCTAGGATATTCTGGAGCCAGTTGTGAAAGTGCTTGTAGGGATAACCAAGGATTAATAAATATCTGATCATCTAATGTAGCAAGGTTTGCCGTGCTGATTGACTTAATGTCAAATTGGCCTTGTTCATTCGCGGAACCATTCGCCATAAAAGCAAATAAAATTGTAATGATTACAAATTTAAATATATAAATAAATTTCAACAATTTAACATCCTTGAAGCACACTCCTGTCTATTTAATCATTATTCGTAATTTGAGTAAATAACATTCAAAAAATGACGATTAAAATTACGCTTTAACTATCAGAAAAGGAGGGCGCTATTTAAACTATCGAGCGGCCATTCAGAAATAAAAACAATCCTATTTTCTAGATAAATAATATCAGTTATTGGTTGAAATATCATACGTTTATTCACCCAAAAAAGTATCGTTTTAATATAATAAAAAACCGCTTATTCATGTAAATAAGCGGTTTCCCCTTAAGATATTGACCTGCTAGCAATCAACGATTCTTTGGCTAATTGAGATTAAAAAGCATACGAAACACTAACATGGTATTGCGTGTCATCCGCTTGATAATTTAATGCCGATTGATAGCTTTTATTGAAAGCATTAGAAACTTTACCTGCTAACTTTAAAGCGTCGTTCACTTGATAACTAGTGGTAAAATCCACTATCCAGTAATCATCTAAATCAACATTACCGCTATCTTTTGCTTCATCACGATAGCTAACGATAGTGCCAAATAACCACTCTTGCCAATGGTAATTCACAACAATGTTAGTGTTAAATTTAGGACGTCTTAGCAGTGCTTTACCTGTTGATTTATCTTCCGTTTCGACAAAAGTAAAGGCTAGTTGATAATCAAAGTTTTGATAGTTACCAGAATAATTAATATCAATACCTTGCATATCAGCTTCGTTGATATTAGCCGGTTGCCATTGACCAAATTCATTTGGATTCCAAGCGATTAAATCTTCAACTTCAGTATCGTAAATGCTAATTTCAATTAACGAGTTTTCAGCATGTTTTCTTAATAACACTTCATTGGTGGTAGAGCTCTCAGGACGTAAATCAGGATTACCGGATCCTGGCCAATATAAGTCATTAAAAGTAGGAGCTTTAAAACCAGTTCCGCTATTAATGCTAATTAACCAGTTTTTAGGTAACTGATAACCTATTGAAGCGTTATAGTTTGATTCATTGCCAATGTTTTCAATATCATCATAACGACCCGCTACTTCAAAAATAAACTGATTCGCTTGATGTCTCGCTTGTAGAAAAACAGCACTAACGGCACGTTTATCAAGCTCCCAAGCCTGAAAGCCTGGTTGCCACGAAACTTTATCCGTATTGGTTGAAACCGATTCTTGATACCAATCGGTACCGAATGAAAAACCCGTTTGCTCCGATAACTGATAATTACCCACTAATGAAAATTGCTCACGTTGTGTTTTTATTTCATCAGCATCGCCTTTTAATATACCGTTGCCGTAGGTTGCACCTTGATCTTGGTTTGTCGCAATAGACGCTTCGAACGACAATTTATCAGTTTGATAAAGCCCTGCCACTTTCACATGATAATTTTCAGCGGTTTGTTGATTGGCATAAAAACTAGGGCACACTTTGGTATAATCGTCCCAACACGGCGAATCAGGATAAGATGCATCGTAATCACTGTTACTTTCTTCAAAACGGCCAACTAATTTCATCGATATTGTATCAGTGAATTGGCTATTTCCTATCACGGAAACCGATTGACGCTTATAACCGTCGTCATCAGGCTCATTGATATCATACGGATTATCAGGATCAGACAAATAAGCATTAAAACCATCCGCTTTTTCAGATGATACGTTCAAAGTATACTCATGGGTTTCATTACCAAAACCAATAGAAGCCGCTCCTTGCATTAAGCCATTACTGCCTAATCCAAAACTAACACTCCCTTCACCTTGACTATGTTGCTTGGTAAAAATTTGGATTACACCACCAATAGCATCAGAACCCCATAATGCCGCACGTGGACCTTTGACGATCTCAATTCGCTCAATTTGTTGCGCTGAAATAGCCGATAAATTTACCGAACCTAATGTCGCTGAGCCAACTCTTACTCCATCCATAATGACCAAAGTATGATTGCTATTGGTTCCTCGAGTATAAACAGAGCTAATTTGCCCCGCGCCACCTTGATTTGCTACATGTATACCTGCAACTGTTTTCAAAATGTCACTAACGCTTGTTACTTGCAATTGTTCAATCGCTTCACGGGTAATAATTTCATTCGCCGATAAGGCTAAAAAACTATCTTGTTGAGAACGATTTGCCGTCACTAACATTTGTTCGTCAGTTTGAACATCATCTGAAATAAGTTCATCTGCCAAAACAGAGTAGGCGTTAAAGGTACATGTCGCGATAATCGACGACGCTAAAAGTGTTTTTTTCATAATCTCCTCGCCACCAATGCCACCCGCATCAGTTAAACAAAATGATGAATTTAAGTCGGTCTCCGGACTTATCAACCCAAGGTTGAATTACCGTTGCGGGGGCAGTACAAGTTTTTCACTTGTTTCCCAAAATGTTCAGTTTTTCGCTAAACACTTAAATTCGTAATTTCACTATTTACTTATTAAGAAAATAGTACGTTGGTTTTCTTATTAAACTTACTGTCTAAATTGATCTATTTGCTGACAAAGTAATGATAATTCATCTAATGAACGTAAGGTCATACGATGTAATTGATCAGCATCAGGATGTAAAAAAGCGTTGTTCTTAACAGCTGGTATTGCTGGCCATTGTTGCCAATTCACCTTATCTGGCGAACTTACCCCGTAAGAGCTGGGCTGAATAATGATTTGCGGCGCTTTTAACACTACGTTTTCTACATTAATTTGCGGATAATCGGTTTCACTATCAAAAAACGGATTGCTGGCTCGACAAACGCTTAATTGTTGCTGTGGCCAAGCATTCTTGGCTACTGTGGTCAGTGGCCTGGGCCATAACTCATAAAAAACACTGATTGCCGCTTTATCCTTATAATGATCAGCAATATTAGTTAATTGCTGCAAAAACTCTTTTGCTTTTTGTTCACCTAATGCCTGATTACCAGTTAACTCGCCAAAATAACGTAATTCTTGTGCAACAGACTCCAAGGTTTCAGGTTGAGAATACACTATGTTCAAGCCTAGTTTTTGTAAACGTACTAAGTCATCACTTGGGTTACTTTTCCAAGCAATAATTAAGTCAGGATCCACCGCGAGTACTTGCTCAATATTCAACTTGGCATAATTACCTATTCTAGGGATACTATTAGCCTGCTCAGGGTAATCAGCATGTTCGGTTGTACCAACGATAAGATCCCCTGCACCAATGGCATACAAGTTTTCTACAATATGTGGCGCTAATGCGATGATTCGTTTAGCCGCGTTAACCTGCTGTTTTACACTTTCATTTCCAAAACAATTAACACTAACTAGGGAAAGGAATACAGCAATTATTGTATTGATTTTCATCTTGAACTCTCTATAACTTCATTGGTAAATATCTTAGTGTTTCTTAAATAACTTGAACTACCAGTCGATGCCTTTTTGTACTTTAATACCGTTTTCAAAAGCATGTTTTATCGATTGTACTTCTGAAACCGTGTCAGCCATTTCCACCAACTTACGATGCGCTGCTCGGCCGGTAACAACCACATGTTGTCCTTCAGGACGATTACTTATAGCATCAAGCACTTCATCTAAATCTAGGTATTTATAACTCAGCATATAGGTCAATTCATCTAATAAAATGGTATTAATGCTAGGGTCTTTCAGTAATTTTTTAGCTGCTTGCCAAATTTTTTCTGCCGCGGCAATATCTTGTTCTTTATTCTGAGTTTCCCATGTAAAGCCGGTATTCATCACATAGAAAGGTACCCCATGACTTTCCAATAAATTTCGCTCTCCGCAATCCCATGTGCCTTTAATAAACTGACAAACAGCGGCGTTTAATCCATGTCCGACAGAACGTGTCACTACCCCAAAACCTGCTGTAGATTTTCCTTTACCATTGCCGGTGATCACCAATAACAAGCCCTTATCGTCGGTTGCAGCGGCAATACGCTCATCAACTTTCTCTTTAAGTTTTTGTTGGCGCTGTTGATGTTTTTCTTTTTTATCTTGTTCGTTCATGAATTTCTCCACTGTTGTAAAATGTGTTCTAGCTTTTCGATATCCATATGGGTTTGACAAACGTTGGCTAATTTTTCTATCGCTTGTTCTTGAATTTCTTCTAAATCTTGACTGTTCTGTAAACTTGCACCACACCAAAGAGCTAAGGTGTCTATGGCATCGGCTTGATCAAATACGCCATGTAAATAACAACCCGCCACTTGTTCGTCATCACTGATTGCGCCGTGACTTTGATTATTTATCGACAATAAAGGTGTCAATGCTGAAAAGTGTTGGCTTTGGCCAAGGTGAATTTCATAACCTTGCACAGTAATATTGTTTCCGGCTAAAGATAATGTCCCTTGCTGATTTTTCAGGGTTTTATCTGCTGATAACGATGTACTCATCGGTAAAAGATTTAGTCCTGATGTTTCCCCTACTTCGCCTTCAATACCAAAAGGGTCGATAATGGTTTGCCCTAACATCTGATAACCACCACAAATACCAAAGACCTTTCCCCCGTAACGTAAGTGTTTTTCAATTTGTTGATCCCAACCTTGTTGCTTTAAAAAAGCTAAATCAGCGCGACTGTTTTTACTGCCCGCTAAAATAATCAAATCAGCAGGAGGCAGAGCCGTTGACTTTAATTCTGACGCGTAAATAAATTGAAAATCTATTTCGTTATGAATGCGTAACGCATCAAAGTCATTATGGTTACTCATGCGAGGCGTTACCGGGACAATGACTTTAAGTTTTGCTTGGCCGACTTGTTGTTGTTCAGAAACCGCGTCTTCGGCTGCAATATGTAAACCATGAATATAAGGTATTACCCCTAAGACAGGCTTTTGAGTTCTTTCTTCAAGCCAAGTTAATCCTGATTCAAGTAATTTAATGTCGCCACGAAAGCGATTAATGACGAAGCCAACAACTCGAGCTTGCTCTGTTTTTGATAACAAATCCAACGTGCCAACTAGGTGAGCAAAAACCCCACCTTTATCAATATCGGCAATAATGATCACAGGACAATCGGCTTGTTCAGCAAACCCCATGTTAGCAATATCACCCGCACGTAAATTAATTTCGGCTGGACTGCCTGCCCCTTCAACAATAACTCGTTGAAAGTTTTGTGCTAACCGCTGATGGGATTCAAATACCGCATTTTTCGCTATTGTTTTATAGTCGTGATAATCCTGAGCATCCATACTTGAAAATACCTGACCATGAATAATCACTTGGGCATTTTTATCTGATTGGGGCTTTAATAATATTGGATTAAAATCAACTGACAGCTCAACCTTGGCCGCTTGCGCTTGTACCGCTTGGGCTCTGCCAATTTCTCCACCACATGCCGTTACCGCACTATTTAACGCCATATTTTGTGGTTTAAAAGGCGCAACCTTCATACCTTGTTTGGCATAAATCCGACACAAAGCCGCCACTAACGTGGTTTTTCCCGCATCGCTGGTTGTGCCTTGTATCATTAAGGTTCGTGAGGCCATTAGTTGAGCTCCCGTAAATACTCAGATTGTGACTTTGCCAATAAGTTAGAGGGGAATTTACGGCTTGAAACGGCGTGTTTATCACATGATTTCAAATCGTTCTCTTCCGGTAATAACGGTTTGGCGATCTGTTTTACTCTTGGCTGCTGGTTGATTTCAATTGACGTTAAACTCGCATTGGCGATAGATAAATTGGTGTACCAAAGTGGATTTCTGAAATCGATATTTAATAAGTGCGCTAAAATCATGCGAATAATGCCGCCATGACAAACTAACAAGATATTTTTCGCCGATTTTTCACCCACCACTGGCAGCTTATTAATATCATCAATAATGGCTTGCCATGCGTTTTTCACTCGATAAGAAAAGCCGGTGAGCAGTTCTGCGTTGGGCAAAGGGTGCTGAACAGGGTTTTGCCAAAACCGCTCAAGTTGATGCCAAATATCTTTATCTAGATGGAGTTGATCAAAAGCAATGCCGTCATAAAGACCAAAATCCATCTCTTTTAATTGCGCTTCTATTGAAACTGATCGTTGTAATTTTTCGCCGATAAGCATAGCTAGGCTTGAACAGCGTACTAATGGCGAGGTGATCACCGCGTCAATATTAAGGTGCTGCGCGATAAACTCTTCGGCAATTTGCTCATTTATCTCAGGAAGCACGGCAACATCTGTTTTACCGTATAAAGCGGCTGCTCCACTGACCTTTCCATGTCGAAGTAAATAAATATTAGCCACTATAGTTCACCTTTGCGTTTTTAGATGACTTTAAGGTCAACGGAATGCCTGCTGTTACTAAGGTAACTTGCTCAGCAACTTTTGCTAATTGCTGATTCAGCCAGCCTGCGTGATCGACAAATAAACGCGACGGTTTTCCCAATGGCACAACCCCTAATCCAACTTCGTTAGCAACTAGCATGATTGTCGCTGAATGTTCAGTTAATACATCGATTAACTCTGTGATTTTATTGGTTAAATAATCAGTTATTGGGTTGTCATCTTGGCTTTGTTCAAGCGCCACCATTAAATGATTCGACAACCATAATGTCAGGCAGTCCACTAGCACAAACCTAGGTTCATCGCTTAATGCTAATTGCTTATTATCTAACTCCACCAATAAATCAGTTAAGTGCAAAGGACACTCAATCAACTGCCATTCAAAGGCAATACGCTGCTGTTGATGATGAATAATTCGTTGTTGCATTTCTTCATCTAACGCTTGTGCGGTAGCCACGTAGATAGGAAGCTGTTGCTCCTTCCCTCTTTGTGCTTGTATCCATTGTTCGCTAAAAGACGACTTTCCAGAACGCGCGCCCCCTAATACTAAATGCAACATTAGAAGACACCTGTGTTTGAGATGTGATGTATCAAGACTAAGTAAATAATCAGCTCGCTTACTTGTTGTGCTGCCCCTAAACAATCGCCGGTATAACCAGCGATTTTACTGATTAGCCAATACCTAAAAGCTAAGCGTAAAAGTAATAAAATAACGATAATCGTGAGAAGTAATGACCAGAAACCGACAAAAAGCCAAGGAAACAGCAATGCCGGTAAAAAGGCTACTGCGAGTAAAATCATGAGATCAATACCTGATTGTTGGCAAGCAATCGGTTTACTTTTGCTGCTGTCATCTTCCGCCACATAAGGGGTATCAAAAATTAAGCTTGCCGCAAAAGCTCGAGACATAGCATAGGCAAAAACTACCGAAATCATTAAGATTGAATGCTGCTCAAGTTCTACTAGTAACTGAAATTTTAGTAATAAAGATAAAACTAACGTGACTGTTCCATAAGTGCCGATACGGCTGTCTTTCATAATAGTTAAACGCTTCTCAGCACTGTAGCCTCCCCCCATACCATCGGCCATATCAGCTAAACCATCTTCATGAAAAGCACCTGTAATATAAACACTGGTGATCATGGTCAATATAATCACGAGATGAGTCGAAAAAAAGTGATCAAAAAGGGAATAGCTCAAGCAAACGAGTAAACCAATAACAATCCCCACTAATGAGAAATATCGATTGGCACGGTTCATTCGTTTTTCAGAATAAGGTAACGACTTAGATACAGGGAGCTGGCTAAAAAACATCAGAGCAAGACAAAACAACTGCCATTGATAGCGGATTTTAACCAAATATCTTTTTGACAAAAAGGCCTGCATTAAACCGTGACCCCAGCACTTTCAAAACTCGCCATCTCGTTATAAAAACTAGCCGCCGCTTTTAATAAAGGTAAAGCCAACGCAGCGCCGGTGCCCTCTCCTAAACGAAGATCTAGATTCAATAACGGTTTTGCTTCAAGCATAGTTAACATGAGTTGATGGGCATGTTCATTTGATTGATGCGCAAAGATTAAATAATCGCGGACATTAGGATTGATCTTTTCAGCCATTAAAGCGGCGCTGGTGACAATAAAGCCATCAATTAATACGGCAATACCTTGTTCTGCGGCTGCGAGAATGGCGCCAACCATTTGCACCATTTCAAAGCCCGCTAATTCTTTTAATAGATAATAAGGGTCTGTGAATATTTTCTCGGGATCTAACCTTGATACAGCTTGCGCTACTAAGTGTTTTTTAATTGAGAATTGTTGCGAATTTATACCTGTACCCTTGCCAACACATTGCTCACAATCTTGTTGAGAATAAGCGCTTAAAATGGCTGATGCCGCACTCGTATTGCCAATGCCCATTTCACCAAGCAATAAAATATTACAACCTTGGTTAATAATATCTGTGGTAATTTTTTTACCGTATAACAACCCTTGCTGAACCTGAGAACTTGTCATAGCTCTCGTGGTAGAAGTATCATTGATGCCAGCCCCTAAGCGCTGCTCAATAAAGTGTTCACTTATAGATTTTTCTGCCGAGGTTAAAGGGGTGTTGATACCAGCATCAATGACTTTCATCGCAATATTGTTACTGCGACAAAAACAATTGATAGCAGCACCACCATGTAAAAAATTCAACACCATTTGACGTGTCACTTCACTTGGCGCGATACTGATACCATGTTCAGCCATACCGTGATCAGCAGCAAAAACCAACATGGTAGGTTGCGAGATAATCAGAGTCTTTGTAGCAAGTTCACAATTTTGGCTTTGAATTAACATGAGCTGTTTCGCCAAACTTTCAAGTTGGCCAAGGGCTCCTAATGGCTTAGTTTTGCTATCAATAACCTGTTGTATTGCCGCTGATTTATCGGTATTAAATGGCTTTATTGAAAACACGGCTATACCTTTCGCATAATAAATAGAAAGAACAGGCTGCCAATCACAGAAGTTATCACTCCAATAGGGATCTCTTGTCCTGGCACTATGGTTCGTGCAACCACATCCACCCAAATTAAAAAGCAGCCGCCGACTAACCCAGAGCTTAATAATAGTTTTGCGGTAGTTAAGCCAAAAAAAGGTCGAACAATATGTGGGATCATCAAACCAACAAATCCAATACCACCACAGTAAGAGACAATCACGGCCGTCATTGCGGCACATACAATTAGCGCTAATAACCGCAATTTATCAACATTAACCCCAAGCGTTCTTGCGCTTTCGTCACTTAATAACAATGCATCTAATTGTCTAGCAAAAACCAAAGCTAATATTAAACAAATACAAATAACCGGAATCACCCAAGATAAGGCGTAGTAATCAGCGCGAGCTAGTGAACCCATCATCCAAAAAATCACTCGATTACTTGCAAAGGCTTCTCCAAAATATAAAATAAAACTGGTAAAGGCGCTGAGTAAGAAAGACACGGCAACACCGGCAAGCAGTAAATGTTCAACTCGTCGCCAATTATTACCCATCAAAACAACCACAACGATTGATACAGCAAATAATGCGCCGATAAATGCCGCTAACGGTAATGAAATGGCTTGTAAGTGTTGTGGGAGTAGCCCTGATAAAGTAGCGCCTAAGCCAGCGCCAGCAACAATACCAAAGAGATAAGGGTCGGCTAATGGGTTACGAGTAACATTTTGCATCAGTGCGCCAGCCGCTGCCAAAGCAAAGCCAGCTAAAAACCCCATCAGCACTCGTGGAAAACGTATATCCCATAAAATTGTTTGATAAATAGGTCGTTGACACTCATCTGTCAAACATTGCCAAACCTTTTGATAGCCTAGTTCTGCGGTGCCAAATCCCATTGAAAGAAGAATAGAAAACATCACCAAGATGATTAGAATGCCAATTTTACTTAACGATTTTCCTTGATTAGTCATGCGAAGCTCCAGCATAAGTCACTCGCATTTTACGGGTAAGTGGGTTTCTATCGACCAAACAGTCAATATGAAAAGTCTCTTTGATTAACGTTTCATTCAATACTTTTTCCGTATCATCAAACGCGCGAACTTCGCCTTGAGAGAGCAATAACAATCGATCACAATACTGCGCAGCTAGGTTTAGATCATGAATGGTCATAATTAGGGTTAAACCGAGTTGTTTCACAATCGATAAAATTTGGTGTTGATAGTAAATATCTAAGTGATTGGTTGGTTCATCCATAATAAGAATTTCTGGACGTTGAACTATCGCTCGAGCAATTAAACAGCGTTGCTGCTCGCCACCTGATAAGGTATTAAACACTTGATACTTTTTTTGTTGTAAATTGACTTGCGTTAACGCCTGATCAATTAATTGTCGATCTGAGTTGGTATTACTTTCAAAAAACGCTTTATGAGGGATCAAGCCCATATTCACAATATCAAATACGGTTAAATTAAATACTGCTTCATGTTGCTGTGCAACCACCGCCACTTTTTTGGCAATCTCTTTTCGATCGAATAAATCTAATGAAATTTCAGACAGCGTAACCTGCCCAGAGGTCATTTTATTTTCTTGATACAAGCATTTTAGTAACGAGGTTTTACCGGCACCATTTGGACCGACAATACCGACGGTTTCGCCTTGCTTTGCAGTAAAACTAACATCTTTGATAATGTGTTTATTATCAATCTGCCAAGATATATTTTCAGCTTGTAAGTGAATAATTGTCATAAATACCACAAGGTTAAATAGGCGTGGTATTAGCAAGGAAATTTTGTGCAGAAATGAAATCGTGAAAGTGCAACAAAATACCTACTATGTTACCCGCACAGTATATTCGTATTATTTTTATGGCAGGTCTCCTGACTTATAGAGATAACCCAAATTTATCCTTCCCAGCACCTTATGCCAGTGGTAATAAAATTCAGCTCTACTTACAGTTGCGGGAACAGTTGCGGACTAATACCTACTATTATTGTCAATAGTTGATATGCACCACATTCCCTTTTAAGCCGTGTTGAGTATTCTGTTGAATAAACACACAGACACCATAAAATTTGCGCTACTTTATCATAGCTAAATAACGTTGACTAGCATTTAGCTATATAGACGTCTAAAATATTTTCAAACTTTAAATTATAACTGTTGTAATACCTTATCTAAGCCACGCTTTGATTCAGCGACAGCTTGCAATGGGGTTAAACCATTTGGGTATTCTTCTTGCTCTACGACCAGCCATAATGTACCGCCAACTGTCATATTGGCCTTAGTTAAATTCAACCAATCAATTGTATCTTGACCGATAATAGGCAGCTTTCCTTGAGTACCTTTAGGTAATTTAACTTTGTAATGGGTGGTTAATGTTCTGCCTGGATATTTTTCCACATAAGCAATAGGATCTTTCCCTGCATACGTTGTCCAACCCACATCTTGTTGAAGCACTACATTTTCAGGGGTGTTCATCGCTAGATAATCCCAATATGTAGTCCCAGCAAAGGCATTAAATTCGTGATCATGATTATGAAAGCCAGTTTTCATGCCGTATGGCGCTAATTTTTTTGACAGATGATTCAATAAACCCACCACTTCTTTTATTCCTTGCGGATGCCAAGCTCGTTCATCCCAACCAACAATTAACATGTCTATCCCTAAGGTTTGATAAAACTTCACCGTGTCAGCAAAATTTTTCTCATTGAGTTGTTCAAAGGACACGTGTGCACCGCTACCTTTTAACGACAATGAATCTAACACTTGTTTGATCGCAGTGGCATCTCCTGCAAACTCACCAAATTCATTGGCAAATTCCACCCCATCAAAACCCATTTCTGCTAATGTTTTAAGAGTCCCTTTAAAATCAGCTTTGACTTCATCTTTAACCGACCAAAGTTGCACACTCAACTGTGGTGTAGTGGTAACGTGAGATTTTTCATGCTCCTCATGCGCTGACACTACAGGGTTAAAAATCAGAACACTGGCGGCAATAAGCACATTGAAGATATCTTTTAATTT
This sequence comes from Thalassotalea castellviae, assembly GCF_031846185.1. Classification (NCBI taxonomy): domain Bacteria; kingdom Pseudomonadati; phylum Pseudomonadota; class Gammaproteobacteria; order Alteromonadales; family Colwelliaceae; genus Thalassotalea; species Thalassotalea castellviae. The sequence goes on from NZ_JAVRIF010000002.1 coordinate 425,627, forward strand.
TTTCATTATTTTTCTCGTATATTTCTGTGTATTTTGTCAAAGGTTAATTTCGACACTAAATTCGTTTTGCATTCATCTCTTTCACGGCATAATCAACCGCTCTAACGGTTAGCGCCATAAAAGTAAGCGATGGATTCACCACGGCTGTCGAACAAAAACTTGAGCCATCAGTCACAAATAAGTTCGGAATATCATGGCTTTGGTTATATGCATTGAGTACTGAATCAGACGGATCACGCCCCATGCGCGCCGTTCCAACTTCGTGAATAGCTAATCCAGGCGCATTTTTATCCAGAGATGTGTAACTGGTGACGTCTTTCACACCGGCTTTTACTAGCATATCTTTCGCCGTTTCCGCCGCATCTTCCATCATTAATCTTTCATTCTCTGACCACTGACAGTTGATGTGTAATTGTGGGATCCCCCACTTATCTTTTTTACTTTCGTGTAATGACACTTGATTTTCGAAACGTGGTAGCATTTCACCTTGCGCATGCAAACCAAAATACCAATCTCCAGCTTGCGTTAACTGATGTTTAAAATCAGCACCAATCCCATCTTTAAAACGATTACCTTGCCAATTACTTCGCCCTGCACTACCCGCTAAAGCATAGCCGCGTTTATAATGTTTTTTGTATTTTGAAGGTTCAAATTGAAAATTAGGAATGTATGCCGCGGTAGGACGGCGTCCCGAATAAAATTCATTTTCATAGCCTTCTAATCGCCCACTCGCGCCTGCATTGTATACATGGTCCATTAAATAATGACCTAATACGCCTGAGCTATTGGCAATGCCATTAGGGAACTTTTTCGATGTGGAATTTAACATGATTTGTGTTGAACCAAGGGTTGAAGCACATAAGAAAATCACTTTGGCAAAGTATTCTCGAGTCGTTAAGTTGTCATTGTCGATCACTTTAACGCCTTTAACCCGATTAGTTTTTTCATCGTAAATTAAACTATGAACCACACTATTTGGAGCAATATGCAAGTTACCGGTTTTCGCTGCTGCTGGTAAAGTAGAGCTTTGCGTAGAAAAATAAGCCCCAAATGAACAACCTTTTTGACACTCATTTCTTGCTTGGCATTGTACGCGGCCTTGTGAAATATGAAGTGCTGTCGGCTGAGTTAAATGTGCCGTTCGCCCCATAATCATTGGTCGATCAGGAAAAAGGCGAGCAAACTTTTTTTGTAAATCTTTTTCAGGTTTAGTCCACTCAAAAGGCGGTAAAAACTCACTATTAGGAATTTGTGGCAAGTTATCATAATTTCCACTGATCCCAGCATGCTTTTCAACGTGGCTATACCAAGCTTCAAGATCTTTATAGCGTACAGGCCAATCATTGCCAATACCATCGGCTTTATTTGCGTTAAATTCATTATCACTAAATCGGTACGATTGACGGTGCCATAGTAGCGACTTTCCGCCGAGTTGATTTGCCCTGATCCAGGTAAAATCCGTACCTTCTTCGGTTGAATAAGGTAAGTCTTTATCATTACCAAAGAAATGTTTTGTCGCATCATGAAACGCATAGCACTTTTTTTGTACTTGATATTGTTCTTCTACCAGCAAATTATCAACTTGCATACGATTCGCAAATTCCCACGGACCTTTGTTTTCGCCAATATAGTCTTTGCGATGTTCAACCACCCGTCCGCGTTCTACCATTAAGGTTTTTAAGCCACGCTCACAAAATTCTTTTGCCGCCCAGCCACCTGAGATCCCAGAGCCAATGACTAAGGCATCGTATTCTTCTGTACTGTTATTTATATATAATTCTTGATCCATAACTTCTTCTCAATTAGCAATTACTGACTTAGTAATACGCCAAAGATCCCCATGATTTTTTTAACGATGAATATGCCACTGAGCCTTTAAAGCCCCCGGGCACTGCCTGATAATTTAACGCTTGAGTTGCGCCAACTTCAGTGGTAAAAAAACCGAAGACTAATAACGACTTTACTGCTTTAAACGCGTGTTTATCTTGCGAAGTGAATCCTAACTTTTCGGCTTCTAAGCCAATCAGTAAATTCTGTTGATTTGAGCCAGTTAGCTCAATAAAACTCTTATTGTAATGACGGGTACTTTGATGGTTTATTTTATCAATAATAGCAACAGCTTGTTGCTGGTCTTTTTGGGGAAAACACACAGATAATTGATGATCTAAAAAACCATGAACATCCAAATCAGCGGCACTAGGTGTATCGGTTCTCGGTAATACCACTGCGCAAATATCATGTAAAATTTTCATTTGTGTTAACGTAAAAAGCTTACCCGCTTGCAGGGCACTATTGCTTTTTGGTTGATAACTAAACGCTACTGCTAACGCATCACCGCTGATCAAAGGGGATACCGCAGCGGTTCCCATAAATGCTGTTAAGCCACGTAAAAATTGTCGCTTACTTTGTTCAACTTGCGATGATATTTCAGAACTTGTAGCTTTTGGTTGTTTCATCTTTTTGACAAGCCTTGAATGATTAACGTTACTTTTCAATGCCCACCTCCGTAGAGTCTGTTGATACTTGGATAACCGCAGCTTTACGCATCACTAAAACTAAGCCAGTAAAGGCAAAAATCAGCACAAACGGAAAGATGCTTAAGTTTGCAAGGGTTGCTTGACCCGCCGCTAATTCAGCAAGTGCAGGATCACTATTAAGCGTTAACGCTTGTTGACGTGCCTCATCTATCCACCGACCGATCACAGGGTTCCACATGCTTACCGCAAACATACCAATTCCGCCTAATAAAGACATACCTAAAGCGCCTGAATCAGGAATATTTTCCGCGACAAATCCCACCATTGTCGGCCAAAAATAAGTCACACCTAAGGCAAATAAAAGCGCGGAAACATACACCATATTCCCAGTTGCAACACTCATTGAATAGATACCTATGGTGGTCACTACCGCGGAATAAAGCAAAACACCAGCAGGGTTAAACTTGTGAACAATAGGACCAGCAAAGTAGCGCCCGACAGCCATTACACCTGTGATCATCGCCATAATCAACATTGGTGAAGCACCAGATGAACCTAGAATTCGCTCTATCCATTGTTGCGTGCCTAATTCACTTGTTGTGGTAAGTGTCATACAAATGGCCATGAAGATAAAAAGAGGTGAAAAAAGTGCTTTTATATTTTTACGGGTAGAGGTTTCTATATTGTCTGATTCTGGAAATTTTTGAGAAAGAATAAGATAACCATAAATAACTGTCGGTACTAACATCACGGCAATTTGCGCTTGCCAGCCAAAACTCATATCTGTCATCATTTTCGATATTAATGCCCCAACAACGATGCCGCCAGGAAACCAAACATGGAATCGATTAAGCATAGTCGTTTTGTTTTTATGGTACATATCGGCAATTAATGGATTACAACCTGCTTCAACTGCACCATTGGCAAAACCAATACAAAAGCTTGAAATTAATAGCGACCAAAACCCGTCTGCGCTGATGGTTAATATCAAGCCAACGATATGGCCAACAAAGGCGATAGTTACTAATTTTTTAGCGCCAAATAAGTTATACAACAAGCCGCCAAGCATAGTAGCAATAGGAAACCCTAAAAAGGCCATTGCATTTATCCAACCTAACTGAGTATCTGTTAAGGCATAATCTTGACTAAGTTGACCTAATATTCCCGCACGAATAGCAAAAGTCATTGCTGTTACTGTGAGCGCTAAACAACTCGCAATAAAAAGCTTATTTTTATTTATGTGTTCTGACATTTTTTCATTCCTATTTTAATTCATCTTTGACTCATTCAGACCTACAACCCCAGAATTTGACGATTTAACGACGCATCTTCCCCACTAGATGCAAAATCATCAAAAGCATGTTCAGGTGTTCTAATTAAGTGCTTTTCAATAAATGGTGCGCCTTCTTTAGCACCATCTTCAGGATGTTTTAAGCAACATTCCCACTCTAATACCGCCCAACCTTGATAACCGTATTGTGTTAACTTGCTAAATATTTGTTTAAAATCGATTTGACCATCACCTAATGAGCGAAAACGCCCTGGACGGTTTTGCCAATCTTGGTAGCCCCCGTAAACACCACTTCTACCGTTTGGTCTAAATTCAGCATCTTTGACATGAAATGCTTTAATGCGCTCATGATAAATATCAATAAATGCCAAATAATCAAGCTGTTGTAAGATAAAATGACTTGGATCGTAAAGTATATTGACACGCTGGTGGTTACCAGTTGCTTCAAGAAAGCGTTCAAAAGTTACACCATCGTGCAAGTCTTCACCTGGGTGTAATTCATAACAAATATCTACACCAGCTTCATCAAACTTATTGAGGATGGGTAACCATCGCTTAGCTAATGCTTTAAAGCCATCTTCAACTAAACCCGCAGGACGTTGCGGCCAAGGATAGACAGTTTGCCACAACAAAGCACCGGAAAATGAGGCATGCGCAGTCAAGCCAAAGTTAGCACTTACTTTTGCCGCCATACCTACTTGTTCGATTGCCCATTGAGTTCTAGCTTGTGGATTGTTTTTTACTTCATCCACAGCAAAACCATCAAACTGCTTATCATATGCCGGATGAACCGCCACAAGCTGCCCTTGTAAATGCGTGGACAATTCACTAATACTTAAGCCAGCTTCACTTACAATACATTGTATTTCATCACAGTACCCTTTACTTTCATGAGCCAGTGATAAATCAAATAATCGTTTATCCCAGGTAGGTATTTGTACGGCTTTGTACCCTAAACTAGCAACCCAAGCACATAGAGCTTTTAAATTATTAAAAGGCGGCTTATCTTGGCAAAATTGGGCAAGAAAAATGCCGGGTCCTTTAATTTGTGAGCCATGAGATTGCCCGGCTTGCGTTGTGCCCTTAGACGTAACTGAATGCGAATTGGAGGTGTTTTTAGCCATTTTACTCGCTTCCTTTTTCAACGGAGTTAGATAATAGAGGCTGCCATTTAAGCTCAGATTGGCTCGCGGTTATGACACCTTCAATAAATGCCATGCCGCGTATTGCTTCATCAATACCGGGTACATCAAAGGTTTGGTTGTCGCATGCTTCATTCGCTTGGAATGCACGAATTTGCTTAGCAAAATTAAGATAAAGATTAGCGAAAGCTTCTAAATAACCTTCAGGATGACCGGCTGGCGTTCTCATTGCACTTTGCGCAGCATTACACATTGTTCCAACACCCGCTCTTATTTGCTGAGTAGGCTCATAATTAGATTTCAGCAATAAAGTGTTCGGCGTTAAATGTGACCACTCAATACTTTTTTTATCGCCGTAGATACGCAGGGTTAAGTTATTTTCATCACCTATTGATATTTGACTGGCAAGTAAAACACCTTTCGCGCCATTCGAAAATTTTAACATCACAGTGCCATCATCATCTAACGTTCTACCGGCAATAGTGGAGGTTATATCAGCACAAATATTATCGATGGTTAATCCAGAAACATACTCAGCTAGGTTTGCCGCATGTACGCCAATATCCCCCATACAACAACTGACGCCTGATTTTTCAGGATCTAATCGCCAACTCGCTTGTTTACTACTTTCATCAGATTTCGAGGCAAGCCAGCCTTGACTATACTCAACAACGACCTTGACTATATTACCTAGCTCGCCCTGCTCAATTAAGTGTTTAGCTTGTTTTATTAAGGGGTAACCCGTATAGGTGTGAGTTAAACCGTAAAGCATGGCATGTTGTTCAATTACCGCTTTTAATTGGTAAGCCTGCGCTAAACTTAAGGTAGCTGGTTTATCTGACATGACGTGAAAGCCATATTCCATGGCAAGTTTAGCTACCGGAAAATGTAAATGATTAGGCGTGACAATGGCAACAAAATCCATCCGCTCATTTGCTGGTAGCATGGCCTCTTGCTTAAACATTTCTTGATAACTTTCATAGCACCTTGATTTATCAAGATACAAGCCTAAACCGGATGAAAGACTTTTTTCTTTCGTTGAACTAAACGCCCCACAAACCAATTCAATCTCGCCATCAATTGCAGCTGCGATACGATGAATCGCGCCAATAAAGGCCCCTTCACCACCGCCAACCATGCCCATACGAATTTTTTTCACTCTGATAAATCCAAATCAATGTTCAAATACTTGCTATTTACTATAGGAGCTTGTCGGAAAAATGTGTTATTAATAAATCGGTTTTAAATGCAATAAATTCGGCGTTTAAATTTTAATAGCGTTTTTTCTTTACAGGATTATAAGTCGATGACTGAGCACAATGTCTCACGTTTTATTGCCCAAATGGGGGGTGAACAATTGATCACTATGTTTGATTTATTGCCTGGTGTACTATTTTGGATAAAGGATAAAAACCATAACTTTATTCATGCAAACCAAGCTTTTATCGATCACAAAGGTGTGAAAGGTTTACCCAAAATCGTCGGAAAAACTGACTTTGATTTTTCTCCACCTCACTTAGCGAAACAGTTTATTCGTGATGACAATAAAATTTTAGCTGGGCAGAGTGTCACCGAACGACTTGAAATGAATATGACAGAAACCGGTGACGCCGCATGGTATGCAACTTCCAAAAGACCTATTACTAATCGCCAAGGAGAAATAATCGGCTCTTATGGTATTACTCGACATTTACAAAAACAAACCATCGCGCTGTCTGGGGTTGATGCGGTGAAAGTACCTGTGGACTATATTCGCTGTCATTATCAGCAACACTTCACCATCAATGAATTAGCAGAAGTTGCCCATTTATCAGTCAGTGCATTAGAGCGTCGCTTTAAGAAGTATTTGGCAAAAACGCCCAAGCAGTTTATTAATGAAGTACGTTTAGAAAATGCCCGTCGCTTATTAGTAGAAACTAATACGCCTATTTCTCAAGTTGGTGATGAAACTGGTTTTACTGATCACAGTTATTTCAGTAAACAATTTAAATTGTTCTTTGGCGAATTACCGTCTGATTTTAGAAAAAATAGTCGCAAATAACCATGAAGCGTCAGCGGTATCCGTTTACGCTTTGCTAAATATATTATTCACTTCGTCGCGAGTTAACGAGCGACTTTCCCCTGGCATGAGCTTCGCATCTAACTCGAGTGAGCCCACCGACCTGCGATGCAATGCTATAACGGGGTTTTGAAAACGGCCAAACATCCGTTTAATTTGATGATACTTACCTTCATATAACTGAACTTCTAACTGATGTTCATCAATAACCGTTAAAAATGCGGGCATAGTGGTAATATCTTCATACTGAAAATACATCCCTTTAACGAAAGCATCGATATATGATTGTTCTTGCTCTTTGTTAATGGCATGTTTAACGGTTACCAGATATTTTTTTGCCACTTTATGCTCAGGAGACATTAATCGCTCTGACCAACGACTATCATTGGTGAGTAATACGAGTCCTGAGGTATTAAGATCTAAACGACCGACAATATGTAGTTCATTTTTAGCCGGATGGTTGATTAAATCAATCACTGTTCGATGCTGTTCGTCAACCGTGGCGCACACCACACCAACAGGTTTATGTAGCATTAAGTAAAAAGCTTGATTATTTTGCAGTGTTTCGCCGTCTAACTGAACATGAGAAAATTTATTAATAATATAGCCAATTTCATTAATCGCCTGCCCATCTACTGAAATTCGCTTTTGCGCTAACATTAATCGCACGTCACGACGACTAATGTGCAAATGCTCACCAATAAAACGGTCTAAGCGAGTATGTGATATTGACATAGTAAATGAATACACTAAAAAGTTTAGTGAAAGTTTACCAAGTTATTTCACTAACTTTAATATCGACTGAGGTTTTTCTGGTTGAATAATCACACTTTGTGATTTTAATTGATCGTTTTTAAAGCGATCAAAATGTGCAGTTTTAGCGCCCATTTTACGGCAAAACTGCTTAAATGTTTGAAGGTCTTGAAAAGTATACGGGTTATCATCTGCTGTCATTAATCCATCAATATATATAGCATCTCCGTTACAATTAATATTGGCGATGGCACTATATTTATCACCATAGTTTTTTGTTCTCAGTGCTCTTACGGTTTTAATTTCAAAAAACCAATCGTCCATTTTTATATAACGTTGCATGTCATTCATTCGTCTTACCTTAAAAAAAGAGCCGACTGAGGTTGGGAGAAACAGCCGGCTTAAATGGGGGAATAAGCAAAACTTACTTGATGTCTTTTATCAAAAAAATTACTTCACTTGTGCTATATATTGGTTAAATTCCGCTTCACTAATACCTGAATCGGTATTGAGATCCATTTTGGCAAATAGAGCGACTAATTTCTCACTTTTGCTTGATTGAATTTCGGCTTTACTTAATAAACCATCTTTATTTACGTCAAATTTTTCAACCAAGCTTGCAAACTTACTTGGTGCTTTAGTTTCAGAAATCACTTTAACTTCGCTGGTTTTCACTGCTGCTTTCATGTCATTATTAACCGCTAGTTTTGCATCACCTTCGTTAGCATGTGCTACATAAGAACCGATGGCACAAGTTAAAACTACTGCAGTTACTTTTTTTAAACTAATTGTATTCATTATTTTATCCTTTCTTTTTGTTATCAACGTCAGTCTCTAACATGAGACATACAAACAGACATTGCACACGACGTACCAAGTATTTAAGTAATTGATAATAAAGAAATTAAATAAAAATCATTGTCAGTTATTGTCGCTAATAAGAGACAGTTAAATAAATTTATAATTATTCCCCCCTAACTACTGAGTTAAAGAATAAAAATTTACTATATTTATCAATAAGTAAGGTCGATAAACAACCACAAAACAACACTGTCACCAATTAGAGACAGTGTTGTTTTTTTGCTGAAATACCGTAAAAATACAACGACATCATTTTACTCATAAAATATATTCATTAAGGTTGCCGATTGAAAAAGCCGATAAAAAAATGGCGGATAGAAACTGTTTTAAATTTTTCTGGTATCCGCCAATGGTCAATAAAGTCACTTACCCTTATCGGTTTTAGTTTAGTTGCTATCCCGCTAACATTTGCCTTGCTATATGGCGCAAATCAAGTCAATAAACTTTCACAACAAGGTAGTTCTGCGATTATCAATGTTGCTGAGTTAGTTAAAATAAACCGACAACTCAGCATTGAAATGAATAAATTGCAACGTTTTGCAAGTCAATATGTGGTGTTAGAAGAACAAGGGTTATACGAACAATTTATTCAACAAAAAGATAAATTAACGCAAATGATCACAACAGAAATGGTGATCTATCAAGACGAGCCACTCAATCAATTAAGCCAGCAACTATTCACAGAAATAGAACAATTAAATCTACATCAACCAAATTCAATCAATGTCAGTAAAAAATCGTTAGAGTTACTCCAAGAAGAATTCAAAGCATTGTCATCGGTCAGTCAAATGATAAATTTTCGCAGTAATGAGTTAATTAGTTCACACGCCCAACAGATGAAAATTTCCGCGGATAGCTTAAGAACAACCATGTTGAACAGTTTGTTAAGTATTCCGCTGACAATTGTGATTGCAGGGGTGTTTATTCTATTGATCATTCGTCCTTTAAGACAATTATCAGCTAAAATTTATCGGTTAGAACAAGGTCATTTTCAACAAAAAATCACTTTTTCGGGTTCGAAAGAAATTAAAGAAATAGCCGACGCGTTAGAGTTAATGCGAGCAAGGTTACATGCCTTAGAATTACAAAAATCAAGTTTCATTCGCCATATTTCTCACGAATTGAAAACCCCGTTAGCGGCAATTCGTGAAGGTACTGAGTTATTGTATGATAATAGCGTGGGCCCATTAAACGACGACCAACAAGAAATCACTAATATTCTTAAAGTGAGCGTGTCTCGTTTACAAAACTTAATTGAAGATTTATTAGATTTTAATATCGTACTTGACTCAACAAGTTTGCAAGATGCTGAAAAGTCTCAATTAACATCTATTATTGAACAAAGTATCAACGACAGAAAATTAGACATTCAAAGTAAGCAAGTCACTGTCGACTCTGATTTAACCCCATTGATAGTTCAAACGAATGCGAAACAACTGTCTGTCATATTAGATAACATTCTCTCAAATGCGATAAAATACTCACCTCAAGGTGGAAAAATCACAATTCAGTCATACCTAGAAAGTCATGAAATAATATTGAAGATTATCGATCAAGGCCCTGGAATCCCGAGCAGTGCTCAACAACAAGTGTTCGACGCCTTTTATCAAGGTCCTCCTCCTAACGATAGTAATATAAAAAGTAGTGGCCTAGGTTTAACCATTGTCAAAGAATTATTAATGCGCCTAAATGGCGATATTAAATTAACCTCTTTTCCCGCTCCAAAGCATGGGTTAATGGTAACCTTACGCTTTCCATATCATGTTCAAGGCAAATAAAAATGATGATTGATTTAATGAAAACAATTCGCTTTTCACGCTTAAAAATGACGCCGTTGCTATTATTATTCTTTATTCATTTGACTGGCTGTCAGCTCACCGAAAAAAGTAACGATGACTCACAATATAGTCACTATTATTTGTGGTTAAAAAGCTTATCGAATCAAGAGTTACTCAAAGAAACAGACAAACAAAAACAAAATATTACGGATGGGTATTTTAAAGCTGAAGTTAACTTAGCCCTATTGTACGCGCTGCCCAACTCGCCAATATATAATCCATACACAGCAAAAACCACATTAAATAAACTGACAATCCCCCCTGAGCAAGCGGTACAAATGTCAGCGGCAGATTTTGGTTTTATTAGTATGATGAAAGATCAACTTAACCAACAAATATTAACCCTGAACAAGTTAATTTTAACCGAGCAGTTATCTCAAGAAAACCAAAGTTTATTGCAAAGCAAAGCAGCTGAACGGTCGTCGTTAATGTCACAAATTCAAAAACTTAAACAACAAATCAATCAACTTAAAAAAATTGAAATTGATATCAACAACCAAGAGCCGTCATCATGATAACCCCTGAACATTCTGCTGAACTAAAAGAAACCATACTCATCGTTGATGATGATCCGAGTTTATTGCGATTACTCGGTATTCGTCTTTCAGCCGCGGGTTATGATGTGCTACCAGCTAAAAATGCCAAAGAAGCGTTAGGGTTATTAAAAAGTTCTCAACCCCAGTTGGTGATCAGTGACTTAAAAATGGATGGCATGGATGGTATGGCACTGTTTGAAAAAATACGTCAACAACAACCGAATCTTCCTGTTATTATTATGACCGCACATGGCACGATACCTGATGCGATAAATGCCACTAAACAAGGCGTTTTTAGCTTTTTAACTAAGCCTTTTCAAAGCCAAGAATTACTCGATACCGTAGAGCAAGCCATTCGATTACAGCCACAAAATGAAATAGGCCAGCAGCAAGCTGACGAAACTTTATGGCGAGAAAAAATAATTAGCCGTAGTGCGGTAATGTCAACCTTGTTACAACAAGCGAAACAAGTAGCTAAAAGCGACTTTAGCCTATTAATTCAAAGTGAAAGTGGCACAGGTAAAGAGTTATTAGCCAAAGCTATCCATTTGGCGAGTAATCGACATAAAAAACCTTTTATTGCGATTAACTGTGCTGCTATTCCCGAACAATTGTTAGAGTCTGAATTATTTGGCCATCGCAAAGGTGCCTTTACCGGAGCAGAAAAAAATCATGTCGGTTTATTTGAGGCGGCAAATGGAGGCACTTTATTCCTCGATGAAATCGGTGATATGCCGATGAATTTTCAGGTAAAACTGTTACGTGCGTTACAAGAGAAAGAAGTTCGCCCATTAGGTAGTACAGTTGCCGTAAAAGTCGATGTTCGAATCATTGCTGCTACCCATCAAAATTTACAAAAAGCGATTATTAACAAGTCGTTTAGGGAAGATTTATATTATCGTTTAAATGTTGTTGAGCTTGAGTTACCCCCACTTTCAGACAGAAGAGAAGATATTCCCTTATTAGCCCAACACTTTCTGTCAAAATGTAAAGACAAAAGTGCACATTTAATTAATGGTTTTTCTAAAGAAGCCATGGAGTTATTAATTAGCGCGCCATGGCCCGGCAATATTCGCCAATTAGAAAACGTGATTGAGCAAAGTGTTGCGCTGTCTTCAGAGCCCCTGATAAGTGAAGCACTTATTCGCAATGCCTTACGGGATAAAACCTCGCAATTACCGTCCTTTCAAGAAGCGCGCGATCATTTCGAGCGTGATTACCTTGCCAAACTTTTAGATATTACCGCCGGCAATGTGTCACAAGCGGCGCGTATTGCGCAAAGAAATCGAACAGAGTTTTATAAATTGTTAAATAAACATCATCTCCAAGCGGAGTCGTTCAGAGAAGAGAAAAAAGAAGACGACCAGACATAATTTTCAGAGCCGTAATTGCCAGAAATAGAAGAGGATATAAAAAGAAGAAGTAAAACGGTAATTTTACTTCTTCTTTAAAGCTGATAACTCAATGTTTCGAGTTAGCTATTTTTTCATAATATCTAACAATATGTGAACGGTAGCTTCAACACCAGATTTTACCGCAGGCTCCGGGCTAATTTTAAATAACGGGCTATGATGACTTGCAACAGCAGGGCCACCTGCTTTAGCACGTTCAAAATCAGCTTTTGGCGTACCACCTACCGAAAAATATACGCTTGGAATATACGGTTCAGTGGTAAAAAAGCCAAAATCTTCAGCCCCCATACCAGAATTATTTGGTGGCGTTACAGCATCCGCCCCCATTTTATTTACTAAGGTTTGTTTTACTCGTTGTGCGAGCGCTTTATCATTTTGTGTTGGTGGGAAAGAAAATTCACTGACAGTTACCTCAGGTAATTTATCGTCTGGCATACCTGCCGTTTTAGCCGTACCGATAGCAACACGTTCTATCGCAGCAAGCAATTGATCTCGTACTCGAGCATTTAAACTACGTACTGTTAATTGTAAGTGGGCTTTGTCAGAAATAATGTTGTGTTTAGTACCTGAATGAAACGCTCCAACAGTGATAACTCCTGCATCTCTTGGCGCTAATTCACGACTGACAATTGTTTGTAAATTAGTGACTATTTGGCTACCGATCATAATAGGGTCTTTACCTTGGTGCGGATATGCTCCGTGCGAGCCAATACCATGAACAATTATATCTACTGTGTCTGCGCCGGCATAAGGTGAGCCTTCATCAACAGTCACTGTACCCGCTACGTCGCCCGAACTTACATGAAATGCAAAAGCAAAATCGGGTTTAGGGAAGCGCTGCCATAAATTATCATCCATCATCGCGGATGCGCCTGGGCCACGCTCTTCAGCAGGTTGTCCGATCAACATTAACGTGCCTGACCATTGATCTTTAATTGAAGCCATATAGCGAGCCGTCCCGACTAAGCTCGTGATATGAACATCATGGCCACAAGCATGCATAACCCCAACTTCTTCGCCATTCCAATCTTTCATCACCACTTTTGAAGCGTTTTTCAATCCCGACTGCTCAGTAACAGGTAAACCATCCATATCGGCGCGCATCATTACTGTAGGACCGCTACCGTTTTTCATGATAGCCACAATCCCGGTGCCACCAACATTCTCAGTAACGTCAAAGCCTACCGCTCTTATTTCTTTCGCTAAACGTTTTGCAGTTTTAAATTCCATTAATGATAATTCAGGGTTACGGTGAAAGTGATCCCATAACGGAGCTAAATGCTCTTTATAGTCCTTTGCTATCTCTGACTTTATATCACTCGCTTGAACTTGCACGCACAAAAGTGCCAGTGATGTTATGAGTAAACTTTTGGTAAACTTTTTCATATTATTTCCCTAGTAGACTTTTTAATATTACTTATAAAAGAAGTGAGTGCCCGCTTACAGCTCAATAAAAAACGGTAAGTTGCTTTGCTAAATTATTCTTTAATAATGAAATTATCACGTTTAAAGGCTAAATCACATTGTCTATAGTCTTTAAACGAATATTATATTGATTAATATCACTTTTCCTAAATTTAAAATAGCATAGAATTAACCCGTAATATTTAAATTAATCAAACAGGAAGAATAATGTCAATATCACGTATTAGAAGTTCGCAGCATAAAGTTTATATTCCCGCTTCAGTGCGAGAAAACCAATATTTATTGGCAAAATTTACCCTCACCGATGACTTAATTAAAAAAGTGTCAGGAAACATTGATGAGAATGCCGAGCAGCCTTATCAAGATTTTTATCAAAAACTATCTGAGTTGTTTTTCAAAATTTGCCATGATTTAAATATTGAAAGTTGTCACTTTGTCGGCAATGACAAATTCACTCGCGTGCGTTATTCGCCTGAAAAACTAACTGCACAAACCGAGCAACAAATTGTATTTCTTTATAATCCCGTTTATCACTATAGCCAGAATGCTTATTTTGATGGCAGCAAAAAAGCACGCAAAATCAACTTAGTATTTTTAACCAACAGCAATGATATTCGCGCTGACGCTCCTTTACTTCATGAAAAAGTAAATCAAGCTGTCAAACAGTTTATCGAGCAAACAGGTTTAGCCAAGGGCAGTGTCCGATTATGTGATCACCAACACTTAACTTACGATTTATTCGCTAAAGAAAAAGGTATTACTGGTACACAAACCCATAAACTCAGACCCATAGCCGTGCGTTATAAAGCCTCTAACGTTGATGTTGCACCAGAGTCAGATAGCTTAAGCTATGTCACGGTTGAGTTGCCAATCAGTAAACGCATCAAGCAACTGGTTGAAATAGACGAAACAGCTTCAGAACCTTATAACGCACTTTATAATTTTATCGCCGATGCAGTAATTCATGCGGCAAAACAACATAACTTAAACAATGGCGCGGTTATCGCCAATGGTCTAGTGCCTTTTGTTAGAACCAGCGAAGACGAAATCGTTGTTACCAATGGTGAATTACAAAAATTAGGCTACAATCCTGAGAACACTTCAGGGGGTTACACTTGTAAATGGTCAGCCGATAAACTGGTTGATTCCGCACAATTAATTTTTATCGCTTCAAATAAAAACATCACTAGTCATGGCCACGGCAAGTTTTTATCTCAAGTTGAAAGTGCCTTACGTTCGATGGCCGAAAAACTTGAATACATCAACGATAAAGAAGAATTAAAAGTAAGATTTCATCAGCACATTGCCAATAATATCTAGCCTGTATATAACTATCTGATTACCTATAACGCCCTTAATAAGCTAACGCGATTATTTAGGGCGTTTTATTTTCTTGTCACTCACCTAGTTTTCCTCCCCTAAGCCTAGCTTTAAAGGCCCTTTAGCTGCCAAAAGAAAACTGTATAGGTTTTATTTTTATAATATTGTTTATGGTTTAAAGCAAATAAACTTAATAGACTATGTCTCATCGACTTAATGTCACCTAACGTCCGTAAACAAGGAGAGAACATGGAATTTATTGCACTGATTTTATTTGTTTTTTCTACTTCAGGTACACCCGGTCCAAACAACATTATGATTTTAACTTCAGGAGTTAATCATGGTATCCGTGATAGTTTACCTCATGTTTTTGGCGTAAACACTGGCTTTTTAGTGATGATAATTTGTGTCGGTTTAGGCATTATGTCGTTATTTCAGCAATGGCCTTTGTTACATCAACTGATACAAATACTCGGTATAGGTTACTTGCTATATTTAGCATTTAAAATTGCCACTATGCCGGTTAATAATGAATTAAATAGCGATAAAAAACCTTTTAGTTTTTTACAAGCGGCTGCATTTCAATGGGTTAACCCTAAAGCCTGGATTATATGTGTCAGTGCGATAGTCGCTTTTTCTACACCTAATAATAATGTTATCGAACAAGTACTTATTATTTCAGGCTTTTATTTTGTATTTGGACTTCCGTGTTCATTCGCATGGTTAATGGTTGGCAAATGGCTGCAAAATATTTTAACGCATGAAGTTTACGTTAAACGATTTAACCGCATAATGGCGATAATATTATTAACATCTTTGTACCCAATGCTGAGCGAAACCATTACTGCCTTTACCGCTTAGCTCGTTTTAAATTTTCCCTTACTTGCTGATGTTGCCTTACTTTGACACGCTTTAACCATAAATAAATGCCAGTAAAAACAAAAAATACAGGTGATGCACTGATTAATAACCACAATACTTTTACTGGCCAGCCAATGAATTCGCCAATATGAAATTTATATCTAAAATTCCACACTTGAGTTGTCCAAGATGCTTTGCCCGCATTAAAAGTAGATAATACTTCACCTGAATAAGGATTTGCCCAACTCCAACTATAACCATGGCTCTCTTGCGGCATTTTCATACGCAAAGCAAGTGGCTGTTGATCTGTTTTTGGCAAATAGATACGATAAACACTGCCATCAGCTAAAGCAGATTTTGCATTCATATAGGCTTTATCTAACTGAAAATTATTTTTTGAATCGCTCACTTTACCCTTAAATGTATGTTGCTCTACTTGACCTAAAGTTAACCATTGAACTATCGCTTTAGTTTGCGCTTGCCATTGAAAAGTCATACCCGTAAAAGCGATTAAAATTAATGGTAAAGCGAATAACACACCTAAAGTACCGTGTAATTGATGAAGTAATACCCTATTTTTCGCCCGCCACCTTACCTTTAAACGTTTAAGTCGATGTTTTGGTTTTAACCATAGATAAACACCAAAAACTATCTCAATAATTAATATTAAGCTTGCAATCGACATCCACACCTTCATCGGTGTTTTCCCTTGCTCATCGGTGTACAACAACCAGCGATGCCAAGACATCACAAAGCCATAAAAGGTATCGTAGAAACGATGTTCTAATAATATCTCTCCTGTATAAGGATTAATATTAAGATACTTTTTATTCGCTAAACGCGCTTGCCAACTATGATTAATCTGGCTTGCTTGTTCAATAATAAGCACTTTCTGTTGGGTTTTGTTTTCAATACGCTCAACGAGTTCACTTAACGGTAGATAAGCTTTCTTGAGCGGGTTTGGCTTATCTTCTACTAACCAGTATTGTGGATTGATCCATGCTTGAATATCTTTGGCATACAGTAATAACCCGCCCGAGATACTTAAACTCACGAGAAACAATCCGCTTAATAATGCTAAGACTAAATGTAATCGGCGAAACCAAACTTTCAAGACACTTACCTTTTAACTGACAAAATGGACTTCATATCCGCAAAATGATTGAAAAACCAACCGACAAAAAGCAAAGCAAGGGTTAGGTTGCTTTGCTTTCAATACTGAAGATTTATGCGTTAGTGTTTAAACATTCTAGAAATGATAATTAATACCAACATTCGCTGTAGTGCCTATTCCTTTAACATTGTAGCCACTGTAGGTATAACCTTGTGATTTTGCTGGGTAATAATCTTTATTGAATAAGTTTTCAATCCCAAAAAATGCCGACCAGTCATTGCTAAAGGCATACTTGCCACTTAAATTAATAATATTGTAAGCATCAATATTGCCGAGATCTCCCACATAACTTCCATTTTCAGGGGTAAACTTATTCCGTTCACCGACATATAAATAAGTAAGCGCAACAGTAGCGTTATCGAGAGGTCGCCAATTAAGATTTAATACAGCTTTTGGTGGACTAATTTGCTTAATACCTAAATATGCATCATTTGCTTTATCTTTACCTTCAACCCAAGAATATGAAGCACTAAAGTCTAATGCCTCGTTCACGTTATAAACGGCTAAAGCTTCATAACCATAAATTTCTTGTGGAGCTCGAACAGGCATATAAACACCGGTCGTTGGGTCGTAGCTATTCGTTGTACCAAGTTCAGATGTGCTGCGATAAGCCGAAAACTCAAACCTGAGTTGTTCAAAATTTGAATTAAAACCGAACTCATAGTTATCAATAATTGACGCTTCTGTTTGAATATCGGCGATATCGGTTACGGTTGCTGTCCGTAATAAACGACCAATATCTGAGATGTCTGCGCCTTGCGAATAACTAGCAAAGGGCTGAAAATATTCATTAAAATTGTATCGAATAGCAAAATTATACGTAGTAGCTCGATAATTTAGGGTATCACCCGTGACATCCACAGGAACTGAACATAATGTCGGCGTTTTACAGAGTTTTAACGTGCTATAATCCGCCACGCCTAGGTCAATTTCTTCACGTCTAACACCTGCTTTTATAATAAGATCATCATTAATAACCCATTTACTTTGTACAAAGCCTGCGAGGTTTTCCATATCCATTTCAGGCACCCAAAGGCGACCATCAACAAGCGGTTGTGAAGTAATATCATTTAACGCGTCTACCCCATAAATCAATGTCGCTTCTACATTATCCCATTCAAACTGGCTATTTAAGGTAACTCGCAAGCCTTTTTTATCAGACTTGATCACCGATTGACCACCTGAATAACCTTCACTCTGGTTTGCTAATGTTGGTGAGTAGAAAAAGATATTTTCAACGGCTTGTGCATAAGCATCAATCACTAGTTGAGTATTTGAAAACAATGCTTCGTCGGTATACTTAAACATTGCATTACTATTGTTCGGACCTTGTGGTTTACCTAAAACATGGGTGCCTTCAGGCGCTGTTATGGCGTAAGTTTTAACTCCTGTATTGACACTTCCAACCACATCTATCAAATCACTCTTTTGTTCTGATTCATAATAGTTATACACAAACTGTACCGACTTATCTTCATCAATTTGATAGGCTAATTTAGTAAAGTAGTTCTGCATTGTGGCGTCTGATAGACCATATTTCAAACCCAACACATCCCCTTCAGCATCACGCTGCACGCCATTTTCTTCATAACTTCCGGTGACAACATAACTAAACTTATCTAACTGACCATTTATTGCGGCTTCAATACGTTGTCCCGTACTATCTTCTAATTTTACGGCACTAAAACGGCTCGATAAACCAACTTTACCTTGAAAGGCCGAGTCACCATCAGCACGTTTTGTTATGTAATTAATGATGCCACCCGCTGCACCATTTCCGTAAATAGAAGTTGCGCCTTTAATGACTTCAATACGCTCAAGTGAATTAGGATCTATGGTTCTAATGCCTAACGCGCCATTACGTAACGGTGTTGATTGCGGTACGCCATCAATCATTACTAACGGTGAACGTCCACGCAATGTTTGCCCCGAATTACTTGATGTTCCAGTACTAGGCGCTAAGCCTGGCACTAACGTAGATAATAATGTTTGTAACTCTGACGACACTTTCAAGTGCTGTTCAATTTGTTGGCGACTGATAACCGTAATTGAAGAGGGTACTTCATCAATACTTTCAACGATACGACTACCTGTAACAACAATACGTTCAACGTCGTCGAACGATGACATTTCATCATTTGCAACAGTTGTTAATGATGTGCTTTGAGCAAGTAACAGGGTAAGTGCGCTCAACTTAGTTTTAAACATTAGTACTCCGAAAAATATGTGAGAAAATAAAAAACGCAATACTAATGAAAATCGTTATCATTTGCAATAGTGATATTTAGTGTTTTTAATGCTAAGTTAAAACATCCATTTAATAGATCACAAATTTCAAACTTTAGTGTGAATAATCAACAAATTATTAACGGTAACTTTCACATTTAAGCATGTTGACCAGAACCGTTAGAGAAGTTTGATTAACACTCGCCAAGAAGGGCTATTGTGTTACTGTATTCCAAAAAAAGATGAGCGATTAAATATGACGATTAATGAAATAGCCGAGCAAAACTATTTATGGGTAGAAAAAATGGGCTGGCACAATAAAACACCGCTTGAAGCACTTGCCCTTGTCGCTTCTGAAGTAGGTGAAGCAATTAACGAATGTCGCCACGAAAAACCTAGTGAAAATTTTTCTGAAGAATTAGCCGATATCGTACTTAGAGTGCTTGATTTAGCTCATTGGCAAGGCATAGATATGGAAAAAGCGCTATTACTCAAAATGGCAAAAAATGAGCAACGAGGTAGTCGTGGAAGAGTAAAATAAATCGCTAAGTTATGTAAAGTAGCTCATATTCATTGTGAAAGACGTGACTGCCCAAAGTAGCAGTCACCTCTTAATATGCTTCATCAATACAGCAAGCTATCCAGTTAAATGAACTGAATTAAGAGACTTACTCTTAAACAACACTTGCGAACAGTTTCTCAAAACTATCAAGTCCTTCATGAATAAGTTCATCAGAAATAGTTAATGCTGGTAAGAACCGAATGACATTACCATAAAAACCACACGCTAATAAAATCAAACCATGCTCAGCTGCATTAGCAATAATAGCTTGAGTTAACGCGGTATTTGCTTGTTCAGCATCACCGTTCTCAATTAATTCTAAGGCGATCATCGCCCCTTGATTTCTGACCTCTAATATTAACTCAGGATAAGCAGTTTTTAATTGCGTTAAGCGTTGATTAAAAAGATCACCAATTTGATTTGCACGCTTGATCAAATTTTCACTTTCAATAACATCTAACACCGCTAATGCTGCTGCACACGCTACCGGTGAACCACCATAAGTACCACCTAAACCACCAGGCAAAGGTGCATCCATAATTTCGCTTTTACCAACAACAGCAGCAATAGGAAAACCACCCGCGATGCCTTTCGCCATAGTCATTAAATCAGCTTCAACGCCAGCATGTTCAAAGCTAAACATTTTACCCGTCCGACCAAAACCAGTTTGAATTTCATCCGCTATCAACATAATGCCATGCTCATCACAAAGCTGACGCAATGCTTGTAAAAATTCAGCCGGAGCAGCATAAAAGCCACCTTCACCTTGCACAGGCTCAACAATAATGGCTGCAACATCGCTTGGGGCAATATCAACTTTAAACAAATTTTCTAATGCCTTTAACGATTGCTCAACACTAATATTGTGACATTCAATAGGAAAAGGAGCATGAAAAATATCACCAGGAAACGGGCCAAATAAATTTTTATAAGGCGTGATCTTTCCTGTTAATGCCATCGCTAAATTAGTGCGGCCATGAAACCCTCCGTTAAAGGCAATGACTCCTCGTCTTTTCGTATGAGCACGAGCAATTTTCACACAATTTTCAACGGCTTCTGCGCCTGTAGAAACAAAAATAGCTTTTTTGTCACTTTCCCCAGGAGCAATATCAATGAGCTTTTCCGCCAACTCTACTGCCACTTCATAAGGGTTAACCATCACACAAGTATGGCTAAATTTTTCAATCTGAGCTTTAACCGCCGCGACTACTTTCGGATGGCTATGCCCGGTATTACATACCGCGATACCAGTACCAAAATCTATGTATCGATTTTGTTCAACATCCCAGAGTTCTGAATTCACCGCATGATCTACATAGACCGGATAAATATTGCCCTGCCCTCTAGCAATAGCTTTAACTTTTCTTGCTTGTAACGTTTTATTTAACATCTTTAATTCCTCATTTGTGACTTTTGATCAGCTATTTAAGCCACCCATGCATAAATATTTTATTTCTAAATAATCGTCTAAACCATATTTAGAACCTTCTCTACCATTACCTGATTGCTTAACACCACCAAATGGCGCTGCAGCATTTGAAATTGCACCTTCGTTAATGCCGACCATGCCATAATCGAGCTTCTCAGCAACACGCCAAACACGGCCAATATCTCGAGTATAAAAATAGGACGCTAAGCCATATTCTGTATCATTTGCCATAGCAATGACTTCATCTTCATTGGCAAAAGAAATAATCGGCGAAACGGGGCCAAATATTTCATTCTTTGCAATGGGCATATCATTGGTCACATCACTCATTACCGTTGGTTGGTAGAAGTTTTCTCCCGTTGCATCTCGCTGTCCACCACAGACAATTTTAGCGCCGGCAGCAACCGAGTCTTGCACTAGTTTTTCAACATCAGCAACCGCTGCATCAGAAATCATTGGACCAATATTAATACCTTGTTCAAGCCCATCACCAACCTTTAACGCGTTTACGGCATCAATATATTTGTCAGTAAACTCAGCTAACACCCCTTGTTGCACAAAAATGCGGTTCGTACACACACAAGTTTGTCCGGCATTTCGATATTTCGATGCAATTGCGCCTTGGATTGCGGCATCTATATCAGCATCATCAAAAACAATAAAAGGTGCATTTCCACCTAATTCCATCGAAACTTTTTTAATACCACTCGCACATTGTGCAATCAGTTGACGTCCAACACCGGTTGAGCCAGTAAAAGTGAATTTTGCAACATCAGGATGTTGAGTCAGTACTTCCCCCATACCTCTAGCATCAGTTCCTGTTACCACATTAAAAACGCCCGCTGGAATACCAGCACGTTCGGCTAATTCAGCCATTGCTAATGCAGAAAGTGGCGTTTGTGTGGCAGGGCGTACCACAAAAGTACAGCCTGATGCTAAGGCAGCTGCGGCTTTACGAGCAATCATTGCATTAGGGAAATTCCACGGGGTAATGGAAGCAACTACACCGACAGGTTGCTTTATTACCACGATTCGTTTATCGCCAGCAGGCGCAGGAATAGTATCGCCATAGACTCGCTTACCTTCTTCGGCAAACCATTCTATAAACGCCGCACCGTAAGCTATCTCCCCTTTAGCTTCTGCCAAAGGTTTACCTTGCTCTAACGTTAAAATACGACCAAGATCGTCTTGGTGAGCCATCATTAAATCAAACCACTTTCGTAATAAGCTTGCCCGATCATTGGCAGATTTTGCCGACCACGAAGCAAGCGCGGCTTTGGCTGATTTCACGGCTAATTCAGTTTCTTCTTTACCCGCGTCACTGACTTTGGTGATCACTTCGTTATTAGCCGGATTTGTCACTTCAAATGACGATGAGCTGCTATGCCAACTACCATTAATATATGAAAATGTTTTAATCAATTGAGTATCTTTAATGCCTAGCATTTTATTCTCCTTACAATTACCAATGAAAACTATTGAATAATAAATTTGCTTCAGGTTAAATACCAAACATTAAACCTAAAGTTTTAAGTAGGTAAAACTTTGAAAGTATCCATTATCCCAAAACCAATTACAGAATATGATTTAAGGCTTTTACGTATCTTCGTTTCTGTTGTCGAACATGGAGGATTTGCTGCTGCAGAATCAGCATTAGGCATAACCCGCTCAACCATTAGCGTGCATATGTCGAACTTAGAAACCCGCATGAAATTAAAATTATGTTTGCGTGGTCGCGGTGGTTTTGCCCTAACCGAAGACGGACAATCGGTGTATCGAGCGGTAATTGAGTTATTTGACTCGCTAAATGATTTCTCTTTATTAGTGAGTACATTAGGAAAAGAACTCAGTGGTGAATTAGTTATTTTATGCGCAGATAAACTCGACAACGCCAACCAAGCATTACTCGCCAAAACCATTCAGCTAATACACGATCATTCGCCAAACTTACACATCGTTTTAGACAGTGATTCGGTACAAAATATCGAGCGAGATCTTTTAAATAATAAAGCGCATATTGGTCTAATTCCACAATACAAAAAAATAGAAGGCCTTGCTTATCAACCTCTGTTTAACGAGCCTATTTATTTATGTTGTGCCAAAGAACATGTACTTTTTAATCAGTTAGATAGTGAAATTACCGCTGAAACGCTCGCAAATACCCCAGCCATTCATCCGGGCATAGACATTTCTTCTGATGGTTTAAAACAATTAAATAAATTAAATCTAGCGGCTAAGTCATACCAATTTGATACCCGTAAAATAATGATCCTCTCTGGCCGTTATATTGGTTATATGCCACAAAGTCATATTCAAGAAGAGCTAAATCAAGGCTTGTTAAGACTTATTAAACCTGGGGAGCTAACCTACACATTTAATTTGTCGTTAGCCTCTAAAAAGTATCCACGAGAAGTGAAAAAAGTAACGCTTTTGCAAGAGGTTTTTCACAACGTGTTCCAACAGTAACTAGTTGTTTAGTTAGAAACTACGATGATTTTTTGCAATGTTTTTCAGTTTTTCTAAGCCTTCTTCTTGCAGATATTGATAAAATAGTTCGGCCAAAATGGTTTGATGGCGTTTTTTGTTGCGTACTAAGTACCACTGACTTTTAATGGGAAAATGTTCAACTTCTAACTTCACCAAATTATCATCTTGCATGTAATCTAAGGTATGACTACTTAAAATAGCTAAACCTAAGCCAGCCGCTACTGAATGCTTGATCGCTTGATTACTTTCAATGGTCATTTTAGCTTTCAGTGAGATATTATGCTGCTGACAAAAATCTTCAATAGAGTGCCGTGTGCCTGAGCCATATTCTCTTAAAAGAAATGGATAGTGAGATAGACGATTCAAACTAATGGGCATTTTCTTCGTTAGTTCATGATTGACAGGCGCGACAACAACCAGAGGGTTCTCTAAAAAAGGCTCAGCAACTAAATTATCGGCTTTGGGATATTGACTAAAAATATAGTAATCATCTTTGTTTTGGTTAAAGCGTTGGATAATTTGCTCACGGTTACCAATATCTAATTGTACATCAATCAATGGATAACGTTTGCAAAATGGGCCAAGTAATATCGGTAAAAAATATTTTGCCGTTGAAACTACCGCCAACTTTAAGACACCAGCTTTGGCTCCTTTGAGATCTTCTAACTCTATGTGTAACTTGTCTAAAGAAAAAAACATTTCTTGCGCCGTATTAACCGCAGCAATTCCAGCTTCTGTAAACTCAAGACTGCGGCCATTGACATGATAAAGCGGACTATCAAACACTTCCGTTAAATTTTTTAATTGTATAGAAACAGATGGCTGAGAAATATGTAAAATTTCAGCTACACGAGAGATATTTTTATGCTCAGCAAGTGCTAGTAATATTTGCATTTGCCGTAAAGTCGGTAAGCGTTTAGGCATTCATTCACCGTTATTTATTTTAAGTAGTAAACCGCTTTAAATTTCATCAAGAGAATCAATGAACACAACCAAGCTATATATATTTATCTATACAAACTATTAAATATATATATTTTTAATTATTAAAACAGTTTATTACTATCTTGTCACCATTAATCAATATCAGCGTCAGAAACGGCGTAAAGTTATTCATATGCTAGAAAATATTCAACAGAACGTACGTGAATTAGGGACTTTGTTAGGTCAAACAATTGCCGATGAACAAGGTGCTAAATGGATTGATAACATTGAAGAAATGCGTCTTTCAAGTAGAGAGATCTCACCAAACAACCCTGAAGTTATTAAGCAATTACAACAAAAAATTGCCAACGCTACTGAAGCCGAACTCTTAATTTATGCCCGCGCATTTAGTCAGTTTTTAAACTTAGCCAATGTTGCTGAGCAGCAATATACAACGAGTCCTCAAGGCCTTGATGAATTAGACCTACCTCATCCTCTTGAAGATTTAAGCGAAAAACTTAGTCATGTCTCCCCAGAAAAGTTTCAAAAAGCTTTAGACAAACTCCATATAGAATTAGTATTAACGGCACATCCAACGGAAGTCAATCGTCGAACATTTATTCATAAATATAATCAAATAGCGCAAACCCTCGACCAAACTAATGATGCTTCAAATCCTCGCATCAATGAATTAGTTCAACAAGCTTGGCACACCGATGAAATTCGTCAGCAGCGCCCTACTCCTTTAAACGAATCGTATTGGGGTCTAAATACTATTGCTGATAGCTTTTGGTTTGCGGTACCAACGTTTTTAAAAGAACTAAATGAATTATCGCAAAAAGTGACCAATCGCGATTTACCAGTTGATTATAACCCAATTACCATGGCGAGCTGGATGGCTGGTGATCGAGACGGAAATCCATTTGTTACCGCAAAGTTAAGCGAGCAAGCATTAATTAACGCACGTTTAATTGCCGCCAAACTTTACCTGGAAGATTTTGAACAATTATTTCTAGAACTTTCAATGCGTAAAGCTACTGATACTTTATTAGAAGCGGATACCGATAACATAGGACCTTATCGATGCCAATTACAAAGCACGATTAAATTATTAAAAGTGAGTATCGAACAATTAAAAGATGGCGAAACCAAAGGGGTTCTAAATCATTCAGAGCAACTTAGAGCGCCATTGATTGCATGTCGTGACAGCTTATTAGCCGTTGGCTTAGATAAAATCGCCAACTCATTAGTTTTAGATATGATCCGCAAAGTAAACTGCTTTGGTATTTCTTTAGTTAAATTAGATATTCGTCAGCATAGTGAACGACATGAAAGCGCCTTAACTGAGATTACTCAAGCGCTAAACATGGGTGACTTTTCAAGTTGGGACGAATCAACTCGCCAACAGTTTCTGATCAAAGAGTTACAAAACCCTCGACCATTATTACCGAATGAAACATGGAGCGCAGACACGCAAGAAGTGCTTGATACTTTTGCCTTGATTGCCAAGCAACCGGCAGAGTTATTTGGCATCTATATTATTTCTATGGCGAGTAAAGTTAGCGACATCCTAACGGTAAATTTATTACTGAAAGCCGCCGGTGTCAGCTGGAAAATGCCTATCGCTCCGCTTTTTGAGACGCTAGATGATCTAAACAATGCTCCAGAAGTCATGAATAACCTGCTAGAAATTGATAGTTACAAAACTTATTGCGATAAGCAGCATCATGTAATGATTGGTTATAGTGATTCATCGAAAGATGCCGGCGTATTAGCAGCAACGTGGGGACAATATCAATGCCAAGAAAAGTTAGTGGAAGTCTTTAAAGCGCAAGATATTGTTTTAAAACTGTTCCATGGCCGTGGTGGCACAATAGGCAGAGGCGGTGGTCCAGCACATGCGGCAATTGCTTCGCAACCTCCAGGCACATTAGACGGTGGCTTACGAGTGACTGAACAAGGTGAAACTATTCGCTATAAATTTGGCTTACCGAGCCTTGCGACCCGCAGCTTACATTTATATGCTTCCGCTATTTTAGAATGTTTAGTGACCCCACCACCTGCGCCAAAAGCACAATGGCGCAAACTAATGGATGACATGGCAGAGTCAAGTTGTGCTTTGTATCGTTCATACGTGCAAACCAATGAAAATTTTGTTAAATATTTTCGCCAAGCAACGCCTGAGCAAGAGCTAGCTTCATTACCATTAGGCTCTCGCCCCAGTAAACGTAAATCAGATGGCGGTATTGAATCGCTTCGCGCCATACCTTGGATATTTGCTTGGAGTCAAAACAGGTTAGTTGTGCCTAGTTGGTTGGGATTAGGAAGTGCAATAGAGCAAGCCTATCAAGAAAACAAAGCATTAATGCATGAAATGTTAGCAACTTGGCCATATTTTAAATCGCGTATTTCACTCACTGAAATGGTGTATACCAAATCTGATGATCAAATTGCCGCGTTATATGATGAAGCATTAGTCGATGATGATTTAAAGTATATGGGTGAAGAGCTACGTAAACAATTATCTCAGGATAAGAAAACCTTGCTTAACCTATTAGCGCAAGACAGTTTACTGAAAAATGATCAATGGAATTATAATTCTTTTGAATTACGTCGAGAATACTTAGCGCCATTGCATTTAATTCAAATTGAAGCTTTAAAACGATTACGTCAGCAACCTGAGCATCCTGATAACGAACAATTATTAATGATCTCGATGGCAGGGATAGCAACAGGGATGAGAAATACCGGGTAAAAACAGCAACAAACTTCAGCCTGGCACCTACCTTTAGAATAAATCTATTACCTAAGTTGTTTTTAGGTATAGGTTTATTCTAAGTTGATAAACCTATGAATGAAAGCCACCTCATGTTTTACGGTGTAACATCCCCCTTTCTATTAACTTAGCGAGCATTTACTAACCTTAAATCCACGATTAATCCTATTTCGCATTCATAAATACAACATACGTGCTTTTTGCAAAATCCTTAAAAATTTGATACAAAATAATCTCTTAGACAATAGTTTACAACTTCATTTTTTAGCTTTTTAAATGTTAATCAATGAACAAAAAGGATAAACACTATTATGTCCCCCCCAATATTTAAGCAATCGTTTGAAATGGTGAAAGTGACATTTTCACTTTTTGCTTTCTTCATCGTTTGTATCATTAGTTATCCTTTTTTTGTTGACTATGTATATCCGCTTTCACGTGATGCTTATTTTGGCTGTTGCACCCTTGTATTTTCTTTATATTACATAGCTTCATCCCTGTTCAAATCCCACGAAAAAGTCGTTCCTTTTCGAGAAGCAATTCAAACTGAAAATAGACTAAACAAAGACACATATAAGGTAATGTTCCAGTTAATAGGGCAACAAGCAGGCATTATATGGTTTATCTCTATTTTCTTTACTTATTCATTTTTTGCGTTACTTGATACCCATATTTCAATACAAGATGCTGCGATATTTTTCTTCTTGTCATTAATATTATTTGCGCCATTTACTTTATTGAGTATTAAATTAATAAAAACCATACCGCCAAGATACAAATTAATGCTTGGTTTCACTGTCTTAGTTAACTTTTTGGGTTATTTTGCTTCATTGGAGTTGTTAGAGTTTTGGTTAGGTGTTTCGCTAACACTGCAGGTAACGAACGTTGTGATAGATCCGCTAATCATGTTGTGTACTGTCGCAATTTTTTATATTGGCTTTATCTTAGGTTTTAGCAGTATTTGGCACTTTATCGATAGGCTTTTTAACCGCAATGTCGATGTAATGCATATCATGGCGACAAGTCAGCGTAATGCAAACCTAGTGAAAGGGCAGCACTATTTACTTTTGATGTTTGCTAACTCGACTTTTCTTATTAACTTTTTCTTTATACCGCTCTATTTTTATAGCCTATATACGTTTAACACTCAGTCGACATTGCTATTTATTATTGTTGCATTAAACCTGCCTTTTTTGATCAAAATAGCTAAATATTTAGAACAC
This sequence comes from Thalassotalea castellviae, assembly GCF_031846185.1. Classification (NCBI taxonomy): domain Bacteria; kingdom Pseudomonadati; phylum Pseudomonadota; class Gammaproteobacteria; order Alteromonadales; family Colwelliaceae; genus Thalassotalea; species Thalassotalea castellviae. The sequence goes on from NZ_JAVRIF010000002.1 coordinate 454,400, forward strand.
TTAACTATCGAGTATTTCTTTATCTTGTTTAAGAGTGTGTTATCTACAATCGCCATCTCAATAACCTTTTCTCATGCGCTTTATTTAGTGATTTATTTATTACTGAACCAAATGTCTGTTTGGGTGACCGCCAGTGATTCGACAACCACGATAAGTTTACTTCCAGGTTTTTTATTGTATTTTGTTAACAATACGCTCTCTCTAAGTTTTATTTTGTCTTATGTCGAAGGGGTTTTTTATGGCGTATTATGTTTAATCATTATTGTTTGGCTTTACGCTATTTTTATTCGCAAAGAGCGCTATAGATTATTTTGGTTTGCGTTTACCGTGTTCATTTTTGGCTTAACCGTGTATTACGACAATAAGGTTACGCCTGAAAAAGTGACGGAAATTGCGCCTTGGATTTTGCCCCCCGAAATTTTCATTTTCACTGCCTTTCCATTTCTTATTCTCTTTATTATTAATTCCGTAGTTGGCCCTTATCGTATCAGCCGAAAATGCGATACATGCCAATTTAAGGCACCAAAATTTGCTACTTATTGTCCATGCTGTGGTAGTTACTTAATCATATCAAAACCTATGAAGCATCGAATATTAGCTGCATACAATAATGTGGAAACAAGTATTAAAGCATCCAACAATGAAAGTGAGATATCGAAAGCAACATATAAACAGTTAGGTATTATTAAAGCGATTAGCTTTCTTGGTTTAACTAAACAAATAAATAAAATTGAAATTGCTCGGTTGGCTAAGCAGAGAAAAAATAATGAAAAATAATAACATTTTTTTATGGGGCCTTTATCTGATCAGCTTATGCTTTATTGCTGGAGGAGTGAAATATAGCGTTTTATTGGCTAACTCGACTCAATTCACTCATTCAGAAATCGTCAATATCATGGTCTTGATTCCGGCAATCATTTATCTTCTATTGACCATATTTAAAATTAAAAACAAAACTTACCAACAGTATTTTGACCTAGACTCGTCTGAATTCTCCCAAACAGTCCTAACTCAACAAACTGACTTTTATGAAAAAAGCTTCTCTTTCTCTTTGGCGATAGCAGGTATTTATTTTGTTATTTATATAAGTAATAACGCGTTAATAACAGAGGGCTTATATTTTATTGTCGCAATAATTGTCAGTTTGGGAATCGTAAGAAATCTCAATAAAATGTTAGCAGCAAAACTTTCTGGAGGTGTGTCTGTTGCTTTAGGTTTAATTATAGTAGTACTTTTTATATACCTTACCTACTTATTTGAATTGCAATTAGGTGTATCAAACCAAAGTTTCTTATACTTTTTTATGTCGTTCCCTGTCAGTGTAATTGCAATATTTCTTATCATGATTATTACCGCATCGGCACATTCTTTTTATAAGGTAATATGGCGTTTATTCCAACGTTTAGCCATTGAATATAAGCTTGTCAATAATAGTGAGGCTTCTTCACGGATTGCGCTATTCGACCTTGAACAATATTTTGGTTTTGTCATAAATAAACAATTATTTCTCGCCATTTTGTGTTCCCCACTTTTTTTTGCATTAGCTAATTATATCGATATCAGAGAGTTAACTGTAGGGTGGCTATTTCTCGCCTTCTTTCCTATTTGCTTTAGATTTAGTCGTTACGTCTCTTCACTTGAAGGCATTAAATACTTCTTACTTCTCAAAATTATGTTTCACTATTTATTTTGGGCACTTTTGATATTAACGTTATTTTTTCAACTGTCTTTTTTTATTTTTTGTTATATAAGCCAGTGGTATGTTGAATCTGATTACTTTTCTAACGGTTTTTTACCTAATTTTTATATCGCATTAAATACTTGGGTTTCAAATGAAGTATTACTCAGTCAACTTGAAGGAGTGTTTTATGCCTTTTTGATCTTAATACAAACAGTTTATCTCCTCGCGGCGTGGTCAACGAAACAGTTCAGTCGCATCATATTACAATGTTTAACCTTAACCGCTTTTTTTACCATTACTGCCTATAACCAAACATTTACTGCTAACGATTTTTCTACCGTACAAGGAGCACTTTTCACCCCTGCAGTTGTATTATTGACGCTTGTACCAATAGTGATTGATATGGCAACACAATCCATGAAAATGTTAAAAGATCAGCGCGTTAAATGCCGTCATTGCCGTCAACCTAATGATGCTAAATTTAACTTTTGTCAGTTATGCGGCGAAAGTCTTTTGGGTGCGGTTCAAAAAATTGATCGTGAAACAGCTGCACGTTTGACAGCCCTTATTGAACAACTTAATAACCAAATAGCACATAAAAAATACACACTTACTCAAGGATTAGAGCTACTTAACTGCTATATCGAAGGTTTAGAGAAGGTACTTGCGATCACTAAAAACAATCATGGCAAAGTAGATTTATACGACAAATATTCAAGCAAACTAAAGCAATTAGTTAATACATCTGACGATACTATTAACGGTGATCGATAATGAATACTGAAATCGATACGTTATTTAACAAAGCGATTACAGCCTTACCTTGTGTTGCCAAATACACCAGTAAATTCAAAGATGGAGATTATCACGGCTATGTATTCTTACAACCGGACTGGAGGCGATATTCGTTTCTCATTAAGGCTGAAAAACTCAGAGATAATCAAGATCTCACTGAAAAAAAACCGCTTTGTTTAGCACCATTATTAGCTACACAAATATCCAAAATACAACAACTTACCGCCACAAAAAACCATCAGGAACAAGCACTTAAACAACCACTCTTTTCACTCTTGAGCTCAAACTGGCATATTGTTGAACCAAGCAAAGCCGCTCAACTTGCTAAGTCATTGAGTCATTTCGTTGATAAAATTGACAATCACTTAGCATTAACATTTTTTAGTATTGAACTTAGCTTTTATAAACAGAGTAAACTGATTAGCTTTTTGCAATCTGATATTAATAACCATCAAAAATGGTGCTATTTTATCGAAGCAGCAACAGACAAACCGAATCACTACCAGTATTACACTTTAAATGGTTTAAGTGCGCCAATTCATGATTGTAATACCCGCATTCCTGTTGAGTTAACTAAAAGCAATACGTTAGATTATCTTTGTTTTTTTTGCTTTTTCGTTCAGTCTGAAGGCGGGTCTTTTTATATTTTACCTGAAGTTAACGATCCCATTATTCCTCCTGTTTTATGGGATAAGAATTTTATTCATAACAACCAATTACTTAACCTAATAGAATGCTTTATACCTCCTAAAGTTAAGCATCAAGGTAAAAATTCTTCGATTTATGAAGCAACAATGTATTTTGATTGTACGATTAGTGTTGTGGAACTCGAGGTGTTTAATTCAGGTCAAGTAAGATTAAAAACGAGTAAAGATATCGCTAGCGCTTTACCTTTTCGTTTACAAATAACGTTAAGTTAAGTTGTTTTATACCAGCTCAACAGACTAGTATTTTCTATGCTAATTTAACAGTTTACGGTAACTGACTTTCTTCATTTACTTCTGATGAATCTTTATGATTTATATTATCCAAATCTTGAGAATTAAGGGTATTCTTTATCTTTAAAATGGTAACTTTTAACTGTTCAAGTAACTCTGTGCATTCACAAACCTTGTCGTTTGAACAATATTCAATATCAAAAGTAGCCAAATTAGCTGCATGCCGAGCTTTTTTGATAAGCAGAGGAGGAAATTGATAGTGTTCGTTAAGATTTTCCATAAATTCAGCAATACCAGTAAGGTATTTCGGTAATCTATCTATGGCAGTTTTTTTGCTTTCTTCACCATCTAAAGATTGTAAGCTACTAATTTCAAGTTCGGTTTTAACTAATAAGTGCTGTAAACCTTTTAACTTTTGAGAAGGGGTTAAAAGTACACATTTACCTGTTTTAAGTTCGTATCTATGGTCTTTGTTACAACTGCAATAAGATGAAAATCCATACTTATTGATGTCTGCTGTACAAGTGGAAAAATTAGAGTAAGGCAATACTTTATGTGAGTATAAAAGAACACTCACACTCATACTCACAATAACAAAATTATAAACGAAAAGTTTTGCACTAGATAATGACATCGTTATAAAGTTACACCTACTAAGGTTAAATTCTTATTGAACCTGTTAATCTATCTTCAACCGTTCAGGCTCCCAACCGTTAGCAATATATTTCTTATCAACCCGTGCTTTTTTCCATGATCGAAGAAACATTCCACCTGCGATAAACAGTGGGCCAAATGCTTTTGCAGTTTCATCTCCCGAGAGAAAGGCAATAAAGGAAATTCCCCCAATAGCAAAAGATATATTAGATAACCATTTAGATTTTGCTACATCATCAGCATAACTTCCCATTGCCCTTTCAATTAAATCATGTAGTTCATTATCAGTCATTGCACCTACTCTTTCTGATGAAGTTCTACGTAAATAATCGGCATAAGCTGCAACTCGCTTATTAACATACTCTTTTACTTCCTTGAAAGCATATTTTTTCATTTCAACTTCATTCGCTTCACTTTTTTCGCTAGCTAGCGAAAAAATGCCAATAACGATGAATACACCTATAAGAATTAACCACATACCCTTTCCCTATTTTAACACTGTGAACTATTTAATATTAACTATTGTATGTTTGTATAACTAAGCATACACCATTTATGTATATCTTTATTATTTAACTTTATGTTGCTTAATATACTCAATAAAGCCACTGATCGATCTTATATTGTTTTTGCGATAAGCCGTTTTTACTAATGTTTTGTCATCATTTGATAAGCCATCAAAGAATGCAGACATTTCATTGGCTTCATCGGGTGTATAACCAAAAGAATATGTATTGGAATTAGCTGTTGAATGGCTTTTCTTTAATTTATTTTTTTCAAATTGCTCAAGTTTTTTACTAACCGTACTTTTTACTTTTTGGATATAAGCACTTAAAACTTCTTGGTTATTGCCATCATGAACTTGTAAAAGTTGTTTAAATTCATCAGCTTCAAGGCTAATGGTAAAACTTTCTCCAATGGCTAATCCAGACTTAAAAGACACGCCCGTGGTAATGCTTTGGTTCGTTGCTTCACTCCAAACATAGACAATTTTATAAAGATATTCTATATGACTATCTAACTTATGAAGAAAGTCTTGGCTAAAAACATTTTGCATTGAATCAGTCGGATGCACTATTTTATTTGTGTTTTTATCACAATCACCTTGCTTGTGAATTTGGATACATCGAAAACAAAGGTCACGTCCACATTCACAATGATGAATATGCTCAGTTAAAAAGCTTTCTTGACAACTTGAACAAGTCTCTCTCATCTTGAAATAATATTGTGTAAATTTGAAAGGGTGATTTAATATTAACCAAATTAGACTACTTCACAAGTATTACTAGCAACGAAAGTCACTCAATTTAGGTACAAAAAGTACAATCACTTGTAAAATAATTAAGCAAAACATTCTCGCAAAAATTGCACTCCTGTGTCTCGTATTCAGACAGCACCGCTACTATTTATTCATGTTGGCACCTAACCTCAATAAAAACTCTGGTTGCTGGGTTGGTTATTACAAAGGCTATATAGATCATATAATCATGAACCTTAATGCACGATTAAAAGTCTGCTGTTTTTAGTCCTGACTAATTGGCTTGTTACGCGCGCTTATCTACGCGCCATGGTGGGTTTAACCTATTTTCACCAGCCCAGTATAGTTTGATTTTATTACCTGAAGGATCGTGTAGTATTGCTTCACGCCATAAGTAGCTTTGATCTGTTGCCTCTTGGTCAAATTTTATACCAAAAGATTTTAGTTCCGAAACCCATTGATCTAGTTTTTCATGTTCGAAATAGATTACTGCACTATTTGAGAAATCACCAGCTTCGAGTACAAGTGAAAAAGTTGAGTTACCCTCAGGACACTCGAAGCGAGCATAATGAGGTGTATCTACAATCTGAGTAAAACCTAGCGTTAAGTAAAACGCAACAGCTTCATCCATATGTTTAACTGGCAACGTAACCTGATTAAGATTCACCGAACCTCCTTATGCACCTAAAGCCCGAATAAAGGGTTGATTAACTGTTGGCTAAAATGTTGATGAACGAAAAAAACCAACGGCTTTTTCCTTATTAAATTAACTTATTATTTGTTTCTGAACACGACCTTAAACCTCTCACAGACAATAGGCATATTTTCAACTGGAGTAAATGATGTGTCATTAAGCTCCCTATGATAATAGTCCCAGTGAACTCTTTTCCAATAGGCCAAACTTTTATCACCTTCTCCTTCAAGTTCAGCATATTCTTCTGTGATTTCATTAAATAGAATTATAGAAACATTCGTCGTTTCAATTATACATTGAGCCTCGCCTTCCCAATTTGTAACTATATTGAGATCACCGACCTTAGGTAAAGGTTCATTATTCGCTTGGTGCCACCAAAGTGAAGGTGAAGTTGCCATTTTTATATTATTCAAAACCAACTCAGCGCACTCATTTGCATCAATTTCATTATCGCAAAAATGCCAACTACTCAGCTCTGTCTTCGGTAGATTGAATTTATCGAAGTATTTTTGACTAATATTTGCTATTGACGGATGCATAAGACTCCTAAACACATAACGCCCATTTACGGGCTGATGATAAAAAGTTTGCTAAAATGTGTAATGAAGCGAAACCAAGTAAACTGTTAGCAGATCCGCTTTAAATTCTGTTTAGCTGTATTTTACACCCAAACGTCATTTTCAGCAGTTAGTTCGCTTTCTGAATCGCCGGTATTAACAACCCCTTTAGGTTCAACAATCATGATTTTACATTCACTGTTTGCAACAGGTTTATGTTCTACACCTTTGGGAATGACAAACATTTCACCCGAATTTAGCGTTACTATACCGTTACGAAATTCTATATTAAGGATACCTTCCAAAACGATGAATACTTCATCTGTATCAGGGTGCTCATGCCAAACAAATTCGCCTTCAACTTTCACTAACTTAAATTGATAGTCATTCATTTCTGCAACAACACGCGGGGACCAGTGCTCAGTAAATTTCGAGAACTTATCTTTAAAGTTTATAGCATCAAACTTCATTCTTACTCCATACATTCAAGTACTGCTAACACATCGTTAAGAGGCAAAATATTGTTGGCTAAAATGTTGAACACAGTGAAAACAGCCAACTGTAAATGTTCCTGCTTTAATGACTTGTCATACGTAAATTATTGCAAAAATGCCAAGAGCAATTGCGCAAAAATCACCAACCCCATTAAAGCCAAATTGAACGATTTAAACTTTGCAAATTGATCTATCTTGGCATCGTTTATTGTTGAAAAGAAACCTGACTTTAGCGACTCATTAAAATTGGCAGTGGCGGCCGACCATGCAGATCCCCCCATGCGATTATTCTCTAATTTTTTCCATTCTTCAGGATATTTTTCAGACAAATAAACACACAAGTTTTTGAACATCTTAATTTGAATAAAAAGAAGTACAGAAATAAATATTAAGGGAAGAAAACTCACCATATATTAAATATCTCCTTTACGTATAACGCCGCCATAAGCGGCCTAAATTAATTGGCTAAAATGTTGATGAATTAAAAAAGCCAACTATTTTAGTGTCCACTTAATTTTTTTGCTAGCTGCCCATTCTAAAGATGAGCAATACATTTAATTTCAATTTTGAGTTCAGGTTGAACAAGTGCCGCCACTTGTACAACTGTTTGACTAACTTCGGGCATACCGCCATATGCTGATTCCCTTTGCCCATAAACAGCTTCAACGTTTTCCATCAATTCGTCCATATTGGTAACAAAGAAAGTTTCATCAACAATATTGCTCATATCCGCCCCGAACTGTGATAAAACATCCTTCATATTTGAATAAGCAATAGCTGTTTGTTCGGCAATGTCTAATGGAACCGAACCGTTACTATCAATCCCTACTTGTCCTGCCATGTAAAGAATATTTCCAACTCGAGTGCCTTGTGCAATGAAATCCTTGAACGGGCCACTTCGATAAGTTTTTTTCTCAATTGCCATTTTTAATATTCCTCTAAGTTAATGTGCAACTAACGCCCACAAGAAGGCGAAAAGTAACAGTTGGCTATAATTTCTGATGCATGAGCACAGCCAACTGTTACGTGTTTCCTCAATTTAAACTGGTAGCCCTTCTATCATAGACACCTGTTCTAAGTCTTGATCCCAATCGGCTTTGCTTGAGACAAAAATATGCGCGTTTGGTCTCTTTAAAATTTTTGTGTCAATACTTCCGGCAGGTACCGCTAAAAACGCCCCTCCCATTTGAACGTTTGGTAGTGCAGAACCACAGTTCGAACAAAAACTCTTCACATGCCTTGTAGATGGCAAACTATAAGTTTTTACGTTGTTCTCGCCTGTTAACCACGTTAGAGAAGCTGCTGTAGAAAACAAGTTAGATGCATGAGCCGAACCAGTATCTTTGCGACAATATTGGCAATGGCACATGAAAAAACTTTCAAATTCACCTTCTACTTCAAAGCTTACTTCACCGCAAAGGCAAGACCCTTTATGTTTTATGCTCATTAAAAACCCCCTAATATGCCAAATTGAATAAATACACAAAACGCCTCGTTATGCGGAAAAATCGCTGGCTGAAATTAGCTTGGAACGAGCAAAAGCCAGCTGTTTCTTAATAGCAGTTTAGTTAACCCTTTCATAAAGTGGATCTAATGTATCAAGATACATCAAGTTATTTACTTTCCACTCATTTTTCGGTTTATAGAATGTGATTTGCCAATAAATAGCGTGATTATTAAACTTGTGTAAATAATAGTAACGTATAAATGATGAGCCTATTTTTTCCGTTTTAATGAAATCGGTACCTGTAGCTTCACCAAATCTTTGATCTACTACTGGCCATTGCCCTTTGATCGTATTTACCAAGTTATCTAACTCTACAGGAGCTAAAGGCCAATATGGCTTTGCCAAATCTATTCCTTTTTGAAACTCCTTTTTGTAAAAATGCTGAATCATTTTGTCTGAAAGGACTCTAGTGGACTCTTCATTGTTCAATGTATTGGCAGAGGTAATCCCTGTTAATAAAACAAACACAATTCCTAATACTATTCTCATTTAATACTCCATAATTTGTATAATTGCTAACGCCCTAATATTGGGCAATAAAATGTTGGCTAAAATTAGCGAAGAAGGAGCTAAAGCCAGCTGTTTTTTATGATCTTGTCACGCTATAGTGCCTTGTTAAGTTTCGATTGCTTCATACGTTGATATTAAAAACAGCGCCATTGTTCCAGCTAAATTGACAGCTAATTCTGCATGTCTAGGCTTTGGTTTTACTGCTCTAGGACTAGAACCATGAGCATCACCATGTTTATTTCTTAGAGAGCCTAAGCCATTAATAATGCCGGAACACCCACCTAATATTTGTTTGAATATTTTTTCAGTATGTTGATCTGGCGATAGATTAAGCTCTTTAGCAGTAAGTCGATATAAGTCTGAAATTTCTATATTAGTTTCATTAAATTCGATATTTTTGGCAAGGAGAATATGTTTACAAACAGACTCAAGAATAGTTCTTGATATGGTTATTGCTCCTTCAGGATCTTGTGTTTTACGCTCAAGTGCTTTTTGCCACGCGAAATGAATACCGTCAGAATCAAATTTACTTAATACAGCATCAATGCTTTTAGATGGAGGTAAAGTTTGCTTTGTTTCAATATATTCTAAGAGAGGATTTAACTCTTCATTTAAAAATACTCTACGCTCTGCGTAAGTAGGGAACTTGTTTTTAATGAATTGCCAGAATTGATCGATATTCCTATTGGTACGTATCCACCGAGGGATTAATTCTGAATAATTAGGGTTACCCATAAAGTGATTACGCATTTGAATATAATGCTGTTCTTCAACCTCACCACCTGTAGCTTTTGTTAAAACTATGCTCTGAAGGTATTCAGCTCTATCAAAGTCGTCATTTATGAATTCTATTTCCGCCGACACCGAAACTCCTTAAGAAACTTAACGCCCAAATAACAGGCAAAAAATAGTTGGTTAAAATAAGCGACGAAGGAGCAAAAACCAACTGTTTTTTGTCCTTGTTTATTTTCATGTTAGGTAACTTTTAACCCCATGCATTACAAGAAGAAACTGCTGTCGAAATTATAAAGACAACGAATACAACTATATAAAAAGAATAAGCAGGCAAAGTACTACCAACACTTCTATGTAGTGAAGTACTAAATATTGGTTCAGGAAGGTCAGTACCGATAGGACGTGATTTCTCTAATTTCTCTAGCTCTTTAACACTATTTGTCATTAAGCGATTGTAATAACCAAGATCAAGAATCGCTATTGAAACCCAGAAGAAAGATAAAAACAGAAAGACAACAAACACTACATCCCATTGAACACCTTTATCATTATGTCCCAATAAAACTACTAAAGTTATAAGTGTAGTTACTAGAGCCAATGCTTGAATTCTTATTTTTAAAATGAGCCCATTAAAGTGGTTGGTTATGTCTTCGTATTTACACCAAAGATTGAAAAAATATTCATGCTTTTGATTATCGTCCACTTTTAATTAATTCCTTTAAAATAAAAAGTTGAAAACTCATACTCAATTAGAGAGTTACCTAACAGTCTATTATGCAGACGTCTCAGTAATATCCGCCTACGAACTTGCCTTTAAAGTAGCAGGAAATTCAAATAAATCAATTCATTAAACACACCATCAATTTCAGCGTATTACTCACCTTAGTGTTACTAATGTCGAGTTGTAGTGAGAATTCTCGGTAATATTCTGCAAAAAAAGAATGAAGTGATTGGCTAACTAAGTTGATATTGCTAGGAATTAATTGAAAAGCACAAAGATCCGTTTCCGATGACAACGGGCGTAGAAGTTTCAAACCCTAAAAACAAAAAAGCCCCATCCAATTAAGAATAAGGCTTTAATAATGGTACCGGAGGACGGACTTGAACCGTCACGCTCGAAAGCAACGGATTTTGAATCCGTCGTGTCTACCAATTCCACCACTCCGGCGACACAGTGACTACAAACATAGCGTTTGAAGAGGTTGGCATTATACGAGATATCTTTGCTTGTGCAATAGTTTTTCTCGGTAGCTTAACTATTTGCTGATATTTTATTCAATTTATTTTCTACTCGGTAGGCTTTTAAGAATAAATCAACCGCGGTATCAACATGTTGATGAATTTCTTCATCAGTAATTTTATTATTTGGGAGCAAGATCACTTTCAAATGTAAACGCCCTTTTACCATTTCAATTAACATTTGAGTGGCATAAGCAGGGTCGTCAATCGCTAGAATTTTCTTCTCGTTGAGCTGCATTAAATATTCGGTTAATGGTTGCATCCCTTTTAACGGCCCTTTTTCATAAATCAAGCTGCCCACTTCAGGGAGTTTTGGCACAACTTGGATCACTAAGCGAAACAATGACACCAAAGTGTCAGACACCATGCCTTTGACAAACCGAAAGCACATTTCTTTTAACGCTTCTTGATAGGCTAATTTGGTTGTTTTGATCGAGGCAATAGTTTGAGTTTGCAATGAAATTTGTTGATGAAGCACCGCCATCAGCAAACCTTGTTTATTGCCAAACTCATTATAAATTGACCGACGTGAGCCTCCTGATTCGGTAATGATCATTTCCAACGAGGTTTCATCAAAGCCATGTTTTAAAAACAACTTTTGAGCGGCATCAAGAATTAATTTCCCACGCGGGCTAAGTTGTTGCTTTTCTAGTTTTTCACAACTGAGCATATTTTTATAACACTTTTCTAAGAATGAGTTGACTTCGGTACTACATAGTACCAAAATATACGGTACTAGGTAGTACCAATTTACTTTTTACCATAAAACACCTTAACTAAAGGTGAGTTTTTACCAATGGAATTAATATGCGTTATTTACTAATAATTTTAACTTCTTTCGTGCTAATAAGTTGTAGTGAGCAAGCAGTAACAACTGAAAAAGCTGTGAGGCCAATAGCTTGGATCAAAGTTGAAGAAACAAAATTACAGCAATTACGAACCCTATCAGGAATTGTAGCCCCTGTAGAAGCAACCAGTTTAAGCTTTGAAGTGATGGGAAAAGTAGAATCTGTTGATGTGAAGCTCGGTGATCAAGTAGTCGAAGGTCAAGTGTTGGCACAGCTTAATCATCGCAGCTTTGAACTCGCGTTAAAATCGGCACAAGCACAACTTGATAAAGCAGAAACTGCCATGATTGAAGCGAAAAATAGCTTTACTCGCTATAGCCAATTAATTAAACAAGGCTTGGTTGCTCAGTCAGGATTCGATAATGCCAAAGCCAATTATGAATCGAGTAAAAGTGCTGTAGGTGTTGCACAAGCACAACTTGATATAGTACAAAAAAACCTACAAGACAGTACGTTAAAAGCACCATATCAAGGTGTAATCACTAAACGATTAATTGAGCCTTCTCAGCAAATTTCGGCAGGCCAATCAGCGTTTCAAATTGAAGGTAAACACGGTTTAGAAGTAAACGTAATGGTGCCAGAAACTTTAATAAGGGAATTACGACAAGACACTATTTTACCCGTCAGGTTTCCAGTATTAACCGAAACAACCATATTAGGTCGTATTTCAGAAATTGGTACTCGCGCAGAAACAGCCAATGCTTTTCCGGTAACCGTCGTGTTACAAGAAGAGAATCCATTATTAAGAGCAGGTATGACCGCGGAAGTCGATTTCACCTTTGAAGGAATAGGCCAAACTGGCTATCAAGGCGTCACCATCAGTGTGCCATTTTCTGCATTAAAAGCTGGCGTCAATCAAAAAAGTTATGTCTTTGTTTATGATCCAGAAAAACAAGTCGTTAACCAACGACAAGTGCAAACCGAGAACATCCTGAATAATATCGCTTTTCTTTCATCTGGGTTGCAAGATGGTGAAATCATTGCCACTGCAGGCGTTGCATTTTTACGCGACGGTCAAAAAGTAACGCTATTCGATAAAAACATTCAACGTTTTAATTAAAGGAAGGCCAATGAACATTACTCAAATAGCCTTTCAATATCGTAAAACGGTATTTTTAATCGTTGCGTTGTTACTCATAAACGGTGTTTTTGCCTATTTCACTTTACCTGCGCAAGAAGACCCTACTATTACTATTCGAGAAGCGGTAATTTCAACGTCTTTTCCGGGGATGGCACCAGAGCGAGTTGAACAACTTATTACTAAAAAGCTCGAAGAAGAAGTACGTAAAATACCGCAAGTAAAAGAAATAAAATCGTTATCTACAACCGGCAGTTCAACTATTCATGTAAAAATTCATGACCGATATTTTAATCTTGATGATATTTGGCAAGATGTTAGAAATAAGGCGCAAGCAGCCCACTCTAACATGCCTTCAGGCACAGGCACCCCTTATGTAAATACTGAATTTGGTGATGTTTCTGTGGTAACGCTTGCGTTAACCGCCGACGGTTTTGATATGAGTGCTATGTACGATATTGCTCAGCATATTCGTGATACACTTTATGCGGTGGAAGGTACGAAAAAAATTGAAATTTTAGGTCATTTAGAAGAACGAATTTTTCTTGAAGCCTCTAATGCCACCTTATCTCAATTGGGCATTTCTCCACGAGCATTAATTAATGAATTGCAAAATCAAAATATTATTCGCTCGGGGGGAGAAATAGATACTGGCGCAAAAAGCTTTATTGTTGAGCCTTCGGGAAACTTTAACAGTGTTTCAGATATTGCCAATACTTATATTAATATTCCAAACACGGAAGATTTTATCGCGTTAAAAGACGTGGTTACCATTAAGCGTGACTACATTGACCCACCAAATAAAATTGCGTATTTCAATGGAAAACCGGCTATTTTCTTTGCCATTTCCATGTTGCCTCAATACAACATTTTAAAATATGCTCCTCGAGTAAAAACAAAATTTGAAGAAATTATCCAGTCATTACCTATAGGTTATCAACTCGATATTGCTACTTATCAGGCGGAGCAAGTCGAAAAAACGGTCCAAGGAGTTTCAATCAATGTTTTACAAACACTAGCCATTGTTTTGGTAGTGGTGGTGTTATTTTTAGGTGTGCGCACCGGTTTGATTGTTGGCGCTATTGTGCCATTTGTTATGTTAGCCACACTTTCAATTATGCTATTTTTTGATATGAAATTAGAGCGAATGAGCCTAGCAACATTAATTATTTCATTGGGTTTGTTAGTAGATAATGGCATTGTCATCGCAGAAGATTTTAAACGTAGAATAGAAGATGGTATCAGCCGGTATGACGCTATGTTACAAGGCTGTAAAGAGCTTGCCATACCGTTATTAAGCTCGTCTATTACAACTATTTTATTCTTTTTGCCACTTATGCTGGCTGAACATGTTGCCGGTGAATTTACTCGCTCAATTTCGCTAGTTATTCTCATTACTTTGATGACCAGCTGGATTCTAGCGCTTTGTGTAACCCCTATTCTTTGTTATTACTTTATTAAACCATCTGGCCAAACGGTAGAGAACACCTCGACATTAGCAAAAATGTATTCGAGCTATGAAGCGTTTTTGCATTGGATTTTAAAACATAAAATTTTCTTTATAAGTGTCATATTGGTCACGTTTATTGCTTCAATAGGGGCAATGAAATTTGTCGCTAAACAATTTTTCCCTGAGTCTGATCGCACCCAAATTCTCATGTATATCGACTTACCAAACGGGACTTCTTCACGCGAAACTAATCGACAAATGCAGGAGATTTTCAAATGGCTTGATAACAAAGAAAAGTTTGCTTTTATCGAAAACTACTCAGGCTATGTTGGCTTTAATGGCCCACGTTTTGTGTTATCACTTAACCCAGAAGATCCAGCAAAAAATAAAGGATTCATAGTATTAAATGTAATTGAGGGAACAAACGTCGCTGAAAAAGTGATGGCGTTAGATACCCAGCTTGAAGCAACTTTTCCGAATGTTTCCGCCAGAGTGAAGAAAATGTTTTTAGGTCCTTCCGACGCTAAAACCATTAAAATACAAGTGAAAGGCCCCGATAAAAATGTCATTTATCATAAAGCACAACAAATTATGGATTTGCTTCATGAAATCCCTGACACCATCAATATTCGCAATAACTGGGAAAATTTAATTGTTAAAATTGACGTACAAGTGGACCAACACAGAGCCAAAAGAGCGGGCTTAACGTCAACAGAAATTGCTGATGCTTTACAAACCTACTTTTCTGGCGCTCAAATTACAGAATTTAGAGAAGAAGATGAGATCATTCCTATCGTGCTAAGAGCACAAGAAGCAGAACGTCACAACTTAGACCGATTACGTACGCTTAATGTTTATTCTGAAAAAACAGGCAAAGCGGTGCCATTGTTCCAAGTAGCAACGTTTGCGCCTGTAAATCAATTTTCAGTGATTTATCATGAAGATATGTTTAGAACCATTAGTGTAGAAGCCCGCAATAACAATATGGCTGCTGAAGATTTACAATTGATTATTGATGATAAAATTCAAGCTCTAGCAGCTGATTTACCGATTAATCATCACATTACTTATGGTGGTGCAATTAAAGAATCTAAAGCAGCACAAAAAGCATTAAGCGCAAGTATGCCTATGGTGATCGGTTTTATTTTAATCTTGCTGGTGGCGCAATTTAACTCGTTTAGAAAAGCCGCCATTATCACATTAACTATGCCGTTATCTTTTATTGGTGCCGTCATTGGCCTTCTAGTGATGCAAGCGCCTTTTGGTTTTATGGTTACCTTAGGCTTATATAGTTTGGCGGGGATTATTATCAACAACGCGATTGTGCTTATTGACCGCATCAAGATTGAAATTGACAGCGGTAAGACTCAGTACCAAGCATTGGTTGATGCCTGCTTAACACGATTACGCCCAATTGCCATGACAACAATAACCACTGTGATGGGCTTATTACCACTTATTTTAAATAAAGATCCGCTGTTTTACGGGATGGCAAACGCCATTGCTTTTGGCTTAGCTATTGGCACGATATTAACCTTAGCTGTTGTCCCTGTTTTATATGCGTCGTTTTATAAAATAGCAAAGTAAAATCACAAGAATGTTCAATAACAAATTAAAGCGCGGTAACAAGACGTTTATTCGCGCTTCTTTCAATAATTCACTCGTATTTTGAGCGGTATTTATCAGGAAAAACTTACTGAACCAACTGATAAGTCAACTTATAAAGCTAGGTGATTAATATTGCTGTATTATCGAGTTTTAATATCTTTTTTAATATGACCGTTTAGTATCAAAGTAACATTTTTAGTCTACGTATAGCTATGTATTCAATTTATCTAACGAACCAATAATCGATCAAATTATTTCGTTATATTGTTGTGCATTGAGCGAATAGTGAACAATTGCATAGCTAGATCACTCATTAAATATAACTCAATAGTCGATGAATAATACTATGACACTTTTAGCCTTATATTCTTAAGTAAAGTGCTGATGAAAATCCCCAAAACACTTGAAAAATGATGCTTTCCACTGAAACCACTTTTTCTTTTAACCGAGTCTGCTACACTAGCGAAAATTTTTGTTGAGCTTTTTATGTCTACTTTCGATTTTACCAGTTTTCCACGCGCGGGCTTTATTCGCCGTTTTGCATCTTGGGTTTATGACCTACTGCTCGCTATTGCCGTTTATATGGTTGCCGGTGCTATTGGCTTTCTTATTTTTGCGGTTTTTGCTTACTTTGGTTTAGTTGATATGAATGGCCATCAACATTTAATTGACGCGCAACGCTCCTCTTTGCTTTACAGTACCTTGATATATTCTTGGAATATTGGTTGGGTAAGTTATTTCTTTATTTTCTTTTGGGCAAAAAGTGGCCAAACCTTAGGGATGAAAGCCTGGCGTTTAAGAGTACAAAACCAAGATGGCACCTTAATCAGCAAAAGTACGGGACTAAAACGTTTGCTGCCAACTCTTCTTGGCTTAGGTAATTTATGGTTGTTTATCGATTGGAAAAATAAATTGAGTTTGCAGGATAAGTTAACAAATACCGAAGTTGTTTTACTGACACTAGAAGCTAACAGAGGGCGTTTGTAGCCCTCTACTTATATTTATTGTGTTTTTCTTTTCATGAAATATAGCGCGACACTAGTAAAAATAACACTAGGCATTAAAGCACCAAAAATGGCCGGAAGTTGATATACCAAGCTTAATGATCCTAATACTTGGTTGGTAATAAAAAAGAGTATACCGGTAGCTACCCCCATCATAATTCGGGCACCCATTGATACCGAACGCAATGGACCAAAAATAAACGATAACGCGACTAAAATCATTACTGCAACTGTGATTGGTTGCACCACTTTTCGCCAAAAGGCTAACTGATATCGACTCGGGTCTTGATCGTTTTCTTTCAAATAATCTAAGTATTCAAGTAAATCTCTCACTGAAAGTGATTCAGGCTTCACCGTCACAACCCCTAACTTATCAGGCGTTAAAGACGACTGCCAAGTTGTGCTTGCTAAACTTTCACTTTTAATTTCACCATTGTTGATCTGCGTATCCACCACTGAAGACAATAACCAGGCATCATCATGATAAGTCGCGCTATCAGCAGCAAGCCAACTCGTTAATTTTAACTGGTCATTAAACCGGTATATTTGCACGCCTTTTAGTGAGCCAGTATCTTCAACTTCATTAATATGTACAAATAGATCACCATCCTTTGCCCACGTTCCACCAGAAGCTGAAATCAAACTACCACCTGAAATGGCTTGTGCTTTTACTTGTCTTGCTGATGACTCGCCAACAGGGGCAACCCATTCTCCTACCGTCATACTGATGACAATTAATATTGCCGCTGATTTCATTACCGACTTAATTATATCTAAACGTGATAATCCAGAGGCTTGCATCACAACAAGTTCGGAATTACTCGCCAGCATACCAATACCTATCAAACCACCAATTAAGGCAGCCATAGGAAAAAACATTTCTACATCACGCGGGATAAAATAAAGCACATATAAAGCAGCATGAGACAGATCATAACTTCCCCTGCCAACCGCTTTCATTTCCTCAACAAACTTAATAATGCCACTTAAACTTACAAATACAGCTAGCGTTAGAAACGTTGTTGACGCGATTATTCGGCCAATATAAAGGTCTAAAATTTTCACAGTTAAGCAGCTCCCTTACGCGGGAATTGCGGCAATTTTGCTTTTAACTTTAACCCAAAACTTCGCCCTTTCATTAACAAACTTGCACCTAAAAAGAGTGCGATAAAATGAACAGGCCATAAACCAATATGACTAGGTAACGACTCGCTTTCTAAGCCGCGTTTTACGGCGGTTAATAATAAAAAATAACTTAAAAAGAGCAATAACGCGGGCAGCATTTTCGCAAATTTTCCTTGGCGAGGATTCACGACACTTAAGGGAACAGCAACAAAGGTTAAAATGATGCATGCCAAAGGAAAAGCAACACGCCAATGAATTTCTGCTTTATATTCAGCCGGAGTTTCATTGAATAAATCGGCCGTCGGAATCGCTTTAAGTTTACGGCTCTTGTGCTCGACTTTTTGATCTTGAATTTGAATGTAATATTTACCAAAAGATACTTGGCGGAATTCTTCATTTTTTACGTCATTTTGATAACGCGTGCCGTTAGAAAGAATTAACTTTTGCGAGCCTGTCACATCTTCAATGACTTCACCCTTAGCGGCATATACTAAGCTCGAGTTAATAATATTTGTATGTTTTTTATCGTTATCAGGCAACTGCGCAACAAAGACTTTTCTTAAGCTATTATCTTCACGATTTTTATCATGAATAAACACCACTGCTTTTTCATTACCTGTGGTTTGAAAACGCCCGGCAATCAATGAACTTAAGCCAGAGTCTGCTGCTAATTGCTCTTTCACTTGATATTCATACTCTGCCGCCATCGGCGATAAATAAAGGGTAAAAAGCCCGGTGATAATTGCGGTTAAAAAGGCCAGTAACAACGTGACCCGCACCACATACCATTCACTGACACCACAAGCATGAAGAATCGACATTTCGTTATCGGCATATATTCGACCATATGCAAGCAGAATTCCTAAGAAAAAGCTTAATGGTAAAATCATGCCAGCCAGATCAGGAATTTTTAAGCCAATAAAGACCATGACCATTTGGCCAGGGATGCCGCCCTCAGAAGCGTCATCTAAAACACGAACAAACTTATTACTAATAAAGATGGTCATTAAAACGATAAATACGGCGAATTGCGTTTTAGCGACTTCTTTTAATAAATATCGAAAAATAATCACAAAGAGATCCTACAAAAACTTAGTTTTTTTCTGACATATAGACAATTTTTAAGTAAACTTGTCGTTTTCATAAGTAAAATAATTTAATCGCCTTAAGATAAAATTGCTGAGTCCGCCTATAATTATAGCCTTTAGCTTGATAAAATAGAAAGTCAGTTGATTAATTATTTGAAAAAGTATTACAGTAAGCTTATCTATTAAGTGTAGATTTAAGCAAGTTAAACTGCATTTTTTTTAGAAATCATTCAGTTTTACCTAAAAATTAGGAGAGCCCATGGAATTTAGTGTAAAAAGTGGCAGCCCAGAAAAGCAACGCAGTGCCTGTATAGTTGTTGGTGTATTTGAGCCGAGACGTTTATCAACAATAGCAGAGCAACTGGACGAGATCAGTGAAGGTTACATTAGTAATCTTTTACGTCGTGGTGATCTTGAAGGTAAATCAGGGCAAATGCTGTTATTACATCATGTACCTAATATTTTAAGTGAACGAGTTTTATTAGTAGGGTGTGGTAAAGAACGTGAATTAGACGAACGTCAATACCGTCAAATTATCAGTAAAACGATTAATACCTTAAATGAAACCGGCTCAATGGAAGCGGTTTGTTTTCTATCAGAACTACATGTTAAAGGTCGTGATAATTACTGGAAAGTACGTCAAGCCGTAGAAGCAACGCAAGATTGCTTATATAGTTTTGACAGTTTAAAAACGCGTAAAGAAGAGCCTCGTCGCCCGTTACGTAAAATTGTTTTTAATGTGCCTACTCGTCGTGAATTACCTTTAGGTGAACGTGCGATTGCTCACGGTCTTGCCATTTCAGAAGGTATTAATACCTGTAAAAATGTTGCAAACATGCCACCAAACATTTGTAATCCGGCGTACTTAGCCGAACAAGCTAAAATTCTTGAAAACGATTACGACAATGTTTCTACCGATATTGTTGATGAAAAACAAATGACAGAATTAGGTATGGGATCTTACCTTGCTGTGGGTCGTGGCTCAGTGAATGAATCCATGATGAGTGTTATCAAGTATAACGGTGCAAAAGATGATTCAAACCCGATTGTATTAGTAGGTAAAGGCTTAACCTTTGATAGTGGTGGTATTTCAATCAAACCTAGTGAAGCAATGGATGAAATGAAATACGATATGGGTGGAGCCGCCGGTGTTTTAGGTGCTATGCACGCACTGGCTGAGCTTAATTTGCCTATCAATGTTATTGGCGTATTAGCCGGTTGTGAAAATATGCCAAGTAGTAACGCCTACCGACCTGGTGATGTACTGACCACAATGTCAGGCCAAACTGTTGAAGTATTAAATACTGATGCAGAAGGTAGATTAGTGTTATGTGATGCCCTCACATACGTAGAGCGCTTTGAACCAGAATTAGTGGTAGATGTAGCGACTTTAACCGGTGCCTGTGTCGTCGCACTAGGTAAACATGCGACGGGTTTATTAAGTACTCATAATCCTCTAGCTCATGAATTATTAAATGCTTCTGAGCAAAGTGGTGATAGAGCTTGGCGCTTACCTTTATGGGAAGAGTATCAAGATCAATTAGAAAGCCCATTTGCTGACTTTACCAACTTAGGCGGTCGCGCAGCGGGTACAATAACGGCGGCTTGTTTCCTTAGTCGTTTTACTAAAAAATACCATTGGGCTCATCTTGATATTGCCGGTACTGCATGGCGCAGCGGCGGTAAAGATAAAGGTTCAACGGGTCGGCCTGTCAGCATGCTTACACAGTTTTTACTGAATCGTTCTGGCGCAGAACAAGGCGAATAATAGAGTTAACAATTATTAAATGATGAATACTCAGGTAATGTTCTATCTGTTAGAACACGATGAAAATGCAGCAGAACAAGCTAGCAGTAACCCAGATAAGCACTATTTATCTTTGTTACATAGCTGTTATCAAGCGGCGCATTTTTATCGTCAAAACCAACGTGTCTTCATTTTTTGTCAAGACCAAGACCAAGCTCATCAAGTTGATGAGCTATTATGGTCATTTGAACCTGACAGTTTTGTCCCACATAATTTAGTGAATGAAGGACAAAAAAACGGTGCGGCTGTTGAAATTAGTTGGCAAACACCAACCAATCGTCGTCCTGTTTTAATTAATTTAACGAGCACAGTGCCAAACTTTGCTCATCAATTTTCACAAATCGTAGACTTTGTTCCAAGCGATGAACATTTAAAACAAAACGCACGTGAACGTTTTAAAGTATATCGCCAATTAGGCTTTCAGGTAGGTAATCAGCCTGCAAGCTCAAAACAAACAACGTCTTGATACATTTAAGAATAAAGTAGTTACCCTGATGGAAAAAACATTTAATCCCGCTGACATCGAACAATCACTCTACCAAAGTTGGGAAGAGCAAGGTTATTTTAGCCCAACAGGAACAGGTGATGGTTACTGTATTGCCATTCCACCGCCTAATGTCACGGGTAGTTTGCACATGGGGCACGCTTTTCAGCAAACGATAATGGACACCTTAATCCGTTATCAACGTATGCAAGGTAAAAATACACTATGGCAATCGGGCTGTGATCATGCAGGTATCGCAACACAAATGGTTGTTGAACGCAAAATAGCGGCTGAAGAAGAAAAAACTCGTCATGATTATGGCCGCGACGCCTTTATCGATAAAGTGTGGCAATGGAAAGAAGAGTCTGGCGGAACAATCGGCCAACAAATGCGCCGTTTAGGTAATTCAATTGATTGGTCACGTGAACGTTTTACCATGGATGACGGCATGTCAGAAGCCGTTCAAGAAGTATTTGTTCGATTATTTGAAGATGACCTGATTTACCGTGGTAAACGCTTAGTGAATTGGGATCCTAAATTTCATACGGCAATTTCAGATCTTGAAGTAGAAAACAAAGATAAAAAAGGCCACATGTGGCACTTACGTTATCCATTAGCAAATGGCGAAAAAACCGCAGAAGGTAAAGATTACTTAATTGTGGCAACCACTCGACCTGAAACCATGTTAGGTGATACGGGTGTAGCGGTTAATCCTAAAGATGAGCGCTATAAAGACTTAATTGGCAAACATGTTCAATTACCTTTAGTGAATCGTCTTATCCCTATTATCGGTGATGATCATGCCGATATGGAGAAAGGCACAGGTTGTGTGAAAATTACCCCTGCCCATGACTTTAACGATAACGAAGTCGGTAAACGCCATAATTTACCACTCATTAATATTTTAGATAAAAATGCCGCAATTTTGGCCAGTGCAGAAATATATCAAAACAACGGCGAACCAAGTGACGTATACAGTACTGAACTTCCTGCTGAATTTGCTGGTTTAGACCGTTTTGTTGCTCGAAAAGCCATCGTAGAAAAATTTGACGAGTTAGGCTTGCTAGAAAGCGTAAAAGATCACGACCTAGTTGCGCCTTACGGTGATCGTTCAGGGGTAATTATCGAGCCACTTTTAACCGACCAATGGTATGTACGTGCAGCACCACTTGCTGAGCCAGCGGTTGCAGCTGTTGAAAATGGCGACATTGAGTTTGTACCTAAACAATATGAAAACATGTACAACGCTTGGATGCGTGATATTCAAGATTGGTGTATTTCTCGACAACTATGGTGGGGACACAGAATTCCAGCATGGTATGACGAGAGCGGCAAGGTATACGTTGGTCGTAGCGAAGCAGAAGTGCGTAGCAACAATAACTTAGCCGACAATATCGTGCTTAAACAAGATGATGATGTTTTAGATACATGGTTTTCATCCGCGTTATGGACTTTTTCAACCTTAGGCTGGCCAAATAATGTTGAAGACTTAAAGAAATTCCACTCAACCGATGTTCTGGTAACAGGTTTTGATATTATCTTTTTCTGGGTTGCTCGCATGATCATGATGACCATGCACTTCATTAAAGACGAAAATGGCAAGCCGCAAGTTCCATTTAAAAAAGTGTATGTAACAGGCCTTATTCGCGATGAAAATGGCGATAAAATGAGTAAATCTAAAGGCAATGTGGTTGACCCACTAGACATGATTGACGGTATTTCTTTAGACGACTTATTAGAGAAACGAACTGGCAACATGATGCAACCTCAGCTTGCCAAGAAAATTACAAAATTAACGAAAAAAGAATACCCAGATGGCATTGAAGCACATGGTACCGATGCCTTACGTTTCACGTTAACCTCTGTTGCTTCCACAGGTCGTGATATCAGCTGGGACATGAAACGCTTAGACGGATATAGAAACTTCTGTAATAAATTATGGAATGCCAGTCGTTACGTATTAATGAATACTGAAGAACATGATTGTGGATTAACGAATTCAAACCTTGAGTTTTCTCTTGCCGACCGTTGGATCAAAGCCCAATTACAGCAAACCATTAAAACCGTGCATGAAGCCTTTGATTCATTTAGATTTGATCTTGCTTCTCAAGCATTATACGAATTCACTTGGAATCAATTTTGTGACTGGTATTTAGAATTAACGAAACCTGTTTTATTTAAAGGTAGCGAAGCACAACAACGTGGTACTCGCCAAACCTTAGTGGAAACATTAGAAACCCTATTGCGTTTAATGCACCCGATTATGCCATTTATCACCGAAACAATTTGGCAACGTGTTGTACCGTTAACTAAGTTTGAAAAGTGTGGTGACACCATCATGCTACAAAGCTTTCCGCAATATGACGAAACCGTTGTTGATAATCAAGCAAGTGAAGATTTAGAGTGGGTAAAACAGTTTATTGTTGCTATTCGTAACATACGTGGTGAGATGGATATTGCACCAAGTAAACCATTGCCGGTATTACTTAAAAATGTGAATGCCAACGACCAACGCCGCTTAACCGAAAATGAGCAGTTTTTATCTGCACTGGCTAAGCTTGAATCAATCCAAGTATTAAGTGACAGTGAAGAAGGCCCTGCTTCAGCAACAGCTGTTGTCGGCGATTTATCGTTATTAATTCCAATGGCTGGTTTAATTGATAAAGAAGCTGAACTTGCCCGTTTAACTAAAGCGATTGAAAAAATAGAGAAAGACTCTCAAAAAGTGCGTGGCAAGTTAAGTAATGAAAACTTTGTTGCTAAGGCACCGGCTGCGGTAATCGAAAAAGAGAAAGCAAAGCTTGCTGATGCGGAATCAACCCTGACAAAAATGCGTGAGCAAAAAGCTCAAATAGCTGCGCTTTAATCATTCTCAGACTTAAAATAAAAGCCGGTAAATATACTGGCTTTTATTTTGTCATAAAAAAGTCAAGTAAATTTCACATTTTTTCAAGATCTTGTTGAACTATTGTGTTAGCATATTGTCGCGTTGAGTTTTTGCGTTTCGGGAGAAGGAAAGATTAATCCATTTTTAAATAAATAGATTAATTACCTAGACGCTTTAGAATTGTGTTATTGGAAACCTTTCTCTGTCTGTACTTTAGGTAGAGGGCATTTACTCCGTATCTGGCTAAATAATTAGCTTTTTTTAATATCTAACCTGCGAGAAATGTTGGTATGTCTGAGACAGTAACTGGTAAAGTAAAATTTTTTAATGAATCTAAAGGCTTCGGTTTTATCGAGCAAGAAAATGGCCCTGACGTGTTTGTTCACTTCAGCGCTATCTCTGGAGACGGCTTCCGTACTTTGACTGATGGTCAAGCGGTATCTTTCTCAGTTAAGCAAGGCCAAAAAGGTCCTGAAGCTGAAAACGTTGTAGCATCTTAAGCTAAACGATTGAAATTTGTAAAACGGAGCAATTTATTGCTCCGTTTTTTTATGCTTGTTATTAATCACTTAGCTAAATTTCCCTTTTTATCGAAAAAATCACGGATTAAAATTCGCATAAAATACGTTATTGACTAAAATTTAATCACTCACATGAAGTGAGGTTTATTAACTAAAAGGATTTAGTCATGAAATTAATACATAACCTAGTTGTACTCTTATCCCTATTTAGCTCTTTTATTTGTTCTGCAAGTATAATTTTTATCAATGAAATTCACTACGATAATATTGGTACTGATCAACATGAATTTTTTGAATTAATGGCTGAGGCTGGCACTGATCTAACAGGTTGGCAGGTGGAGTTGTACAATGGCAGTAATGGCTCAACTTATAGCAATACCATACATTTATCCGGCGTTATTTCAGACACCAATAATGGTTTTGGTTTTGCCTCGTTTTCACCTAGTAATATTCAAAATGGTGCTCCAGATGGGCTAGCGCTGATTGATAATGTAGGACAAGTCAGACAATTTTTATCTTATGAGGGCACTATAACCGCCACTTCTGGTACTGCAGCAGGGTTAACCAGTACGGATATTGGCATAAGTGAAAGTGGCAGTTCTACACCAAGCCATTTTTCATTACAACTGACAGGCACAGGCAATACTTATCAAGATTTTATCTGGCAAGCCATGGCACACACTTCCGGAGCCATTAATAGCCAACAAACCATAAAATCTAAGCTAAATGTCACCGTTTTAGAGCCTTCAACGGTCCCGTTATTACTTTTTGCCTTATTACTCTTGGTTTTATTTAAACACAACAGACACTACCTATTTAACCCCTTAGATAGTGAATGTCCAAGCTAACTTGAATAGGTTTGCTTCATGCAAATTGAGGTACTTATTTATTGAAGTTGCTTGGTAACGAGTTCTGTAATTAACTGGCAATGATCAGCTCTATCATTCAATGCTGGAATATAGTGATACTCTTTGCCACCGGCTTCAATAAACACCGCTTTATTTTCGTGAACAAGCTCTTCAAGAGTTTCAAGACAATCAGCACTAAAGGCAGGGCTGACAATTGCAACACTTTGACAGCCCTCTTTTGCTAAGTTTTCCAACGTGGCATCTGTGTATGGCTGAAGCCATTCGGCTTTGCCAAATCTAGACTGAAAAGTCATGATGTATTCATCACTGGTTAAACCAAGTTCTTCAACTAACAGCCGAGTCGTTTTATGACAAAAGCAATAATATGGATCGCCCTTTTCCAAAAAGTATTTCGGCATACCATGATAAGAAAGCACTAATTTTTCAGGTTTACCTTTTGCTTGAAAATGTTCCTGAATACTATTGGCCAATGCCTTAATATATAACGGGTGATCATAATAACCACTAATAAAATGTAAAGATGGGATCCAACGCCATTTCTTGATTTCATTAACAACTGCATCAAATGTTGACCCCGTTGTTGGCCCGGCATACTGCGGGTACAAAGGGAGTACAACAATATTCTCTATTCCTTGTTGTTGAAAGTTATTTAATGCATCAGATATTGCAGGCTTTCCATAGCGCATCGCTAAATCTACAACCACATCTTCGTTTGTAGCATGTAAACTCTTGGCAACGTTTGATTTGATTTGTTCACTGATCACCATTAAAGGTGAGCCTGCATCCGTCCATATGCTCTGATATAGTTTTGCCGATTTTTTTGGCCGCACTCTCAAAATTACGCCGTGTAAAATAATCATCCATAACAATCGTGGAATTTCTACTACACGTGGGTCAGATAAAAACTCTCTAAGGTATGTTCTTAAGGCCGCAGCCGTTGGAGCACTAGGCGTACCTAAGTTTGTTAACAGTACCGCTGTTTTTTTCTTTTGGTCATTGTTGCGATTATCATGAATCGACTTATCTCGACCTAAGTAACGGGATTTCAATAAACTTCCTTATATCATCACTAATAAAATTTTCAATAATCAATACTTCAGTTATTCAACGAGACGATCAATCACTAATTCAATAACGTCTGTTGTATCTACACGAACACCGGTTTTTTCAGCTTTATAATCACCCGGCTTAATGCCAACACCACCATTATTAGAGATAATGGCATAAACATTGACCTGCTCTGCATCACTTAATTTTGCCGCTGGTGTCATCGCACGTTGATCATTTAACACGACATCTAATGGCAAATCGCTGGCTTGTACCTTAATCGCAGCTAATGGCATTCGACCACCTTCACTAGGAATAGCATAAATGAATACTACCTTATCTTCACCAGCATTCAGTTGCGTTAGTATTTCTTCACTGATGCTGACATGTAAAGAAAGTTGAGGACCAGCAAGACTGGCGTTATCAGCCACCATACCACCCGTTAATGCTAATCGGTTTTTTGCTTCAACAATTGCACTTTTTAATGCGTCACTATTCACACTAGGTCTATTGTCATTGACAACCGTTTGCCAATAATCAATCGCCTGTTGATAGTTCTTATTGATAAAGTTATTCATGCCCAACAAAATATTAGTTGAGGGGTCTTTTGCATCTAACGACAATGCTTTATCAATATAATATTGCACTTCTTCCGTTATTTTTTGTGCATTTTTGTAATAACTCGCCTGTGCTTTAGCGCCAAATAAATCGGCTTGTTCACCATCAATCCCAATGACTTTATCAAACGCAGTTAAAGCTTCATCAAACTCACCGATACCAACTAAGGCTTGACCTAAACTATACCAAGCATCAGAATTATTTGGTTGTTGCTCTGTCGCTTTCTTTAACTTTTGAATTTCAACAATCAATTGTTGTTGTTCATCAAGTGTTTGATGACTACCATTTTCCTTTGGTGTATTTGCGATAAGCTCCATCGAGCCTCTTTCGCTGTAAAGGGCAACACTAAAAATAATAATAAATAACGATATAGTTGCTGGCCAGACAATTGAAAGCGAAGATTTTTTGTCGATTGACTGATTGGCTTCATTAGCATTATCTTGAATATCTTGTAATAAACTTTGCTCAAGCTCAGCGACTAAATATTCATAACTTTCTTTATCTAAACTACCTTGTTGAAAGTCTTTCTCAATTTCAGCTTTATGTTCATGATATAAACGCACATTGGTTTCATCACGAAAACTATTATCAATTTTCACATTCTGACGATTTTGATTTAAATAATGTGCCCAAACAATAATGAGCAACAAGAGGATAAAGGCAACAACAAGTACAAGAAGTTCTAACATAAATTATTTATCTTTTAAAATTTGAGCTAATTTATTTTTTTGCTCTTTGGAGAGAGTAACCGTTTCTTTTTTAATTGGTTTTTTACGTAATATTTGAACAACAACAATCACGCCAATCAGCAACAAAAACGCGGGGCCAAACCAGAGAATATAGGTCAAGCTAGAAACTTTAGGACGATATAAAACAAATTCGCCATACCGATTCACCATAAAATCAACAATTTCACCGTCAGACTTTCCTTGCTCGAGTAACTGATATACTTCACGTCGTAAATCAGCAGCAATTGGAGAGTTTGAATCGGCTAAATTTTGATTTTGACATTTAGGACATCGTAACTCTTTCACTAAAGATTTATATCTAATTTCAGTCACTTCATCATGAAAAACATAGGTATCTGTTTCCCACGCTGTGGTTGTAAAAGCGACTGTAAAAAGTAAAATAAAAATAAGATATTTCACTAAGATGTTTCTCCCTTTAATTCGTTTTCAAGCGTGATAATTAAAGGTAAGAATTTCTCTTGCCACACTTTGCCATCGATAGGCCCGACATGCTTCATTCTGATAATGCCTTTATGATCTATAACAAAGGTTTCTGGTGCTGCAGTTACGCCTAATTCAATACCCAACTTGCCAAGCGGATCAAAAATAGAAAACTGGTAAGGGTCTTGATAATCTTTTAGCCATTGTCTGGCATCATCGCGATCATCTTTATAATTCAAGCCATATAAAGCGACACGGCCACTTTGGGCAATATCGACTAGGTATGGGTGTTCATACTTACAGTAAACACACCACGTTCCCCAAACATTTAATAGCTTTATGTCTCCAACTAAATCCTTCTCGGTGAGCATTACCTTTGGTTTTAACAATTGCGTGAGAACAAACTCAGGCATTTTTTGTCCAACCAAAGCCGAAGGCAGTGCTTGCGGATTTAAAGCTAAGCCACGATACAAGATGATCCCGAGTGAAATAAATAAAATTAAAGGTATAAAACGGATTATTTTATTCATCTATGAAACTCCTTCGGTCGCAGTGTTTGCTGAGGAAGCTGATACATTAAGCTTAGACTCTGATTTGGCTGTTTTTCGTCGACGGTAACGTTTATCTAACATCGCAAATAAGCCACCAAGTCCCATAAAGATGGCACCTAACCAAATCCACCTAACGAAAGGTTTATAATGAACACGTATCGCCCAAGCGCCATCTTCAAGTGGATCACCGAGTGCAACATAGACATCTCTAAATAAGCCAGGATCAATTCCTGCTTCTGTCATCCCCATAGTTTGTACTAAGTAAGTGCGACGCTCAGGTTTTAACAAAGCAACAAAATCCCCCGCTTGATGGATTTCAATTTGTCCTTGATCAGCACTGTAATTAGGTCCTTTTACCGGCTTAATCCCCTTAAAGGTAACGTCGTAACCTGAGACATTAATGGAGTCGTTAACAAACATTTTAACACTAAGTTCTTTTTCATAACTTGAAACCATAGTGACTCCGACAATCGTAATAGCAATGCCCATATGAGCAATAGTCATTCCCCATTGACTTAAGGTGACTTTACTAAATGCGTATTGACCTTGTTTAGATTTTGCCTGATTTCTTAAATCTTTAACGACAACAAGCGAAACCCAAAGGGCAAGCATAATACCAAAGCTAGCTAATAAATTAAGTTCGCCGTCATATAGAAATGGGAAAATGAAACCTATCACAATACTGATTATTGATGGTTTAGCAATTTGTTTGCGTAGCTCGCCTTTTTTCGCTTTTTTCCAACGGATCAGTGGACCAATTCCCATTATGATAAATAACAAACTCATAATAGGTACAAATACCGCATTAAAATAAGGAGGGCCTACCGAAATTTTTCCTAAAGCAAAGGCATCAACAATTAAAGGGTAAATGGTGCCTAATAACACAGTGACACAAGCAACCACTAAAATAATATTACAGAGCAATAATGCTGTTTCTCTTGAATATAGTGAAAAGCGACTAAAGCTAGCGACATTCGAGGCCCTAAAGGCAAACAAAGTGAAAGAACCACCAACGGCAATTGCCAGTAGTAATAAGATAAACGCACCTCGTGTCGGATCAGAAGCAAATGAATGTACTGAAGTTATAACTCCCGAGCGCACTAAAAATGTCCCTAATAAACTTAAACTAAAAGCAAAAATGGCTAATAATACGGTCCAGTTTCTAAACGTGCCTCGCTTTTCTGTTACTGCTAATGAATGAATTAATGCGGTACCAACTAACCAAGGCATAAAAGATGCATTTTCTACCGGATCCCAAAACCACCAACCGCCCCAGCCTAATTCGTAATATGCCCACCAGCTACCTAAAGCAATACCGAGTGTTAAAAATATCCAAGCGGCAATGACCCAAGGTCTAGCCCAGCGAGCCCAAGCAGCATCTAACTTCCCTACCATTAAGGCGGCAATCGCAAAAGCAAAGCTGACGGCAAATCCTACATAACCAAAATACAACATGGGTGGGTGAATAATTAATCCAACATCTTGTAATAAAGGGTTTAAATCCCGCCCTTCTGCTGGCACCACTGGCCATAATCGATCAAATGGATTTGAGGTTAGTAAGGTGAATAACATAAACCCAACGGCTACCATTCCTAATACGGCTAATACTCTTGCAATAAAAGCTTCGTCCATTCCTTTACTATATTTAGCAACCGCCATTGTCCAAGCCGTTAACGCGAAAACCCACAATAACAAAGAGCCTTCATGTCCCCCCCACACCGCACTTATTTTAAAATAATAAGGCAACAATGAATTAGAGTGGCTGGCAATATACTTGACAGAAAAATCGTCGATAACAAACGAGTAAGCTAAAATAATTAAACTAATCGAGGTGAAAGCAAACATGCCAAATGTTAAAGGTTTAGCGTAACTGGTCAATTTAGCTTGGCCAGTATAAACGCCAATAAGCGGAAAAACGCTCAAACAAATTGCAAATGCCAAACCTATGATTAAGGCAAAGTGGCCTAGCTCAGGAATCATATAAATCTCCGAATGTTATCGGTACTGATCACGTATGAAGGTGATCGTCAGTATCAAAATACGTCTTGAGGGATTTATTCTCAAGTCGATAAAAATTTGCAGCAATGTTAGCACTGTTTATAGGTAAACTTCATCAAAGAGTGACATCTTATTACAAAATTACTACTTGAAACGCTCAAAGTGGTATCAGTGCAGTAATGGTATGATAAATTCATTATCTATAGTAGGATCTAGATCAAGCCATTTAAATTATTTTTCTCTAAAATGATTCAAATTAAAGTTAAGATAACGCCATTAGATCAGATCATTATTTAAATAAATGCCAACACACTCACCTTCATTACTTAACGCTCATCAATTAACGTGCATACGCGAAGAACGTATTCTATTTGAACACCTTAATTTAACCATAAATGCTGGTGATATTATTCAAGTTGAAGGACCGAATGGCGCAGGAAAAACAAGCTTGCTCAGAATTCTCGCCGGACTTTCTCAACCTTATGAAGGTCAAGTATTTTTCAATGATATGGCAATTGGTGATGAACGTGAAATTTACAATCAAAACTTACTTTATATTGGACATTTAGCCGGAATTAAAGGCGAAATGACTGCACAAGAAAACCTTGAATTTTCTTTGAGTTTAAGTGGTTTAGATCTATTAACGGCCGAAAAAACATTAGATCAAGTTGATTTACTTGGTTTTGAAGATGCACTCGCGGCTCACTTAAGCGCAGGCCAACATCGACGTATCGCTTTAGCAAAATTATGGCAAAGTAAAGCGCCTGTTTGGATATTAGATGAGCCGTTTACTGCAATTGATAAAAATGGTGTAAAAAAACTCGAAGAATTAATGGTTAATCACGCCCAAAATGGCGGTTGTGTTATTTTAACGACGCATCAAGACTTATCGATTGACCAAAATTTATATAAAAAAGTCACGTTAGAATATCGTTTCTTTTAAATGAAATATCGAAGAAAAAAATGAATAAACGCAATGACATCGCCATCGAAATAAAAGCCGCTATTTCCTATAAAGAGGTTTTTATGTTGATTTTTAAACGTGATTTAACTATTGCTTTTCGTCATAAAGACGACATTTTGAACCCGTTACTCTTTTTTATTATTGTTATTACTTTATTTCCTTTAGGAATAGGACCAGAATCGAACACACTAGCTAAGATAGCCCCCGGTATTATTTGGGTGGCAGCATTATTATCTACTCTATTATCACTGGATCGATTGTTTAAATCAGATTTTCTTGATGGCTCATTAGAACAAATGCTACTCAGTCCCCATCCTTTATTTATCATTGTGCTAGGCAAAGTTATTGCCCACTGGTGTTTAACAGGCTTACCGATTATTTTTATTGCTCCTTTGCTCGGTTTATTGCTGCATTTAGACGAAAACAGTTATTCAGCTTTACTGTTAACCTTATTGTTAGGAACACCGATTCTTAGTTTTTTAGGTGCTATTGGTGTTGCGCTTACTGTAGGCATTAAAAAAGGCGGCGTTTTACTGAGTTTATTAGTACTCCCTCTTTATATTCCAGTATTAATATTTGCGACCAGTGCTATTGATACTGCGGCAATGAGCTTACCCTATAGCGGACAGCTTGCTATAATTGGCGCACTATTAATAGGTTCTATAACATTATCCCCTTTTGCGGTTAGCGCCGCACTAAAAGTGAGTACCAACTAATGTGGAAATGGCTTCATCCTTATGCTAACCCAGAAGTGTCTTATCACTTCGCCGGACGATTAATTCCGTGGTTTTCTAAATTAACGTTTATTTTGCTTTTTATCGGTTTGAGTTGGGCACTTTTATTTGTCCCTGCGGATTATCAGCAAGGTAACAGTTTTCGCATCTTTTATTTACATGTACCTGCAGCCATTCTTTCGATGAGTATTTATGTCGCAATGGCAATAGCAGCATTATCAAGCCTTGTTTGGCAAATTAAATTAGCCGATGCTTCTGCGGCGGCCATGGCCCCAGTTGGTGCTGTATTTACCGCCATTGCGCTAATCACTGGCGCTGCTTGGGGCCGTCCTACTTGGGGCACATGGTGGATCTGGGATGCCCGCTTAACATCAGAGCTTATTTTATTATTTTTATATTTAGGTGTCATAGCCCTGCACAATGCTTTTGAAGATAAAACACTCTCAGGCAAAGCTGCGGGAATTTTAGCGCTGGTTGGGGTAGTCAACATCCCTATTATTAAATATTCAGTAGAATGGTGGAATACCTTACATCAAGGTTCAACGGTTTCTAAATTAGGCGCACCTTCTATGTCTTCGAGTATGTATTGGCCATTTTTGGTATGCTTTATTGGTTTTATCTGCTTTGTTACCTGGATTATATGCCTTCGTTTTCGAAATGAGATTTTAGCTCGAAACGCGATGCGAGCTTGGGTACGTGATCTTGTCAGTAAAACGGAGGGTAAATAATGCAGTTTTCGAGTTTCGCTGATTTTATAGCTATGGGCGGCCATGGTTTTTATGTGTGGTTATCTTATGGGATAAGCATTACGTTATTAATATTATTAGTATTTTTAAGCATCAAAAAGAATAAAGATATCATTAACCAGATACAGCGTCATCAACAAAGAGAAGCTAAATTCAAACAAGCAGCACAACGTCAAAAAGATAATTTTTCTCAAGAGGTAAGTCATGAATCCACGCCGTAAAAAACGCTTAACTATCGTTTTATCTTTGTTAATCGGAATAAGTATTATCAGTGGTTTAGTTTTATATGCCTTAAGCCAAAACATCGACTTATTCTACACTCCTCACGAAGTGGTACACGGGAAAGATGATACAGGAATTAAACCTAAGGTAGGTCAACGAATAAGAGTGGGTGGATTAGTCGTTGTCGGTAGCGTAAAACGCGACGCCGATAATTTAAAAGTACAATTTGACCTAACCAATAAAGGCGAAGTCATCACCATAAAATATGATGGCATACTGCCCGATTTATTCAGAGAAGGTCAAGGCATAATCGCAAACGGTAAGTTAAGCCAATCACGTGTACTTGAAGCAAGTGAAGTATTAGCAAAACACGATGAAAACTATATGCCGAAAGAGATTGCTGATTCCTTAGGTGAAGGTCACGAAGCGCCAAAATATACCGAAGAGCAATTAAAACCAACTGGATGATAGCGCTGACTTATTAACAAAGCGTTGAAATAGAAAAGCCCTTAATCAAAGTTAAGGGCTTTTATTTTTTAATACTTGACGTCGTTGGTGATAAATTCTGCTAAGCAATTTTATCAGTTGGTAAAATACGCTCTCCAAGCTTATTAATAATTTCAACATCGCCATTACAAACTGCAACAATCGTTTTATCTTTTTTTAAATTTTCAGGAATAATGACTCTTCCTGTCACTGATTTTTCAAATGTGCATACCTGATGTTTCAATTCTAAAGCTGTGTCACAATAATAAATGATAGTGACTAGCTCAACTTCATTACGACTCATAAATAACCCTACTGCTTATCTTATAAAGCCTCAAACTATGTGGTACTTATTGGCTTATAATTATAAATGGTTTACTTCTGTCCTAAAGTTATTGCTAATTTCATTCCATCTTAAACTCAAGCGATACTACTACACTAGGTTTGATTCTGAAACTGCTAACTACTTTTCTAAGTGATTTTGTGACTTGGTTTTCGCACTGTGCAGATAAAAAAAACCCTGAGTACAAGACTCAGGGCGATCAAATACGATCTTTTTTAACGCACCCTCAACTAGTGAGTTCGGATATCCTTAAGGATAAATGCTTTTCTGGAAATAAAGTTTTAGGCTTTCTTTCTTAATTTATGACCTTTTAAGGCATAGAAAATGATAAATAAATAACTTGGCAGCATGAGCGCATAGGCCCCTTGTGCCCCCAATCCTGCAACATTTCCTAATCCTATTAGTAGTGGACCTAACGCTCCACCGGCAATCCCCATAATAAGTAACCCTGAAGCTGTCCCGGTTAATCGACCTAAGCCACTTAACGCTAGAGGCCATATAGCAGGCCACACCATAGCGTTGGCAAAACCTAATAAAGCAATACACAACAAAGGATCTGGTAATTCAGGGCCACCAAATGGGACGAGTAAAAGGTTAGAAATTAAAAATGAATCATTGCTACCAAAGACAACCGCGGCAACAGTCACAATACCCGCGATACCCGACATCACTAAGGCATTTTGTTGTGACATATATTTAGGGATAAGGGCGATACCAATGGCATAACCTATCAACATACAGGCCATGGTATACGAGGTCATCATTGAGAAGTCAGCAACACCAATTGCTAATGCGTATGAGCCAATAGTATCTGCCGCTATTACTTCTACAGCAACATATAAAGCAATACCAATAACACCAAGTACTAAGTGTGGATGTTTTAGCGCTTCTCTGACTTCACCTTTAGCATTCGGGTTTTCATCTTCAAAAACTAAATCAGGCAAAGGTGAGAATTTTGCAAAAGCGGCAAAAATAAAGATCAGCGATGATACGGCGATATAAGGTAAAACAAGACT
The DNA here is from genome assembly GCF_031846185.1 of Thalassotalea castellviae. Taxonomy (NCBI): domain Bacteria; kingdom Pseudomonadati; phylum Pseudomonadota; class Gammaproteobacteria; order Alteromonadales; family Colwelliaceae; genus Thalassotalea; species Thalassotalea castellviae. The sequence goes on from NZ_JAVRIF010000002.1 coordinate 490,125, forward strand.
ATCGGCCATAGTATCTTTTTGCGCTTGGCTTAAAGATGCCCCTTCACCAGCAACCGCGGCAACAGTAACCATGGCAAAAATAATAGGAACAATAACGCCAGCAAACTTATTCAACAAGCCCATAATACAAACACGCACCGCCGCTGAATCTTCTGATCCCATTTTAACTACATAAGGGTTAACGGCTGTCTGTAAAATTGTTTGTCCAACACCAATCAGTAACTGGGCAAATAAAAATATCTCAATCATTTGGAGCTTAGCCGCAGGAATGTACAATAATGCAGAGCTCGCCATTACCCCACAACCAATCGCCATACCATTTTTGTAACCTACCTTTTTGATCAACATAGCTGATGGTATTCCCGCTATGGTAACCGCAATATAAAAAGATGAAATAATAAACGAGGCCTGAATGGGCGACAGCTCAAGCATTTGTTGTAAAAATGGCGTAATAGCCCCATTGAGCCAAGTTATACAACCCAATATAAAAAACATTGAGCCGGCCAGCGTCATTGGTAACAAAATGCTCGGTTTCTCTTGTGACATTGTCATATCCATAGTTTCCTCAAATTTAATCTTTTTATTATAGTTATTTACTTTGTATAAACTCTTTGTCCACCAATCCATGTCGACTCAACACCCAACTGATCATTTAATATAACAAAATCAGCTTGCGCTCCAACCGATAGATTACCCCGAATAGCTCCTTGATTGATATAATCAGCAGGATATTGACTAGCCATTCTAATGGCTTCATCTAATACAATCCCAATACCTAAATGCGTATTTTTAACCGCTGTCGCCATATCTAAAGCAGCACCTGCTAATTCACCTGTGGTTGAGGTTAAACGTCCATCATTTAAATATACCGTACGATCAAAAAATGAAAATTCAGTTTGATCGGTACCAATGGTTGACATAGCATCGGTGACTAAAAACACTTTTCCTTGAGGTTTAGTTTTTAGTGCCAATTTTGCCGTTGTATAATCAACATGATGACCATCGATAATCATGCCACAACTCGCTTGATCATTTAATAACGCACAGCCAGTTACGCCAGGCGCCCGACTTTCAATTGAAGACATAGCATTAAACAAATGCGTATAACCGTCTGCCCCCACATCCATCGCCGCTTGAGCTGTTTTAAAGTCAGCATTGGTATGCCCTAAACACACCTTGATACCTAACGATACCATTCGATGAATATCATCTGTTGAAACCGTTTCAGGTGCTAAAGTTACTAAGATTTGACCTATGTCTTTGCGCTCAAGTATTTGCCATTCTGCTTCAGAAATTGCCCGAATGTATTCTTGAACGTGTGTGCCTTTTTTCGCAACCGATAAATGAGGTCCTTCAAAATGAATACCTAAAATCCCCGGAACGCCTTCTTTGATAGCTAATGCCATGGCATCAGCAGCCTGAGCCATAACCTCAACTTTATCGGTGATCAGTGTTGGTAACATGCCTGTGGTACCAAACTGTGAATGGGCGGTGATGATGGTTTTTAAATTGTCTAATGAGGGAGAATCATTAAACAGTACACCACCACCACCATTAACTTGTAAATCTATAAATCCCGGTGCAATCATGCCTTGAACAACCACATCTACAGAGGTGGTATCGTCATCAATTGATAGCACTTTTCCATCTTCAATAGTTAACACTTGATGCTCGTAAAATTGCTGGCCATCAAATATTTTATCTGCATGAATGCGTAAACGAGTCATTATAAAGTCCGCGTCACTTTTTTAAGGCCTTTTGGCTCATCAGGGTTAAACCCTCTTGAAACTGAAACTTCAGCTACGTCCAAATAAAAACGTTGTAATACCACTAATGGTGCTAAACGAGGATGTACACTGAGATCTGTTTGACGTAAATGAACTAAATCAGCACCACGTTCCGTCATTTCATTTATTTGTTCTTGATGCGACTGAGCACTTTCATCGTTAACTTCACAATTTAATATCGCTAGCCCTTGCTCAACTAAAGTGACCGGGCCATGTAAAAATTCAGCACTACTAAATGCTTCTGCGTGAATAGAACTTACTTCTTTAAGTTTCAATGCCATTTCTTTGGTGATGGCATAACCTAAACCACGACCAAGCACGACCATATTTTTAACACCGTCAATGGATTGTGAAGTTAATTGCGGCGCTGAATCAATAATGGTTTGCATAGCAGACGGTAATGTATCTAATGCTGAGATAAGCTCGTTATTTTCAGTCCAGTATGCCGTAAGTTGCAATAAGGCTGACAAAGTAGCTAAATAACTTTTAGTCGCAGCAACGGAAATTTCTGCCCCGGCTTTCAGAGGTAAAACTTCATCGACAATATCTTTCAACGGTGAGGTTTCATCATTGACTAATGCAACACAATAGGCCCCTGCTTTTTTTGCCATTTCTGCCTGCGCGATAATATCTGGGCTACGACCCGACTGTGAGATAACAATCACTAATGCTTGTTCTAACTTAAGTTGTTTACCATAAACGCTCGAAACAGATGGAGCTGCGGCAAACGTTGGAATACCCGCTTCAATTTCAATTAAATATTTACCAAAAACACCGGCATGATCCGAAGAGCCACGGCCAATAATCATTACCATTTTCGGAGCAATTTCACGTAATTTAACACCAATTTTTTCTGCTAATGCTTTATTCGCTAATAATTGGCCTTCAACCACAGATGGTGCTTGTTTAGCCTCTTGTTCCATAATTGTTTGTGTCATGTTCAAACCTTTGTTAATTTTTTAATCTTGTAATGATCGATTGATTCAACCATTAATCTACGGATTTACAACAATGCGAGTTGTTGTTGTGCATATATCACTGAGCCAACTTCTGGAGGACATAAAGGCTCTGCTAATTTATTTTTCACATCTTGATCTAACCAAGGCAAAATTCGAGGAGTTAACCCCCCTATTAAGGAGATTCTCGGCGGATTTTGTTTCTCAAGTTGACGAGCAATACCACTGATATAGCCAGCACCTTCTTTTACTATTTCAAGGGCAACTTCATCACCTTCCTCAGCGGCATCAAACACCAAATTGGCCATTTTTGCATAAAAGGCTGCAGGCTTACCGGCAATAGTTTCAACCATTTCTAAGCCATCACTCACTTTTAATAACGCCAATAATTTTTGATTGATCAACGAGCCAGCTTTTAAACCATCTAAAGACATCAACACATGATTTGCCGCCTGAAAACCAAACCAAGCACCGCTACCTTTATCACCATGAGGGAAGCCATGACCGCCCAATGTGTAGGGGTGACCATTCACATATGAAAACCCACAAGAGCCAGTACCTGTGATCATCACTGCGCCGTCTTGACCATTATGCGCGCCTAAACACGCAATCAATAAATCTGTGGCTAAAAACATTTGCTTAAAGGGATGTTGCCAATTTGACATTTGCTCGAATAAAGCCGGTAAATTAACTCCCGCTAAACCGACCCCCGCAACAATATCTTTAAGTTCAACCGCTTTTAATCCCGCATCTTTAATCGCTAATTCTGCCGATTCAGTAATTGAATTTATCGCTTGCTCATAGCCATGAAGCGGATTTGCAGGTCCAGAAATGCCTGTGCCTAAAATATTGTTGCTAGCATCAACGAGTATGGCTTTGCACTTACTACCACCACCATCAATACCTAAAAAGAATTCTTTGTTGTCACTGCTACTAAGCATGTTGACCTCATGTCTACTACATTTATCTACAAGTCATTTGATAAAAATCAAAACTTAAAATTTTTAACTGCTTTCATACTAACCACAAATGACAGCGTTGTCATTTGTTTTTTTCATAAAAATCACATTTTTTTTCTAACTTACCGTTCATAAAAATTTAACAGATTGATTTTTAACGAAAATTATTAAAAATCAATCTGTGATTAATCATCAATTTAGTTGTATTTAACCACAACCGTTCGGCCTTTTCTTGCTTGATCAACCGTCATAGTTCTAGTTTTCACCTCAGTGTTAACTTTCACCGGTTTGATATATCGTTGCCAATCTTTACCTTGTTCTTGATATTCGATCGCTAAACCAGGAAAAGCAGAATTGGCAGAAAACAATCCATTTTCAATTTTAGCACCGACAGTCGGCAAGCGATATTTCACGTCGGCAACATCTAACTTTGGAAATTCTTTTTGTCCCAAGGCATTAGCAAATAATTGCCATTGTTTATCTCGTTCAGTTTGCATTGCTTGAGTAAACACGTCGCTGTCTTGACTATATTTATACCCAATATAATTATAAGGTACAGCCCATGACGCTTTATGCCACGCACGCTCAGCAAGTGCGATAACTCGAGGGAATATTTTATATTCAGCGATATTATCGGTGCGAACATTTTCGCTCCATAACTGCCCTTGTATTCCCAAAAAACTTCGACCCTGTTCAAGAGGTTGGTGAATTATTTTCCCCTGTTCATCGGTTTGTACCGTATCGTCTGAAATATAAGGTTGATCTTGACGATCTAACCAAAATTCAGCATGAGCCGGTAAGTTTTGCGGCATAAACTGAAAAACTTTTTCAGTGTTAGTTCGACGAGAGGCCCAGTAATAGCCATGTTCTTTCGGATCAGCTTCGTATGGAAAATCAAAGTAAGTAACGTCAGGAATAGACAAAACTACTTGCCAATTTCTATTCGCTAGATTGTTGACTTTCATGTGACCACCCCAAGGTAAATGTTCCCATGCATTCGCTTGAACTACCGCAGGCATATTTTCTTTATTGGTATGATCTAGGCCATCACTCCATGCTGCAGGCTCTATCCCCATGTCAGATATCATATTAGAAACACGTTCAACAAAATAAGCACCAAGTTGCGACATTTTTGTCACGCTATAGTCATTATTGGCAATAAACGCTTTACAAATATCAGACTCCAACCACGCACCGGCGGTTTCATCAGCACCAATATGATATCGAGTTAACGGCTGTCCTGCGTCAGCATGAATTTTTTGTACTTCTGTCATGACTTTTTTGATAAAACGATATGACGATTCTTGACAGGCATTAATGGTATTGTCGTTATAAAATTGTACCGATGAATACTTAGTGGTGTCATTGGGATCGTGTAATAAATATTGCTCCGCTTTTTCTTTATCTTCCAGTTGGCTGTATTTAGTATAACGCGCGGCCATTGCTTTAATTGCGGCGCGAGAATGGCCTGGCATATCTAATGAAGGTAATACTTGAATATGTCTTGCCGTAGCCGCTTGTAAAATTTCGGTATAATCAGCGACGGAATAAAAGCCATTCACTGAAGAATTACTATCAACACCAGCACCTAATTGCGGCATTAAGCACGATTGTTCATCTAGATCTAAACAACGTTTACTGCTCAGTTGAGTTAATTCAGGTAGGCCAGGAATTTCAAGACGCCAGCCTTCGTCTTCTCCCATATGTAAATGCAATTTATTCAATTTATATGCCGCCATTTGATCAAGCAGCTTTAAGATAAAAGCTTTACTGCGAAAGTTGCGGGCCGTATCAATGAGCAGGCCTCGAAATTCGTATAATGGTTCATCCTCAACATGAAGATAAGGCACCGTCTTTTTCGCTAATGACACTAAGCTAGCAAGTGATTGTAAGCCATTAAATACACCATTATTGTCAACCCCGACGATAGTGATACCCGTTGAATCAATATCAGCAGTATAACTGCCAATCATTTTCGTTTTATCTGCTTCTATACTGAGCTTTAGGTTTGCGCCTTTTGCATGTTGACTTATGCCAAACATTGCTAAACGTTCAATAGCCGCTATTACTAATGATTTATCCGTATTACCAAAATCAATATTGATCCCCTCGGATAAGTCGAGTAGTCCGTTATTTTCTGAATATTTCACAACTTTAGGTGTGGGAATAATGACCTTGCTGACATCTAGTACTGTATCACCTAAGGCACTATTTCGCTGATAAAAACCGACACTGTCTAACCAAGGTGTTTTATCGTCTTTCGTCCGTTTAAAATGGTGTTGATAATCGGTATAGTCGTTTACATAAGGTACATATTCTAATTGAGTATCAGGATCAATTTTTGCTCGTGTGCTGTCAATTACTCTGGCAGTTAAATTTTCGCCGCTTATAATATAGTTTGGCATGATGTCAGACTCAGCAAGTGACCAAAAGCTTGCCCGAAAGACAATGGTTTTACTTTCTCCTTTAATAAATCCTTTAAATTTTTCCGTTGGCGTTATGGTATGTAAATCACCGTTGAGATGAGTGAAGGTAAATTCTTCGCTATCAAAATTATGCAATGGCGCGATTTGACTAATATAGATTTGCCAGTCAGTTGCTAATATGGTTTTTTGTGGCGTTAGTGTAATACTTGCTTCAAAACATAAGCCATCTGTTTTTGTTTTGTCACACTTCTCGGGAACCGCATTACTTATTAACGAAAAAGATACATCTAATTGTTGCGCTAATTCATCTAAATCAGATTGTCGTACCTTATGAAGCACCTGGTCATCGGATTTTGACTGCGATGAAGTAACCGGTGTGTGAGGTGCTTTTTCGCAGCCGATAATAAACACACCGACAGAAAAGAGAATACTTAGCAGTTTTTTATTCATATAAACGACTCTTAATTTTAAATGAAGACAATAAATTAATGTAAACATCACCTATTTTGACAGCGCTGTCAAAACTTTCTTTACTTAGTTTATAAAAATATAGTAATTTACTGAGTAGTTTTACAGTAATTACACAGATAAAAATTACCTCTTATTAATAAATTTTATATCTTTATTGATGGGTTAATAAATAATCAATCTTGATACTATGCAATGTTTCGTCTTATTAGTTGTTATATTAAGGCTGCTATAGCTGTAACCATCTGAATTTAATAAAAAGAGAAAAAAATCATGTCAGAAGCAATTAACAAAATAGTAATTGTTGGTGGTGGTACCGCCGGTTGGATGAGCGCCGCAAGTCTCGGAAAATTTTTAGCCGATAAAAATGCGGATGTCACTATCATTGAATCTACGGCGATGGGCACAGTCGGGGTTGGTGAAGCAACTATCCCCAATATTGTTAGCTATAACAAAAACTTAGGGCTTGATGAAGTTGAGTTAATTAAAGCAACTCAAGCCACTTTCAAGTTAGGGATTCAATTTGAAGATTGGCATAAAGTTGGCGAACAATTTTTTCATCCTTTTTCTGATTACGGCATGCCAGTCAATAATATTGATTTTCATCATTATATTAATCGAGCCAATAAAGAAGGCTTAAACCTCGATATTAATGATTATTGTTTTCCGTCAGTTCTGGCAAAAAAAGGTAAATTTGCTCAACCACATCCAAACCCGCCAACGCCTTTGGCTGACTATCAATATGCTTTTCATTTTGATGCTGGTTTATATGCTAACTTTCTAAAATCCTTCGCAATTAATTTGGGAGTTAAACACCTAGATGCCCTGATCAATAAAGTTAATATAGATGAAAAAACCGGCTTTATATCTTCTGTAACATTAGAATCAGGAGAAATCATTGAAGGTGATTTATTCATAGATTGTTCTGGTTTTAAAGGGTTATTAATTGAAGAAGCATTAAAAACAGGTTACGAAGATTGGAGTCAATGGTTAATTTGTGACAGCGCATTAGCCTTACAAACTGAACTCGTCGGTGAGCCTGCACCATATACACGTTCCATTGCCAAACCATATGGTTGGCAATGGCGAATTCCATTACAGCACAGAATGGGCAATGGATATATTTTCGCTAGCCAATACCAATCGGATGAAGATGCAGAAGAAGAATTGCGCTCAACAATAGAAGGTAATGCAATTAACAAGGTTCGAAAATTCAAGTTTAAACCCGGCCGTCGTAAACAAGTATGGAATAAAAACTGTGTCGCAATTGGCCTTTCTTCTGGTTTTTTAGAGCCTCTTGAATCGACAAGTATTTCGCTAATTCAGTCAGCAATCGACAAGCTACTAACTTTCTTCCCTGATAAGTCTTTTAATCAGCACGACATTAACGAAGTAAATCGCTTACACAATGAAGAATTAGAACATATCAGAGATTTTCTTATACTCCATTACAAAGCGACCGCTCGGGAAGATACTCCGTTTTGGCAACACTGTAAGGATATGGAAATTCCAGATTCATTAGCGCATAAAATAGCGCTTTTCGAAAGTCGCGGTCATATTATTATTCGTGAAAATGAGTCATTTGAAAAAGCCAGTTGGTTAACTATGTACAATGCATTTGGCATTAAACCCTTACGTTTTGATGAACGCGTGAACACAGTACCACTCAATATTTTAGCGACGAACTTATCCCAGATGAAACAATCCATTGACAATGCCGCTCAACAAGTCAATTCTCATCAAACTTTTATCGACATGCACTGTAAAGCTAGTATGACGTCAGTAAAATAACAGGAAAGTGAGATTTGATAAGATAAGCAAAAAGGCGCTCAAGCGCCTTTTTTAAGTTGACATCAAACCGCTTCTCTTACATTTTCGGTGCAGCACAATATTGTTTTAAAAACTCGTCATGACTGGGTTGTTTATCGGCAATATCGATTAAACCTTGCTTACCTTTGTCTAGAATAGCTTTTAGCTTTTGATAATCCCAGGTGTCCATGGTGGGATTATAGTGATCAGGTTCGACTTTCATACCATTAAATACAGCGTACCAACTCGTAGGTTGAAATAGCTCTTCTGCACCAGGGATGAGCCCGCCAGAAGCCTTAAAAAAGTCTAGCTTTTTCTGTAATGTTGCAGGAATTTTCATATTTTTACACCAACGCCAAAACTCTGTATCTTCACGTTGTGTAGTACAATAATGCAGCACAAGAAAATCTCGAATTTCTTCGTAATCAACTCTAACACGACGGTTATACTCATTAATTAATACTTCATCACGCTGCTTGGTTGGAAACATACGAATAAAATAAGCAATTGTTTTAGAGACCAAGTGAATAGCCGTCGACTCTAACGGTTCAATAAAGCCTTGCGCTAAGCCAAGTGACAAACAATTTTTATTCCATGGTTTATTACGTAAACCGGTGGTAAATGGAATCACCCTTGGTGATGTAATAGGCTCACCCTTTATATTTGCTAAGAGCGTGTTTATTGCTTGTTCGTCTGTGATGTATTTATCACAAAACACATAACCGTTGCCGGTACGATGTTGTAGCGGAATACGCCACATCCAACCCGCTTCTTTGGCTGCAGAAACCGTATAGGGGTTGGTGTCACCGACATTGTTAGTTTGAACCGTTACCGCTCGATTACAAGGTAAGTATTTATCCCAACTTTCATACCCGGATTGTAACGTTTGTTCAATTAACAGCCCTCGAAATCCAGAGCAATCGATGAAAAAATCTCCTGAAATCGATTGACCTGACGCTAAGATAACCGACTCAATCTCCCCATTTTTCGTTTGTATAACTTGTTCAACTTTTCCTTCAGTGCGAATGACCCCTAACTTTTCAGCATAGTTGCGTAAATACTTACCAGCTAACCCTGAATCAAGGTGTAACGCATAAAACGCTCGCTCTAATGGCGTATTTTTAGCGGCAAAAGGTAAAAAGAACTTTCCTTTTTCAGCAAGTACAGATTCTGGAGAATGCGCCATTAAGGGGGTTTTATCTCCTTCAGCTTTAGATTTTAACCAGCACTGAAAAAAATCATAGCCGTCAATACTTTTACCAACCGTACCAAACGGATGAAAGTACTTTTCACCTATGGTGTGCCAATCTTCAAATTGAATGCCTAATTTAAAACTTGCTTGAGTTTCTTTAATAAAATCTATTAAATCAATACCTAAGCTATTTAATATAGAAATCAAAGGCGGAATAGTGGCCTCGCCAACGCCAATAATGCCAATATCGTCAGACTCGACCAGCTCAATTGTTAAATCGGTATTTTTAAAAATATTACTGATGGTTGCTGCTGCAATCCAACCGGCAGTGCCGCCGCCGACAATGACTATTTTTTCAATGGGTTCTTGAGTTGTTTTCATAGTTTAAATACCGCAATTACTTTTTAGGGATAAAATGACAGTGTGCTTTTAAAAAATCACCATGCGTTGGCGCAGCATCGACAGAATGTTTCACCCTATCTTTCATGTATTGTAAATTCTTTTGTAAATAAGCCAATTCCATCGCATCCGCTCGTTTATCATAACTATCTGGGTAGATTTTAAAACCATCAAAAATTGCTAACCAACTGTCTTTACCAAAAATCTCCCAAGGGTATTGCAAAACATCCCCACGAGATTGATACGCTGCTAATTTTTCGGCTAACTTTTCGGGTAGCTCCATATTACGGCAAAATTCCCATAATGGAGCATCAGTTCGTTGATTGGCTTTATAATGAAGAATGATAAAGTCGCGCACTCTTTCATATTCTAAAATGGTAACTTCATTAAATTTATCAATAGTTTGTTGATTATATTGAGGTTGTTCAAAAGACAATATAATTTTTTCAATGGCCGTTTCGACCAACGCGATACTGGTGCTTTCTAGCGGCTCTAAAAATCCTGAAGATAAACCAACTGCAATACAGTTTTTATTCCACGCTTGCTTCACTCTGCCAGGAGTGAATGAAAACTTACGGGGAGTATGAAGTGGCTTACCTTCAAGGTTCGTTAATAAACATGCTTCTGCCGATTCATCATCAATAAACTGGCTTGAATACACTAATCCATTTCCCATGCGATGTTGTAAAGGTATTTTCCATTGCCAACCTGCCTCATGCGCCTGAGAAACCGTTCTTGCAAGCGGCTCTCCCACTGTTTCACTTTGTACAGCAACGGCTCGATCGCACACGAGCCACTGACTCCAGTCTTCAAATTCAACATTTAACGCTTTTTTTGTTAATAAGCTTCTAAAGCCTGTGCAATCGATGAAAAGCTCACCTTCAATGCTAGTATTGTCTTCAAAAATTAAAGATGAAATACTGCCATCATCAAGTAATTTAACGCTCGCGATCTTATTATCAACAATGTTAACACCGTGATTAAGTGAGTATTCTCGCATTAAGTCAGCAAATAATGTCGCGTCAAAATGAAGTGCCCAATCAAAAATTTCTAATTGGCTTTCAGGTTTTTCAGAAGGCAGAGTAAATCGACTTTCTTGAGCTAATTGTACTCCTAATGAGTAATCAGCCAATGCTGAGTTACCACCACTCATCTTGTCTTTCATCCAATAATGATGAAAGGGTACCTCTTGCGTACCTTGACCATAAATACCAAAAGGATGAATAAATGATGTGCCTTTTTTATACCAATCTTTAAATTCGATACCGAGTTTACATGTAGCTGCCGTTGCTTTTATCACATCGAGATCGGTTAAGCCCAATTTGCTATAAAAGCGACGTAATGTAGGAATGGTTGCTTCTCCAACACCTATTGTGCCAATTTGTGATGATTCAACTAAAGTAATTTCAACGGGCATATCTTTAAAGTGTTGACTAAGTGCTGCTGCAGTCATCCAGCCTGATGTACCACCACCGGCAATTACAATTGATTTTATTTGTCTGTTTTTATTATTCATCACTTTTACCTTAACACTCCATTATTATAGCCATGAAATACCGAACAATGATCCAATAAATTATGGAAAAATACTACTTTATCTCAGTAGGTCATTTTACTATATAGTGTCACTGCACCTTTTTCATGTTTAACAAAGCATATCATATTGCTAAAAAATTCTTACCGCATATTAAAGCGTTATCATATTGATTATTAATTTAAATATTTTTATTAAAAACAAAGCTCCCAGTATTTTTTACCTTGCTGTTTAAACGATTTATTCAATGGATATTTATAAAAAAACCGCCACATTGAATGCGGCGGTTTTTAACGATACTCGTTATACTTTATATCATTCTAACGAATTAGAACGTTACACGAGCACCCACTGTCCAACGAGCTTCATATACGTTTTGAAATGCTTTTTGCTTTTCAAAGCCGATATAAGTTTGTTGATACTCTTCGGTAATATTTGAACCGTTCACGTAAAAACTTACTGTTTCGCTAAAGTTATACGAAGCATTGAAGTCAAGTTGTGAGTAATCATCTTGATAAAGTGATTGATTACCTGTACCTGCGCTACCTGCTGTATGTAAGCGAGGGCTACGAGAGTTCCATGCTAAACGCGTTGAGAAGGTATCGTTTTCATACCATACAACAGCATTGTATGTATCTTTTGACATGCCACCAAACGGTAAGTCATCGCCGTGTACGTCTTTAGCTTCTTGTGAGCTATCAGCATATGTGTAGTTTAAGTCGAAACCTACGTTAGCAAAAACGCTGTCTTCACCTAAGAAATCACTTAAAGCAACTTTACCGCCGACTTCGTAACCTGATACATCACCACCAACACCTTGAGTTGTTGCATTGAATGGATGAGGACCACGACGGATACCATCTGAATCAGGCTCATCAACCATGATGATAGTGCCTTCAGTAAAGCTTGCAATATCAATGCCGTACGTTGAGATAAAGAACATTGACGCATCGCCAGCATACCACTCAGCAGAAAGTGAGTAGTTTTCTGAACGCCATGGGTCTAACTCAGGATTACCGTTAAGCGTACCGTTTTGTACACGCATACAGCCACATTCGTCGTTAAATACTGAACCAACAACTTTACCAGCGCCCCATTGAGCTAAGTTCAACGCTTGCATATTTTCAGAATAAGCAGCACGTAAAACTACGTCATCTGTAACTTGGTAAGCTAAGTTCATTGATAATAATTCATCAGTGAAGCTACGCTCTGTTACAACATCACCAATATCTGGACCTAAGCCTGAATGAGGTAAGTTAGGACCAACAAGGTTTTGTTTCACAAATAAATCAGTTTGAATCACTTTAAGGCCAACGTTACCGCTTAATGCTTCGTATTCAAAGTTAACTTGAGTGAAATAAGAAATTTCATCTAAACCAACATTATAGGTAGCGCCACCATTTTCTGTACGAGCAACATTACCAAACGTATCTTTATGGAATTGCTCAGGGTCACGGAAGTTACTTGGGTCAATAACCCAAATGCCTGGGATACCTTGAACATTACCAAAATCTGTCTGCCAAGAAACCGTTGTGTATTGATCAAGCGCTGTAGGCGCTAATAACGTGTAAGGTGTCCACACGCCATCTACGTACTCACCTGTACCTTCTTGTTCATAACAAGGTGTGCCTTCAGCTGCGCCGTTGTAGTTTTGGTCAACTGCTTTCCATTGTGCGATATCACAACCGTTACCGAAATCAGACGTGTAAGTAAATTGGTCATGATCAACTTTACGTTGGCTAAAACGAACACCAAAATCAACGCTTGTGATGAAGTCATGATCATCTAACGCATAATTCCACTTAGTGCTGAAAGTCGATAATTCACCAACATCATCTGTGTTACCTTCCGAAGAGAAAGCACCAATGTGGTATGAATCAAGATCAGCCATGTAATCAGCAACAGACATCATGCCTTTACCGCCCATAACTTGTTGGTCGAAACCACCAAACACAGGGAATTCACCAGAAGCATCATGCGTTAAGAAGAAGTCGCTATCTTGAATACCAGTAGAGTATTGAGCGTTACAACCACCTTCAGAGCCAATGATCTCTTCGCCGTTAGTACAGTATTGTGCAGGGTTAAGACCACCAGGTCCTAATACTAAAGCACCACTGTCGATACTCATGATATCGCCTTCACCATATGCATGACGCATTTTAGCGGTTGCACGAGCGTGAGTTGCACGGACAGTACCTGTTAAGTTACCGCCATTATCAAAGTCTAATTGTAAGTTGAAATTTTGAGACTTCTCTTCGTTTACGTTCGCTTGAGTGAATGTTTGTAAACGGTATGGACGCATCTTAAATGCATCAACAGCTTGCCAAGGATTACCAGCAGCATCAGTGAAAGTATCGCCTGTTGCATGAGTAGCAAAACCGTATTGAGCAAATGTTTGCCAGCGGTTGTTATTGTTAAAACCAGAACGTGCATTAAAACGATCTTGTTGGGTGTAGAAGTAATCAGCCGTTAAAACAAATCCTTCGCCTAAATCAGCTTGAAGTGAAAGTTGTAATGCATCACGTTCACGCTCTTCTGTTTTGTTAAAGGCTGTAAAACCATGAGGAACGATATTATATACATCACCACCTTCTGCCGGCTCACTCCATGTGTGGTTGTTGTTCGTCCAACCTAAACCACCATTTTCTGATGTATCGTTATGACCATTGTAATCAGATGCTAAAGTCGCTTCTTGAGTAACCGCAGAAATTAATACACCGATTTTGCCATTATTATATGCTGCTAAACCATGTAATGTTGGATCTGTTTCTTTAGTAATAGAACCGCGAGTCGCTTCAACACCACCTGCGAATGTCCAACCTTCATCCATATCAAATGGACGACGAGTTTTAAGATCAATAGAACCGGCAATACCTTGTGCAGTATTTGAAGCAGTTGCTGATTTATAGACATCAACACCACCAAATAATTGTGCAGGTAAATCACCTAAATCAGCACCTGAACTATCAATAGTTGTTGCTGACAAGAATGTTTCACCGTTCATGGTTGTGTCTACTTGAGGTAGACCACGAATTTGTACCGGTCCACCTTCACCAGCAACACGTTCAATTTGCACACCAGAAATACGTTGCAGTGAATCAGTAATAGTAACATCAGGTAATTTACCAATATCTTCAGCAGCTATACCGTCTACTTGAGAATCAGCAAAACGTTTACCGTTGATACTTGCTTTCGTTGAACCACGGATACCCGTTACTTCAATAACTTCAATTTCTTTTTCAGCGCCTTCAGCTGCCATTGCTAATGGTGTAGCACCACCTGCAATGATCATAGCGATAGAGCTTGCTAATACGCCTTTTTTAAATGTTTTAGATGACATCGACTTTCCCTTACACACGTTTTTATAAATATGTTAATTATTTTCATGGAACCTTAATTAACGACAGCGCTGTCTTTTTAATTCATGACAGCGTTGTCATAGGTTAGATAAAACCATACACAAAAAATCTATCCATGGCTATACTTGATCTCAATATATTCTAAATTTTTCTGTAAGATACTGTTTATTAAAAACTTTATTTTTAATAAAAAATCATATATCGCGAAAAGAAACCATTGTTTTTATATTAATTTATTAAATATTAGGATAAAAACCACATTTTAGTGAATAAAAATACATTTATAGGCATAAAAAAAGGAATGTTGATTAAACATTCCTTTTAAAAGAATAACGATAAGGTTATTTATTTTTAGCTTGTTTATAAAAATTAATTAAGTTTTCAGTTGAACAATCATGCTTATCGGAAATGCTTTCACCCTCTAATTCTACTTGAATGCTTGCCGCTAACCCTTTACCTAACTCAACCCCCCACTGATCGAATGAACATATCTGTAAAATAATTCCTTGTACAAAAATCTTATGCTCATAAGCCGCGATCAGGCTACCTAAGGTTTCAGGATCGATACGTTTCAACAAGATAGTATTGGTTGGTCGATTGCCTTTATGAACTTTATGCGGTGCTACTTTATCAATATATTCAGGTGTACGACCTTTCGCCTTTAAATCTGCACGCACTTGCTCTTCATTTACACCCGTCATTAATGCTTGTGTTTGTGCAAAAAAGTTAGACATTAATGTTTCATGATGGCCTTGCACCGGTGTCACACTTTCCACTGAGCCAATAAAATCAGCAGGAACGACATTGTTACTTTGATGCAGATATTGATAAAAAGCATGTTGGCCATTAATCCCTAACTCCCCCCAAATTGACGGTACCGTTGCATAATCAACTTCTTCGCCATCCCATGAAACTGATTTACCATTACTTTCCATTTCGGCTTGTTGTAAATAAGCCGCCAGCATATGTAATGTTTGATCGTAAGGAAGAATCGCTTGTGATTTAGAGCCTAAAAAGGTGGTATTCCAAACACTTAACAATGCCATTACCACAGGTAGGTTTTGTTCCAGCGGCGCATTAACAAAGTGTTGATCCATCTCATCAGCCCCGGCTAATAATGCTTTGAATTTATCAAAACCTAAATCCAAGGCAATCGCCAAACCGATGGCAGACCATAGAGAAAAACGTCCGCCAACCCAATCCCACATACCAAATATATTTTCTTCTTCGATACCAAATGACATGGCATTTTCTTTATTGGCTGTCACCGCAACAAAGTGCTTGCCAACCGCTCTTTCATCAAATGAAGAAGCCGTTAACCACTTTATCGCTGTTTTTGCATTAGTCATGGTTTCAGTTGTCGTAAATGTTTTACTCGAGACAATAAACAGAACTTTTTCAGGATCTAATGGGCGCAATATTTCAACGATTTGAGCACCATCTACATTGGAAACATAATGAACATTGACACTGTGATCACTATAATGTTTTAACGCTTCTGTGACCATTTGAGGGCCAAGATTTGAACCACCGACACCAATGTTTACAATGTCTGTGATACGTTTTCCTGAATACCCCTTCCATTTACCTTCTCTAACGCGATTGACAAAACCTTCCATTTTTGTCAATTGAGCTTGCACGCTTTCGGTGACGTTATCGCCATCGACAATGAGAGGTTCTGTGCTATTACGACGTAAAGCAGTATGTAATACAGCTCGGTCTTCGGTTTTATTGATTTTTTCGCCCGCGAACATTTTAGTACGCCATTCAACCACTTCGCATTCATTTGCTAACTCAAATAACGTTGACATGGTTTCACTATCAATTAAGTTTTTAGAGTAATCTAAAAGCATTTTTGGCAACTCAATTGAAAATTTATTAAAGCGATCTTTATCTTGCTCAAATAAATCGTTCATATGTTGAGATTTTTTGTTTAATGCCAATTGGCTTAATTTTTTCCAACTAGTTAAAGATTGGCGACTTGACATAACTCTTCCTAATGCATAGTTTATTATCTGATGAGGTAACCATATTTAAAAATGACAGCGCTGTCAAACCATAAATATGATCAAAGGCTATTTAGTACTTTAACATGTAAGTTAAGTGAAGCTTATGATAAAAGCTTGCTGCTTATTCAATAAAGCAATATTCTACCCATCTCAGTAAAATACTATCAAAATAACAATTATAATTTAAGGCTGTATGGATAGATGAAAGCAACAATTAACGACGTAGCCAAACAAGCGGGTGTTTCTATTAAAACAGTTTCTCGTGTGATGAACAACGAGCCTTCTGTTCGCCAACCTACCCGTGAAAAAGTGATGGAAGCCGTTAATGAATTAAATTATAAACCTAATTTAGCCGCAAGAAATCTTGCTGGTACTAAAGCTTATAGTATTGCCTTTATTTATGATAACCCAAATGCATATTACGTTATTGATATGCAAAACGGTATTTTGTCTGCGTGTAAACAGCAAGGATTTGAATTACTTATTCATCCGTGTAATTCAAATTCTGAAGGCATTGTTGATGAAATAACCAATATGGTAAAACATTCAAGAATCGCTGGTTTAGTCTTAACGCCGCCCCTTTCTGAAATGCCGGAATTTGTTAAACATCTTTTATCATTAGAAATAGATGTCGTTCGGATCATGTCTGGTGACATTGCCCCTGACGACCTTACCCCTTGTATTATGGTGAATGATCACCAAGCATCTATGCGTATCACTCAGCATTTAATCGATTTAGGCCATACCGATATTGGCTTTTTAGCCGGACAATCAGAACATATGTCAACGGTTGAACGATTAAGAGGCTATAAACAAGCGCTAGAAGAAAATGGGATAAAAATCGATCCGCGCTTAATCATCGATGGCGAATATTCGTTTGAATCTGGTGTAAACGGAGCAAAACAATTAATGGCAGGAGACGTACGACCAACTGCGATTTTTTCTTGTAACGATGAAATAGCTGCGGGGGCTTTATTTGCTTCTAGATTAATGGGAATTCCTGTGCCAGAGCAATTATCAATAACAGGATTTGAGAACAGCCCATTCTCTCGACAAACTTGGCCTCGTTTAACCACGGCGAACCAACCTAACCCGAAAATTGCTGAAGGTGCTGCCAACTTATTAATAGCAAAAGCAAGAAAACAAGCAGCTTCGAATATTATCACAGAATATACCCCGCAACTCGTGGTGCGTGACTCCACGAGTCAAATCAATCAATAAATCTATTAATTAAAGGGTATAAAAAAAGTGAAGGTAAACTTCACTTTTTATAGCCGATTCAAGTGTCCGAAAAATTAAAGATTATCAGGATCGTAACCCTGTTTAATTTTCTCAATACGTTCTTGATGCCTATGGTGCGCTTTTAAAGCAGCAACAGCAAAAGCACCGACAATTGCCACTATCGGGATTAATAGTGATAATGTTTCAGCTTTCAATAATTGCTCTAACCACTCCATGATAAACTCCTTTTTTACTTGATATTATTATTCTTCAAAGTAGGTTCCCCATCCATCATAATCAACTTTGCATTGTTTCGCCAACTCAAACATTGATTTCGTTTCATCTTTTAAAATATCTTCATCAAGTGGTTGCTCTGTGATGATATCAAACGCGAAAACTTTGGAACCATCTTCGAGTTCTGCTTCTTCGGGCTCTTCAATTTCAAAGCCCATTTTAAAAGCAGATACTGCTGCTTTTTCTAATTGCTCAAAATCAGCAGATGAAAAATGATGCTCAATGGTATGGTGAGCTTCTTCATTACTGCCATCTTCAAGTAAAGCAGAAACAAGTGATTCAGTGTGCTCAAACCATTGTTGTAACGATTCATCTATCATTGTTCAGCCTCTTTATTTAAACGCTCAAATTGAGCTATCATTTTATCTCGGGTACTATTTGCAACGGTCCGAATATTATCTTTTGTAATACCTTCTAATGAAATAGGTTCCATATATTCGATAATAATTTTACCATTATCCCAGCGGTTAAGGTCCACTTTGTTATGCATATTACTGACACAAATAGGTATTACAGGTACATTCGCTTGCATAGCCGTTCTAAACGCCCCTGTTTTAAAAGATAAGATACCTTTACCGTTACTGCGAGTGCCTTCCGGGAATAACCATACTGAAAGATTCTTTTCTCTGATTTTTTTAGCTGTTAATGCAATGGTATTCATTGCCTTATTAGTATTTTTACGATCGATTAAAATATTACCAGTTAACCAATACATTTGGCCGAAAAAAGGGATCCATTTTAAACTTTTTTTACCAACACTGACCGTATTTGGCAAGACAGCATTAGCTGCAGTAAAAATGTCATAACTATTTTGATGATTACAGATATAGACTGCCGGAGAAATTTTTCTCACAGAATCAGGTACACGCACTTCAACGTCTAATCCAAATATTTTCGTCACTTTCCCTAAGACTTTTGCCGTAATATAAACATTATTGGGGTGAAAGGGTCTTAACAAACAATAAAGACAAGAAAATATACAAATAATGACTAAGGCAGCAGTCATTAAAATGATACGAATTAAAGCTAACAACTTACCATCCTACTTTTTTAAAGAAACGCGAGTATACACTAATCTTTCTGAGAAGATCGAATTTTCAATTTACCGTCCCCTAAGCGCTACCTGTTTAAGGTCAAATAATAATATTCATCAATGAGCCAATCATGGTTACCTTCAAGTGATTATTCCTACCAAGATAACACTCAAAAAATACAAATTAAAAACAGCGACTTATAAATTTTCAATTAAACAAGCTTATTTTTTTCCATTCAAGGTCTATAGTTACATTATCGCTGTGATTAAAATAATCATCCACCCTTAGCGAATAACTGCCAGCGAGTCACAATTAAAAATAATAACGAACTGACCTGTGGAAAATAAAAGGAAAGACTAAATGAAAAAGTTTTTATGCTTTGTCATTATGCTTATTGGCTTTAACAGTTACGCCTTTACTGAGGTTGAGTTGACGAAGCAATTTACTGATGACAAAAGTAAAAAGTTTTCTAATCAATGGGGCTTAGATGCCCTCGATATTCCGAAATACCTCAGTGACAATAGCGCAGAGTCATTGGGGTTAATTCTTCCAGAACAATCAAATGTAAACTTACATAGCAATACATATACTCACGTAAATAATGATAGGCTAACAAGCAATAATTCATCAAGTCTGTATCGACTGTCTTCGGTCAAAAGCACTGCCCAAAGCACTCCGATCAGTAGTGTTAATTTTGCTTACAGTAAAGGACGATTTAGTGCTGAAACTGGGGTGATATCAAATTCTAATAACTTGTTATCCAGCGGTAAAGTTTACCTTCAAGGTGCTTATACTTTGTATGACAATCATCGATTAAATGTTTCATTGACGGCAAAAGTAGAAGCATTAGATGAAAGCAATGTCCAAAGCTATTTCGGCACAGATGTATTTTCAAATAATGTTTCTATTTTTGAAGAGTTACACGCAACCAATACAACGCTGGGCATAGTGAGTACTTATTCTATTAATAAACGATGGAAAGTACTGGGTATGTTAAGTTCAACAACGCTTGATGACAAAATAGAAAACAGCCCATTAGTTGAAGATAACAATCTGCATATGGCATTAATTGGTACCAGCTACGCTTTTTAAGCATCTGATAAATGCAGATTAAATATGCTGGATAAAAAAACGCTCAACCATATAAGTTGAGCGTTTTTTCATTAGCTAATACAAATGTTAATTTACTTGACTCACTCTATTAGAATAAATCATCTGGGATATTAAACAACGGTTCAGCACCGGCATTAATAGCTGCCATTAACGATAATCTGCGAGGTAATAATTTTGCAAAATAATATCTTGCAGTATGCAATTTACTTTGATGGAAAGCTTCATCTTCACTTACTTTAGCTAATGATACTTCCGCCATTTTTGCCCAAACAAGTGCCATTGCGGTATACCCAAAGATATGTAGAAAATCATTAGCAGAAGTCCCTAATTCTTCAATGTTATTAGAGGCAGCCGATAAAATATTTGACGTTGTTTTTTGCAAGTCATCTACCGCTACTTTAAGGGGAGCGATAAATTCTTGCATATTTTCAGCCGTCGTTGCACTAATAAACGCATTCGCCTCATCGATGAAAATTTGCATAAACTCGCCTTTACTCCCTGCAATTTTTCGAGCCAATAAATCCATTGCTTGTATACCGTTTGTGCCTTCGTATATTTGTGCGATGCGAACATCACGAACTAACTGCTCTTGTCCCCATTCACGAATAAATCCATGACCGCCAAAGACTTGTTGACCTGCAACAGTATTCTCTAGTCCAAGATCGGTAAAAAAGGCTTTAGCCAATGGCGTCATCAAAGCAGTTAACTTCTCCGCTTTACTTTGAGCGTCTCCTTCACCATAGGTCGCAATATCTAACTGCATTGCGATATATAAAGAGAGTGCACGCGAACCTTCATTCAAGGCCTTCATATTTAATAACATACGACGAACATCGCCGTGAACCATAATTGAGTCGGCTGATTTATCTGGTGACTTTACGCCTGAAAGAGAGCGACTTTGGACTCGGTCTTTGGCGTATTCAAGGGCATTTTGATAAGAACGTTCACCGGCTCCTAAACCTTGAATACCAACCCCGATACGTTCAAAGTTCATCATAGTAAACATACAGGCTAAACCTTTATTTACTTCTCCGACTAAATAACCTTTTGCATCATCAAAATTCATTACACAAGTTGCTGAAGCATGAATCCCCATTTTGTGTTCAATTGAACCACAAGATACATGATTTGCTGTGCCAATGGTTTCATCATCATTGACTAAAAATTTAGGTACTACAAAAAGTGATATTCCTTTTGGTCCTGCTGGTGCATCTGGTAACTTAGCTAAAACTAAATGAATAATATTTTCAGTTAAATCATGTTCACCCGCGGTAATAAAAATTTTATTACCGGTTATGTGGTAACTACCATCTGCTTGAGGAACCGCTTTTGTTCGGATCATGCCTAAATCTGTACCTGCATGTGACTCTGTTAAACACATAGTGGCTGACCATTCACCATTATACATTCGAGTTAAGTAGCGTTGTTTAATTTCTTCGCTAGCATGTTTTGCTAAAGACAAGCCGGCACCGGCGGTTAAACCAGGATATAATGAAAATGAAATATCCGCAGAACAAAGCATTTCTTCATGTAAGGAAGTGATCACTTTAGGCATGCCCATGCCGCCATAATTAACGTCACCACCTAATGCTGTCCAGCCACCTTCAGCATAAGTTTGAAAAGCAGCTTGATAGCCCGGTGCCGTAGTGACATTACCATTGTCAAAACTCACACCTATTTCATCACCTTCTCTCGATAAAGGAGCGATCACCTGTTCAGCAATTTTGGCACATTCTAATAGAATCGCTTCAGAGGTATCACGATCAACATGCTCAGCTAGATTCGGTAAAGTTGCCCACAATTGATCGTTTTTGAAAACGTCATATAGCAGGTAATTCATATCTTTTATTGGTGCTTGGTAATCAGCCATGTGGTTAACCCTTAAAATTCAAACGTACATTTCAAACAATCGTTTGAATATAGCGTAATTTCAGTAAATGTAAAGTCTTTCACAGTAAAATCCTTGTCCTTCACTGTCAGGTTGCATAAAGTAGCTAATTATTCGATATTGCAACGCATAACGCTTATTATTCAAATGATGATTAAAAAGACTGGTTTTCTTTCTTATATTATAGAAGCGCTAAAAGCATTCTGTTTTATTTTTATGCCATTTTTCTTCAGTGTTTATACTGTTGCAGAGCAAACTCACTTTTCCAAAAAATTAATCGACGCTAACTATCATTTCAGTTATCAATTTCGAGATTATAAGGGTGAGACACAAGCGATCAGCTTTTCACTTCCTCAACAAAAAATATTTGATCGTTATCGGTCATTTTCAATTTATCAACCTAAGCTCGCTCATGAATATGTGAATAAGTCATTAAAAAAGCATTTTAATAAAACCCCCATTCAAGGTGTTCAAGTGACTTTTAAAGAGGCATACGATAATTTTCAAGCTGAGATAAAAAGTAATAATCCGCAATTACTGCAAGACACTTCAGAAAAAATAGCCCAACTTGAACAAACGTTTACTCAAGAGTACCTAGCCAAAAAATATTATCATCAATTTATAACACCAAACCAAACAATAGCCATTAAACCTGATCACGGCAGAATAGCGTTAGAATCCGTAAAGGATTTAAAATCTCTTAAAGAAATTATTCTAGAAAAATCAAATGTTAAAAATATTCGAATCGTGTCAAATTATGTTTTAAATTTTGTCCAAAGTATTCCTTATTCAACATTGGAATCAAGGATCACATCCTCGGGAGCAGGGTTTAGTCCGCCACTAAAATTATTATGGGAAAATCAAGGCGATTGCGACAGTAAAGTCACATTAACGGCTTCCCTTTTACGGGTATTAATGCCAAGGATAAAGTTAGCACTGATATATATTGAAAATCATGCTTTTATCGGCATAAAAGTCGCTCCACAAAATGATGATATTACCGTGGAACATCAAGGGATTACTTATGTGTTGGCAGAGCCTACAGGCCCTGCGGTGCTTGCTCTAGGAAAAATAGCGCCAGATTCAGAACAAGCCATTTACAATGGACATTATACGTTAGAAACATTTCACGATATTGTGCGCACACAACAATCAGCACAAGAGCAATCAATTGATGAAGTTGATGAAGATGAGTTTTTACTACAATAGAGAGCTTTGTGAATAACTAGCTCTCTACCTTTGTTTTTCAAGCAGTACCATTAAAGTTTTAACTTTCTCGCTCGAAATTTTTTGCCTTTTAACTTGCCATTAGTGAGCGTTTTCACGGCTAAATCGGCAACGTTTTTATTCACAGCAACGTAAGCTGCAATAGCGGAAATTTGAATTTTGCCAATTTGCTCACCACTAATGGCTTTATTTCCGGTCAGTGCACCTAAAATATCGCCAGGACGTAATTTTTGTTTTTTACCCCCATCAATATGCAAGGTCACCATTTTAGCTTTGTTAATCGACGAATTTTCAACAACTAAGTCAGATAAGTCTTCTGGAGAAATTGAAATATTTAAATACTCTTCAAGTTTTATCACTTTATGAGCTTCTTTATGGCTGATTAAGGTACACGCCATCCCTTTATCACCAGCACGACCAGTACGCCCAATTCGATGTACATGTATTTCAGGGTCGTGTGCTAGTTGATAATTAATTACCATATCTAAATTATCAACATCTAAACCACGTGCAGCAACATCCGTTGCCACTAAAACATGAACACTTTTATTAGCAAAACAGATCAGGGTTTGATCTCTATCGCGTTGTTCTAAATCACCATTTAGCGCAGCACAGCTAAATCCACGCTCTTGTAAAGCCATGGCCAACGCTTGTGTTTCCACTTTGGTATTACAAAAAACCACCGCTGATTCAGGTTGATTAACCATCAATAACTTTTCTACGCCAGCAATTCTATCTTCGTCATTATCAACCTGATAAAAATGTTGACTAATTGACGAATGGTCGTGCTTAGACTCTACCTTCACCATCAATGGCTCAGTCATAATATGTTCGGTAATTGGTTTGATTTGCTTTGGGAACGTTGCACTAAACAATAAGTTTTGGCGTTTAGCTGGGCAAAGTGAAAAAATAAGCTCTAATGCATCTTGAAAGCCCATCTCTAACATTCTATCTGCTTCGTCTAACACTAGAGTCTTTAACTCATCTAAATTTAAACGACCTTTTCGTAAATGATCTTCAATACGTCCAGGCGTACCAACAATAATATGTGCGCCATGCTCTAAAGATCCAATTTGAGGCCCTGTTGGTGTACCGCCACACAAAGTAAGTACTTTTATATTGTGAATAGCACGAGCCAGTTTTCTAATTTCCTTAGCAACTTGATCGGCTAACTCTCTGGTTGGACATAACACCATAGCTTGCACACGAAAACGTTTTACATTTAAATGATGCAATAAACCTAAACCAAATGCAGCCGTTTTACCTGAGCCAGTTTTACCTTGAGCAATAACATCTTTACCGGCAATAATAGCTGGTAAACTTTGTGCCTGAATAGGAGTCATTTGCTGATAACCAAGAGAAGCGAGGTTATCGATCAATTCAGGTGTTAGGTTAGTGTTGGAAAAATCAAGTTCGGTCAAAATAATGGTCTGTTAAATATAAATGAGGGGGTAAGTATAGCAAGGACTCGCTTCCAAGGAACCAGAATTCTCTTAGCTTCAGTTAAAATGAAGTAAAAATAATGGCGCTTTTAAGCCAAATAATTATTCATTTCATGCGAAGGCATCGGTTTATAAAAATAATAACCTTGACCATAAACACAATCCATTTGTGTCAATAACTCGGCATCAGCAAGGTTTTCAATGCCTTCACCCACGGTAGCCATTTGTAAATTCGTTGCCAGATCAACAATCGTCTTAATAATTGCCTGATGATTATTATGCTCATGAACATTGTTAATAAAGGAGCGGTCAATTTTCAAGACATCAATTGGAAAACGATGAAGATAACTTAAGCTTGAATATCCTGTACCAAAATCATCAAGTAAGATTCTTACCCCCATTTTCTTTAATGCCATCATATTATCTAACACAATATCGCTATTTTCTAATAACGCTCTTTCTGTTAGCTCTATTCTTAAATGACGGGCATTCAGCCCTACTCGTTTAATAATAGTCGCAATATCTTTGGCTAAATTTGGACTAAAGAAATGTTCACAAAATAAGTTACAACTGACGTACAAATCGTCTCGGTCGAATTCAACATGCCAATTTTTTAGTTGTCGACAAGACTTTTCTAAAATCTGGAAATCAATATCGAGGACAAGTTTAGTTTCTTCTGCAAAAGGAATAAAATCATTAGGATAAACAAAACCACGTTTTTCACTTGCCCAACGTGCTAACGCTTCAAAACCCACAATTTCATGATCACTTAATCGCACTATCGGTTGAAAGAATGGCACAAACTCTTTTTCTTGAATCGCTTCACGGATATCAGCTTCCAGTAATAAAGCATTTTGTACTTTTTTATGCATACTGGAATCAAATACTTCATAACGACCTTTACCCATGTCTTTTGCATGATACATGGCGGTATCTGCGTCTCGAAGCATAATTTCAGCACTTTCATAACGATCATCATTAAATAACACGCCGATACTTGTGCCAATAAATACCGGTTGTTCAAGAATGATAAAAGGCGCTGACAATATTTCGGTAATACGTTGCGCAACATCATAGGCTTCTTGCGGGGTATCTAAATCTTCAATTAAAATAACAAATTCATCTCCGCCCAAACGAGCTACGGTATCTTTATTTCTAACGATAACAGAGAGTTCTTTGGCAATTTTTTTTAATAAGATATCTCCGGCATGATGCCCTAAACTATCGTTAACCACTTTGAAACGATCTAAGTCTAAAAAAAGTACTGCAAATTTAAAATCTGGACGGCGTTTATGGCAAGCAATTGCATGATTCAATAAATCGAGAAAAACCGTGCGATTAGGTAAACCCGTTAAGCTGTCGTGAGAGGCAGTATACTTAAGCTGCTCCTCCATTTGTTTCCGCTGTTTTATTTCATCTTCAAGTTCCGCCGTTCTCAATTTAACTTGCTGCTCTAGTAGCTCTTGGGTTTTACGCTCAAATTGTGCAAGCTCACGGCGTTTAATCGCCGTCGAAACATGTTGCGAAACAAAATTTAACAGTTCAGCATCTTGCTCAGTGTAAATAACATTGGTCTGGTAACTTTGGATAACCATGGCACCAATCACTTCGCTCGATTGCATTAAAGGGACACCCAACCATGACTTGGTTTTTCCATCCGGTTTATTCGTTTTCCCTTGTTCGCTTAAAGCCACCATATCATCATGATTGAGAAGAATTGTTTTCCCTTTTTGGATAACCAGTTCAGTATAGCCTTTAGAAAACTTTCTCGGTTCAAATTTCCCACGAATATCATCTGAACCTTCATCTTGCTCGGAATAATACACAAAAGATAAGAGATCTTTCGCTTTGTTATATTTGGCAATATAAAAGTTTTCGGCGTTAATCAATTGACCAACAATATTATGCACCATGTCATAAAATTTATTGATATCGATACTCGAGTCATTGGTTAACTCTGAAATTCGAAATAACGACTCTTGTAATAACTCTGATTTTTCTCGCTCACGGATCTGGCTCATCAACTCTTTAGTTCTAGCATCAACCGCTTTTTGCAAACGTTCTCTATCATGTAAACGTTCCATGGCTGCAACGATATGTTGTCCTGTAAACGTTAACATATCGAGGTCATTTTCTTGATAGCGAGTTGAATCGGTATAACTTTGTACGGCCATCACCCCAATAACAATACCACCGCTCATTAAAGGAACGCCAAGCCAATCAGTCCCCACGGTTCCCATATTTTCAATTTTGCCTTGCTCTTGGAGTTCATTGGCAACTTTTGGCGTTGCTAGTAAAGGTTCACCTGTTTCAATAACATGACAGGTCATTGAGCCTTTTAGATCATCAAAATCAACACAACCAGGAGGGGTACTATCTTTTTCGTCAACATGATAAACAAATTCTAAAGTAGAAAAAACTTGATCATATAGCACGATATAAAAGTTTTTTGCATTCATAATGGATGCAATAGCTTGGTGAACTTGACGGTAGAAAGTGTTGAGGTTAGCACATTCATTTGATAACTGATTAAGGGTAAATAAAGCCGTATAACGCTCTTCTAATTTACGATATTTTTTCAACAAAAGAATAGACTCTTTCGCTAAGTCACCATCTTCTTTTGATAATGAATTCATATAATTAGTTATTTCTTCCGCCATACTTTCACTTATAAACCTTTATGATAGTCAATGCATAATGACTGGAAATTAGATAAATTTCCAGCGTAACCTAGCCTTTATAACAACGATTTAACATTTATTGTTTAATGCCGGTTTTTTTTATTTCTTCGATATTTTTTTTATTACCACAAATACCTTGTTGGTGCTCATCGCGATAATACCTTATATCAATACAATCTTGTTGATACCGTCTTTCTAACTCGGTTCGAATTAAAGGTTTTCCCTTGGCTTGGGTAATTTTTCGTTGTAATAACTGACATTCTTGAATTTGCTCAGACGCCAACGTGACATCTTCACAGGCATTTTCTTGTGTAGCACAAGCGGATAAAACACTGACAGCAGTTACTGCAAAAATAGCCGAAATTTTCATATAAATAAGTTCAATTAATTAAAGATAAGTGATTTGATTATAGCGAGCGATTGCCTTTCTCGATAGTATTTAGGTAAACTCTATTTATTTGACCATTTAGACAAGATTTACATTATACTAGTAAACTATCACATAGACATATGAAGGAAAGGCTCATGAAGGTTCAAGTTGTTGACTATACTTCTGCAGATGCAGGACAACGCTTTGTTGAAAGCTTACGAGAAACTGGATTTGGTGTACTCACCAATCATCCTATACAACAAACATTAGTCGAGTCGATTTATCACGATTGGTATGAATTTTTTTGCCAAGAAGATAAACATAACTATGCATTTGATCCAGAAAAGCAAGATGGTTACTTTGCACCTGAAATTTCTGAAACAGCAAAAGGCCATAAACAAAAAGATATTAAAGAATATTTTCATATCTATCCTTGGGGCCGTGTTCCAGAATCATTAAAAAAAGATATTACTGATTACTATCAAAAAGCCTCAGATTTAGCGGCCGAATTACTCGATTGGGTTGAAAAATATAGTCCCACTGATGTTGCTAAGAATTATTCTGAGCCATTATCAAATATGATTAAAGACACGCCTAATACTTTATTAAGAGTACTTCATTATCCACCACTAACGGGTGATGAAGAAGAAGGAGCTATTAGAGCAGCAGCTCACGAAGATATTAATTTATTAACTATATTACCAGCCGCAAATGAGCCTGGACTACAAGTACAAGAAAAAGATGGCACTTGGATAGACGTACCGGCGGATTTTGGTCACCTCATTATTAATATTGGCGATATGCTCCAAGAAGCTTCAGGAGGATATTTTCCTTCGACCAGCCATAGAGTGATTAATCCAACTGGAGAGAATGCCAAAAAATCACGTATTTCTTTACCGTTATTTTTGCACCCGAGAGACGAAGTGGTTTTATCCGAGCGACATACCCAAGAAAGTTATTTGCTTGAGCGTTTAAAAGAGCTAGGCGTTAAATAATGCAAAATATATCGGGCTATAACTAACATTTATTTATAGCCCAACCACACTTTATTCGATAACGTTCATTTATCGATAACTCCCGCTATTAACGCTTTTTACCCTATTATAGTTTTGAAAAATTTCATATATTTGAATCACTTTGATACGCGAGTAAAATTTCCAGATATTTTTAATGATCACAACTATGATTAACGTTAACATAGCGGCCTTTTTTTGGCGGTAAACTTTTCCTATGTATACAGCCTAAGTTGACAGAGTATTTTTTGGAGTTATATATGTCGTTTCACCCAGGACAACGTTGGATCAGTGATGGAGAATCAGATCAAGGATTAGGCACAGTAACGAGTGTTGAAAATAGATTTGTCACCGTTATGTTCACCGCAACCGGCGACATTCGAAAATACGCAAGTGATAATGCTCCGTTAACACGAGTTATTTTCAACCAAGGGGACATAATCCCAAGCCATGAAGGCTGGCAACTTGAAGTAAGTGCAGTAACCGAAAAGTCAGGACTTATCACTTATCTTGGCACACGCAAAGATACCGGTGAAGAAACTGAATTAAAAGAAGTGATGATAGATCACTTTATCAAGTTTAATAAGCCGCATGACCGTTTATTAAATGGGCAAGTTGATCGACTAGACTGGTTCCGTTTGCGCAAAGATTGTCTGCATCACCAATGCACGCAACAACAATCGACCTTAACCGGCTTAACGGGTGGTCGCGTTAGCCTAATTCCACATCAATTATACATAGCCGAAGAAGTGGGCAGTCGTTTTGCTCCACGTGTTTTATTAGCCGATGAAGTAGGTTTAGGGAAAACGATCGAAGCCGGTTTAATCATACATCAACAGCTTGTCACTGGCCGTGCCCAACGAATTTTAATTATTGTGCCTGAATCTTTGATGCATCAATGGCTCGTAGAAATGTTACGTCGTTTTAACTTACGCTTTAGTATTTTTGATGAAAGTCGCTGTCAAGAAATAGCCAATTCGGCCGATGAAGGCGAAGAAGTTAACCCGTTCAGTTCAGAGCAATTAGTACTGGTAAACTTAAGTTTTATCACGGATAACCCACAATGGTATGAATCGCTAATCGCCGAAGATTGGGATTTAATGGTTGTCGATGAAGCGCATCACTTGAATTGGCAAGTAGATAACGCCAGTACTGAATATTTATGTGTAGAACAATTAGCACAGACAATTCCAGGCGTATTGCTGTTAACCGCAACCCCTGATCAACTAGGTCATGAAAGTCACTTTGCACGTTTACGCTTATTAGACCCAGATCGATTTTTTGATTACGACACTTTTATTGAAGAAGAGCAGCATTACACAGAAGTTGCTGATGCTGCAAATGCCTTGGTCGCGAAAGAAGCACTAACACAGCCGCAGATTGAAACGCTCCAACACTTATTAAAAGAAAGTGATATCAGTGAACAACTTACACAGATCAATCAAGCCCACAATGAAGTAGCTCAAGATACAGTTCGACAATCTGTATTAAATCAATTACTTGATCGCCACGGTACCGGCCGTATTTTATTTAGAAATAGCCGTAATACCATCAAAGGTTTCCCAGAAAGAAAACTAAATGCGGCGCCACTCGCTTTACCTGAACAGTATCAAGACAAAATTGAAGACTTTTTACTGAGCGATAATATCGAGCAACTGAAATCCAATAAACAAACGAAATACATCGCGACTCCTGAAATGCTATACGGCTTAGATGGCCTTGAAAATTGGTACGATTTTGACCCACGTGTCGATTTTTTGATTGAACTGCTGAATACTTTAAATAAAGAAAAAGTACTCGTTATTTGTGCCCATGCCCAAACAGCTATTGAGTTAGAAACAGCTTTACGCGTGAAAGAAGGCATAAGAGCAGCCGTATTCCATGAAGGCTTAAGCATTTTTGAACGTGATCGCGCGGCGGCCTATTTTGCTCAAGATGAAGATAGCGCACAAGTCTTGTTATGTTCAGAAATAGGAAGTGAAGGGCGTAATTTCCAATTTGCTCATCATCTGGTGTTATTTGATTTACCAAGCAACCCTGATCTGTTAGAACAGCGTATTGGTCGACTCGATCGTATCGGACAAACACAAACCATACAATTGCATGTACCTTACTTTGAACATTCTGCACAGAGCATTTTATTTCAATGGTATCAACATGGATTAAATGCCTTTGAACACACTTGTATAACTGGCCGTGCGGTTTATGAATCGTTTTCTGAACAATTAACACAATTAACCTTATCGGCATCTGCAGATGAAAAAGACATTGCTTCATTTATCACATTAAGTCATGAAAAGCATTTATCGTTGAAAGCCGATCTGGAGTCTGGTCGAGATAAATTATTAGAATTAAACTCTTCTGGGCAAGGTAAAGCAGAGCAGCTAGTGGAACGGATCATTAAACAAGATAGTCAAATTCACTTACCACAATTTATGTTTCAAGTGCTTGATGTTTTTGGTATCGCACAAGATGATAAATCAGACAATGCTATAGCCTTACAACCAACAGAGCATATGCTTACTGGCAATTTTCCGTGCTTACCTGATGATGGCACGACCATTACTTTCCACCGAGATACCGCCTTAGCGTGTGAAGATTATCATTTACTGACATGGGATCACCCCATGGTGACCGGCGCGATGGATTTAGTGTTGTCGGATGAAATAGGCAATGCCAGTATTGGTTTATTAAAAAATCCAGCATTACCGGCAGGCACCTTCTTTTTAGAGTGTATTTTTACCATAGAAGCTATTGCCCCTAGTGAATTGCAATTGAATCGCTATTTACCCGTGACGCCAATTCGCGTATTAGTCGATAAAAATGGCAATGACTTAGCTGATAAAGTCAGTGAAGCTATTTTAGATCAACAACTGAGTCCAGTTAAAAAACAAGTCTCGTTACAGTTAGTAAAAGCGTTAAAAGATCAAGTTGCTCCACTAGTTGCGAAAGCAGAAAAGCATGCCGAGCAACAAGTTGCGGCGATACAGGCCAGAGCCCAAATAAGTATGCAAGATAAGCTTGAACAAGAATATTCTCGACTTACCGCGTTAAAGGCGATTAATCCAAGTGTTCGCCAAGAAGAAATAGACTTTATTAAAGTTCAGCAAAGTGAATTAACCAATTATATTCATAAAGCACAGTTAAAGTTTGAAGCGATTCGTTTGGTGGTTGTCAGTAACTAGTAACTGACAACCCAGCTTATTCAATTAATATAATAAGAGAGTAGAGATTGGCCGCAAATCCTGATTTTATTTATCGCCCACCGATGACGCCTTATCTTGATATAGTTTATCAAGATGACGATATAGTGGTGTTAAATAAACCAAGCGGCCTACTTACGGTTCCTGGCCGTTTAGCTGAACATAAAGATTGCTTACAAAATCGTGTCCAAACAATATTACCAACCGCCACAATCGTTCACCGTTTAGATATGGCAACTTCCGGTATTATTTTAATGGCATTAAATAAACCGGCACATGTTGAGATCAGTCGTCAATTTGAAAAGCGCCAGACCCAAAAGTCATATATCGCTCGAGTATACGGTAAAGTAGAAAACCAAACAGGCTCAGTCGATCAACCGTTAATTTGTGATTGGCCGAATCGCCCGAAACAAAAAGTTGATCATCAACACGGTAAAAAATCTCTAACCCATTATCGGGTTTTATCGTATCAAGAAAATTCAACCTTAGTTGAGTTAACCCCTGTAACGGGTCGTTCTCATCAATTACGAGTACATATGCTGTCTTTAGGTCATCCGATTTTAGGTGATCGACTTTATGCCCATGATAAGGCGCTTACTATTAGTCCAAGGTTACAACTTCACGCACAGTGGTTAACAATAATGCATCCTGTGACAAAGCAAACCATTACCTTTAACGCCACTTGCCCATTCAATTGATTTTCTTACAAATAGTTTTTAAAACTACCCCTAAAAACCATTTGATTCTATCGACTAAAGATAATCTAATGGAGAAAATGGCAAAATGGCCGATATAAATTTCAATATGTTTAATAATTTTTATAGGACAGTTGTGACTCGTCATTCATTACGGTTAATCACAGTAATTTTTGTCTGCTTTTTATTGCCGATGACTAATCTTGCCGCTGCCGTGCAAGCAGAAAATAACGACAATAAAACCGCCGAACAAACAACACAGCCGAAAGAAACAACACAAGACAAGCAAGAAGAAGCTTCAACAAGCGAAACGGAAGATGAAACAGCATCAGCCACTAAAAAAGCGCTAAGAAGTAATATTGATATCAGCGCTCCTATTGATACCTTTATCAATAAAAAAAATGACCTCGAACATTACTTACCTGCTGAAATTATTCAACCAATGTTGGTGGGGCCAAATGACCATATCACTTTGGTAAATACCAATAATGCGATCAGCAATAAAGGCGTGATGATTTTATTACCTGATTGGCAACAAACCGCCGCGAGTCCAAAAGCATTAAATGCTTTAAGAAATAATTTACCGGATCAAGGTTGGACTACTATCAGTATTTTGCCCCCCAACAAGCCCAACAATTATCCATCGCAGGCAATCAGTCAAACAGCAAGAGAAGAAGACAACAACAAGATTCTCACAGAATATCAGCAGCAACTTGCGAACCTAGTATCCGCCGTGATGACAAAGGCAAAAAGTTATCCCGGAATTATAGTTATTGTCGCCGAGGGACACCACGCTGCATTATTACTCAATATTTTTCAAGAAGAATTAGCTGAACAGCCAACAGCATTAATTATGTTAAGTGCACATTTAAATGATACGCAAACGAATATTAGCTCAGCTAAAAGCTTATCCTTATTAGAACTACCTGTACTGGATTTATACCTAAAAGCTGATAACCACTTAGTTGACAGCAGCCTAAAATTAAGAAAAAAATTCGTCAACCAAGAATTAAAGTCTAATTTTAGACAAATGAAAATTTACAATACCCGTACCGGCTATTACCCTTCAATGCCGCTAATTAAAGCAATTAACGGCTGGCTAAAATCAATTGGCTGGTAAGTTTAATCCTGTACAAAAAAGCGTTTATTTAAATAAACGCTTTGGGTAATGAGTCTTGATTGGAAATGACGTTTTCAGAACGAAGTGAAAATTAATTAAGATCAGAATCAACCCAATATTTTGTCCCTTGTAAAGTGGCTTGTAACGCTAATCCATTCTCGGTCATTTGATAAATTGACACGCCGTTTACCACAGTGACAGCTTTACTCCCTTCTGCGCCTTTTTTACCTGATTTTGCAGCAACATCCGCTTGACCTGAAAAATCCCAGCCGTATTCAATAAAGTCATTTAAGGCATCGCGAGTATGGAAAATAAACACGGCACTAAAGTCTTTTACTCCAAAGCCTATTCCAATGCCTGCAGAGCCCATATTCATATATGTATTCTTACCTGATTGATTATCATGTACGACTCCACTACCGCCTCCAGCAGAAAAAAAGACTAAATTAACACCAATATTTGAAAACACAGCATAGCCTTTTGCCTCCGCTATTTTTTCTTTTACGCTCGGCTCTTCTTGATAAAGTTTGGCTAATACGTCTTTACTCATATCAAGCACTTCTTGTCGATCAGCTTGTTTATCCGCGAGCACATTCAACGATATCAATGCGCAGATCATAACTATTAAATATTTTTTCATTAAACTTTCCTTACGTGAAATAAACTCTAATATTCAAAATACAACTTCAACTGCTCAGTAAAAACACCTGAGGCCCTGCTCAATAATTTATAAGTTTAGTTGAATATCGTTAACTTCCTTTCTTGATTGCAGTAACCATTTCATAAGCGGCTTGAATATCCTGTGTTTTTTGTTTAGCAACATCCATCATTTCTGGCGGTAACCCCTTCGCAACTAATTTATCTGGGTGATGTTGTGCCATCAATTTACGATAAGCTTTTTTGATTTCTTGACTTGTACTAGATTTATTCACCCCTAATAACTTATAAGCATTATCTAACTGTTGTGTCGTAGCAGGACCTTTAGCACTTTGTTGATGAAAATTAGCACCAGCGATGATCATCTCTAATAATTGGTCTAACTGATGAACTGAAAAGCCTAAAATTTTGGCGATACGGTGTAACGCTTCTCGCTCAGCGATATCTAAATCACCATCGGCAAACGCTACTTGGATTTGTATCTCAAGAAAAAGTAACAATAAATCTTGTCGATTAAAGCAACTACGTTTGAATTTTTTTAATTGTTCATCAAGTGGAAAACCCGCCATTTTCCCTTCTCGAAAAGCATCTTGCGCTTGTTGTTTCATTTCGCTATTTAAGCCCAACTTATCCATATAAGCGCTAGCAAAAGCAATTTCATGTTGTGTTACTTGGCCGTTAGCCTTAGCAACAAACCCCATGGCCGCAAAAGTGCTATAAAAGAAATTCGCCTGACGAGTTTCATCGGTTTGTTTGGCGAGTCCGTCAAAGTCAAAGCCACTGCCTTGATCAAAACGGTGTCCTAACCATAATCCTAACAGAGCACCAAAAATATTTTTGCTCAACATAAAGCCAAATAAAAAACCAAATACTTTACCCCAAATCCTCATTTATCCCTTGCCCTGTATGTGTTTATTAAGTTGTTGCAATCGTTCTGGCGTACCAACATCTGTCCATAAGCCAGACAATTTTTCTCCGCTAATTTGCTGTTTTTCCATGGCCGCTTTTAAAATAGGTGCTAATGGCATTACTTTATTGTCGAGATAAGCCTGAAAAAGTGACGGTCGATATAAGCCAATGCCACTAAAGGTAAAGCAGTGTTGCTGTAATGCTGTTTCTCCTTTCATTTCAGCTTGCTGCTTATTCTGTAACTCGCCATCTTTTAAAAAAAAGTCGCCGGACAAATTATGTGCAGGATTATCTACCAGCCATAAGTGCGCTTGTTGTTGTTCTGTTAACTTGGGTAATTGCGAGAAATCATAATCGATATATATATCGCCATTGACCACTAAAAAAGGTTCGTTTTTCTCTGCTAACTTCGGCAAAGCTTTGATAATGCCGCCAGCTGTTTCTAACGCACCGTCCTTCTCCCAACTGTACTGAATATTCACCCCAAATTTTTCACCGTTTTGCAAATACTCAACAATACATTCTCCAAGCCATGCGAGGTTAATGACGATATCGCTGACACCAATATTTGCTAATTTCTTGATGTGATATTCAATCAATGGGATACCCGCAACCTTGAGTAAGGGTTTAGGAAGATGATCGGTTAAAGGTCGCATTCTTTCGCCACGACCCGCGGCTAAAATCATTGCTTTCATACTGCTGCTTCCGCCATTTTTTGAGATAACTTAGGCATAACCGTATTGGTCACTAATGATTCAAGAAAATAACACTCTGGATATTGTGCACTGATATCAACAATATATGACAAGGTTAACGGAATATCACTTAAATAGCTGGGCTTGTCATCACGATGATATAGACGAGCGAAAATACCGCTGGCTTTGATATGACGTTGTAATCCCATCAAATCAAACCACTGTTGCCATTGTTGCGCATTAATATGTTGCAACGAAAACTGCGATGACATTCTACCAACAAAATAATCCAATAAAGGCATGATTTGTTCTCTAGGCCACTTCACATAACAATCACGCAATAATGAAACAACGTCATACGTAATAGGGCCAATTACCGCGTCTTGAAAATCAATAACCGCTAATTCATTGTCAACCAGCATTAAGTTTCGACTATGAAAGTCTCTATGCATCACCACTTGCGGTTGTTCCAGTGCATTGCTAATCAGAAAGTCAAAACAGGTTTGTAATTGTATTTCTTGTTCGTGTGTCAGTTGAATATCTAAATGTTTATGGAGTAACCATTTTGAAAATATATCCAATTCTAATTGGACAAATGCTTTATCATAAACAGGTAAATTCTGTTGAGGAATGGATGCGATTTTTGGCAATAACAATATTGCTTGCTGATAGTGTATAGCCATATTGTCTAACGTTAACACGGTTGACAATTCGCAATTGCCCAAATCACTTAAACACATAAAACCTTGCTGTTCATCACAAGCAAGTACTTCTGGTACCTTAACTCCTACTTGTGTTAATTGCTTTTGCACAGATAAAAACGCGGAGTTATTACATTTATCAACAGGAGAGTCTACCGCAATAAACGACTGTTCATCTTTCTGAAAACGAAAATAGCGTCGAAATCCCGCGTCACCATTCATCGAAGTTAATACGCACTTCTCTAGTAAAAAAAAGTCCATTAACCACTGCGTTAATTGCTTTTGCCTTAAATTTTCCAAAAATACCACCTATCACTATCTATAGCAGCCAATATAACCAATTCGCATGACAAAGAAAATTGCTATATTATTAATGCGTTTAACGTTAAAATATCTTCTGATACGCAAAATGCGTAAAAATGAATTTCACTTATCGGATTTTTAATGCCTTTTTCCCGCACATTGCTATTATTTTTTATTGGCACCCTGATAACAAATACCGTTTCTGCTCAAGCTGAAAATGTTCTAAATAACAGTGCGATTAGCTGT
The DNA here is from genome assembly GCF_031846185.1 of Thalassotalea castellviae. NCBI lineage: Bacteria > Pseudomonadati > Pseudomonadota > Gammaproteobacteria > Alteromonadales > Colwelliaceae > Thalassotalea > Thalassotalea castellviae. The sequence continues at coordinate 527,835 of NZ_JAVRIF010000002.1, forward strand.
CCTATTCCTGTGCATCCGCCAATCGGTACATTGGATAATAATTTTGACCTCAATGCTCTAAATATTTTATCAAAATCATCGATGATCAAAAAAAATCAAGTGGCGAAATTTTCAGGAGGAGTAACATTATTCAATCAAGCTCATACAATTAAAGCGGATGATATAGAAATAAATCGTGAAAATGCTTTAATTAATGCACAAGGCAATATTCATTTTCAAAACCAAGGCGTTGATATTTTTGCTTCTCAATTAAGTGCCAGTAAAGCAATGCAAGCCACCTTATTATCAAACTCGTCTTACCAACTTGCGGGAAATCCTGGCCACGGAAGTGCTGCAGAAATATCGGTAAATACTGATGGTACTCTGTCTTTAATTGATTCGAGTTTTACAACTTGTTACGGCGAAACACCAGATTGGCAAATGAAGGCCAGTGAAATTAATATTTCGGTGAGTGAAAACTACGGTGAAGCCTATAACGCTCGCTTTAAAGTCTTTGATATTCCAGTACTTTACATTCCTTATTTTACTTTCCCTGTTAATAATGAAAGAAAATCAGGCTTTTTATACCCTAAAATTAGCACCACGAAACGTTCAGGGCTTGAGATCGAAATTCCTTATTATTGGAATATTGCGCCAAATGTAGATGCCACTATCACCCCTAGATACATGTCAAAACGTGGTACTCAGTTACTGACAGAACTTCGTTATTTGTCAGGACTGCAAAACGGCTCCTTCAATATTGAATACCTAAATAAAGATGACGAATTAAAAGCGAATAATGACCCACGATATCTAGCAAGATTTCAACATACCGGTACTTTTTCTGACAACTATCGCGCCTATGTCGATTACACAACCATTAGTGATGACAACTATTTAGTCGATATTAAAAGTAATCAATATAACTCCAATGATGCTTACCTTTATCAAGTGGGCGAACTCGCTTTTTTTGAAAAAAATTGGCAAGCTAAAATTCAACTGCAAGATTTTGAAATACTTGGTGAACATAAAACCAGTTATAGAACGGTTCCACACATTGAATTAAATAGTTTTCAGCCTCTACCCTTTTTAAATGGGCAGTTCGACCTTTATTCAGAAATGACTCGTTTCACTACTTCTAATAGAGATTTACCTGAAGCAGAGCGATATCACTTTGAAGCAGGGGCGATTTTTCCAATATCTAGCCCCGCATGGTTCTTAAATTCAGAGTTTAAATTATTACAAACGAATTACCGTCAAAGCAGGTTATCCTCAACCAGCAAGTTACAAGAAAGTGTCAACCGAACGATCCCAAAAGTGCGTTTTCATGGTGGCGTTAACTTTGATCGTGACATGCCCTTATTTGAACAAAACTACACACAAACCTTAGAGCCACAAATTCAATACCTTTACGTTCCAGATAAAGATCAATCGATGATTGGCGTTTATGATACTGCGACATTACAAGATGATTTTAGTGGCTTATTTAGAGATAAACGTTTTAGCGGAATAGATCGTATCGCGAAAGCGAATCAATATTCATGGGGGGTAACAAGCCGAATTTTAGACCCGTCAAGTATTGAATTGTTTCGTATGAGTGTCGGGCGAATCGTCTATTTAAATAACAGTAATATTGCTGTTGATGCCGAACAAGGTATCGCAGCCGATGAATCAGCGCTAGCGAGTGAAGTATTTATTCAATTAAGTCGAAATTGGCAGTTTAGTGGTGATATTCAATATAACACCAAAGATAACATTACCAATAAAAGCCAAACTAGCTTAGATTACTTATTTACAAATAATCACTCAATACAATTGAACCATAGATACAGTCGTAGTGTCTCAGGTACTAAGTTAGAGCAAGCATCCCTTTTGGCAAACTTTACGATAAATAAAGATTGGCAATTTGTTGGACGTATCGCTCAAGACTTACAAAATAAGCGTAGCCTTGAAACCTATGCAGGATTTCAATATGAAAGTTGTTGTTGGGCGATACGTTTTGCGTATCATCGCCATATCAACTCGAATATCGATGAAGAAGACTTTATTAATGAAAACCGCGATGAATTCGATAGTGGATTTATGGTACAGTTTATCATTAAAGGATTAGGTGGTAGTCAACAACCAATAAATACCGATGAAATGTTCAACGAAAGTATTTTTGGCTATAAACGCCCCTATTTTCTCAACAATTAGATGAAGAAATCAAAATTACATGAAAACCTTATTTAAAATTTTTACCTTAACGATTGCAACCTTAAGCGTTAGTTCATTAAGCTTAGCAAAAGAAGTTGAACTAGATCGTGTTGCTGTCATCGTTAATACCGGTGTGGTACTTGAATCTGAAGTTACTGAATTAATTGATAACATTAAACAGCAAGCAGAAAAAAACAACCAAACTTTACCCCGCGATAAAGCTTTACGTGTTCAAGTTATTGATAAACTCATTGATGATACATTGGTATTAGAAATAGGTAATCGAATGGGGGTTCAGGTAAGTGATGCCCAGCTTGACGAAACAATAAGCAATATGGCGAGAGAAAATAACTTAACCCTGGAACAATTTCGCCAAGCCATTGTAAAAGACAATATCGATTACGAAAAATATCGAGAAAATGTTCGTAAAGAATTAATTTCAGGTGAAGTTCGCCGTAGCAGCGTTCGTCGTCGTATTTACATTTCACCGCAAGAAATTGCCAACTTACTTTCAGTCATGAAAGAACAAACCAATAGCGATGTTGAATATCGTTTAGGTCATATCTTAATAGAATTTCCACCTGAGCCAAACCAAGAAGACATGAATGCTGCAAAAGTGCGCGCTGAAAAAGTTATCGCATTATTAAATGACGGTAGTGATTTTGCTCGTATCGCCATCGCATCTTCTGGTGGTGCTAAAGCCCTTGAAGGGGGAGATTTAGGCTGGAAAAACATCAACGAAATGCCCACTCTATTCTCAGAGATTATCGAAGGAAAAGATAAGGGCACGGTATTAGGTCCAATTAGAACTGGGCTAGGATACAGTATTGTTAAAGTTGTCGATATTCGCGGCCGTCAAGTCGTTGAAATTGAAGAAGTAAACGCACGTCATATCTTAATTACGCCATCTATTATTTTAAGTGAAGCGAAAGCAGAAGAAACATTAAAAGGCTTAAGAGAACAAATTATCTCAGGAGAAGCTGACTTTGCAGATTTAGCAAAAGAGTATTCTGACGGTCCAACATCCGTTAAAGGTGGAGAGCTAGGTTGGGCCGATCCAAGGTCTTACGACCCAGCTTTTTCATCAGCGCTTGCGGCACTCAATGTTGATGAAGTCAGTCAACCGTTCCGTTCATCCTTTGGTTGGCACATTGCCGAATTAACTGGCCGTCGTACATTAGATGCCACCAAACAAATGAATGAAAATAAAGCACATCAACTGTTATATCAACGTAAATTTGGCATGGAAAGCGCGCGTTGGATCAAAGAATTACGCGATGAAGCATACATCGAGATTTTAGCACAGGACTCAGAATAATGGTGAGACGAATAGCAGTCACACCGGGGGAACCAGCGGGTATTGGTCCAGATCTTATTATTGAGATGGCCCAAAAAGACTGGCCAGAACAAATTATTGTCGTGGCTTCAGAACAGCTGCTAAGAAATAGAGCAAAAGCACTCAATGTCGAATTAAATTTTATTATTTATGATGAATCACTTGCAGCAACGCCACATCAAGCAAATACGTTGACGATATTACCAATCGAGTTGGATGCACCTTGTATTATTGGTGAACTCGATTCTGCAAACGGACATTATGTTGTTGAAACATTACGTATTGCCTGTGAAAAAAATATCAATGGTGATTTTGATGCTGTCGTGACAGGACCGGTTCATAAGGGGCTTATTAACAAAGCAGGTATCGCATTTAGTGGCCATACAGAATACTTTGCCCATCAAGCAAATTGTAGCGATGTGGTAATGATGTTAGCAACAGAAGGATTACGTGTTGCCTTAGTCACTACACATATTCCTCTGCAATATGTCTCAAAAGCAATTACCGTTGAGCGACTAAAAAAAGTCACCCAAATTCTGCACCATGATTTAGTCACAAAATTTGGTATTGCCGCACCTAAAATTTATGTTTGCGGAATTAATCCCCATGCTGGAGAAGATGGTCATTTAGGCCGAGAGGAAATTGAAGTCATGAATCCGGCGTTAGATGAATTACGTGCTGAAGGAATTAATGCCATTGGTCCTTTACCTGCCGATACCATCTTCCAAGAAAAATATTTATCACAAGCCGATGCTATTTTAAGCATGTATCACGACCAAGGCTTACCTGTATTAAAATATAAAGGTTTTGGCAAATCAGTGAACATCACTTTAGGCTTACCTTTTATACGTACATCAGTTGATCACGGTACAGCCGTTGAGTTAGCAGGAACAGGACAAGCGGATGCTGGCAGTTTTTATCAGGCGATAAATACAGCAATAACATTAGCGAACAATCAAGCTTAATATACACACTAAGTGATCACACGATACGAACACTTAGTGTAATTTAGAGAAAATAATGAGCAAAAACTCACATTTAGGTCACCAAGCTAAAAAAAGATTTGGGCAAAACTTTCTTCACAATGACGCTATTATCAGTCAAATTGTTGATGCTATTAATCCCGAGCCCAACGAAAACTTAATAGAGATTGGCCCTGGTTTAGGCGCACTAACTGAGCCAGTGATCGAGCGTGCAGGTGATATCTCTGTTGTAGAACTCGATCGCGATTTAGCGCACCGTTTACGTCATCATCCTTTTTTAGCCAAACATTTAACCATTTACGAACAAGATGCCTTAAAGTTTGATTTTGCTAGTTTAGCAACCGATGACAAGCCATTAAGAATTTTCGGTAATTTACCCTATAATATTTCAACACCGCTTATTTTTCATTTACTGTCTTTTAAAGATAAAGTAAAAGATATGCATTTTATGCTGCAAAAAGAAGTTGTCGAGCGCATGGCTTCGGGACATAACTGTAAAGCTTTTGGTCGATTATCTATCATGACCCAATATCAATGCCAAGTAATGCCAGTGATGGAAATTGGCCCTGAAGCTTTTATGCCACCACCGAAAGTTGATTCTGCCATTGTTCGATTGATTCCGCATAAAACGATTAAAAATCCTGTTAAAGATTTAAAAGCGCTCAATCATGTTTGTTTAACTGCTTTTAATCAACGGAGAAAAACTATCAGAAATAGCTTCAAAAAACTGATACCTGTTGAACAGTTAATTGCGTTAGATCTTGACCCAACTTTACGCCCGGAAAATTTAGCATTAGATGACTATATTAAACTGGCAAATTATATTACCGATAACCCGGTAACGGACAACCCTATTAGTACTTAATATGACTGATTTTTTATCTTCTCTAATAGAACAAAACCCAGTTCCTAGTGAAAACTCGAACGTAAAGGTTTCAATTGAAACCAATTATATTCCTGAGCATTCAAATGAACTTGAAAAACGCTACGTGTTTAGCTACACCATTACCATAACAAACAATACTGAAGAGAGTGTTAAACTACTGACACGATATTGGCTAATCACAGATGCTAATGAAGATACGTCTACGGTTGCTGGAGAAGGCGTTATTGGAAAGCAACCGGTAATTCCGCCATCTAAATCATTTATTTATACGAGCGGTTGTGTATTAAAAACTCCGGTAGGCACTATGCAAGGGCATTATCAAATGCTTACCGAGCACAATAAAAATATCCAAGTTGAAATACCAGTTTTTCGTTTAGCTTTACCAAATATACTTAATTAATTATGGCGATTTATTTTGTTGGTGATATTCAAGGATGTTACAGCGAATTAAAAGCATTGCTAAAGCAAGTGAATTTCTCTGCAAAACACGACCAATTATGGGTCGCAGGAGATATGGTTGCGCGCGGTCCAGACTCCTATAAAACAATGAAATATTTAATGTCGCTAGGTGATAGCGTCAAAGCCGTATTAGGGAATCATGATCTCCACCTATTAGCCATCCATGCTGGCATAAAAAAAGCTAAAAAATCTGACCACCTCGATACCTTATTATCAGCACCTGATGTTAAAGAAATCATTAATTGGATAGCACAACAACCATTATTAAGAAAATTACCCGGTGAAGATGTGTATATGTCACATGCAGGCCTACCACCTCAATGGACAATTCCCCAAGCAATAGCAGCGGCAAAAGTTGCTGAAAAAAATATTCAATCAGCTGAGCGTGAAAAGTGGTTAAGTCGAATGTATGGCGAAAAACCAAATGATTGGCAGAAAGCAGAAACAAAAACAGAAAAGTTTAGGTACACAATCAACGGTCTAACGCGTATGAGATACTGTTATCTCAATGGAAAATTAGACTTTCATTGTAAAACAGCCCCGGAAGATGCTGCAAAAAACTTAAAACCTTGGTTTCTTTTAACAAAAAATCAGCTTAAAAAGAGTCACTGGATCTTCGGTCATTGGGCCGCGTTAATGGGAAAAATTAATGTCAAAGGCCTATATGCATTAGACACTGGCTGCGTTTGGGGTGGGCATCTCACGCTTTTACGTTGGCATGATAAAGCCTTATTTATTGAAGGTTCACATAAAAAACTTGCGATAAAGCAATAACTAAAGATGAAAATCATATAAAGATTGGTATACTAATCTTTCAGGGGAGTATTATTTTTATTATCATACGTTTCGAAAACGAATAATAAGGACATATTTCACTAAAATCCTAACTATATACAATTGGTGACGTAAATGAACTTAACTGTTGCAATGAAAATAATTGGTGGCTTCGCCATTATTTCGCTTTTACTGATAATTACGAGTGTTATTTCACTAAGTAATTTAAATAATATTAATGACGCTACCTCAACACAAAGCGAATTGGCTATTCCAACATTAAGTGGTAGTACAGAATTAGCCAACGAATTAATTCAAATTGGCAACTTAACACTTAGAGCTTATTATCAAACCGAACTTGCTCCTTTATCAGGCAACCTAGCAAGTTATAATGAATTAAATACAAGCTTTTCAAATCACCTGAAAAAATTAAAAGTCATTGTTAAAAATGAACAAAGTCTATTAAGCAACTTAAATAAAGTCGACAGTGTTTATTCAACATTACAAAGTGACATTGATGCGGTCTTTGCCAGTAGAAAAACGAGTATCGAACAACGCACTTTATTAATTGATAATGTTGACTTATTAGAAGAAAAAGCGGATGACACAACAACGCTGATGCTTGATTTAGCGGATCATGATTTAGCGGATACCAAATTACAAAGAGCTGTAGAGTTAGGTGAACAACTGGAAACTTATCTTAATGCGATTGTTTCATCAGCATTAGAGTATCGCGGCCTGATTAATCCACAATCAGCTGAAATCGTCGAAAAAGAAATCAATAACTCTTTTAATGATGTCAATCGCGTTATTGCTGAAATTATTGCGGAATTAAACTCAAACAATGCTGATGACATCGCAGATGACGTTAACTCTTCTATTGCAAGCCTTTCAAGATTACTAACTAGTAGTGACAGTATTTTTAATCAGAAATCAACACAGCTTAGTGCCTTAGCTTCAGCAACAGAAAATCTTGCAGCTGCAGAAAAAGACACCAAAAGTGTGAATGCAATATTAGCTAAACAAGTAGAACTGGCTAATTTAACAACAAAATCATCAAGCACTTTAGTGGCAGATTCTGTCAGTGACGGTAATACATTAACCGTTACGCTGATGGTTATCTCAATAGGTTTAGCGGTAGTTATTGCGTATTTCACCTTGATCAGTATTACCCGTCCGTTAACTCGCGTTAACGAGATGTTGAACATTGTCTCTTCAGGTGACTTATCAAGAAAACTTGATGAAAGCGGTAAAGATGAATTCGCGCTTCTTTCTAAAAATTGTAATTTATTAATCGACAGCTTACGAAACTTAATTAATGGCATTGTCAGTCGTTCAACACAGCTAGCTACCGCTGCCGAAGAAACCTCAGCCGTTACCGCACAAAGTACCACAGCGATTGAAGAACAACGAACCCAAGTAGAACAAGCGGCATCGGCGACTACTGAAATGAGTAGCACTTCACAAAGTGTCCTTTCAAGTGCCAATGATGCGCTAGGTGAAATCAAACAGGCTGATGACGAAGCGGAACGTGTAAAAGGTATCTCAGATAGAAACCGTAAAACCATTGAATTGTTGGCTAATGAAGTGGAAGACGCGTCACAAGTGATTAATAAACTTCAACAAGACAGTGCCTCAATTGGCGGTATTCTTGACGTTATTCGTGGTATCGCAGAACAAACTAACTTGCTAGCACTAAACGCAGCAATTGAAGCAGCACGTGCTGGTGAACAAGGTCGTGGTTTCGCGGTTGTTGCCGATGAAGTTAGAACTTTAGCTAGTCGCACACAAGAGTCAACTCAAGAAATTCAAAACATGATCGAAGTATTACAAACAGGTGCTGAGAAAGCAGTTGCTGTAATGGATACCGGTAAAAAACAAGCGGCTGATTGTGTTATTCAAAGTGAAGAGGCAGATAAAGCGCTCGAAACCATTACTCATGCGGTCCATGAAGCGTTTGATAGAAGTTCTACCATTGCGACAGCTGCAGAAGAACAAAGTACCGTAGCGCATGAAATTAGTGAAAACTTAGAATCGATTGTTGCGATTGCTGAACAAACTACTGCTGGTTCTAAACAAACCGCTGAATCAAGTAGTGAAGTAGCTAGACTTGCTGAAGAGCTACAACTGTCTGTTCAAGAGTTTAAACTATAAGCTTAACTAAGATACCGCTTATCGCGGTTGAAAAACAAAAATAACAAAGGCTAGTATTGAATCAATACTAGCCATTTTTTATCGGTGATAGTTGGTTAACTTTGTTCAGATAACCAAGCACTGAAGCTATCAATAGCGGCTAAATTTAGCGCTTCTAATTCTTTAGTGTAGGTTTTTTTTACGTCCCACGCGTCTGTTGACTTCTCAATCGCGACCAATTTCGCATGCACTGAAGTTAATCCAACACTTCCGGTTGCGCCTTTCATTTTATGACAAGATTCTTGCCATAAAGATTGTGAACATGCAATCATCGCCTCGTTAATGTCTTTTAAATACACCACAGATTGTTGAATATATAAATCTAACATCTGTTGTACGATGTCCTTACCAAGGTTCTCAACATACCCTGCAAGTAAATCAGTATCTAACCCATTAATATTGTTCACTAATTTATTCCCTAATTTATTATTAGATCTATTGTAACAACTCATCGAAAAAAGTCATTATTGATTTAATAATAACCGAATTGCTTGTAGGATTAAATAAACAAGATTTCATGTTCCTCTGCCGCCATTTATATTGCTTTTATTGGCAATTTCCTTCAAAATAGCCGCCTTTTATCGGGTATGTCAAAAATCTCGCTTTAGGGATTATTTAACAATACCACCTTAATCTTATTATTATGACTGAAGTTAGAGAGACCTAGCCCTTTACATAATACGACACTTCGGAGAAACCATGTCTACATCAATGCCTGATATTGCTAACCATACCACTGCCCAAACTGAAGGGACATTGGACTGGGTTGGTATGAGTAATATAGAAATGCCTATTATGCTCGCTTCAAAAGGCGAATCTCCTCGCATGGTTTCAGCTTTTGTTGACGCTTTTGTTAATTTAAATGATCCCCAGGCGAAAGGTATTCATATGTCTCGCCTATATCTATTACTCGATGATCTTTCAAATAACAACGAATTAAATTATCAAACGTTAGTTAGCTTGCTTAACGGTTTTATTAGCAGTCATCAAGAATTAAGTGATAATGCAAAAGTTGTTTTTAATTGTGACTTCCACCTACGACGCAAGTCACTCATTAGTGGTAAACAAGGTTGGAAAGCTTATCCTATTACTATCACGGGTTTATTAAACCAAGGGAAATTATCCATAGAGCTTGCTGTCGATGTAAGATATTCGTCTACCTGTCCATGTTCAGCGGCATTGGCGAGACAATTGATCCAAAAAGCATTTAAAGAAAAATTCAGCCAAGAAGACATCAACCTTGAAGACGTCCATCAATGGCTTGGTACAACTGATGGCGTAGTTGCCACACCACATAGCCAACGTTCAGTCGCTGAAGTTAAAGTTAAATTAAACGCTGCTACCACAGAATTTCCGATCACCGATATTGTTGATTTGGTAGAAAATGCTTTAAAAACACCGGTTCAAGCCGCGGTTAAACGAGAAGACGAGCAAGAGTTTGCTCGACTCAACGGACAAAATTTAATGTTTTGTGAAGATGCTGCCCGTCGACTACAGCATGCCATGAACTTAACCACTAGTTTTGATGATTTCTGGCTTAAAATAAATCATTTAGAATCATTACATGCCCATGATGCGGTCAGTGTCACAACAAAAGGCGTAGTTGGTGGTTACCAGCCATAAGCTATCCTGTTTATAAACTCCTTTAAAAAACCAGTGTCACACTGGTTTTTTTATACCTCAAACGCCCTCTTGTCTTTAATGCGTCTTGTATAGACAAGATGAATAAAATATGAATAAAAAATATTTAACTTCTAAGCACTTCATTCTCAAAGAAAAACTGTAATAAAATTTCATTTTATCGAAAAATAACCTACAAAAGATTATACAATTGATCTTATTCGAGATAACACATTGCACATTCTCAGTTAAAAGAAGCTAATACCCCTTTAAAAACATATTGTTACCAAGATGTAAAAAAATTACGAGCAAAAACTCTATTTTTATTGACCTTTGCCCAATAAATGTTTAATGTTAGCGGTTCCCCTTGGGCACAAAACAGAGTATTTATGCATTTTTTACATAACTTTATTCTTTTCTTAACTCTGTCACCAAGCCGGTATTTTTATTAGGAGAGAAAACATGCAGCTTTATGATCACAGCAAACAAAAAGATAACTGTGGATTTGGTTTAATCGCGCACCAACAAGGCGAGACAAGTCATAAGCTCATTAAAACAGCTATTCATGCTTTAGACCGCATGCAACATCGAGGCGGTATTGCTGCTGATGGTAAAACAGGTGATGGCTGTGGTTTATTGATGCAAAAACCCGATTCGTTTTTTCGCGCAGTTGCCGAAGAGAATAATTGGAAACTCGGTAAAAAATACGCAGTTGGTATGGTCTTTCTTAATCCAGATCCTATTCAGGCTGCTAAAACTAAAGAAATTCTAGAAGAAGAATTAACCCGAGAAACGTTAACAATTGTTGGTTGGCGCGTTGTCCCCACCAATACTTCAATGTTGGGTAAGATCGCTGCAGGCAACTTACCCACCATCGAGCAAGTTTTTGTCGATGCTCCTCCTGGTTGGAGAAACCGAGATTTAGAACGTCGATTATATATGGCACGACGTCGTGCTGAAAAACGCATCCAAGATGAACGTTTTTATGTAGCAAGTCTTTCTTGTTTAGTAACTATCTACAAAGGCTTAATGATGCCTGTAGATTTACCAAATTTTTATTTGGATCTTGCCGATATTCGAATGCAAACGGCTATTTGTGTTTTTCATCAACGATTCTCTACCAATACGTCTCCGCAATGGCATTTAGCACAGCCATTCCGCTACTTAGCTCATAATGGTGAAATAAATACTATAAAAGGTAATCGTCAATGGAGTCGAGCGAGAACTCATCGTTTCCATTCGCCTTTATTACCTGATTTGCGAGATGCCGCACCATTTGTCAATGAAAGTGGTTCAGATTCCTCATCATTAGATAATATGCTGGAATTGTTCCTTGCTGGTGGTATGGATTTATACCGTGGTATGCGTTTATTAATGCCACCTGCGTGGCAAAACAGCCCATTGATGGATGATGATCTAAAAGCATTTTACGAATTTAACTCAATGCATATGGAACCATGGGATGGGCCAGCAGGTGTTGTAGTAACCAATGGTCGTCACGTTGCTTGTAATCTTGATAGAAACGGCTTACGCCCTGCTCGTTATGTGATTACCCGTGATGGTTTTATCACTCTAGCCTCTGAAGTCGGTATTTGGGATTACGGCGAAGATGAAGTTGTTGAAAAAGGCCGCGTAGGACCTGGCGAGATGCTTGCTATAGATACTTATACCGGTAAAGTATTCGCTTCAAATGATATTGATAATGACTTAAAAGAAAGACATCCTTATCGTGAATGGTTAAATAAAAACATCAGTCATCTGGTGCCATTTAGTGAGCTTGATGCAGAACAAATTGGTCAGCGAGTTTTTAGTGATATAGAAATGTCGCAATACCATAAAATGTTTAATTACAGTTATGAAGAAATTCAACAAGTGGTTAAAACCCTTGCTGAAAATGGCCAAGAAGCAACAGGTTCGATGGGTGATGATACCCCTATGGCTGTTCTGTCTAGTCAGCCAAGAACCTTATTTGATTATTTCCGTCAACAGTTTGCCCAAGTGACTAATCCACCAATCGATCCATTACGCGAACGTTACGTGATGTCGTTAGGTACCTGTATTGGTCGAGAGCATAATGTTTTCAATGAAACAACCAGCCATGCCGATCGTGTTTTATTTGAATCACCGATCTTAATGTACACTGGCTTAAAGCAATTACGTGAGCTTGATCCTAAGCATTATCGCAGCAACACCATTGCGCTAAATTATGCACATGAAGAAGGATTAGAAGTCGCCATCAAACGTATTTGTAATGAAGCGGAAGATCTTGTCTGCAATCAAGACACGGTAATTTTAATTTTATCTGATCGTCAAATTCAAAAAGATATGTTACCTATACCTGCTGCGATGGCTGTAGGGGCGGTACAAAAACGTTTAGTCGATAAGCAACTTCGTTGTGATTCAAATATTATTGTTGAAACAGCCGCTGCTCGTGATTCACACCAATTTGCGGTATTACTTGGTTTAGGCGCTACCGCGGTTTATCCATACCTTGCGTTTGAAACGATTGAACAGTTGGTCGATCAAGGACAAATCGATTTACCGGCACGTCAAGCGGTGACCAATTATCGTGATGGTATTAACAAAGGCTTGTTAAAAATACTGTCTAAAATGGGTATTTCAACGATTGCAAGTTATCGTTGTGCGGGCTTATTTGAAGTTATCGGCTTAAACCAAAATATCATGCAATTATGTTTCCCTGATCTACCAAGTAGAATTCAAGGGGCAGACTTTGAAGATATCGAACAAGACAATATCAATCTTGCACGTAAAGCCTTTTTAGCACACCAAAAAATGAGCCATGGCGGTATTCTTAAGTATGTTCACGGTGGTGAATATCATGCTTATAATCCAAATGTGGTGAATTATTTGCAAGACGCAGTTCGCAGTGGTGAATATGATAAATACCGCAAATTTGCCGATGAAGTCAATAATCGCCCGCCAGCAGCCTTGCGTGATTTACTTGCTTTTAAAGAAGACACCAAGTCAATCAGTATCGACCAAGTTGAAGCTGATAGCGAAATGTTTAAACGCTTTGACAGTGCGGCAATGTCAATTGGCGCGCTTAGCCCAGAAGCACATGAAGCATTAGCGATTGCCATGAACCGTTTAGGAGGTTATTCAAACTCTGGTGAAGGTGGCGAAGATGAGCGTCGTTTTGGTACAGTGAAAAACTCGCGGATCAAACAAATTGCTTCAGGCCGATTTGGCGTGACACCGCATTACTTAGTTAATGCCGATGTTTTACAAATTAAAGTTGCCCAAGGGGCAAAACCTGGTGAAGGTGGTCAATTACCTGGTGATAAAGTATCACCATTAATTGCCAAGTTACGTTTTTCAGTACCGGGCGTGACGTTAATTTCACCTCCGCCGCATCATGATATTTATTCTATTGAAGATTTAGCACAGTTGATTTTTGATTTAAAACAAGTCAATCCAACAGCCGTTATTTCGGTGAAGTTAGTGTCAGGTCCAGGCGTAGGAACTATCGCTTCAGGTGTTGCCAAAGCATACGCTGATTTTATTACTATTTCAGGTTATGACGGTGGTACTGCTGCAAGTCCATTAACTTCGGTTAAATATGCGGGTTGTCCTTGGGAACTTGGTTTAGCTGAAGCCCATCAATCTCTTGTAACAAACGGCTTACGTCATAAAGTGAGATTACAAGTTGATGGTGGTTTAAAAACAGGCTTAGATATTGTTAAAGCAGCAATCCTCGGCGCAGAAAGCTTTGGTTTTGGTACCGCCCCAATGGTGACATTAGGTTGTAAATTCCTACGTATTTGTCATTTAAATAATTGTGCTACAGGTGTAGCAACACAAGATGAAGTGTTACGTGAGCAATTTTTTAAAGGCTTACCTGATCAAGTAATGAATTATTTTAAATTCATTGCGCATGACGTGCGTGAAATCTTAGCGCAATTGGGTGTTGAAAGTTTAGAAGCAATCATAGGTCGAACAGATTTGTTAGTGCCGCTTAAAGGGATCACAGCCAAACAGCAAAAATTAGATTTAACGCCTATTATTGCGCCAGTTGTTGCTGGTGATAATACAGCTTTACATCAAACAGAAGAAAATACGCCATTTGATAAAGGCGCTTTAAACCAAGAAATACTGGCTGCCACATCTGAAGCGGTTGCCCATAGTACTGGTGGTGAGTATAGATTTTCAATTCAGAATACCGATCGCTCTGTAGGGGCATCGCTTTCAGGAGAAATTGCTCGTCAACACGGTGATCAAGGCATGTCTGCAACACCAATCAAGCTATCGCTTACAGGTACAGCAGGTCAAAGTTTTGGTGTTTGGAACGCTGGAGGGTTAGAAATGACCTTAATTGGCGATGCAAACGATTACGTTGGTAAAGGCATGACAGGTGGTAAGTTAACCATTAAGCCTCCAAAAGGTGTCGAATACGCCAGCGAAAAAACCATGATCATGGGTAATACTTGTTTATACGGTTCGACTGGCGGAAAGTTATTTGGTTGTGGCCGTGCAGGTGAACGCTTTGCTGTTCGTAATTCTGGATGTCATGCTGTTATTGAAGGCACTGGCGATCATGCTTGTGAATATATGACCGGCGGAATTGTTACCATTCTTGGTCAAGTTGGGGTTAACTTTGGTGCTGGCATGACCGGCGGCTTTGCTTATGTTTTAGATGAGAACAATGATTTAGATATCCGTTTAAATCATGAATCTATTGAAACATTACCGATAGAAGATTTAACCATTCATCAAGAACATTTACGTGGCATTATCAGTCAACACCATGAAGAAACGGGCAGTCTACATGCTCATAAAATTTTAAATAATTTCGATGCTTATGCACCATTATTTAGATTAGTAAAACCAAAAGCTACCGACGTAAAAACGTTATTAGGTCACCGTAGCCGTTCATCTGCAGAACTTCGCGTTCAAGCGCAATGATATAAGAACGCGAATTGAGGAAGAAACAGAATGAGTAAAAATGTTTATCAATTTATCGATGTAAAAAGAATCGATCCGCCGAAAAAGGCGATAGAACAACGTAAAATTGACTTCGTTGAAATTTATCAACCGTTAAGTACAGATCAAAGTGCGGGTCAAGCGGATCGTTGTTTAGATTGTGGTAACCCGTATTGTGAATGGAAGTGTCCGGTTCATAATTACATTCCACAATGGTTAGAATTAGTCACTGAAGGTAAGATTTTTGAAGCGGCAGACTTATGTCACTCAACCAATAGTTTACCTGAAATGTGTGGTCGAGTTTGCCCACAAGACAGATTATGTGAATCAGCCTGTACGCTTAATGAAGACTTTGGTGCCGTCACTATAGGTAATATTGAAAAATATATTACGGATACCGCATTCGCTCAAGGTTGGAAACCTGACTTATCAGATGTGGTGAAAACAGGTAAACGCGTGGCCGTGATTGGCGCAGGTCCTGCTGGTCTAGCTTGTGCTGATGTTTTAACTCGACACGGTGTTGACGCTGTCGTGTATGACAAACATGCACAAATAGGTGGCTTACTGACCTTTGGAATTCCGTCCTTTAAACTTGAAAAAGACGTTATTCAAACCCGCCGCGAAATTTTTGAAGGCATGGGCATAGAGTTTCGCTTAAACACCAACGTAGGTGTTGATATTAGTTTTGATGAATTAAGCAACGAATACGATGCAGTATTTCTTGCGTTAGGTACCTACACTGATATGACCGGTGGCTTTGAACATGAAGGCGCGGCAGGTGTTTATAATGCGTTAGACTTTTTGATCGGCAATACGCAGAACTTGATGAAAATTACCGAAAATGCCAAACCATACGTGAACTTTAGCGGTAAAAAAGTGATTGTATTGGGTGGTGGTGATACCGCGATGGATTGTGTGCGAACTTCTGTTCGTCAAGGCGCCACAGATGTTACTTGTGCGTATCGTCGTGATGAAGCCAACATGCCAGGCTCACCAAGAGAAGTACAAAATGCAAAAGAAGAAGGCGTAAATTTCCAATTCAATTTACAACCTCTTGATATTGCAGTGGATAAAAATGGTAAAGCTTGTGGTGTTAAATTTGTTAAAACTCAATTAGGTGCTGCTGATGCTAATGGACGTCGAAGTCCTGAACCAATTGAAGGCAGTGAATTTATTATGGAAGCCGATGCAGTGGTTATTGCCTTTGGTTTCTTACCTAGCCCGCCACAATGGATGAAAGATGCCGGCGTTGAACTTGATTCACGTGGCCGTGTAATCGCCGTTGAAAACAGTAACTTTGCACTTCAAACCAGTAAAGAAAATATTTTTGCTGGGGGTGATATGGTACTTGGTTCTGATTTAGTGGTTACCGCCGTTGATCAAGGTCGTAAAGCTGCCTTAGGTATTTTAGATTACGTTTTAAGTTAACGGGTCGCCATTGTATTGATAAAAGAGCAGCTTCGGCTGCTTTTTTTTTGGAAAATGTAACAAGATATCTAACAGCAATTAATTTCACTAAATTTCAACTATATTAACTATATCAA
Source organism: Thalassotalea castellviae (assembly GCF_031846185.1). NCBI lineage: Bacteria > Pseudomonadati > Pseudomonadota > Gammaproteobacteria > Alteromonadales > Colwelliaceae > Thalassotalea > Thalassotalea castellviae. The sequence continues at coordinate 544,746 of NZ_JAVRIF010000002.1, forward strand.
GTAAATATTTTTGTCGTGAAATTATACCAAGCAAAACCAAGGGGTAAAAATCGAGTATGTTTAGATACGCACTCAACCTGATAAAATATATAAGTTTTTTATGCTTTACTCTTTCGTCTGAGGCTAAAGAAGTCAAAGTTGTCACCGAATACCTTGCCCCCTACCAAGTCAATAATGCTGATAATAGTTTAGGAGGGTTATCCACAGAAATAGTGCAAGCCATTTTTAAACAAGCGAATAAAACCCCAAACATTATTGCTTTACCTTGGGCAAGAGCTTATGAAACGGCGAGTTCAGAAAAAAATGTCATGATTTACTCTATTGCTCAAACGAAAGAACGTCTGGAGCGCTTTCATTGGATAGGGAGTTTAATCAATGAAAAGCTGTATTTTTGGGGATTAAAAAGCCAATTCCCTGAAGCAATTGATGATCTCAACCAGCTAAAAAAGTTTATTGTAGCATCCGCACGTCATTCAAATGTCGCCCACTATTTAAAGAGAAATAATTTTAAGCATAACTATAAACTAGTCAAAGAAGATCAAAACATATTAATGCTGTTCAAAGGCCGCGCTGAGCTAATAATTGCGACTGAATTAACCCTGAAACATAATGCTAAAAAACTTAATTTAGCGTTTGATGAGCTGATAAAAATCAAAGAGTTTACTGATTTAAATAGCGACTTAAATTTAGCCATGAATTTACAATCGGATCCAAAGTTAGTGGCTGAATTTCAACGTGCATACACTGAAATTAAAGCTCAAGGGGTTATTAATGCTATTTATAAAAAGTGGGGCATTACGGAGCTATAAAACACGCAGGACTTCAATTAAAAAACCGTCCCAAAGCGAACAGCCTGAGACGGTTTTTATCAAAGTTCATTCAGGTTTTGTGAAAACTACACCATATCATCAAACGGATTATGTTTAGGTAAGGCGATTTTATGGTTAAAGCCTGACATAGCAATATTATCCGCAGTAATATCGAGATCTTCATCTGATAATACCCCATCACCAAATTTATAAATAATATCAAATTGTGCATTATCGGCTTTTTCTTGGTAAGCTAACTGAGCTTTTTCGACCAAGACTAAACTTGCTTGATAACGTTGCATCGCAGACTCTCCATGACGTTTTGCCATCATTGAAAGTGTCACGTTAGGTGAAAGAATTGTTGCTGTGGCATTATTACCGCCGAAGCCTTTTGAATTGATAAACGCAACGTCCATTTCCTGACAATGCCAGTGATCGGTCGCAATATTTAAGCGTTCGCTATAAACATCGTCAGCTACTTTATCAATAGTAGTAATACCCGGCATAATATTATGTGAGAACACACCTAATGCCATGGCAACTTGGTCGCCACTGGCTGGACCGATAGTATGACCAACATAAGCTTTGGGTGCTGCTACGGGCCAGTTATTTATGTCAAAACTTTGCGCAAGTCGATCATAAATTAATGACTCTGTGACTCTATTTTGTGGTGTACTTGAACCATGTGCCAAAATAAAACTACGATTTTGCACTGAGTCTTTCCCAACAATACTCGCGGCTAATGCAACTGACTTTGCCATAGTAATATAGTTACCAGGACCGGGGGCGGTGATCGATTTTTTAATGCCGTCTGCATTGGTATAAACATCAGCCACTGAGCCTAGAACCTTACATCCCAACTCAACTGTTAACGCATCATCCATTAAGACAATAAATTGTGCGGCTTCACCGATAGTAAATCCACAATTATCGCCAAAAGGACGACTGGTTTTACGGTGATTCGCACTACCTTCAGTAATACCATCTAGCTTTTTCAAGCCTTCTTCATTGGCTAAAGCGCTCATATTGCCAAAACCTTCAATCACTTCAGGCGTAATGGCACAGTCATTACTGCCAACAATGGCAACACGAATTCGTCCAGCTTGAATGTCTTGTACTGCGGCTTTAAGGTTGTATAAAAACGTTGCACAAGCACCCGTTGAAGTAAATGTACTACCAACACTTCCTGTTACATATGCATTGATAAAATCCGTCGACATGGTGTTTAAGCCAAGCGCCAAATTTTTCGTAGAAACACGTTCGCCGCGCATCCGGTTTTGCATCATACCGCCAAGCCCTTCACTCTGTACTTGACCGAACACTGAAGCTGAATATGTACCAACTTCATCAGGGCTAATTTTACTGGCAATATCATCCCAACTGTATCCGGTAGAATGAATAGCATCGGCTGCGCCAAATATAGTTGCTTGTAAACCTCTTGGTTGGTAACGGCTGTTATAAAGGACAGCCGGTTCAAAACCGGTAGGAAATTGACCCGCAGCTTTAATCGGGTTATCACGCGTTGAGTCATGTTTAGCTTCAAATTCACCGGCTATTTCAACACGGACTCTTTTATTTTCAAATTCAGTTATTTTCCATGAACGAGGCAAAGGAGTAGGTAAATCACGCGCTTTAGTTTCAAATGTAATCGCATCATCAGCCTGCCCCATAGTCATCTTTTGCTGCCAAGGCGTTGCATCAGGATCAAAATGATTTTTTTCAATTTTACGGATCAAAGTACCATTTAGGATTTGTTCACCAAATAGCGACTCAACTTGGTTAGCTTTAACAACCGCACCATTTTTATCGAGCAACTTACCATCTTCAAACTTAAGGATATTCATTAAGGTCGCTAAGCCAACAAATGTTTCTTGGCGTGCTTCAGCATTTAGCTTATCAATAACAATTCGGCGAAAGCCTTGGTGAAATGAGGTTCGACCTGCAGCGTTTATACCGCCCATGCCAACAATAATAGGTAAAGCTGTCATTCATATTTCTCTTTATGCAAAACTATCAAACGTAATGTTGACTAGTGTAGAAATATTTACGGACAATTTATGGTTATTTAAAGCCAAAATTTATGGCAAAATAGCCAAACATGCGTTTATTCATAAAAAACTAGCCAATGAAACGTCCAAAAATCAATATAGCGCTCATTTTATATGACGGTATGTTAGCAACTAGCGTCAGTTTACCCGTCGAAATGTTACGTGCGGGCGAAGCGATAGGCAGGCAAGCCAATAAAAAAGCACCGCGTTTATCGATTCAAATGGTCGCCGAAAATGAACAACCGGTTGTCACTCGAGCATTAATAAAGCTTTTACCTGATTCAAGTGTACAAAAGGCTCGTAAGCCTGATTACGCGATCATTCCAAGTTTATGGCGAAATCCCCGCCCTTCAATACAAAAACAGCCACAATTAATCCAGTGGTTGAAAAACATATGGAATGACGGTTCGACATTAATTGGTGGTGGTACTGGCGTTTGCTTTATGGCTGAGTCAGGTTTGCTTGATCACCACCCTGCGACAACCCATTGGCATTATGTTGAACAATTTAAACGGGATTACCCTAAGGTATTGTTAAAACCAGACTTTTTTATTACTCAATCTGATCGTATATATTGTGCAGCTAGCTTAAATGCTCTAGCCGATATTATCGTTCACATTATTTTTCAAATTTATGGGAAAACCGCAGCTCAACACGTTGAACGTAATTTTTCTCATGAAATTAGAAAACCTTATGAAGAGCAACGATATTTAGAAGGAGCCGTAGATAAACATTCTGATGAGTTAATTATTCAGATACAGTTTTGGATGCAAACAAACCTCAACTCTTCCTTATCTTTAAAAGATGTGGCGGAACAATTTGGGATCAGTCAACGTACTTTTACCCGTCGTTTCAAAAATGCAATAGGAATAAGTGCGATGAACTATTGGCAACAATTGAAAGTTGAAGCCGCCAAAGAATTATTAGCCTCAAGTAACTTATCTATTCAAGAAATTTCTTATCAAGTAGGGTATCAAGATCAAAGTCATTTTACTAAACTGTTCAAAAAATCGTTAAGTACAACACCAAAAGACTATCGTTTAATGGTTAAAAAGAAATTATTTTCACAATAAAATAATTATCGTGGCAATTCACAAGCAATAGACAAGGTTTTTGTGCTGTTAAGTGAAGTTGTGTGCTAAGTATAACGTGTTTTATGAGGGTAGCGGCATTCACCAAAGCCAAAAAAACACTGATCATTATAACCAGTGTTTATTCTTTGCTTTAAATAAATGGGAATTTATTAAGCGGCTTTTAATTTACGCGATAATAAACCAACGACGCCTAGAGCAAAAATAGCTAATGATGATGGCTCTGGAACTTGTGTAGTAATAGCGATTGGCGGCTCACCTTCTGAAGGAGCAGCAATAGTCCAGTCTGAAGCGTAAAAAGTGCTACCTGAATGAGTATCTTTAACGCGTTGATATACAAATTGATCATCATCAACAACATCAGCTAAAGGTCCACCTACAAAAGTTGCCCCAACAGGCACGTTAATGTTTTGAATAGCAGTAATAAAATCAATTAAAACACCCGAAGCATTATAAAGAGCGATAGAAAATGCAGTTCCGTCATTAATTGGGATATTAAATAGAACGTTTACATCATGGCTTGCCTCTTCACCGACAACAAGAATATCGCCTGGTGCAAGTAACAATGCACTATTAAAGATAAACACATCAGAATCATTTTCATAAAAGTTTATGCTGTAATCCTGTAAATCAATTGCAGCACCGCCGGTATTAACTAATTCAATATAATCTTCATCACCAAGATTAACTTCATTGATGATCAAGCCTGCGTTGGCGGTTTGTATAAATGTCGCTAGGATAACTAACGCAGAGAAAAAAAGTGATTTCATGTTCTTCCTTAAGTTGTTTAAAAATAATCACTTACGCCTAAGCAATAATCAAACCAACACAAAATAACGTTAATTATCAACAAGTTATACGAATTAAGTTAATAAAGACACTATATGTGTAAAAAAACACGACACAATCTTTGCGCTAAATCACTAAAATAGTTAAGAAAATAATTATTACGGACAAAATTCTTCTTGTAAAAAACTAATCAGTCGCACAACCGATTGGTTAGCAATACTATAATATATAGTTTGCGATTCGCGGCGAGTTTTCACCAGTGAATCATTTCTTAAACGTGCTAAATGCTGAGATAAACTTGACTGGCTTAAATCTATAAATTGATTCAGTTCACTCACTGACAGTTCTTTTTCGCCAAGATAACAGAGAATTAATAGTCTATTTTCATTACTCATCGCTTTCAGTAATTCCGCGGCTTGACCAGCATTACTTCTCAATTCAGCGATATCAACTTGCTTTGCTTGATTCATTTTTCTATACCTTATAAAACTATTCATTGATATTACATTAGATTATGCTAATATAAAAGTATATTAACAAAAACTAATATACAAAGGATGCCACTTTGCATTATTCTCAGCTTTTACAATTTGCATTAAATAAGCCGAAAACCATCTACGCGATAGTAATCACTATGGTGCTAATTAGCTTAGCAATGATCCCTCAGCTCACCATAGATACTGATCCTGAAAATATGTTAAGTAGTCAAAACTCTGAACGCGTTTTTCACAATAATATTAAAAAAACCTTCAACATGCCTGACATGATAGTGGTGGGCATAGTGAGTGAAAATAGCATTTACCAACCAAAAACGCTGGCTATTTTACAACAGTTATCCGATAAAATTTTACAAATTGAAGGGGTGATCACACAAGATCTATTATCACTCAGTGTGGTGGATAATATAACTCAAGAAAAAAATGGTGGCATTCGGTTTGAATATCTCATGCAACGAGCGCCTAAAGACTTAGCGGGTAGTGAAAAAATTGCTGAGGCAGTAAAGCGTTTACCTTTACTTGCAAACACCTTAGTGTCTGGAGACGATAAAGCCGCGGCCATCTATGTTCCAATTACCGCGAAAGATTTAAGTTATTCGATCGCGGAACAAATCAGAGAAATTAATCAAACCTTTACCCATCATGATTTAACTTTTCACATTACTGGACTACCGATTGCTGAAGATCAGTTTGGCTACGAAATGTTTGTCCAAATGGGCATAGCAGCGCCACTGGCAGGCTTAGCTATTTTTGTTTTACTATGGTATTTCTTTCGAAACTTTCCATTAATCATTGCACCAATGGCCGTAGCAATGGCGACGGTAATTATTATCATGGGTGCATTAATAGGCCTTGGATTTACTGTACATATTATGACCTCGATGATCGCCATCTTTTTAATGCCGATTGCCGTTGTCGATTCCGTACATATTTTGTCGGAGTTTTCGGATCGTTATAAAGAAGGTGATGACACCAAACAAGTCATTAAAAAAGTAATGTCGCACTTGTTCACTCCCATGCTATTTACTTCCATTACCTCAGCCGTTGGTTTTTATTCTCTTTTATTAACCCCTATCCCACCCGTGAAAATCTTCGGTGCCTTCATTGGCACAGGCATTTTATTAGCCTTTTTATTAACGGTAATTTATTTACCGGTTTATCTGTCGAGATTAAGCCCGAAGTCTTTAGCAAATTTACAGCTTGCGGTCGCTAAAATGGAAGAAAAAGGCCGTTTATCGAATAGTCTTTTATGGCTTGGCAACTTAGCAACGAAAAAAGCCAAAGCCATTATCTTTTCTTTTATTGTGATATTTATCTTCAGCCTTGTCGGTATCAATAAAATCATTATCAACGATAATCCGGTTAACTGGTTTAAAGCCGATCATGAAATTCGTATTGCCGATAAAGTCCTTAATGAACATTTCGCCGGGACATACGATGCATGGTTAGTGTTTAGCCAGCCTCAAAAAGACGTGCAACAAGCAGAACTAACATTCATGCAGTTGATTGCAGATGCGAATCAACAAGGAATCGATTTATCAACAATTCAAGAGCACTTAGCACAATGGAAGTCCTCAACAGATAAAGGCATATTTAGCCAAGAATTATTAATAAAATTAGATGATTTAGCCTTTAGTGTTGCGATGGAACACCAAGCAGCTATCGATAAATTATATCAATTTGCTGATCAACAATTTGCCCAGCAAAAATTATATATTCAACCTGAGATGTTAAATTGGCTTGCCGACTTACAAACGGCACTAAACAACACGGCATTAGTAGGTAAAACAAATGGTTTGAGCGATATCGTACGTACGGTAAACCGAGAACTACACTCAGGAAACGCGCTTGATTTTGTTATTCCTAAAACCAGTAATGGCGTCGCTCAAACGTTATTACAATATCAATCTTCTCATCGACCAAATGATCTGTGGCATTTTGTCAGTCAAGATTATCAACAATCTTTAATTTGGCTACAAATGACCAGTGGTGATAATCAACATACTACGGCGGTTGTTGAATGGGTTAATCAATATGTACAACAAAATCCAGCGCCAATTGACGTTGAAATGAATTGGGCAGGAAAGTCGTATCTGAATATTGTCTGGCAAGATGCCATGGTAAACGGCATGCTCAACAGTTTACTTTCTTCCTTTGTGATTGTCTTTTTAATGATGGCACTGTTATTTCGCTCGATAAAATATGGCGTGTTAGCCATGCTACCTCTCACTTTAACCATTAGTTTAATTTACGGTTTAATCGGTTGGTTAGGAAAAGCCTATGATATGCCTATCGCGGTACTTTCAGCATTAACATTAGGACTTTCAATTGATTTTGCTATTCACTTTTTACAACGGGTTCGTGAATTAGAAAAACAAACCAACAGTTTAACCAAAGCATTGCTATTAATGTTTGAAGAGCCTAGTAGAGCTATTTCAAGAAATGCCATCGTCATCGCTATCGGTTTTACTCCGTTATTACTCTCACCGTTAATGCCCTATATTACGGTGGGATTTTTCTTAGCAAGTATCATGATAGTTTCCGCATTAGTGACATTGCTGCTATTGCCAGCCTTACTAAGTCTTTTTTCAAAGGATCAGACGACTAACAACCAAGCTTAAGTTTATGAATGACTCATGAAAATAAAACAGGATAAATGATGTTACATTTTTTAAAGAAAACACAATTGATTACATTAAGTTTTTTATCTTTGATAACGGCAGCACATGCAACTGTGAATGTTGATAGCATTATCAAAAAAAGTAACTTAGCGTCTTATTACGCCGGTGAAGACGGCAGCGCACAGGCAAGAATGATCATCGTCGATGCCAATGGAAATAAGCAAATGCGTCAATTTACAATTTTGCGTAAAGACCAGGAAGATTTAGGCGATCAAGATATGTTGGTGTTTTTCTCTCGACCAACTGATGTTCAAGGAACCGTTTTTCGAGTCACCAAAAAAGTACAAGCAGATGATGACCGCTGGTTATATTTACCGGCACTTGATCTCGTTAAACGCATTTCTGCCGGAGATAAACGTACCTCATTTGTTGGCGCTCACTTTTATTATGAAGATGTTTCAGGTCGTAATCCCGCAGAAGATAATTATTCTTTAATAAGCAGCGACGAAGAATCGTACATCATGAAAGCCGTACCTAAAGACCCATCAAGTGTAGAGTATGCTTATTATCACATCATCATTGATAAAAATACTTATTTACCAATGAAAGCGAGCTACTTTAATGAGCAGCAAGAAATCATCCGCGAAATGCAGGTGCTAGCGGTGCAAAATATAGACGGTTTCCCCACGGTTGTTCATGCCAAAATGACACAATTAAGTGATGGTAGCTTCACCGAAATGCAATTTAGGAATGTGAAATATAATGTTGGATTGCCCGACAATATTTTTTCTGAACGCAGCCTAAGAACTCCACCAAAAGCATGGTTAAGATAGTGAAGAAATTGGCCCTTATTCAAACTTTTTCACTGCTAGGTTTCTCATTAACGAGCAGCCAAATAATTGCCCAAACAAAGGCGGTGCAACAAGCTGTCACTGAATCTTCAGATGAAAAAGCCAGCCAAGAAATATCAACATTGTCGGCTGATGGCTGGCAAGATGAATGGGCAGATGATTGGCAAGAAACGACTCAATTATCACCGTGGAAATTCAGTTACTTTGTTGAAGTAGCTTACGGTAGATTTATGCAAAATAATATCGTTGAGTCTAATGCTTCATTGAGCGAATTAAGAGGGCGTATCAATCTTGATTATAGTCACGCGTTTTTCGAATTAACCGCTAAAGGTGATTTTCTCTACGACGACGTATTAGTGCAAACTGATTTTAATACCCGAGAATTAAACATCGCCTTTAGTCCATTAAAAAACCTTGACGTAAAACTTGGTAGGCAAGTACTTACTTGGGGCACTGGCGACTACCTTTTTCTCAACGATTTATTTAAGAAAGACTGGCAATCCTTTTTTTCTGGTCGTGATGATGAATATTTAAAGTCGGCGTCAGACAGTATTCGAATGACTAGCTATTGGGGAGATTTCACCGTTGATCTGGCATGGACTCCAGAGTTTACTCCTGATAATTACCTTACCGGAGAACGTTTCTCATTTTATTCGCCTTTGATGAAAACGAATATTGCGCCTGATGAAAACTTTAGGGTTGAGCAAACACAAGACTCACAATGGTCGGCTCGGGTAGCAACAAGTATTCAAGGCGTTGAATATGCCCTATATGGCTACAAAGGTTTTTGGACAACACCACTTGGCATGAATCAACAAGGTATGGCTTATTTTCCGAAGATGAATGCCTGGGGAGCGAGTGCTTTAACCCCACTAAGTACTGGAATTTTTAAAATGGAATTTTCTGCCTATAACAGTCTTGAAGACAGACAAGGGAACCAAGCAGCGATTCCAAATAGCCAAATAAGAGCGTTAATCGGCTATGAGCAAGAAGTGATTAAAAACTTATCGGTTGGTTTGCAATATTACCTTGAAAAGACCCAACACTATAATGCTTATACACAATCCGCATTATTTACCGATGAAGTCGTTGACGAATATCGACAACTAGCCACCGTTAGATTGCGTTATACCACTATGCAACAAAAATTAATTTATTCATTATTTGCTTTCTATTCTCCAACAGACCAAGACAGTTATTTAAAACCCGCTATTCATTATCGATACAACGATAATTATAGCTTTAGTGCAGGGGCAAATATTTTCTCGGGAAATCAACCTTTTACCTTTTTTGGTCAACACCAGGCAAATACCAATGTTTGGTTAAGAGGACGATTTAGTTTTTAATTTTATTCAACAACTATAGGTATTAACCATGAAAACAAATATTTCATTAGAAACCGCCATCATTCGTTTTGCAGGATTTATGGTGCTATTGTCCGTAGCTTTAACCTATTGGTTACACCCTAACTTTATGTGGTTTACGGTATTTATTGGTGCCAATTTATTTCAGTCTTCATTTACCGGCTTTTGTCCCGCTGCAACTGTTTTGCAAAAGTTTGGCTTTCAAAGCTCCTCCAATTGCTCAGACAAGTAAAGTCATAGAAAAGCCAGAAATCCCTTGTCTTTACTTGTCACCATCGCTTAGGTACGGCAAACTAGAGCTCTACTAATATTTATCGATTAATTGATTAAAAATAGAGATTAAAATGAGCGAAATGTTGATTGCACAAAACCAAATTAGCCAAATGTTAACCATGCAAGATGCGATGAATGCAAGAGTCAGTGAAACATGGCGTGACAATGGTTATGAATGGTATAGAGCAATATGGGTTGAATGTGCTGAAATGCTTGATCATCATGGTTGGAAATGGTGGAAACATCAAGAAATCGACGTCGCTCAAGTACAATTAGAACTGGTGGATATATTCCACTTTGGATTAAGCTTACGATTAATGACCGGCGCTACTGTAAGTGATATTACTTCACAGCTTGCTCATGAACTAACTCAGCAAAGTGATGAAACAGATTTTAAGATTGCCCTTGAAAATTTAGCATCCGCTGCTGTTACCAATAAAGCTTTTGATGCCATTGCGCTAGCAGACTGTATGCGCTTGATGAATATGGATCTTGATGAATTATTTCGTCAATACGTCGGCAAAAACACTTTAAATTTCTTCCGCCAAGATCACGGATATAAAGAAGGGACATATATCAAAATTTGGCATGGCGAAGAAGATAATGAAGTATTAGCTAAATTAGTGAACGAGTTAGATGCTAGTGCCACTGACTTTCAACAACAACTTTATTCTGCGCTAGAAGCTAAATACCCTAGTTAACGACGGATTCTAAGCTTTAAAAGTGCGCTTAGGAACAAACTAGGCGTATTTTTACCCTGTATTGCTTAAGTCACCAATCACATCGTTTGAGTAATCTAAAGCAAAAACTATCACGTTTTATAGGCCAATAAGTTGACTGATCCCAGGTTTAAGTTGGGTAAGGCCTGCTTGAATACCCCGTTCTAACGCTTGTTGCGCTGATACACCTTCACACCAAAATGCATGCAGAGTAATTAATGCGCCTACTCGGTTACCTGTTGCACAATGAATTAACGTCGGTTTATTAAACGATAAGATATTATCAAGCCGTTCAGCTGCGTCTTTGGTAAACGAGTGGATATTAGTCAATGGAATAGCATGATAGTCACTCTCCATTTCACGTAAAACATTCCATTCATCGAAGTGGTTAACTTCGTTTTCCCCTCTCAAATTAACAACATGTTTAACACCTATTCTGTCGAGCAATAGCAGGTCTTCAATTGTCGGTTGGCCACCAACGATCAGGGTTTTAGTTGGTACTAGTACATTATCCATCTGAATGTTATTGATTATTTCAGCAGTAAACATTGCATACTCACTCTTATTTTTTCAAGGTAATTAAATTTTCACGACCATATATTTAAGCATTCTATCGTTTAAATATTACATTAGTCAAAACTAATTTAGAAAAACCTAATATTTAAAGCACTTCGATAATTTATCAATGTATAGCGTCAAATTAACAGAAGAATGAGTGATTAAATAAAACACGAAGAGATTAAATGGCTCACCCCGATTTCCTGCATTGATCTGTTCTGTAAATTATTTATCTGTATGGCACATTCCGTGCTTATTCCATAGTAATTATATAAACGTCAAAATTTTGAATTATCGGAGATGACTATGGAACTTATACTTTTCGCCATGATCAGCCTAATTGTTATTGTTGCTTTATTAGCGAGTCGCTTAAATGATAATAGCTTCCCTTTTCCTTTTGAAAAAAAGCAGGTGGTCTTTACCGCGGCGGAGAAAAATTTTCAGAATTTAGTTGAGCAAGCTTTAGGGCCAAAATATCGCATCATTAATCGCGTTAAATTATCTGATATGGTCACGATTCGAAATGGCGTCTCGTCTAAAGCAGGACAAACCGCAACCCATAATGCTGACAATAAATATTTAGATTTTGTTATTTGTGAACGTGACACAATGAAATTATTAGCCGCCATTGATTTAGTCGATACCCAAGGTAAAGGCTACAAAGTTAAAAAGGATTGGTTTGTAAGTGGCGCTTTAGAAGCTGCCACCATTCCTCACTTACGTATTAAAGTAAAAAGTAACTACAGTCTTGATGAAATAAGAGCCTGTATAAACAGTCGTTTACTCGGAAATACGGCTCCTGCCCCTAAAGTTAAAGGGCGTGTTATACCTGCACCATTAGTTAAAGCACGCAAAAAAGTAGATAATGAACAACCAGCTACAGGCGTTATTACCTCTGCAGCCGCAGTTGCTCAAGCAAACTTAAACCGACAAATACCCGCTCCTCAACAAGCAGCATTGCCTCATTAACAAAATTTACGGTAACTCAAAGGTTGATCATCAACGCCTTTGAGTTACCCCCGCGTTTACTCATTCCGAGCAAAAATTTCAACTAGATAGATAAATGTCGGCTTGGATCAATCAAGGGATTCTCCTCTTTCCTAGATTCAGGTTATAATCTCTTTTATCTAACGACTTAATTTTGAAGAAGAATCATGAAAGCAGGCATTATCGGTGCAATGGAGCCAGAAGTTGCAATTTTAAAAGCACAATTAGTAGATGCAACAACCAAACAACTCGGCGGTTATACATTTTATCAAGGAAAATTAGCGGGCAATGACGTCGTGATTGTTCAATCAGGTATTGGAAAAGTTGCTGCTGCTTTAGCAACCGCTTTTTTAATTCATGAATTTAACCCTGATTATGTGGTAAATACTGGCTCTGCCGGTGGGTTTGAACAATCGTTGAAAGTTGGAGATATCGTGATCAGCTCTGAAGTCAGATATCACGATGTTGATGTAACGGCGTTTGGTTATGAAATAGGTCAACTGCCTGCTAACCCTGCTGCGTATATACCTCATCCAATGTTAGTCGAGGCCGCAAAATCGGGTATTGCACAATTAAATAACATTCAAACACTGATTGGTTTAATCACCACTGGCGATACTTTTATGACTAAAGATGATGACATTGCCAAAGCTCGAAAAAATTTCCCAACCATGGCAGCGGTTGAAATGGAAGGCGCGGCCATTGCCCAAACTTGTCATCAATTAAACACGCCATTTGTCGTGATTCGTTCGATGTCAGATATAGCAGGCAAAGAATCACCCACGTCATTTGAAGCTTACTTAGAAACAGCTTCGGTAAATTCATCACAGTTAGTGCTGAATATGTTAACTAGTTTACAAGATAAGACCTTGTCTTAATCTTTGAGTCTTGCATGATTGAAGTTTATGACGCCTTACCTCAAATAGCGCAATATATACTTGTGTTATTTGGCGTGGTGTTTTGTAAACTGTTGTTCAATATAATATCCCCTTCATTGACGCAACAATCAGCATTTAGTTTTTATCGCTTTTATTGTCAGCAACTTGCCGAAAAAGTAAATAAAGATAAAAACAGTGATTCGCAACGAAACATTGCGGGTTTTATTGCCACCGTGATCACCATAACGCCTTTAATTGTTATTGTTTGGTTATTTGAAGAATTTATTGCTGTGCCAGTAATTTGGCAAGCGTTGCTTTTATTTACTGCATTGGGAAGTTTTAACTTAAATAACCTAGGTAAAACCGTAGCCACTCAACTTAACGCACAAGATAAATACCAAGCAAAACAAACTTTATCACCTTGGCTGTCACGTGATGCCGAGCAATTATCACCTATTGGTATCAGTAAAGCTTGCATTGAAATGCTGCTTTTGAGAAAAATACAACAACAATTTGCCATCGGCTTTTTCTTTATATTTATAGGACCATTAGCGGCATTAAGCTTTCGTTTACTGCTAGAAACGCACTACAGTTGGAACTTAAAACATCATCAGTTTCGATTTTTTGGTCGCTTTATCGCTAAAATAACCAACTTATTACAATGGTTACCCAGCAGATTGTTTTTCTTGTTATTGATTTTAACGTCGATGAATCAAAATAGTTTATTATTTTGGCGACTTGTTAAACGATCATTTTTCACTAATAACAACAGTATTGTTATCGCATATTTAGCTTATATATTGGGAATAAAACTAGGCGGTGTTGCTATGTATAGTAAAAATAAGCTTCGCCGAGAGTCGTTCAATGATCAAGGACAACAACCACAAGCAAAAGATATTATTGCCACGATAAAACAGCTTAATTTGGTGATGACCTTAGCCATAGGAATATTAATTTCAATCGTCATTGTTATTGCTATACTCGTAAAATAATCAACTTAAACATGTTTAAGGTTAATGCTAATGAAACTGCAACTCACTTTTATTCTGCTCGCTTGTTTTTCTCTATTTAGTCATGCTAATAAGATCAGTAACATCTCACAGCAACAATTACTCAGTTTACAACATGCTGCAAAAGCGCCAGAATTTATCGTCCTTGATGTGCGCAGTAAGGAAGAATTTAACGCGGGTCATATAAAAGGCGCTTTGAATATAAGCCATGACTCTATAGAACAGCATTTAGATAAATTATCGGGTTACCAAGATAAAACAGTGGTAGTGCATTGTCGCTCAGGCAGAAGGGCTGAAATTGCTGAAGCAACATTGCAAGCAAACGGTTTTACTCAACTAAAACATTTAACCGGCGATTATAAAGCGTGGGAAAGTGCTGACTTGCCATTAGTAAAAGAATAAAAATGTTTGAATTATTGCGCTGGTTAGATTTATTTGGCGTGATCGTATTCGCTCTTTCTGGCGCATTAATGGCGGGCCGATATAAACTTGACCCGTTTGGTGTTGTTGTTTTGTCGGCTGTCACTGCGGTTGGTGGCGGTACAATACGCGATGTTATTTTAGATACCACCGTTTTTTGGGTAGCCGATCCTATTTACTTATTCGTTATCTTAATGACGGCCATATTAACGATATTAATCATACGTCGACCCAAACGAATTCCTAAACGATTTTTATTGATTGCTGATGCTTTTGGCTTAGCATTATTTGCCGTTTTAGGAACACAAAAATCCTTAAACTTAGGCGCACCAATACCAGTCGCTATAGTTATGGGAACCATTACAGGTGTTGCAGGAGGAATGATCAGAGACGTGCTCTGTAATGTGATACCTATGATTTTAAGACAAGAAATTTATGCTTTAGCAGCAATGCTAGGTGGCTGTTTATTTGTGGTTTTTCATACGTTTGGTTTATCTGAAAATGTCTCAACGATTTGTGCGATTGTTGGTGCCTTAAAATTAAGATTAGCGGCAATATATTGGCAAGTATCGTTACCAGCTTTTCATATTTCAGAAAAAGAACAGTAACAAAGAACGAGTCGAATAGAATAAGTAGGCAGCTAAAAGCGACACAGAAAAATTAGGCTTCAATTCCCCAACCATCGTTATAACCATTAAATTTAGCGGCGATTTGTTCAAGTTGAGCTTCTTGTGCAACAATAGCATCGTAATCAGGTAACATATTAATGGTACAATCTAAGTCCCAAACATTAGGAATTTCATCAGGATGAATGCTTAATTGCATATCTGGCGCTTTCTCTTTTAACAATTGAGCCATGGCTTCTGCTTGTTCTTTTTGCTCAAACAATTGAAAAAAGACAACTGGGTGGACAATCGTTAAATCAACACCTGCTGCCTGCATTTCTGTTAAAACTTGGCCTGTATCATCGTTTGGAAAAGTCATAAAAAATTACCTAATTAAATTCAGCGCCATTATAAACATCAAAATCAAAGTATGATAGTTAAGACGTTAATTACTTCCTGCAAGTGTGCAAAAATTATCAACACATATGGCTTTATTTACATCACTATGATGTTCACAATGACCAATGACGGTTTTGTCTCGCTTTGCTTTTTTTAATTGTGAAGCCCCAATGACATTGACCGCAACCTGACAGCTCAAATCAACAAAATCAATCTCAACAACTCGACATTGCTCATTCGAAACACAAGTGAGGTTTTGCGCAACTATCGCTAAATTAACCGATTTTTTTGGCTCATCATTTACAGTGTTAAGCGTTACAATTTCAGTAGCAGCAATGCTTGAATGATTATTTTCTTGTTGTTGCTTTTTTATTTCAAGCTGACGATTATATGCTTCATGCTGCTTTTCATTTTCATGCAGTAATACCCCAAAGCCGAAAAGAATAATAAAAAAAATCGACAAAACTAACAATGCGATATATAGCCATTTCATCATTTCAATATCCCTTTTAGCGACTATAGTAACGCTAATGGTACGGTTTTCATCATAATACGAATGGCATGTTGAATTTTATCTTGTACTTCTTGACTATTATCTTTCGGTCTAATTTTTAGTGGATAAACACTACGCCAAACGGAGCGCTTGTCTTGCTGATCAACAATATCGAGCACTAAACTACCTGGTAACAATTGCCATGACTTTCTATCTTGAACCGCTAAACCTGAGTGTAAGCACGGATCGCAATATTTCACTCCTTGGTTATATTTGTTCAAGCCTTGCTTATCTTGTATTAAATGATAACCAATAATGACATCCGCTTTATCATTAGTCTGATAAAGCAAACCTTTGCTGTCAAAGCTTCGTTCAATTGCAGTTTCAATGTTATTTCGTGTTGCGTAACTGATGTTTTGAGACTCGCCAAACTCTGAATTTCGAGAATAAGTACTATAAGATTGAATATCAGAAAAGTTAAAGTTACTTTTAAATTTAGCCGTCGCTGGAGGCTGACTTGAACAGCCAAAAAGTATCAAAACACTTATAGCAAGAGTCATGGGTATTTGTTTTATCATAAAGAGTTAGCAAACCTAGTAACATTGATGCTATTTAGCCTACCTTAGCCAATAAATAATTCAACCATTTCAGTATGAGATAAAAGGGAACTTACATTAATACTGATAAATCAATGTCTTGAAAGCTTAATACCTTACCTCCGTATGCTTTGGCAAATTGTTGGGCATCTCGCTGTTTACTAAAGCTTGCGAGGGTTTTCCCCATTGCTCCTGTTTTTTCAGAGCCCGCGACAAACCAAGCGGTTTTAGCGTCGATAAAATAATTATCATTAGGCGAATCCCACGGAGATTTACTCATATCATGTACATATAAAGTAGTGACATTACGCTTATTCTCCGGATCAAGATAAAAGCTAAACATATCGCGGGTTGAGCAAAATTTATGTACTTTTTTTCCTTGTTCTGCGGTCACTCCTTTGCGAAATAACTCTCCTTTTGGCCCAGCAAAGTGGGCAATTAACATCCCGCATAAATGACATTCATCGGCGGATTCTATCGCTGCAGCTTGATGAATAGTCTGATGGCCATCTTCATGCTTAGAACAAGCGGTCAACAATGTCACAACAAGCAAACAGCTCATTAATTTTGATAATGATTTCATAGTTTTCATTCTTTCTAACTTAAGATTAAAGTGTTTTTTTCATAAAAATAAAATTAGCACCCGCTAGAGGTAACATCACCCAAGCAAAGAGCACGAAAAATAATTGCCCTTGAGTTAAACTCGACTTAATAGCTATGGCTAGCACGCCATTTACATCACTACTGTCAAGGCCCGCTAAATTGACTAATCTGAAAATATCGGATGGACTAAACATCATAATTTGCGTTAATCCTTGCTGACTAACCCCCTGCTCTACTCCCACAAGTAATGCTAACAAGGCAAGGTCAAACACGAGAGCAAAGAAAAACCAAATCAGTAAGGCAATACCTGCCGCTTTAGATTTTTCATTTACCGCTAAACTGATAACATAAGCTATGGCAGTAAAGCTTAAGCCAAGTAAAACGGCACTAGCAATAAAGGTACTGAATAAACGAACTACTTCAAGATCCTTCACTTGTAGGTATAAAATCAGTGCTGAAGCACCAAAACCTAACAAAGTAGCTAAGGCTATAATGCCACCTTGTCCGATAAATTTACCGAGCAATAATTGCGTTTTACTCAGCGGATAAGTTAATAATAAAAGTAAGGTGCCGCTTTCCTGCTCACCAACAAAGCTGTCATAACTTAATAACAAGGCAATTAATGGGATCAAAAAAACGGCTAAACTTGCCAAGCTCGCAATAGTGGTAGACAGTGAAGTCACCCCTACTTCTCCCGATGCAACGCCGCCAAAATACGTTAAACCTATCGATAAAACGGCAAAAACAATGGTAATTGAAATGAGCCAACGGTTTCGTAAACCATCAAAAAATTCTTTCCCTGCAACGGCTAATATCTGATTCATACTAAGCTCCTGCGCTTAAATTTTTGACTTTACTACCGCTTTTATTTTGCTGTAAATAATATTGGTAAACCTGTTCTAAGTTGGCTTTATCCACATCAATATCATCAATAGTTTCAAACGCTAATAAGTAACGTAACATCGCGACTTTATCTTGCTCTGGTACCATTAATACTGAATCGCTGTCACCACTTTCTAGGAATTTCAGTAAATGTGCGTCTTGTCTAAGAGCGCCATTTAATCCATGAGGTGTTATTTTTATTGGTAAATTCGCTTGTCGACGTAATTCAGCTAATGTGCCAATCGCTAACATATTTCCTGACGAGAGTATCATTGCTCTATCAATATGTTGTTCAACTCCCGGTAAAACATGAGAGCATAAAATAACGCTTGTACCTTGGCTCTTTAATTGATCAACTGTTCGATAAAAATCGGCAGTTGCAATGGGATCTAATCCGACAGTCGGTTCATCAAGCAATAATAATTTAGGTTTACCAATAAATGCTTGAGCTAACCCTAAGCGTTGTCTCATACCTTTTGAAAAGGTTTTAACCGGCTTTTTCATCGCATGGACAACACCGACTTGCTCTAATAATTCAATCGCATGCTGCTTCGCCGGTTTAGGATAAAAACCTTTTAATCGAGCAAAATAAGTTAACACTTCTAAGCCGGTTAAATGCTCATAAAAACTGACGTTTTCAGGTAAGTAGCCAATTTGTTCACGCATGTGCCATGCGGCTTTAGAGTCAGGTGCAACTCCCATGACATTGACTTCACCATGACTTGGCGAAATAACCCCTAAGATCAATTTCATCATTGTGGTTTTACCTGCACCATTGTGACCAAACAGACCTAACACTTCACCTTGATTCAATTGCATATCAATCGAATTCAACGCGGTTAATTTTGCATATTGCTTGCCTACATTTGATAGGCTAATGATTGGAGAAGTTGACATTAATGCACGTCCTTAACATTGAGTTGTACAAGGCTTAATTCAATGTTTGAATTTTCTGCAGATTGGCTTGCATGAGGGGATTTCATCAGCGGGAAGCTATCTTTGACCCCTGATGGTTTTAAAATAGGAAATTGCCTTTGTACCCACCGTAAAATGATCACAGCAGGACTATCCATTAGCATCTTCATTTCTGGATATTGCCACACCAGTTTATCGATACCATCATTAGGCTCAAAAACGACATCACCTATTTTATCGTTATTCATATCCCACCCTAAGTAGTTACTCCAATAGTTACCAACCCCCTCTTGGCTCCATTCTTGGTTTTTATTGGAAACATATTTCACTTGTGTTGGGTTATCGATAAAACTATTGGCATACACTTTTGTATGTTCAGATCCTGCAGTTAAATGTATACCGATTTCCGTTGTATCTATCACATTGCCATAAATCGAGTTATAGGCAGAATTATAAACAAACAAGCCTTTGCCATCTCGGCCTAATACTTTGTTTTCTGGTTTAGTCCAAACATTTTTAATGTAATTATTACTAATGGTTGATGACGTAATAAAGTTCATTAAAAAACCATAATCTTCACTATCAAGCGTGCTATTACCATCAACAATTAAATTTCGAGAACTCATTAAGGCATAACCAGCTCGCGTGTTATAGGCCAAATTGTTAAGCACTTTGTTACTGTGTGAATACATATAATGAATACCGTAACGTAAATCGTGCAGGGTGTTATTTTCCAACACATTGTCTTGGCTGGAAATAATATATAGGCCATCTCGCGTGTGAAAAACTTCGTTATCTCTCACCTCAACATTTTTAACAATAGAAAGTTGAATACCATTACCTCGATCTGCTGAACGTAAGGCTAAATTCCCTTCAATTGTATTATTAATTACATGAATTGATTCCCCTTTTTGTAACCAAATACCAAAACCATCGCCTTTAAGGTAATTGTTTTGGATCACCAGATGACTGGCTTTTTCATCAGAATATATGCCGGAATGTTGTTCGGTTAAATCACTGCCCCAATTTTCAATGGTTAAATTTTCAATCGAGATATGAGAATTTTTCAGCAATATCGCGTGACCATCTCCTTGGGCATCTATAATCGCTTTTTGCTGATCGTCAGGGGTAGTTGTTAAATGAATAGCCCGATAAATAACAAAATTTCCTCGATATCGACCGGCAGACAATATCAGGGTGTCACCATCATTGGCGTTATCAATCATCTCCTGTAAGTTATCACTTGGTAACACCATGACTTCACTTGCGTAAGCTTGATTAATTGATATTGGCATACCACTAAACAGCGCAATAATCAGGAGGAGTTGGGCATATTTACATATCATAAATTTACAGCTCTTCTATCACGTAGAAAAAGCATAACACCGATTAAATGTTATGCTTTTGATCTCAGTTAAGAAACGTGCTGTTTTTAGGTTTCAACAAACATTCTTCCACGCATTTCCATATGTAATGCATGACAAAACCAATTACAGTAATACCATTGAACGCCGGGTTTATTGGCGGTAAAGGTAATTGACGCAGTTGCTTGCGGACCAATCTCCATCTGAACACCATGATTTGTCATACAGAAACCATGAGTTACATCTTCAACTTGATCCAGATTAGTAACAATAACAGTGACTTCATTGCCTAATTTCACGTTGAATGACTCCATACCGTAGGTAGGAGCAATGGAAGTCATGTATACACGAACTTTATTACCATCACGGATCACTTTGTTTTCGGTATACACATCGACACCATCACGTTTCGCTTGAGCGATGGTTTCGGCGAACATCACATCATCTCTTGGCCAGATTTTCAGCGGTTTCATTTTACTGCGATGAACAATCATACAATCATGCGGTTCGGCATAGGTAGGTCCATCATGCACTAACTTCATTTCATCACCTGAAATATCAATTAACTGATCATTTTCCGGACGTAATGGACCAACAGGTAAAAATCTGTCTTTAGAGAACTTACATAAGGCGATTAACCATTTACCATCAGCATCTCGCGTTTCACCGGCCGAAGTATGGTTATGACCTGGTTGATAATGTACATCGAGTTTTTGACGAATATAATTCACTTTTTTACCGTTATGGGCATCAATAGCATCTTGCACATTCCATTTGGCAATTTGGCTATCAAGGAATAACGTGGTATATGCATTACCTTTATTATCAAACGCGGTATGAAGAGGACCTAAACCTAACTCAGGCTCAGCAACAATGGTATCACGAGGTTTGATGCTATTTGAAAATAAGGCATCTAATTTGTTAATAGCGATCACCGATACTGTCGGTGATAGTTTACCATTCGCAACAAAATATTCGCCATTTGGCGAGGTATTCATACCATGTGGAGATTTAGGGACAGGAATATAACGGGTTAATTCAGAGCCCTTGGTTCCATCAAGTACAGGCACATTATTACCATTATAGGTTTTAAATTTACCGGCTTTTAGCGCCGCTTCACAGCGTGCAAGGCTAAATACAACAACATGGTCACGCTCAGACGAGATCATATCTCCTAAATTCATGCCCATTTCTGAATTATAACAAGTAGAAGCGAAATATTTTCCATCGTAATCAGCGTCAGTATTATCTAAATTACCGTCCACCATGACTTGGAAAGCGATTTCCATTTTCTCAGCATCAATGACGTTAAATAACGAACGATACGTGCTGACATCTTTCATGCCGCCTTTTCCGTCATTATTCATCGGAATTTCGAATTCACCGTTACAAATTACGTATTTGGTATAAGGCACTTTTTGTACCCGTAATCCGTGTATTGCTTGTACATTAGGAATGGTGATCATTTTGTCACATTTCATAATGTCACAACGAATACGAGCTACCCGAGAATTAGCTTTATCATTGATGAAAACATATTTACCATTATATCGGCCATCCGTCATACTCATATGTGGGTGATGCGAATCCCCTGCATGTAAGTGTGCACTATCACCTTTAATTCGTTTACTTTCATCGGTTAATCCCCAACCAGTAGCACTATCGGTATTAAATACCGGAATACGCATTAACTCACGCATAGATGGCACGCCCATTATTCGGACTTCACCTGAGTGACCACCACTCCAAAAACCGTAATATTCATCTAAATCACCTGGGCCAACATGTGGACTATTCGCCGCTTCACTTCTTTGCGCTTGTGCCATAGATGAAAACATAGCAGCGGTCATAGGAGCAGCAATAGCGCCAGCACCAATTAAAGCTGTTTTACCAAAAAAATTACGTCTATCTTCACTTTCTAGCTCAACATTATTTGAGCTTTTATCTTCATTACTCATACTCTTCCCCAGTTATTTTATCTATAAAATTTAAAACGTAAGTCACTTAAGCGACATTGACGGTTTCTATTTCGTTTTCTTTAAAGCGGTTCTTTTTACGTGCTAATTTTTTCAATGGAGGACATTTTTCTTCATTAAAGTAAGTGACTTGGCAATCCAAACAGTAATGACATTCACGCATATTAATTTCGCCATCAGGATGAATAGCTTGAATTTCACATTCTTTGGCGCATGTTTTACAAGGTTGACCGCATTCTGGTCGACGACGTAGCCAACTAAATAATCGAACACTATTACTGGTCGATAACGCCGCCCCTAATGGACATAAATACCGACAGAAAAATTTACGATTAAATATATTGATGATAAGTAAAGCTGATGCGTATAAAACAAACGGCCATTCACGATCAAATTTCAATAAGAAAGTCGTTTTAAACGGTTCTATTTCGGCGAATTGTTCAGCCAACGCCAATGACTCCATTGATAACCCGAACAAGCCAAGCAGAATTAAATATTTAATGGCCCATAAACGTTCGTGCACAGCCCAAGGCAATTCAAATTGTGGAATTTTTATATAACGCGCAAAAATATTTAACAATTCTTGCAAAGCGCCAAATGGACACAACCATCCACAATAAACAGCACGTCCCCATAAAATCATGGTTACTGCTGCGGCACACCATAAGATAAAAATAATAGGGTCGAGTAAGAACAAGTCCCATGAAAAGTCCGTCATAAAGGCTTGTAAGAAGGTAAAGACATTTACGACAGATAATTGTCCGCCCCAAGACCAACCGATAAAAACAACAGTGACAATAAGAAACGCATGTCTAAAGTTATGCATAAAGGTAGGATGTCGAACCAAAATATCCTGAAAAAACAAACTCATCACGACAGTAGAAAGCAAGATCACTAAAATGATCACCTCAGTGTTTTTTTCTTGCCATACTTGCTGAGTCAGGGTTAATTCTGGTTCTGGTATTATAACGGCTGGGCGATCAACATAATGATCTAAGGTATGATAATCCCCCTTAAAACTGGTGAATAAGCTATCGACCGCGCCTAATTGACGTCTGACAAGTAATTCAAGCTGCCAATCTACACCGGGGTTAAACTCATGTTGAGCTCGGACTATGAATAACGACATCTCTTTGAAAAGCGGCGCACCTTCAAGATAAAGGTCAGTAACACGATTATGATCCAAGTCACGAAAAGCAAAAGCATCACCATTTTGCAAAATTTGAATACGATCGAAAATCCCACCTCGAACATAGCCAGAGCCTTTAAAAGAATAACCATTGCCTAATAAAATAATGGCGTGTTCGTTTGGCTTTAAACTGCTCATAAGCCATTGATATTCAGCATCCCCTAACAAGTTTCGTCCAACCGTTGGAATATTGGCTTGCGCAAAATAGATATCAGCAAACATATCTTCTTTTTGATCGGCATTGGCTTTATCAATATGTTCAGCCGCTGTACCGACAAAAGCTTCATCAACCATTTTTCTATTCAAGGTTAATCGTCGAATAGAGCCATCACCAATAAGCGTTTGCCATGAAGATTTTTGGTAAACATCAGGGTAAATGGTTGACATAGGTTGGATAATTTCTTGGCTAGCACTAATAATCCCCAGCGAACGCGCCACTTTAGTGGCCGATTTGGTAATCGCCACATTCATTACCATGACAGTTACGGTAGCACCTGATAAACCATCAATATGAATGATATTTTCTTGCTGGTTGTTACCACCAACTTTTAAGCGATCACTTACTGATAAACCATCATATTGCTCTGCAAAGGCATGTAACTTACTCTCAGGAATACCAGCAAGAATAATAGGTTCATGGTGCTCAAGTACTTTAGCGCCGAGGTAAACCCCTTGAGGGTTGATGGCAACTAACATATTTACTGGTTCACCAGAATAGGCAGGAATTTTGGCAATATCATTGGTTTCAAAAGCATAACCAATAATTTCACTGTCTTGATAGATAGTCCAAACTAAGGGATCGCCAGTTTTCTCACTAATATGGGTTAAATCTGGAAATATTTCATGGATCAGTGGAATAGGATCTTTTGGAGGGCTAACGAATAAGGCGTTGGCAGACATACTAGTGCACAACAAAGCAGCCGCAAGCAGAAAAATATAAACAACACATTGTAGATTTCTTTGAATATTAATCATGAACTCTTACTACGTAGCACTGCAGTTGAAGCATCAACTGCGACAATATGTCGCACATAATACGTAAGCGTCGTGATGAGAGGTTGATCTAGATCATGATCTAAATGTTGTTTGAAAGTGGATGTGCAAAAATCTGATTTAGATCAATATAACGGGAAAATTTGAGTTTGAGAGATGAATTTAAGAGATTGATTACCGAACAAAAACAGAGGGGGTTGTGTTAATTTCACCGTCTATTTCAATAGTTGCCACATTATCATCAACCGTCATAAAAGCGACGTTTCCAGCGGAAGAGCAACGAATATATGACAATTTATATCCATATTTAGTTAAACTACTTGCCGCGAATTTTTGTGCTAAGGTCAAGTTAGACCATAATTCATCGAAGTTGTTTTGGCTCGATCGCCTTTCTATTAACGGATCTCTGAGACTATTTTGTGCCATCAAAAATTACTCTTAAAAATGCATACTCGAAATATAAGCATTTTATATTCCAGTTTTACTATCTTTTTACACTTCAACAAGTTAAATCCTGTTTACTCTTGTGATCAGTTTTTACTGTAAAAATTTTAGACGTATCGCTTAAAACTATCAATAACAATTAGTCAAAAAAAACCAATTTTTACAATTGGCTTTTTTCGGTTAACACTTTAATTATTATACGGTTAGCTTAATAACTCTGACACAATAAATTAACTTACTGTCACTTTAGAAAATTTCCGCTTCCCTACTTGATAAACCGCCGTTGTACCTGCTGCGATAACCACTTTATTGTCTGCTATTTTCTCGCCATCAATTTTAGCGGCACCTTGTTTAATCATGCGCATAGCTTCAGAAGTACTGGCGACTAAACCGGCTTCTTTCAATAAATTGGCAATGGCTATTTCACCATTGTCTACGGTTAGTGTTACCTCAGGCATTTCATCAGGCATCGCGCCTTTTTGAAATCGATTAATAAATTCTTGATGTGCCGCTTGAGCAGCATCTTCATCATGAAAACGAGCAATTAACTCTTTGGCTAAATCAATTTTAACATCACGGGGATTAGCGCCATTAGCAATATTTGTTTGGTATGCTTCGATTTCTTCGATCGGTTTAAAACTTAATAATTCATAGTATCGCCACATTAAATCATCAGAAATAGACATAATTTTACCAAACATTTCAGTTGGGCTGTCGGTGATCCCTATGTAGTTATTTAATGATTTTGACATTTTTTGAACGCCATCAAGACCTTCTAACAAAGGCATCATTAACACTGTTTGAGGACGCTGACCTTCTGACTTTTGTAACTCTCTGCCCATCAATAAATTAAACTTTTGGTCCGTTCCCCCTAATTCAACATCTGATTCTAGCGCCACAGAATCCCAACCTTGAACAAGCGGGTACATAAATTCATGAATAGCAATAGACTGTCCGCCAGCATATCGCTTTTTAAAATCATCACGTTCCATCATGCGAGCAACGGTTTGGCGAGAGGCTAATTTTAACATGCCAGCTGAACCAAGTTTTTCCATCCAAGTAGAATTAAATTCAACACGGGTTTTCGCAGGATCTAAAATTTTAAACACTTGTTCTTTATAGGTTTCAGCGTTTGCCAAAACATCTTCTTGCGTTAAAGGCTTACGAGTGACATTTTTACCTGTTGGGTCACCAATCATACCGGTAAAGTCACCAATCAAAAAAATGACTTCATGACCTAATTGTTGAAATTGACGCAGTTTATTAATTAATACTGTATGACCTAAATGGAGATCAGGTGCTGTTGGATCAAAGCCAGCCTTTATTTTAAGTGGCTTGCCTTGCTTTAATTTTTCTAATAACTCATCTTCCAGCAAAATTTCTTCGGCACCGCGTTTTATTTCTGCAAACGCTAGGCTGACATCTGACATCAATTTAACTCCAATAACAGGGATAATTTAAACAATAATTGACGAATTCTACTGTAAATTCATAGCCTGTGAAACGTCAAAGATTGTTTCATTGCATATTATTTTGTTATAGTAAACGACAGATGTCGTATTAAAGCTTGTCGTACAGGTAGTAACCTCTTGAATAATTTAAAAAAATTATATATACAATTACCCAAACAGCACAGAATTTTTATCTCTGTTGTCAGTATATTATTACTCCTGCTTATTATATTCCCCTCAGAAAAAGCAACGGCTAGCCGTCAATCGGAACAACCTTCGCTTAAAGTCGGTCAACGATATGAGTTATCGGTTCCTGAACAATCAGAAATCGAAAGCGCAATTTCGACTCAAGTAGAGCAAGCTCAGCCAGATGAAATAAAGCTTGAGCAACCTCAACTTACTTGGCAAACGGCGAAGGTGAAAAGTGGTGATTCTTTAGCAAAAATATTTAAACGACTAGGATATAACGCCCGTACTACCCATGATGTAAGTCGAGCAAAAGGCGAAGATAGTCATTTATTAAAAAAATTAAATGTCGGAGACACTCTACGTATAGGTAAAGATTCAACAGGAAAGCTTAGCGCGTTAGAATATCCGCTTTCAAAAACCGACACGTTATTTGTTAACTTAGTTGAGGGCCAATACCACTCCTTTAAAGAATCAAAATCCGTAGAGATCAGAGAGAGTATTGCTCATGGCGTGATCAAGTCTAACTTTTGGAATGCCGGTATTGCGGCGGGGTTAGACGATGGACAAATTATTAATTTAGCGAATATTTTCGGTTGGGATATCGATTTTGCTTTAGATATTCGTAAAGGTGATAGTTTTCATGTGGTGTATGAAAATAAGTATGTTGATGGCGAATTTATTGGTAACGGTAAAATTTTAGCCGCAGAGTTTATTAACCAAGACGACCCCTTTCAAGCCATTCGCTTTACTGACGGTGAATACTATAGTCCTGATGGCAAAAGCATGCGTAAAGCTTTTTTACGTGCACCAGTTAATTTCAAATACATTAGCTCTAATTTTAAACCTAAACGCTTTCATCCAATTCAAAAACGTTGGAAAGCGCACCGCGGCACAGATTATAGGGCGAATAAAGGCACGCCAGTAGTAGCAGCAGGTAACGGTAAAGTGACCCATTCAACCTATAATAAATACAATGGAAATTACGTATTTATCCAACATGGTAATGGTATCGTGACTAAATACCTGCATTTTTCAAAACGTGCGGTTAAAAAAGGCCAACGTGTTAAACAAGGACAAGTTATAGGTTATGTAGGCTCAACGGGTATGTCACAAGCGCCTCATTTACATTATGAGTTTTTGTTAAATGGCGTTCATAGAAATCCACGTACTGTTAAATTACCCGATGCAAAGCCAATAGATAAAAAATATCGTCAAGCTTTTGCTGCGATTGCTGAACGTCGCTTAACAGAGCTATCTGGTTCTAGAATCGCATTAACGACCTTGAACCCCCCAAAAAATGGTCATCAACAAGCACCATAATGGCAAATAATAACTACTATATTGGTGTAATGTCCGGCACTAGCGCAGATGGAGTAGACATTGCACTAGTAGATTTTTCTTCGGGTAACGTACAATTAAAAGCCCATTGGTATCAGGCGTATAATGATCAACTGCACCAGAAAATCACCGCCTTATATGACTCAGGCGACAATGAAATTGATCGAATGGGTAACTTAAGTGTTGAATTGGCTCATTATTTTTCTCATGCTATCCATCATTTATTAACACAAGAAAAACTGACCGCTAAGGATATTGTCGCCATAGGTTGTCACGGGCAAACCGTACGCCATCGTCCTGTAATCGATAACACCAATAAGTATCCATTTACACTGCAAATTGGTTGTCATCAAACACTAGCTTGTTTAACGAATATTAAGGTCATTGGTGATTTTCGTACAAAAGATGTCGCCCTAGGTGGACAAGGAGCCCCACTTGTTCCTGCTTTTCACCAGTATTTATTTGCCGACCAACAACAAGATACCTTTATTGTAAATATGGGGGGCATTGCCAATATTACTTTTTTGCCCCGCGATAAAAACCGGTCAATTATCGGATTTGATACAGGTCCGGCAAACGCATTACTCGATGCATGGTGTTATAAACATACCCAACAGCGATATGATGAAAACGGCCAATGGGCGGCCCAAGGTAACATCAATCAGGCATTACTCGCTAAGCTTTTATCCGATCAATATTTTTCATTAACTGCGCCGAAAAGTACCGGACGAGAATATTTTAATCTCAATTGGCTTGCGCCATATTTAACCGACTTTTCATTAGATCCTGTTGATGTTCAAGCGACATTAAGTGCTTTAACTGCAAATTCTATCGCGCAAGAAATCAATAAATTATCCCCGAAGAGTTTCGTATATTTATGCGGTGGAGGAATTGCAAATGAGCATTGTTATAAGCTGATAAAACATCAACTTACTGAACATTGTATAAAATCTATTAATTCATTAAACCTGAATAATAACGCGTTTGAGGCCATTGCTTTTGCATGGCTCGCTTTCGCATATGAAAAAAAGATCTATGGAAATATACCAACCGTGACGGGGGCTAGCAGAAAAACGATTCTTGGTACTAAGTTTTATCCGTAACCCCCTCTAGATTTCAAAATGTTTTTCCCTATAATGAATTCCTCGCTGTATAAAGCACACACAACTTGAACAGATTTTGAACTATTTACAAAAATAAATATCTAATAAGTTGTGCTGTATGTATTTGCATAATTAGGAGGAACTATGGAGTTTAATGATATTCATATCGGCATGAAATGCGGTAGTGTGAAAGGCAGTGGTACCGTTACATGGATTGATGGTTCAACCAAAACAATTTACATCGCCAACACTGCCGACAATAACAGCTTTGAAGTAGACTTTGATGATATAATCGAAGATCCGCAAGCACACAATCGTGAAGATACATATTACTAATTTTTATCTATCGAATAACTTACCCTAGTATTTATAATTAATAGAACCTCTTTATATAAAGAGGTTTTTTTATACCCATTATTCAAAATAACTAAATCATATAACTTAATATTGCTCATCCAGTAAAAAAAATATGTTAAGTTATTCTATCATTTTCTTAACTATATTCGATTATGCAAAATAATAGCTTTGTCCTTTCACTCCTCTTTATTTCAGCAACCACCCTAGCAAATATTGAACATACTACCGATTGGATGCCAGATCACAGTTTTACGCAAGGTGTTGAAGGTCCAGCGGTCGATAAAGACGGAACTTTATTTGCCGTGAATTTCGCTAAAGAAGGCACCATTGGCAAAGTCACCCAAAGCAATAAAGGCGAAATATATTTAACCTTACCAAATGGCTCTATTGGCAACGGCATTCGTTTTGATCACAAAGGTAATATGTATATCGCTGATTATGTTAACCATAATGTATTGATAGTTGAGCCTAACACTAAAAACGTAAAGGTATTTTCGCATAATAAACAAATGAACCAGCCCAATGATATCGCGATTATGGATAATGGAATTTTATTTGCGAGTGACCCTAACTGGCCAAATAATACTGGAAATTTATGGCGCATTAATGCTGATGGCACTAATACATTATTAGAAGCGAATATGGGCACGACAAATGGGGTTGAAGTGAGTCCAGATAATAAAACACTTTATGTGAATGAAAGTGTGCAACGAACTATTTGGCGATATTCCCTCGATGAAAATGGCAATATTCAAGACAAAAGCCTGTTTTTCCAATTTAAAGATCATGGTTTGGATGGCATGCGTACCGATAATGCGGGTAATTTATACGTCGCGCGATATGGTGCAGGTGTTGTTGCAGTACTGTCACCCCAAGGTGAGCTTATTAAAACTATACAGTTAACAGGAAAGCACCCAACCAATGTTGCATTTGGTGGTATAGACGGTAAACAGCTTTTCATTACGATGCAAAAGCGTGGCGCAATAGAAACCTATTACAATCATATTGCCGGTCGCAACTATCGATAAGTTTAATTTCGTACTTGCAATCCATAAAAACCAGCGTTAATGCTGGTTTTTTATATTAAAGTGGGGCTATTTAATTAAGTACATGCTCTAGTCGATTATTAATAGAGCCTATTGTTCCTGTCTTTTCGAACGACTATTGTTTAATACGATATAAACGAAATACCCCTTTTTGAAGCGTTGTGCCTTTATAAGTAGAGTACATATAGCCTTCAAGCACCGCGTTATGTTTATGAATTAATAATTTATTAGCAAAAGTCAGATGGTCTGTTTCAATTTCGATAAGGCTCCCCACTTTACTGACATTCGCGGGAGTAAAAGATGCTTTATTAGTAAAACTTTCGCCATTCACGAATCGAACAAAGTGTGAAGTTTTATCAGGGTGTGCTTCAAAACTTAACAGCTCTGGTTTTCCATCGATATTTAATACTCCTATCCAAAACCCATAAAACTCATTTTGGCGAATAGACGTTAGCGACTCGAGTCTATCTTTATACATATGAACGAATTCACGAACAGTCGATTGTTTTTGCTGCTTATCAAGTTGGTATGTTTGTGTAAATATAGCTTGGCCATTATGATCTGTGCTCATCTCCATGACTTGTAACGCATTATCTAAGTGGGGAGTCATGATTAAACGTGTGTTTTCGTTGGGATTATGCTCGTTAACTATATTAATAACACATGCTGTAATATCGCAATTTATATCATGATCAGAAAAGGCTCTAAATTTTACTTTTCTAAAGGCACTGGCGATCTTCAAAGTAAACATTCTATGCTGACCATTAGCGTTAAACTCAATCAGTTTATACGAAAAGTCTGACTCGCTAATCCCCTCTAATAAACCAGCCTTCAATTTTAATGGTTCAATTGGCCATGCATCGTTGCTAAAGAAAATGACAGCGACGAAAAAAATACTAACTCTTATAAAATTAAACATTAAAATTTTCATCCTGGTAAAAACACGCAAGCTATATTTACATATTGGTATACCTATATAAAGGTAAGTAACTGTTTTAAATATTATTGTACAGTAGAAAATCAAAAAGCCGCTTAATAGCGGCTTTCTAGAATACTCTTCAACATTTAATATTTTGTCTTGAATCAGAACGGAATATCGTCATCAAAATCAATCGTTGGCTCTTGAGGGTTTACCTTAGGGGCTTGTTGCTGATTTTGCTGTCCTTGATTAAAACCACCTTGTTGCTGCCCTTGTTGTGCATAGCCACCACTTTGTTGCTGTGGTGCTTGTTGTTGATAGCCTTGCTGTTGTGGTGCTTTATAAACAGGTTGTTGAGCTGGTTTTTGTTGCGC
Source organism: Thalassotalea castellviae (assembly GCF_031846185.1). Taxonomy (NCBI): domain Bacteria; kingdom Pseudomonadati; phylum Pseudomonadota; class Gammaproteobacteria; order Alteromonadales; family Colwelliaceae; genus Thalassotalea; species Thalassotalea castellviae. The sequence goes on from NZ_JAVRIF010000002.1 coordinate 576,897, forward strand.
TTGATTTGCAAACCCACCTTGTTGTTGACCCTGTGCGGCAAAGCCACCAGTTTGAGGTGCATTTTGACCAGTGAAACCACCGGCTTGTTGTCCGCCGCCTTGGCCGCGAGAGTCAAGCATTTGCATTTCATTGGCAACAATTTCGGTAGTATATTGATCAGCACCTTGCTGATTTTGCCACTTACGCGTTTGTAAACGCCCTTCTAAATAAACTTTAGAGCCTTTTTTCAAATACTCGCCAGCAATTTCAGCTAAACGTTGATAAATAACAATACGATGCCATTCAGTTTTCTCTTTTTGCTCACCGGTTTGCTTATCTTTCCAAGTTTCAGAAGTTGCTACAGTAAAGTTTGCAACAGCACTGCCATTTGGCATAAAACGCACTTCAGGATCTTGCCCTAAGTTTCCAACAATAATTACTTTATTTACGCCGCGGCTTGCCATTAATTCCTCTCCAGCCTTTGTTTTTCAAAGGTTATATCTATTAAACGAAAGTAAAACTCTACTAAAAACTAACCCTACTTTTTACAAAGTAGTACTATACAAAAGAGATATTTGAGTAGAGTATTTTATGTCGGTAATATACTCGTTAATCCAAAGTTTTGCACGTTTAATTCTGTTATTTTTGTCGCAAAGTTGATGGCTAATTTATCAATAAATGAGCCTATCGGTTTAGAAAGTTACCTTGAATGAAATATTGCCCAAGTTTTCAATAACTCAGAATAAAACACCAGCATGCATCACACATACTTTTATCGAAGTCCAACAAAATAACGGGTCAATTAATTGATTTAAAGGTAGCAAACACAGTTTCCATTTGTTTTTGTAATTCGTAACTAGTTTTATGTGGCATTAAAGGGTGTTCAAGTAGCTGCTGTTGAATTGCATCTCCAACAGCTTGCGCTTCATAATTAAACCCTAAACTACGTCTTTTATCATCAAAATAATCGATTTGTTCATCATGGACAAATAAAGCACATTGCTTAGCGTGCCAAAAGTTAGGTATAGCTATATAGCCCACATCACCAATAATGTAAGCGGTGTTTGGTAATTGACAAGTAAAGGAGCTTGCTAGGGTTAGTTTGACATCGCCAGAATCGGCTAATATAACGATATCATCTTCAACTCCTGTTGCAGCAATATGCGACTTCACCATTAAATTTTCGAGCGGATAGTCGTTAAAATACTTTGATAAGGCAATTGGATAAATGCCCATATCGAGCAAGCATCCACCAGCAAGTTCTGCATTATATAATCGAGACTCGCGATCAAAAGGCATGAAATAGCCAAAGTCTGCCTTAATATGTTTAAGTGTGCCAATTAGTCCTTCGTCAAACCATTGTTTCGCTTTTTTAATGGCAGGTAAAAAATATGTCCACATAGCCTCCATTAAAAACAAACCTTTTGACTGTGCTAAATCAGACAACTGCTGGCATTCTTCACTACTAATCGTGATAGGTTTTTCACATAACACTGACTTCCCCGCAAGTAAGGCGTCTTTAGCATTTTGAAAATGAAAATTATGAGGAGTAGCAACATAAATTACATCGATATCCGCATCATCAAATAACGATTGATAACCTTGGTACGCTTTTTCAATTCCATGTTTATTAGCGAATGTTTTCGCGTCATCTAGTTTTCTTGCTGCCACAGCAACAAGCTCACCATTATCAACAAAGCGCATATCTTGACAAAATTCTTGCGCGATTCGACCGGTACTAACAATTCCCCAGCGTAACTTATTACTCACTCTTTGCTCCTTTGTATGTATTAGTATTATTAACGTAAGCAAGCGATTTTTTGCTATAATCCTTAACTATCAACCAAAAGACTTTACGAGTTAGGTTTTAAATATTCTGCCATTTTACCCGCGATTTCTTCAGGAATTTTTTGTGCTTTTTGTTGCTGATAATCAAAGTGAACCATTACTGCCGTGCCTGAAGATTTCACTTCGCCGTCTTGCCAAAGCTCTTGATAAACATCAAATGAAGAAGAGCCTATCCTACCAATATAAGTACGCACTTCTATGGCTTTACCATAATACATTTGACCATGAAAACTCACCTCAATTTTCGCTAATATAAGTCGCCATTCAGATAAATTTAATGTAGGTGTGAACCATCTAAATACTTCATCCCTAGCACCTTCGAACCACACAGGCACCATCGTATTATTAATATGACCTAAGGCATCAGTATCGCTAAACCTAGGGTTAAATTTTTCTAAAAAATAGTTATTTGACATTAAAACATGCTCGCTTCATTTGGTTCTACAAATTAATTCTGTTGTAGTGTATTCTGTTGTGCAGACAAATAATAATAAAAATACTTATGACAGATTTTATTGAAATATACCCAGAGACTTTATCAACAACGTTTTGCCAAGAATTTATCCGCTCGTTTGAACAAAGTCCTTATAAAAATCAAGGACGCACAGGTGGTGGTGTAGATACGAGTAAGAAGTTAAGCCAAGATATTTATCTCAATCAACATCATGAATTTCAAGAACAGCTCTCGCATATAACTCAGGCATGTACTGGTAAAGTTATGGAATATATGAGCAAGTATTTTTTTAGTCTTATCGGCTCTATTTCATTAGTTATGGAACATCCAAAAACGAAGCAACCAGTACAACTTACTGAAGAAAATTTTGAGGAAGTGGGTAAGCCAAATATTTTAAATTTAATTAAATATTTATTTCGGTTAGCACCAATTAATGCGCAAAAATATCAACAAAATGCGGGGAATTATAAGTATTGGCATTCAGAAATATTTCCGCAACAAGGTCATAATGATGCATTACACCGCACTTTGCTGATCTTACTTTATTTAAATGATGTCGAAGAAGGGGGCGAAACTGACTTTTACTATCAAAAGAAAAGCATTAAACCCAAAGCTGGAAGTATGATTATTGCCCCTTGCGGATTTACTCACACTCATCGAGGGAATACCCCTTTATCATCAGATAAATATGTCCTGACTTCTTGGGTTTTATATAATCCTGCAGAGCGAATTTATACGCCGACAAAGTAAAGTTGTTGAAAATAATTACTCGCTCAATTATAAAAATCGTTTTAGTAAACGATCGACTTTAGACATCGATAAACGCGCTAATAATTTGCGCGGTTTTAGAGGGTAATCACGTTGTGAATCAATTTGCTTATAACTTGTAATATCACGCGTATGTTGACAAATACTCGCGAGTTCTTGCTGAAAACCCGCCAATAATTGTTGAGTAGGGTCTTGTAATAATAAGCCATTTTCGAGATCTAAACCCCATGCTCTTGGGTTTAAATTACTACCGGTAAGTAGGTGTTTCGTTTCATCAACAACCAGTCCCTTTAAATGATAGCTGTTGCCTTCATCTTGCCAAAGCTTAAAAACTAACTGACCTGAATTAACAAATTTTTGCCAGCGCTTAAGGAACTTTCGTAAAATTTGTTCATAAATATAAGGAATAATTCCAATTAAACTAAACCTTTCTGGATCCGCGATATAAAAGTCACTGGCGGTTTTATCGCCAACAATGACAGTGATTTTGACTCCGCGTTTCAGAGCAAGAGTTAACTGCTTAGTTACGGCTCTAGGTAGGTTGAAATAAGGAGTAAATAAAACAATAGACTCAGTACTGTCTTTTATTAACTGACAAACCTGATGGTTAAGCTGATTACGACGGCTGCCACAACCCGCAAAGGGCGTGATTTGGATAGCGCTTGTTTTGTTCACTTCAGCAAACTGATAATCAGCACGTTTAACAATTGCCCTCGTTTTTTTACTTTGTATTTTCTTTTGTTTTTTCGTGATCGGTATTGTATCGGTCAAACGTATTGCCACACCTGATTCGATAAAATTAATCACTAAATATTGGCAAAAACATTTGGCTAACGCCGTTGAACGAATAAGATAATAACGATCTAAACGGTAATTATTGTGCTGATGTAAATAAACATTATTAATGCTCGCACCGCTGTAAAGTAGCATATCGTCAATGACAATGCCTTTTAAGTGCAACACGCCCAGTAATTCTTTAGGCTTAACGGCGATACCATAAAAATTAATGTTTACTTGATGCTTTTGCGCAAATTCAGCATACATAGCACGATTGCCCAATTGCGTTTTTTGGCCAATTAATCCACGTTGCGCACGGTGAGCGTCTACAAAAATGCTAATATCTAACGTAGGTGTTTGTACTTTAGCACGATACAAAGCGGTCAGTATTTCTCGGCCAGCTTCATCGTCTTGTAAATAGAGTGCCGTAATATAAATACGTGTTTTTGCTTGTTTTATATGATCTAAAAATATTTCTTTATAGGCAGTTGGCGACAGCAAAACATCGACATCTTGCTGCTCAATACCAATTGACGGTAGTTTCATTTGATTTTTTCTTCATTAACTCAACCCGTTGATTTTATTTTTTTAAGGTGAACTGTTCAAGCTGATTTGATAAATGATCGGCTAATTTTGATAAGCTTTGCCCAGCTTCAGCAGCTTTATTTGCAGATTGCATCACTTCATCTGCACCGTTAGCGATATTTTTAGTATGTTCATTAATTCCTAATACATCCCCTCTCTGCTTAGAGACTGCCGCTGATATTTCTATGGTCGCATTAACAATATCACCAACATTATTGGTAACTTCGATAAAAGTATTTTGAACTTGCTCCGTTTTTTCTACACCTAGCTCTGATTTTTCAACGCCTGACTTCATAGCTAAAACAGAATCACTTGCCCCTTTTTGTAATTGTTCAATAATTCGTTGTATTTCAGCAGTAGAATCTTGAGTTCTACTTGCTAAAGTTCTAACCTCGTCAGCAACAACGGCAAAACCTCGTCCTTGCTCTCCTGCTCTAGCAGCTTCAATGGCCGCATTTAACGCTAATAAGTTTGTTTGATCTGCTATCTCACGGATCACATTAACAAAACCTGCAATTTCACTACTATGTTCTGCTAAATGATTAATAACCGATGCGGAAGTATTAACTTCTTTTGAAATATCATGAATGGTTTCTCCTGTATCTCTGACAACAGTTTTTCCTTTCATGACATTGTCATTAGCTAACTCTGTTAATTGTTGAGCTCCATCGGTATTTTCAGAGATAACGCGAGCTGAATCGCTAACCTGGCTAATAGCAGCGGCAACTCGGTGAGTTTCTTGTTGCTGCTCTGAAATACTTCTTTGCATATTACCGGTTAGTTGATAAATATCATTTGCAGCACTTCTTAGCTCGATGACATCCCCTTCAAATGAATGTAATAACTTCTGAATTTTTTCTTGCATATGAATAAAACTTCGCGCGATATCTCCCAATTCGTCTTTTGAATTAACTACTAGCGTTTCTGTAAAATCACCATTTCCAAGCTTCTCTGCCGCTAAGTTTATTAATTCAACATTGCTTCTTAATGACTGATAAATAGCTAACAATAAATAACAACTCAACATAATAACTAAGAAAATAACAACAGATAAAATCCACATGGCAGTGGAACTTTTTTGTCTTAGTTCATTTATTCGAGTAATGAAATACTTATTAGTTTGTTGCTTCAAAGCCTTTACGGAATCTAACTGCTGTGAAGCTAACGTTTTAGCCTTTGATAGTGAAAGTAAAATAGTATCAGGTTCAATTACTTGATCGTTAATAACTGATTGGTAAGTTGTAATATCCCCTATAATTTCTCTAGAGTTTTGTACATATTTATCTAAACCTTCGGTTGAAGCGCGACTTAATTGTTCAATCGTTTTCTCAAATTTTGCTGTAAGCTCACTTAAGCGATTATTTAAAGCAACAACTAATGTATATGACTCTGCACTAAATCCTTGCTGTATGATCTGAGAAACTAAATCGTTATAACGACTACTATATTCTATTAATGCGGGTAAATGCTGTTCTGCTGCTTCTATTAGATAAAAAGCGACCACATCACTTTCTCGGGTTAAACCACTTAATGCAGCAATGTTTTCTCGAAGAGATAATGTTTGACTATAAAACTCATTATATAAAGTGAAGTTATCGTCCGTAAAATTATTTTGATTTTCTTCCCAAAAGCTTACTAACTCATTGGTTTGATTATTAAGTGATAAAAATTCTTCATTTGCTAATATATTGTCTTTTAATCGCTTAAGTTCATCAGTGATTTCTGATGAACTATTTATATCTTGTCGTATATTTGCAAGATTGACTTCTAATGAAAGCACTTTTTCAATTTGCTCAAATCCTGTTATTTCGTGCTCATATTGCTCTAATAAAGTTAATTGATCACCGACTATCCAACTAAAGCAAGCCAATAAAGGTAAATAAAACATTAACGATAGTAAGATGAATTTAGCTTTAAATCTTAAAGAGTTAGATAAAGAGATCGCGGGTTTTAAAATAATAGTCATAATTACTCTTATAGTTTTGTGGCACAAAGATAGCTGACCACTTCATTAAGACTAAAATTTCAAAAAAATTATAAGTTTTTAAATATATGAAAATAAAACCATAGATTAAATCGTCATCGCTAACTCTGCCGCTTGACGGATCGCTCTTTTAGCGTCTAATTCTGCCGCAACATTAGCCCCACCAATCAAATGAGTTGTAACGTCAGCATCTAATAAACTTTGATATAACGAACGCTCTGGCTCTTGACCGGCACAAATAATTACATCGTCAACCGGCAATACCTGTACTTTGCCATCAATTTCAATGTGTAAGCCTTGATCATCAATTGCCTTATACGTAACACCTGCCATCATATTTACACCATTTTTCTGTAATGTTGCGCGATGAACCCAACCCGATGTTTTACCTAAGCCGGCACCTACTTTAGTCGTTTTACGCTGTAAAAGATAAATTTCTTTTTGCGATTTTTCATGCTCAGGTTGCGCCAGTAAAGCACCATTTTCAGTATAGTTTTTATCAACGCCCCAACTTTTTAACCAAGCATCTTTATCTGTGGTTAACGACTTTCCTTCAGCCAAATAACAAGCGACATCAAAACCGATTCCTCCCGCGCCAATAATAGCCACATTGTCTCCAACAGCGACTTTATCTTTTAATACTTGTAAGTAAGTCTTCACTTTTGGATGCTCGAAACCTGGAATATTAAGTTTTCTTGGAGAAATCCCCGTGGCTAAAATCACTTCATCAAAGCCTGCTTCAATTAATGACTCTGCACTTTTTTCAGCGTTAAATTCAACGGTAACGTTATGCTTTTTAAGTTGTACATCAAAATATCGAATCGTTTCATAAAACTCTTCTTTACCAGGTATTTGTTTAGCGACATTAAATTGCCCACCTAATGCTTCTGACTTATCAAAAAGCGTGACATGATGACCTTTTTTTGCAGCATAAACACTAAACGCCATACCAGCTGGACCTGCACCTACCACGGCTAACTTTTTACTAACGGTTGATTTTTCAATAACAAGTTCCGTTTCATAACACGCTTGTGGATTCACTAAACAAGAAGCTCTTTTTTGTTTAAAAACATGATCTAAACAAGCTTGATTACATCCAATACAAGTATTGATTTCTTCACTTTTATTTTCTATTGCCTTTTGTATAAAGTTTTCATCAGCGAGAAAAGGTCTCGCCATTGAAACCATATCAGCATGACCATCCGCTAATACTTGTTCGGCAACTTCTGGGGTATTTATTCTGTTCGTTGTTACCAAAGGTATTGATACTTCTTTTTTCATTCGCTCAGTGATCCAAGTAAAAGCAGCTCTAGGAACCGACGTTACTATGGTTGGTACGCGGGCTTCATGCCAACCTATACCTGTATTTATAATCGTTGCGCCAGCTGCTTCAATGGCATTAGCCATAGTTACCACATCTTGCCAACTATTACCGCCTTCAACCAAATCCAGCATAGATAGTCTAAAAATAATGATAAACTCTTTACCCACTTTTGCTCGTACTGCTTTGACGATTTCACAAGCCAGTCGCATCCTGTTTTCAATTGAACCGCCCCATTCGTCCGTGCGTTTATTGACGCGAACACAACTAAACTGGTTAATTAAATACCCTTCTGAGCCCATGATTTCGACGCCATCATAATTAGCTTTTGCCGCTAAACTTGCTGAATGAGCAAAGTCTTTGATAGTGCTTTTTATTTGTCTTACAGACATTTCACTGGGGGTAAAAGGGTTGATTGGCGATTTAACTTTACTCGATGATAAGCTAAAGGGGTGATACGAATATCGACCTGCGTGCAATAACTGTAAGCATATTTTGGTTGGGTATTTATGCACCGCTTCGGTCACTTGTTTGTGTTTCCCAACCTGCCAAAAATAACTTAATTGGCAACCAAAAGGGGATAATCTACCTCGAGCATTTGGGCTGATCCCTCCAGTGACAATTAAGCCGACCCCACCTTTGGCACGAGCTTCATAAAAAGCAGCTAGCTTTTTAAAACCACCTTTTTCTTCTTCTAAACCTGTGTGCATTGAGCCCATTAAGCTACGATTAGCTAATGAAGTGAAACCTAAATCTAACGGTTCAAGTAAGTGAGGAAAAGATGATGTTGTTGTCATATTCAGCTTCTTAATGATTATCGTAAAACAAGCGTAATGGTTTTAAGTTGACGCTAGTCAGTTTGTTATAAATTAGTCTTTCAATCATTAAAACTCAAGCTTTATTTTGACACCTGTCAGATTAGCTGAGAGATTTTCTTATAAACGACTTAATTATGAACATGTTACACTGAAAAAAAATCTTGCTTTATTTAGTATGAAATTAGCACTTATTAATAACATCATTCGTTATTTAAACGACGAACTGCAACTTTTATTGTCAGCGGCCAATAATGCTCATCAAGCGGCGATTGACGATCAATCTATTGCCGAAACGCAATACGATACTTTAGCAATTGAAGCCGGTTATTTAGCGGAAGGGCAATCTAGAAGAGTTGAATCGTTGAAACAAGCAATAATTTCTTTCGAGCAGTTATTTGAAATATTGAAACAACGGCCAGCACCACACACTTCTATTAAACTAGGCTCAATTGTCCAACTTGCACAAGAGCAAACCATAGGACAATATTTATTCATTGCACCAGCGGCTGCGGGTTATCGTTGCGAAGTAGCGGGTAAGAAGTTTACGGTGATCACCCCTGAGTCGCCAATGGGACAATCACTGATAAATCAACGATTAAGTGACGAAGTTTCAATCACATTAGGTAATACCATACACATTGATGAAATCACGCATTTATCTTGAATGTCTTAACGGATATTACATCGAGTTTAACTTATAGGAGTTTGATTTAATAATGTTTTAATCTCTTGAAAATCCACCATTTTATCATCAAGCTTTACATATGCCACCGCTTCACTGTGCACTAACGTAGCTTCTAATACTCCAGGTAAATTGATGAGTTTTTCAGCAACAATATCAGCTTGTTCTTCAGTTGCTATTGACGTTGTAAAACTATAACTTTTAGACTTTTTAAGCGGTTTCATACCGGTCGCCGCAATAAACCACAATAATCCTAAACAAGACATCACGAGAAATATCATTTGTTCACCAAATTGGCTTGCTATGGCACCACCGAGAACACCACCTGTAAAAGCGCCCATAAATTGACTACTGGAATATATTCCCATCACACTCCCTTTAACTCCTGCAGGCGCTAAACGAGATAACAACGAAGGCATAGTTGCTTCTAAATAATTAAAAGCGGTGAAAAATAACATCACTAAAACAATAAGCGAGTTTAATGAATTATCCATCAACCAAAATAACATCAAGGCTAAAGAAAAAAGTAATACCGCCGACGAAAACATTTGTTTTTCTTTTTGTTTTTTGATCGCTAAAATCATAAACGGCACCATTAAAAAGAAAGACCCCAATAACGTTGGTAAATATAATTGCCAATGATTTTCTAGCGCTAACCCCGCTGCTACGAATTGTTTTGGCAAAGTAACAAAGCAAGCTGTTAATGCCATATGTAGAGTAAATACCCCTATGTTTAAACGAAATAATTGTCGATCGCGGATCAGTTTACCTATTTGATTAGGCAAGGCAACATTATCACCTTTTGGCGCTTTATTGACTGAAAACGGCACCATAAATTGAATCATTATCATAGCGCCAATCGTTAATGCACCAGTAAACCAAAACAAACCACTTAAGCCAAACGCTTGCGCGACTACTGGGCCTATGATCATCGCTAATGTGAACGATAAGCCGATAAACATACCAATCGTTGCCATCACTTTGGGCCGCTGCTCTTCCCGGCTTAAGTCAGCCGCCAAAGCTAAAACAGCAGACGCAATTGCCCCCATCCCTTGTAACGCTCGACCGGCTACAACACCGTATATAGTTTCAGACATTGCCGCCACGACACTGCCTAATAAGAAAATGAGTAAACCTGCTAAAATAATGGGTTTACGACCATACTTATCCGATAAAATCCCCATAGGAATTTGCAACATCGCCTGAGTTAATCCGTAAGCACCTATCGCTAAACCGATCCAAATGGGGTTATACCCCACTAACTCTTGTCCATAAATAGCAAATACCGGCAAGATCATAAACAAACCTAACATCCTCAAACCAAAAACGATGGCGAGTGAAAATGCCGCTTTTTTCTCAATGCTATTTAGTGCTGAATTGCTCATGGCGGGTGATCATAAACCTTTAACTATCAAAATAAATCCGCGCTAGTTTAACACGACAATTGAATGAACAAAAACAGAGATTAATAGATGAAAATCGTCGAGAAATTGTGCGATAATATGCGGCTGCGATTTTAAGTGGGATAAATTATGAGACAGATCGAAGTTAGGGGTGCCAGAACCCATAACCTAAAAAACATTAGTTTAGATATTCCTCGAGACAAATTAATTGTTATTACCGGCCTCTCAGGCTCTGGAAAGTCATCTTTGGCATTTGATACCTTATATGCAGAAGGACAGCGCAGATATGTTGAATCGCTTTCTGCCTATGCTCGTCAATTCTTATCGCTAATGGAAAAACCTGACGTTGATCATATTGAAGGCTTATCTCCAGCAATTTCTATTGAACAAAAATCGACGTCTCATAACCCGCGTTCAACGGTTGGAACCATTACTGAGATTTATGATTATTTACGACTTTTATACGCACGTGTAGGTGAGCCTCGTTGTCCTACTCATCACCAACCGTTAGCTGCACAAACTGTCTCGCAAATGGTTGATAAAGTTTTAGCGCTCGAAGAAGGCACTAAAGTCATGGTGTTAGCACCTGTGGTATTAAATCGTAAAGGTGAGCATGTAAAATTACTCGATAACTTAGCCGCACAGGGCTATATCCGTGCTCGTATTGATGGCGATGTATGTGATTTATCTGATCCACCAACTTTAGATCTTCATAAAAAGCACACCATAGAAGTTGTCGTTGATCGCTTAAAAGTCCGTGAAGATATCCAATTACGACTTTCTGAATCCTTCGAAACAGCTTTAAGCCTGACAGCCGGCTCTGCCAAAGTTGCTTTTATGGATGAACCTGACCGCGAAGAGCTATTATTTTCAGCGAATTTTGCTTGCCCACACTGTGGTTACAGTATGCAAGAATTAGAACCGCGTTTATTTTCTTTTAATAACCCTGCTGGTGCTTGTCAAACCTGTGATGGCTTAGGAAATCAGCAGTTTTTTGACCCTGCACGAGTCATTGCCAACCCTGAATTAAGTTTATCAGGTGGCGCAATTCGAGGCTGGGATAAACGTAATTTTTACTATTTTCAAATGCTGCAAGCCCTTGCTGATCATTATGACTTTAAAGTGGATCAACCTTTTAATCAGTTAGATAAAAAACATCAAGAATTAATCTTACGTGGTAGCGGCAAACAAGAAATTGAATTTAAATACATGAACGATCGTGGCGATATTGTCATTCGCAAGCATCCGTTTGAAGGTATTTTAAATAATATGGATAGACGCTTCAAAGAAACAGAATCAAACGCTGTTCGAGATGAGTTGTCAAAGTACTTAAATAGTCAACATTGTCCAGATTGTGATGGTAGCCGTTTACGGCTTGAAGCACGAAATGTATTTATAAATGATACCCCTTTACCTGTAGTCGCCGAACTTGCTATAGCTGATGCATTAGCTTTTTTTGAAGGCTTAAATTTAACGGGTCAAAAAGCTCAAATTGCAGAAAAAATCCTCAAGGAAATTTGTGACCGTCTAGGGTTTTTAGTCAATGTAGGGTTAAATTACCTCAACATGTCACGCGCAGCAGGTACTTTATCAGGTGGTGAAGCACAACGCATTCGTTTAGCCAGTCAAATTGGCGCGGGTTTAGTCGGGGTAATGTACGTACTCGATGAACCATCCATTGGTTTACATCAACGTGACAATGAACGTTTACTCAAAACCTTGATCCATCTCCGTGATCTTGGCAATACTGTCATTGTTGTAGAGCATGACGAAGACGCCATTCGTGCTGCTGATTATGTCATCGACATTGGTCCTGGTGCCGGAGTTCATGGCGGCGAAATCATTGCTCAGGGTAAAGTTGATGATATTTTAAAATGTGAGCACTCACTGACAGGAAAATACCTTTCAGGTAGAGAAGGTATAGATATACCAAAAGTAAGAACTCCATTTGATAAAAATAATGTAGTTAAATTATTTGGTGCCACAGGGAATAACTTAAAGAATGTTGATCTAACCATTCCTAACGGCTTGATGACTTGTATCACAGGTGTTTCTGGCTCAGGAAAATCAACCTTGATCAATGATACTTTGTATAAGCTTGCTCACATTGAATTAAATGGTGCAACCACCCAAGAACCTGCTCCTCATCAATCAATTGAAGGCTTAGAGTTACTCGATAAAGTTATCGATATTGATCAAAGCCCAATAGGTAGAACACCGCGTTCAAACCCCGCTACTTACACAGGGATATTTACTAATATTCGTGATATTTTTGCTGGTACACAAGAAGCACGATCTCGTGGTTATAAGCCAGGCCGCTTTAGTTTTAATGTAAAAGGCGGACGATGTGAAGCTTGTCAAGGTGATGGTTTAATCAAAGTAGAAATGCACTTTCTACCTGATGTTTATGTACCTTGCGATGTTTGTAAAAGTCAGCGTTATAATCGAGAAACATTAGAGGTGAAATATAAAGGCAAAAATATTCACGAAGTGCTCGATATGACCATTGAAGACGGTTTAGAATTTTTCTCAGCCATTCCAGCCGTTAAACGTAAGTTGCAAACCTTGATGGATGTGGGTTTAAGTTATATTAAGCTTGGACAATCAGCTACAACCCTATCTGGTGGTGAAGCACAAAGAGTTAAGCTTTCTAAAGAACTTTCGAAACGCGATACGGGGAAAACCCTTTATATTCTTGATGAACCAACTACGGGCTTGCATTTTCATGATATCAAGCAACTACTTCAAGTCATTCATCGCTTGCGTGATCATGGAAATACTATAGTAGTAATTGAACATAATTTAGATGTAATTAAAACGGCAGATTGGATCGTTGATCTTGGCCCTGAAGGTGGCTCTGGTGGTGGTGAAATATTAGCGACAGGTACGCCTGAGCAAATCGCGCAACATAAAACCTCACATACCGCAAGATTCTTAAAGCCAATGTTAGAAAACTAACTCACACTTTACCCTGTAGATAATTTGCTTTTCAATTTAAAACGGACACTGGGTTGTCCGTTTTTTATTACCTTAATTTTCAGAGACAGTTTTTAAAGGGTCACTGAGAAAATGTTGGGCAAATTTTTCTAATGATGGATGACTAGGATCAGAAAAATGAGCAACGTTTAATACTTTGCCTTTAGGTGAGATAAATACCAGCCCTGGCGTTCCTATTATTCCATATTTATTCGCAATATCATCACCATCAAGTACCGTATCGAACTGATAACCGTGATTCCGCCAGTAAATTGCAGGTTGCCAATCTTCTTTAATATTTACGCCAATCACCTTTAATCCTTGAGATTGATACTTTTCATGGAGCTTAGCAATGCCAGGTAATAGCTTTTTACAATATGGACACCATGTAGCCCAAAAGACTAAAAGTACTGGCTGACCTTGATATTCTGATAAGGTGACAGGTTTTCCCGTAATAGACATTAATGTCCAATCTTCACTTTCGAAGCGCTCGGATACTTCAATATTTTGATTGTTTTTACTAATAGAAACAGCATTTGCTATTGAGTTATTAATAAAAGTCATCGTCAATATTAAGCTAAGCCATAGACTATTCGACAAATTTCTCTGCTTAAAGCATTTCATATCACTGTCCTATTACATATATGATCTTGGTTATTGAATATAACGGACCTGATCTTGTTAATATTTCTTTCTTATTTTAAGAATGTCTTTGAAACAATCGCTAGCCACTCATCACTGCTTAAGGTTAATATATTTATCTCGCTAACCTTTTATATTTGTGTGAAAATTTGAAAAATATTAACTTCCAAAACGCTTTAATCTATCTTCTCGCTTTTTCAAGTGGCTTTAGTATTATGGGCATCGAGTTGTTAGGTGGACGTATTCTAGCGCCATTTTTTGGCAGTAGCGTTCATATTTGGGGCAGTATTATCACTGTATTCATGCTTAGCCTTTCATTCGGTTATTTAATTGGTGGGAAACTTTCCACTAAAAATGCTTCCTTAACCCGATATGGCTTAATTTTTCTTTTCGCAGGCGTCACTGTATTACCAATTGTTTTATGGTCAGGTCCTATGATGGAATTCATCTTTCTCAATATTGAAGACAGTCGCTATGGCTCTCTTACGGCATCAATGGCATTGTTTTTTATTCCTACCATTATTTTGGGAATGATCTCTCCTTATTCAGTACGTTTACTGGTAACCGATAAAGAGAGAAGTGGCCAAGTAGCGGGCGTTTTATATTTCGTTTCCACCTTAGGAAGTGCATTAGGTACCATCATTACTTCTTTTTATTTCGTCTTATTTTTTGAAGTAAATGCCATTATATTAACGTTCAGTTTAGCATTGATGATTTTTGGTATTATCGCGATAACTTTTGACAAATATTCAAGAAAACCCGTTAACGATTTGTCAGGAGCTGTACATGAATAAACTATTATTAATTTGCTTATTATTTAGTGTATCGGGTATATCCTTTGCAAACGTTATTCATAAAGAACGTTCGCTTTATCGTAATATTATTGTCGAAGATAATTACAACTTACGTTGCTTAAAGTTTAATGTAAAAACAAGTAAAACTAACCAAAGTTGCTTATATAAAAACAACCCTAACAAATTAGTTTTCAATTACACTAAGTTGTTATTTTCTAGTTTATTATTACTGGAAAATCCGCCTGAAAACATCTTAATTGTTGGTTTAGGTGGTGGCACTATGTCTAATACGCTGCACCAGTTGTATCCGAACGCTAAGATTGAAAATGTTGAAATCGACCCAGCAGTGATCAAAGTTGCACGTCAATATTTCAGTTTTTTTGAAAATGACAATATTACCAGCAAGGTACAAGACGGCCGTATCTTCGTAAAACGAGCCGCTTTAAAAAAACAAAAGTATGACTGGATTATTTTAGACGCTTTTAATGGTGATTATATCCCTGAGCATTTAATGACCAAAGAATTTCTTCAGGAAACAAAAACATTACTATCTGAAAATGGTGTTTTATCTGCTAATACATTCTCAGTTAGTGAGTTATATGCCCACGAATCCGCAACCTATAAAGCAGTATTTGGTGATTTTTTTAATGTCAGAAATAGAAAAAATAGTAACCGAATTATTTTAACTGCTAACAGTGCCTTGCCATCAGGCGAAGTAATTGTGGAAAGAGTTAAAAAATTAGCGAAGCAGCTATCCCCCTTTGGGGTCGACATCGCCCAAATATCTAGCAATATGACCTCAACATCTGAAGAACAAGATTGGTCTGATGATACAAAGGTGTTAACTGATCAATATTCACCTGCTAACCTACTTAATCAGTAATGAAACTTAACCCTGCATTATAGCTATTCAGGGATATTTTAGTTTTTAGTTTTTAGTTTTTAGTTTTTAGTTTTTAAGGTTAACCGAGTTTTAGCACTCGGTTTATTTACCTTTTTATTATGGAAAATTACTTTGCCGTTTCTGGTTGTACTTTTATTATTTGGCGATTCAACAGAAAGTAGGCTATCGGAGGTATTTTCAACGCTTTTCCCTGTTTTAGTTGATGTCGCCACCGCACGATTAATTTCATTCATCTCTTGAGCAGTTAAATCTCGCCATTCACCAGGTTTTAATTTTCCCAGCTCGACAGACATTATCCGAGAGCGTTTTAATTTCTTTACCTCATAATCTAAATACTCACACATACGTCTTATTTGGCGGTTCAAACCTTGAGTTAAAATAATTCTAAAAACAAATTTACTTTGTGGCTTTACGATACAAGGCTTAGTAATGGTGCCGAGAATTGGTACACCGCGTGACATACGTTGCACAAAGCGTTCACTGATAGGTTTATCAACAGTAACAATATACTCTTTATCATGAGCATTCTCAGCCCTTAAAATTTTATTCACTATATCTCCGTCACTCGTTAAGAAAATAAGACCTTCAGAAGGTTTATCTAAACGACCTATAGGAAAGATACGTTCTTTGTGACCAATAGCGTCAATGATATTGCCTTTTACATGTTTTTCTGTCGTACAAGTAATACCGATAGGTTTGTGATAAGCAATATAAACACGATCAGATTTATTCGCAGGCATAGCCCCAATTTTTTTACCATCAACAGATACGCTATCACCTGGGTATACTTTAGTACCAAGCTCAGGGATCAAACCGTTTATTTTAACTCGGCCTTCCTCTATTAATTTGTCAGCCCCTCTTCTCGAACAATAACCTGATTCACTGATAAATTTATTGAGTCGTTTACTTGTATCTGTCACAAATATTCCAACGTAGTCATTTTATTCATTCCTTTATTTTAACCGATATATCTTTTCATGTATTGATTAAATCTAAATTTGAACCTAGTTAGAACAAGTATTACTTTTGGAAAAGCCAACGGTTAGAGTGATTTTTTGGCTAAAAATTTGCTGGTATAAAAGCCTAGCAATATCCTACTCTCATCTAATGACAAGCACACTCAGATACTTTTTATCAGTGGCATCACAATTTACTTACATGAAAGGCCGAATGTTTCGAAAGCAGGGATACTTATAGAACTAGCTGTTCAGCGTTTCAAGCACAGAAACAGGCTTTCCGTCCCAGAAATATGATCACTATGCTGTAGGCAACAAGAGGTCTCTTTCATGTCGAGCGTGTATTTCACACTGACATATCTTTATATCTTGATAGAAAAAACATCGCATGCGGGTAATCAAAAG